>NZ_JBYTEA010000011.1:54995-181512 GCF_058791995.1 Bacillus sp. EB106-04-02-XG92
TCTGTCTCTCCACCTGGCGTTTCTGTCTCTCCACCTGGCGTTTCTGTCTCTCCACCTGGCGTTTCTGTCTCTCCACCCGGTGTTTCTGTTTCTCCACCTGGCGTTTCTGTTTCTCCACCTGGATTCTCTGGACCTTTGCTTGTTTCTTTTTCATTTGTAATTTGAAGTTTTACTACTTCAATTTTTTGATTAGAAATCGTAAATTCAATTTCCTTACCAGATAACTCATAACCTTCTGGCGCTTGAACTTCTTTTAAAACATAATCTCCTGGCTCTAATTCTTTCGAAGTTGCTTTACCATTTTCATCTGATGTTAATGTGTCTATTTTTGCTCCATCTTTCAAAATTTCAAACACTGCGCCCGCTAATTTTTTATCTTTATCATTAGCATCTACCTTTGTAATTTCTACTTGACCTTTAATCTTTTCTTTCACTTTTTCATTTAATACTTCTTGTTTTACTACTGTATTTGCAACAACATTTACTTCTACCGTCACTTCTAACGCTTTATAGCCTTCTGGCGCTTTCGTTTCTTCTAACGTATACTTTCCTGGCACTAAGTTTTCGAATGTTACTACACCGTCTTTATTCGTTGTTTTCGCTTCTCCAACTACTTGACCAGTTTCATTCTTTAACTTAAATTCTGCACCTTCTAGAACTTTTCCACTCTCTGCATCCTTTTTGATTACTTGTAAGCTTCCTAGTTCTTTTGCGTTTTCTACTTGTACTTGTACTACTTTGTTTGCTTCCACAACGACTTCAATTTCTTCTTTTAACAACTTATATCCTTGTGGTGCTTTCGTTTCTTTTAATGTGTATGTTCCTGGTTCTAATTTCTGAGAGGTTACTTTACCATTTTTATCTGTTCGTAACGTCTCTACTTTTTTACCATCTTTGTACACTTCAAATTCTGCATCTGATAATACTTTCGTTTTATCGTTTGCATCTACTTTTACGATTTCGAATTGACCAAGGCTCTTACTATTCGTTACTTTTACATCAATAACTTTTTCACCATCAACTGTTACATGAATTACTTGTTTTGTTAACTCATAACCTTCTGGCGCTTTTGTTTCTTCTAACGTATATTCACCAGGCACTAGTCCATCTACTTTAACAATTCCAGACTTATCTGTTGTAATTCCTTCTTTTACAACTTTCCCTTGCGTATCTTTCAATGTGAATTCTGCGCCTGCTAAACGTTTCGCTTGATCTTTATCATCCGTCTTAATAATTTGTAGAGAACCTAAGATTCTTTCGTTTTCCGCCTCTACTTTTACTACTTCTTTCTCGTTTTGTATTGTTACTTTCCATTCTTTATTTGAAAGCTTGTAACCTTCTGGTGCTTTCGTTTCTTTCACTGTATATTCACCTAATGGTAATTTTGGTGACATCACTTTTCCACTCTCATCTGTTTTCAGTTCCGCTACCTTTTTACCATCTTTATATACTGTAAATTCTGCATCTGATAATACTTTCGCTTTATCATTCGCATCTACTTTTACAATTTCAAATTGACCTGTTACTTTTTCATTCATAACTTCTTGTTTTACTACTTCATTTGCTACTACGTTTACTTCGACTGTTACTTCTACTGCTTTATAACCTTCCGGCGCTTTCGTTTCTTCTAACGTATACTTACCTGGTACTAAGTTTTCGAATTTTACTACACCGTCTTTATTCGTTGTTTTCGCTTCTCCAACTACTTGACCATTTTCGTTCTTTAGTCTAAATTCTGCGCCTTCTAGAACTTTTCCACTCTCTGCATCCTTTTTGATTACTTGTAAGCTTCCTAGTTCTTTTGCATTTTCTACTTGTACTTCTACTACTTTGTTTGCTTCCACAACGACTTCAATTTCTTCTTTTAATACTGTATATCCTTGCGGTGCTTTCGTTTCTTTTAATGTGTATGTTCCTGGCTCTAATTTCTGAGAGATTACTTTACCAGTTTTATCTGTTCGTAACGTCTCTACTTTTTTACCATCTTTGTACACTTCAAATTCTGCGTCTGACAATACTTTCGTTTTATCTTCTGCATCTACTTTTACGATTTCAAATTGACCTGTTACTTTTTCAACGATTTTTTTATTCAACACATCTACAGTCACTATATTATTAGCAGCTACATCAACATGAACTAAACTAGATGATAGTTCGTAACCTTTTGGTGCTTCAACTTCTTTTAATGTATATGTTCCAACTGGAAGTTGTTTTGATAAAGCTTCACCTTTACCATCTGTAATAATTGTTTCGACAACGTTCCCATCTTTATCTATAACATCAAATTTTGCACCTGGTAAAAGTTGACCAGATTCACTATCTTTTTTCAATAATTTAAATTGACCATCTTCTACTTTTTTCGTATTCTTCATAACAAATTCAATTATGTTTGTATTATCAATTGTTACTTTTGCTGGTGTATCAACTTTTATATATCCCTCTGGTGCACTAATTTCTTTTACAAAATAATCACCAAATGGTAAATCTTTAACTTCCGCAATACCCTTTTCGTTTGTTGTAACAGTAGCCACAACATGATTATCTTTGTCTATAACATCAAATTTTGCGTCTTTTAAAACAATGTTTTCATTGTCTTCATCAACTTTTTTAATTTGTAAATTTCCTTTTTCAGCTGCCGGCTTTTTCCACTTTGGCCAGTTAAATTTAAAATTATGAACCTCAAATCCATCTCTTTGGTGTAATCCACCAACAAAGGCTTGTCCATTAATTGAACCACCCTTTGTCTCTACAACTGCATTAGGTGCAAATACACTTCCTACTACACCATATCCTTTAGTTGTTATCTTTTTAGCATTAGGGAACACCCAAATGACTTTACTAGCTAACTCAGTGAAGAAGGAATTAGGGTCATATGCTTGAGAGGTATTAACTAATGTGAACCCGCCCTTATCTGTCGTATCATACAGGATTGCACCGCCACCAAAATTAACTTCTTCTGCATCTGAATGAATAACAATAAAATCTTTGTTATTTACATTTGGAAGATAAACATCCTTTACATTGAATGGTTCTTGCCCTTCTAATCCTGAAGAGACATAAATATTAGAATTATTTACATCTTCACCGATTCCAAAAGTTATACCCGGTTTTGGTTTATCAGTATGTAATTGACCCGCATCCTCAATTACACTATTAACGTCTTTTCTAAACTCTTTAAATTTAGCATCAATCTCCGCTTGCTCTTTATACGAGATACGGTCATATGATGATTTCATTGCACCTTCTGGGTCACCATCTTTTGTCATAGCCACTGTTCCATCTTGGATAATTACTTGTCCTGCTCCCGCTTTCGTAAATTGGCCACCTAGTAATAATGACGGATATCCTTCATCTACCCATTTCGCTCCAGCTAAATTATTCGCTCCAGTTGCAGCCGCTACGACTGTATAACTTGATGCATTCATATTTTTTTGAACAGCCATCGCACCCTCAATATCCGCACTCGTTGCACTATGATCTCCAAAAATGATTGCATTGTAATAAGATACATCACCTAAACCTTTTAATTCTGTTGTAGCTGCCTCTGCTTTATACGGTAAATGGATTAAAAAATTCATACATACTAGTAACACAACTATAAAACTACTACTTAATTTTTTTATTTTTTGATTAAATGATTTCCTCAAAAAATTCATTCCCCCTTTTATAATTTCTAAATTTACGAAATGAAGCACATTTCATATGTATCAACCCTTACTCACATTAACTTAAAATAATCCATTTAAATAAACCAAAGAAAATCTAGAACAAATTAATAACATTACTACAATTCATTTTTGAAATACTACGTGAACGAAACTAACATGCGAAGTGTTTTTTACGTATGGGATCTCAATAAAATTAACCTGGAGAATATTTCATGTGGTGTAACTATCTTGGCAACATCATCCACTTTACAACAGTTTTCTAAAGGATTCAAGTGAATTGTATAGATTTCAGACACAATTCACCTTCATGAAACGCTTTCATTCCTAAAATAAAACGAATAAAAAACGTAGCCAAAAAGCTACGTTTTTCTTTCATCGTTTCGGCGTATTTTTATGATTCTTCAAAAACGGAAGTGGAAATTGCTTACGGAAATGTTCTTTAATCATATACTCTACACCGTTCTCACTATTTGAACGTGTAATCCAGTCAGCTGCTTGTTTTAACTCTACAGGCGAATTCCCCATCGCTACCCCGAGTCCTACATTTTCAATTACTTCTAGATCTTCTAAACTATCTCCAATCGCAACCATTTCGTTTAGCGAAATATTTAAATGCTCTCCAAGCAATTGTAATCCACGTAATTTTGATACATTTTGCGGCAAAATTTCTATTCGTTTTGAATCACACTCAACATACTCTAAATCTTGGAACGCTTTTCTTAATGTATGGAGCCCTCGTTCTTTTTCACCTTTCGTTTGGAAAATAACATCAATTTTTGGCGCCGCTACTGGATGATCACGAAGCGCATCGCCTAACGAGTCTACAAATTGAACTGGATAAAATAATGGATCTGCGCTTGATAATACAGTACGCGCAATTAAGTTCGGTGTATTTCTCTCACGATTTCCGATTGAAAACCGTTCATGAGAAATGCGGACGTTACAATCGAAGTGCTCTAACACTTGCACAATGTTAAACGTCTTCTCTTCCGATAATCTTCTTTGAGCGTACGGCTTATCTAACGTCGCTGAAACGAAAGCACCGCCATGTGTCACTAATATAGAATCTAATTTTAGCGCCTTTGCTACTTTATGAGCAGACTGAAAATTACGGCTCGTAAATAATGTAACGTATACATCTTTTCTTTTCACAAATTCAATCGTTTCTCGTAATCCTTTTGCAATTTTTCCGTTGTTGTATAGTAGTGTCCCATCTATATTAAGAGCTAGTAAGCGATAAATCATGTCGCACTCCCCCTCTTCGCTGTTGTACTCTATCCATAATTTATGAAATAAATGTAGCAAATAGAACGAGTTAGAATTACTACTGAAAATTTGGTTTACTATATACATATACACTTAACAAAGGAGATAGTACAATGCAGGCACCACCTTCCTTTTATGAAGGCGATACGTTAGAAGTCGCAAAGAAATTACTCGGACAAAAACTTGTACATATTGTAGACGGAGTAAAACGAAGCGGAATCATTGTAGAAGTAGAAGCATATAAAGGTCCGGATGATAAAGCCGCGCATAGTTACGGCGGCAGACGAACGGATCGTACAGAAGTCATGTTTGGCGCACCGGGACATGCTTACGTATATTTGATTTATGGTATGTATCATTGTTTTAACGTCATTACAGCGCCAGTTGGCACCCCACAAGGTGTTCTCATTCGAGCCCTTGAGCCGGTAGATGGAATAGAAGAAATAAAACTAGCGCGCTACAACAAAACCGACATTACAAAAGCGCAGTATAAAAATGTAACGAACGGCCCTGGCAAACTATGCCGTGCCCTCGGAATTACTTTAGAAGAACGAGGCGTATCCTTACAAAGTGATACATTACATATTGAACTCGTCCCAGAAGAAGAACACATATCATCACAATATAAAATAACAGCAGGACCTCGTATTAACATCGACTATGCGGAAGAAGCTGTACATTATCCGTGGCGTTTTTATTATGAGGGTCATCCGTTCGTTTCAAAGAAATAAACATATGTAAAGGGAGAGACTATGAGGGGCAAACCTGAACAAAAAATAGAGTCAGAAAAAGTCTATAAAACGAAGAAAAACCCAAATGGAATGTTTGTAGCGAGAATACTACAAATTCCAAAAGATGAAGATAAACTAGACTTTGTTCTTATTTTGCAAAATAAAAAAACGAAAAATATTATTTATAACAAAGTTTTAGTAACAACAAATAACGACTATTATTCTTTCCGACTCGCTCGTGGGAATATTGAATGGTCCTCCTTACATACTGTTACAGTATGGGATGGGCTTGGGCATCAATTGGTAGAAGTATCAGCCTTAACTGGTAAAGAGAACTATTTCATTTCTGATGAACATTGTTCCGCATATCGGGATTAATCAAGAATAAAAGGGAAGCCGAATCGGCTTCCCTTTTTACTCCGCACCTTCCGCAGTCGCAATATTATCCTCTAAATTTTCTCTAGATAATTCAGCCGCCATAAAATCAGCTGTTTCTGGAAGCGCTAAATGCATATGAGCTTTTTGACAAATTTGGATCGTACAGTTTTCTATAACATAATCGAAAACGTGCCCGCCCCCGCTTCTTTCATCATCAATATAATGTAAGTGGAAACCAGCTACACCAATGCCTTGCGCATAATCTGGCGTCCAAAATCCAGCAAGCGTACCTTTTGTCTCTTTAAACGAAAAGATTGGCTGTGATTTCGTCACTTCAACGAGCGGTGTATACGGTTTTTCTTGTCTTGGAACAGTTCTCGTTCTTACTTCACGGAATGTACCGTCCATTCGAATCGCGTAAAATAAGTTTTTACTTGGCATTAATTCATGTAATAATGCCTCAACTTCTTCACGATTCATCGGACGCTCTACTGTATAACTCATTTCTTTTTCAAAAAAAGTTACCGTCGCAAACGGTGTTGTTTCTTCTGGCTCTACTTTTTCTGCTGAACCGTCTGAACGTAAATGATAAAATTCGTTATCAAATGCAATCATTTCACCATCTAATTGATCAAATGTGCCGATGCCGAAATCACCACGTTCCTTTAGTTCCTCAAAGCTAATCACACCATCATATATACCATCTAATAGCGCAAGCATTGTAGATGTTTGATATACTTCATTGCTCATTTTCGTTTTTTTTGCATCAATATCGATTAATTGCGCAACAGTCATCTCAAATCTGCCTCCATTAGTTTAATTGGTTTGGTAATAATTTTTCGCTTAATTTAATGTTATCACGGTAGTCGATTGGAATATCAATAATGACAGGACCGTCTGCTGCTAGTGCCTCTTTTAATACACCTTCTAATTCATCAGGCGTGTTAACACGAAGACCTAACGCCCCGAAACTTTCCGCATATTTCACAAGATCAACATCGCCAAACTCTGTAGCTGATGTTCTGCCGTATTTCATCATTTGTTGGAATGCAACCATATCATATGTGCCGTCTCTCCAAACAAGATGGACGATTGGAGAATTTAAACGTACCGCCGTTTCTAACTCCATCGCTGAGAATAAGAAACCACCGTCACCTGATACGGAAACTACTTTTTTACCTGGTTCTACTAAAGTAGCAGCAATTGCCCAAGGAAGTGCAACACCTAACGTTTGCATGCCGTTACTAAATAATAATCTACGTGGTTCATAAGAACGGAAACATCTCGCCATCCAAATAGAATGGGAACCGATGTCACATGTAACGGTTGTGTCGTCACTAATTAAAGAACGAAGTGTACGAATCACTTGAAGTGGATGCGTAACACCTTCTGAAGGACGATTTGGAACTTCTGCTTGTTCTGATAATTTCGCACGTAATCGTTCTAATACCGCTTCTGATTTCGTACTTAATACAAGTTTCGGTAATTTCTCCGCGATGCTATTTACCGTTAAGGCAATATCACCAATTAATTCACGCTCTGGTTGGTAATCATGGTCGATATCTGCTTGATGGTCGTCAAGATGAATAATTGTTCTGTCGCCAAGTTTATTCCAGAACTTTGGATCATACTCGATTGGATCATAACCGATAGAAATAACAAGATCTGCCTCTTCTAGTAAAATATCACCTGGTTGGTTACGGAATAGTCCAACACGGCCGAAGAAATGATCTTCTAACTCACGTGAAATGGCACCAGCTGCTTGATATGTTTCAACGACAGGAAGTTCTGTATCCGCAATTAATTTACGAACAGCTTTCGTCACTTCATTTGTGCTCGCTCTCATACCGAGTAAAATAACTGGTAATTTCGCTGCTTTTATTTTTTCTACTACATATGTAATATCATTTGTGGGAGCGATTCCAAGCTGTGGCTTAGAAAGCGCACCGATAGACTCTACAGTCGTTTCTGCAGTCATAACGTCTTGCGGTAAACTTACTAAAGTAGCTCCTGGATTTGTAGAAGTTGCACTTCGGAATGCATTTGATAATGCTTCTGGCACATTATCAGGATGCTCTACTTCTACGCTATATTTTGTGATTGGTTCGAATAGTGCAGCATTATCCATAGATTGATGCGTACGTTTTAATCGATCTGTACGCGGAACTGCACCAGCTAAAGCAACAACGGGATCACTCTCCGCATTCGCAGTAACAAGACCTGTCGCTAAATTTGATGTCCCTGGCCCTGAAGTTACAAGACATACGCCCGGTTTCCCTGTTAATCTACCAATAGCAGCTGCCATAAATGCTGCGTTTTGTTCATGACGACAAACAATTAACTCTGGTCCTCTTTCTTGCAGTACATCAAATACAGAGTCAATCTTCGCTCCTGGAATACCGAAAACATGTGTAACACCTTGTTTAATTAAACAATCAACAACAAGATCTGCTCCTTTTGTTTTTGTCTTCACGTCGTTTGCTTTTACATCTGTACTCAAACTAATCATTCCTTTATTTCATAATGTGTGTAATAAAGATTTTTTAATTTCACCTAGTTAATTAACGTGGTGAAGTATTATTTATCATTATAGTACAAATGCATTATTTTTCCAAGAATATGAATTTGACAGTATTTTGACAAACAATAAGGAATGCGCTTACAACCCTTTACTTATCCTAAAATAATATTTTTACATCTCCTCTAAAAATGAACAAAAACTTCCATCTCATCATAGTATTAAAAACTTCACAGTACCTTGCAAAGAACACTAGTAAATGATATATTTGTAAATATTGGAATAACCATTAATTGGAATGTGCTTTATAATTCGTATCCCCTTTTCAAAAGATAGCATTCTCAGCTGTAATTCATCATTCTATAAAGGAAAGTGATTGTTATGAACAAAAGTGAATTTTTGGAACAACTTAGTTCTTCCCTGCAGAATATGCCCAATGTAGAAAAGAAAGATATTATTTCAGAGTATGAAACTCATTTTATCAGTGGTAAGCAGGATGGGAAATGTGAAGAAGAAATTGCTAGAAAACTAGGAAATCCTAAAACGATCGGGAAAGAACTTACTGTTTCCTATGCAATAAGCAATGCTGACAAGAAACGAAGCTTCAAAAATATAATAACTGCACTATTTTCTGTTATGAGCTTAAGTGTTTTAAACTTTGCCTTTATCATTATCGCCTTTTTCGTACTACTCTTTTTATTACCGATTATTCTAGCACTTATCATTGCCACTCCATTATTAATCATTTCACCTATTTTATTAATAGGATTAGGATTTTTCAAAGGGTTTCATCAAATCAGTTATTCTGATGTTTATAATGTGTTCATCGCTTTTTGCAGCGGTTTACTCATATCCGTCATATGTTATCAAATGATTAAACATCTATACGCAGCTTTAGTTAAGTACTTGAAATGGAATGTAGCTATTTTACAAAGATACTAATGCAAAAGGAGATTAAGATGAAAAAGTATATTTTATACCCACTCATATTACTTACATTTTTATTGCTATCAGCTTGTTCAAACAGTGCGCAACCTAAAGAAGAAAACGATGTACAATCTATTAAAGATGTTACGGTTAAAATTCCAGAAACTATATTCACTTCCTCAAAAAAGAATGAAGCGATTAACGAAGACGAAATAAAACAAAATATAAAAACATATTTAGATTATAGCGGAGAGTTAGACGAAAACATCGTTCCACTTTCATCAGCCATGTCTGACGAAGAAGTCACGGAATCCGATCGGGAGAAATTAAAACAACTAGTAGATTTAGCGCAACAAAACGATGCGAACTTCCTTAATTTTATTAGTAACAATACGATTCCTGATGATTACAAACAGCCTTCAAAGGAAATTCATGATTACATTTCATCGTCTACGGTACTTTCAGTAGAACTAGAGCAAGAATTAGACAAACTCGCTCAAGATGGTAACTTATTCAAAACTGATTTTTCTTTTACAAAACGCTTTGAGAAAGTGAATGGTAGGAAGCAAAAAGAAATTGAAACATTTTTGAAGGCGAAGAATATTGAAACGGAGTATTTCCACAAATAACAAACAAAAAAGACGCCCCATCCTAGGGGCGTCTTCTCTCATTACGCTTGTTGTTGCGCGTTATATAAATCTTCAAGTGGCTTCATGATAATTTTGTTAACGTCAGTGATAACAATGTTTAGGCGTTGCTCAGTTTCCATTAACTTTGTGATTTTAGCATCTTGTTGAATGCGAGCTACAACTTCTTGTGCTTTTTGGTTATCTTCTTCAGTGATTTCTTGACCTTGCATCATTTTTTGTTGTAAGCCAAGTTGCATTGTGCGGAACTCATCGAATAAGTTCTTTGAAGCTGCGTCACCTTGTACTGCTGCGTAGCTTGCTTTTAATGTTTGGAAATCTTCGTTTTCAGCGATTGCTTTTTGTAATTCATATGCAACATCATGAATGTTTTTTGTCATTTTATTTTTCCTCCTTTAGAAGGCTAGCACTTGTCATGCGCACTGCCTTTTCAGTGCGTTTACATACGCACCTCTTCTTACCATATCAAACTATGCAAGAGATGTGAAGAAATTTCACTTTTATTTCTATGTACTTACCTTATTATTTAAGAAACAGCAGTAATAATCCTTGCACGAGTCCAATCATTCCGCCTAATAATGCCCCTAAATACGTAATCATTTTTAGTTCATTTTTTGTAATGGACAGCACTAAATCCTCTAGTCTCTCCGTTGAAAATGTGGATACTTCTTGCTGGACAATTTCAGCCAAGTGGAGATTATTTAGTATACTCGCTACGTTTTCTGTTCCCCACTTTAAGCCTTTCGTTACTGCACTTGGAACTACCTTTTCCATAATTGTTTCTCGAACTGGCTCACATACTTGCTGCACAGATTGATTTAAAAATTTACTTACTGTTTCCTCCACTTTAACTGCAGACAATATGGAGCTTACAATCATTTCTTTTTCTACAAACGTTTCTACTTCTTTTACATCTCTTCCTTTTAACTTTTCCCACTCTTTTTGCAATACTTCAGTTAAAAGCTGTTTCGTAACTTCTTGCCCTAAAAACTTAATGACTTCTGGCTGCACACGATCCACTACACTTACATTCCCTAAAAACATTCCGACTAAGTTAAGTAGCGTTCCCCTAGAAGCAAAGAAATCATCAATCATTTTTGAAAGACGTGCTTTCCCTTCTTCACTCTCAAAAAACTGAGTTGCTCGCCCTAAAATAAATGCCGAAACATTTGGAATCACATTCTCTATTTTCTCGTGAACAGAATGAGGTAAAGCTTGTTCCCATGTATATGTATAGTACTCTTCTAAAAACATCTCAATCTTTTCTGTAATCACATGTTCAATTTTCTCGATCGCTTCTTTTTCTACATGCGCTACATCCCATTGTTCTAACATTTGTCGCAGTGATTGTTCATTCATCATTACTTTGTCCACTTCTACTTGTGCCCAGTGTATTAAACTTTTTTGAAACTCTTCATTCGCTAACTTCTTTCCGATTCCTTCTGGCGTTAACAAATGCTCCACAACCATTTTTCCTAATTGAACCGCAAGCTCATCGCGGCGCTTCGGAATTAATCCTGGTGTAAATGGAACTTGAAATTTCCCAATATAAATAGGACGGTGAGGACGAAATAACATTTTTATCGCTAAATGATTTGTAAATCCTCCAATAATCGCTCCGAGCCCTGTCGTCGTTAACATACTTAACCATATATTCATTACAATCAACCTTTCACTTCTCCAAAACTATAGCATATCATCATACGGACAAAAGTATAATGGTATAAAAACGTATTTGCAATATATAGCTTCGCCTATTGTGCCAACATTTTGTTAGTAAAGGAGTGATTTCGTTGGTTCTCGGTATTTTAACTTCTCACCCCCATTATGAGCAAACGTATTACACCGAAATCGCTAAACGCGCTCGGCTTTATCATAATGTCGTTGCCCAGTTTACGCCATTTAGTATTGATCCTAAAACAGATCTTATTTCTGGTCTGATTTATGATACTGATACAGGAAAATGGAAAGAGCAAATATTCCCTATTCCTTCTTATATATATGATCGTTCTTCTTTTAACGAAGAAACAAACTTCGAAAAAGCAAAATCAATTATTCACTCATTACACAACCGTCCTACCACTACCTTTTTAAATAACACACTCATTGACTTAAGCGAACTACATGATGTATTTCTCACGAACAAAAAATTATCTCCTTATATACCAAAATTTGAAATAGCGACGATACAAAACGTTTTCAAACTGTTATTAAAAACAAAAGATATTATTATACGTCCTACTAACACACATTCCAATGAAAGTCTGTACCGGGTCGCTTATAAAAATAAAACGTTCCATATCGATACAATCAATGACGCCTATCATAATTCTGCTCAAATGAAGCGGACCGATGAATTTATATCTTGGTACAAACGTAACATACGATCAGCATGTTATATTACCCATACAATGCTGCAACCACCAAATCAATTAACATACCCGCTCCATATTCGGACCATTTTACAAAAAAATAAAGAACAGAATTGGAACGTTATCGGTCAATTTATACAAAAAAGCTCATTTCCGGATCAACTTTTATTTTCGGTAACGGATGATTCTTCGCTACATTCATTTTCAAAAATTAAATACGTATTATCTAGTACCGGTGTACAATTATTACAAGACGCTTTACAAGACATTATAAATGAAGTGTTTCAAACATTAGATCAATCTTATTCTTCTTTATTCGAGCTAGAGCTTTCCACCATTATGGATCAAAAAGGGGCCATTTGGCTTATGTATGTCAACACGATTCCCCCGTACGAACATTACATTCGTCATAGTGATTCATTAGCCGAGAAAATATATCACGGACCACTAAAATTTAGTCGCTTTACACCATAATGAAAGGAGGTAACACCATTTTGAAAGAGCACATATATACATTAAACATTTCAGATGAGCATCCAAACAGTATTACTTTACCTTATATATTTTCCATTACACCACCCATTACATCCCTTTCCTTCGGTATACGCCATGTTGCAAGTGAAAATGTAAAAATTCATTATTCCTTTACTCGTGAAATCATTATTGGACAACAAATTGCAGAGAAACTTTTACTTCCTCATTCCACTACTATCCATGCATTCACGCAAAATGAAACGATTATTTTCGGACCATTAATCGGGATTTTCACAACTGGTTTTAACGATGATTCTTCTAATCCTTTAGGGAACCGCTCAACTTCTCTTGGCGAGTTACTCACGCCCCCATTCGCTTTGCGACCATTTGTATTCGTTTTTGGTGTGCAACATATAGACTGGGAAAATGAAACAATTGAAGGATATTTCTTTCAAGAGGAACAATGGATAAAGAAAAAAGTACCTTTTCCGAATGTCATTTACGACCGCTTACCAAATCGGAAAGCCGAAAATTATAAGCCAATCGTAAGAGCAAAAAGAAAATTAGAGCATGACTATGCGATTCCATGGTTTAATCCAGGATTTTTTAATAAGTGGGAAGTGCATCAACTTCTTATGAAAGACGAATCAATCATGCCGTTATTACCAAACACAGAAACATTTCAGCACTTCGAACAAGTAGAACGATTTCTCGGTACGTATAAATCGATTTACATGAAACCGATTCACGGCAGCTTCGGTAGAAATATTCATCAACTATTTTATTCTCAAGCAGAAAATTGCTATTACTGTCGTTATCGAGAAAATGAAGAAAACAAACTAAGAAAGTATCAATCATTAGAAACACTTCTAAATCATGTGTTAAAAGGACATGATTTAAAAAAATTTATCGTACAACAAGGTATTTCCTTACTTCGCTTTGATGGGCAACCTGTTGATTTTCGCATTCATACAAATAAAAATCATTTCGGCCAATGGATGGTCAGTGCAATCGTCGCAAAAATTGCTGGCAAAGGTAGCTTAACAACGCATGTAAATAGCGGTGGTGATACGAAATTACTGCAAGAACTTTTTCCCGATTCAACGAAACAAGTTCAAATTGAAAATAAGTTAAAACATACAGCTTTACAAATTAGTTATGCACTCGATGAACAAGTAACCGGAAATATTGGAGAAATCGGTTTTGATATCGGTTTAGACACACAGGAAAACCCGTGGCTCTTTGAAGCAAACTCTAAACCTGGGCGAACTGTATTCCAAGACGCCAAATTAAAAGAACAAAGTGAACTAACGCGCCAATTATTTTACGAATATGCCATCTACTTAACTGAACATTCTTTACGCGATGCAAAAGAAAAAATGTCTCAAATAAAATCAGAAGCTTCCTCAACTACCAAGCATATCCCGTCCCCTATGATTCACTCACAAATACGAAAACAAAAACTTCCACCTCATTCATAAGGTGGAAGTTTTCTATTTACACAAGTTTTACTACAATCTCTGTTTCCACATTACATACTCCGCAATAAAAAATATGATTACAGTATTCATTTGAATTATTATTTGTTAATCCATCTACTGCACTTAATAACTCTTGGTCCATATACGCACTATAATCGTCTATGTAATCTACAGTTTTCCCGTAATCTTGGAGTATACTTTGGCAATTTTGACAAGAATATGTTTGTGATTCTAATGCGTTGCAAAGCGGGCAAATTCCCATCATGATTCCTCCATGCATTATCATTTATAAGCTGATTAAAGAGAGCATCTAGCCGTGCATAGGAGCATTTTGTCCCGCTCCTATTCAAAATAGAGCTATAAAATGATTTGTCCCACAATAGCGGGATACAAAAAACATATTTCAAATCGCTCTTAGTTTTACCTTCTTTCTAAAAAATACAACGATTACTCTTATTTCATAATTTACGAAATCACTAAGATTTTTTACAAAATTTACAAATTATTATTTCGTATATCTTTCTAGGTAACATCCATACTATGAGTACAAACTTAATTACCGATGGATTAGCGCCAAACGGGGCGATAATCTGGTTCAACTCCAGCTAGTCCAACCAAAAAAAATTTTTATAACTCTAAGGAGGATATATTCCTATGGCAAACCAAAATTCTTCAAATCAATTAGTAGTACCAGGAGCAACAGCTGCAATCGACCAAATGAAGTACGAAATCGCTCAAGAATTTGGTGTACAATTAGGAGCAGATTCTACGGCTCGTGCTAACGGTTCTGTTGGTGGCGAAATTACAAAACGTCTAGTTGCAATGGCTGAGCAAAGCCTTGGCGGATTCCACAAATAAATATATATGGCAAAAAGGTCTCAAGGCATATGCCTTGAGACCTTCCTTAATTTATTGCAACATTTGTAAAAACTTCTTCGTACGTTCTTCTTTTGGATTTGTAAACACTTCTTCTGGTGTACCTTGTTCGACAACGACACCGCCATCCATGAAAATAACGCGGTTTGCAATTTGATGTGCAAAGCGCATTTCGTGCGTTACAATCACCATCGTCATACCTTCTTTAGCAAGTTCCTTCATTACTTTCAGAACTTCTTGAACGAGTTCAGGATCAAGTGCTGACGTCGGCTCATCAAATAGTAACACTTCCGGCTCCATCGCAAGCGCGCGAGCAATTCCAACGCGCTGTTGTTGTCCGCCCGATAGTTGGAACGGATATAAGTCTACTTTATCCGCAAGACCAACTTTTTCAAGGAAATAGTTTGCTTTCTTCTTCGCTTCTTCTTTCCCCATCTTTTTCACTGTAACGAGCCCTTCCATTACATTTTGAAGTGCTGTTAAATGCGGAAATAAGTTATGGTGCTGGAATACCATACCTGTTTGCGTACGAAGATTGACAATATCTTTCTTCGTTACTTTTTGAGAGAAGTCGAGTTCTTTATTACCGATGCGAATACTACCAGCGTTCGGCGTTTCTAACACGTTGAGACAACGTAAGAATGTCGTTTTACCAGATCCAGATGGCCCGATAATAACAACAACTTCCCCCTTCTCAACTGATAAATCTATATGCTTTAGTACGGTATTATCTCCGAAACTTTTTTGTAAGTGCTGAATTGAGATCATAAAAACAAAAACTCCTTTTGTAAAAGGATTATTTTAATGTGTAGCGTTCTGAACGCTTTTCTAACATCTGTTGTACGATTGATAATAAGAAACAAATAACCCAATAAATAAGACCTGCTTCGAAATAAACAATTAAAAACTCATAGTTCATTGCCGCAATTTCCTGCGCTTTTCGGAACATTTCTGTTACTAAAATTAACGATGCTAATGAAGTATCTTTCACTAAACTAATAAACGTGTTCGAAAGCGGCGGAATGGATACGCGCGTCGCTTGCGGTAAAATAACGCGTTTTAACGCTTGCGGATACGTCATTCCAATTGTGTAAGCTGCTTCCCACTGCCCTTTCGGAATAGAAAGGATAGAAGCACGAATAATTTCAGATGCATATGCACCGACATTTAATGAAAATCCAATAACTGCTGCTGTATATGGCTCAACTTCAATATTAAGAGTTGGAAGACCATAGAAAATAATAAATAATTGTACAAGAAGTGGCGTTCCGCGAATGATAGATACATAGATACGAGCAATCCATTGTAAAATACGACTACCTGAAATACGTGCAAGCGCCGTTAACGTCGCAAGTATAATCCCGATAATAAATGTAATAAGCGTTAATGGAATTGTCGTAAGAACAGCTTCCTTCAGCATAGGCATGAAGGAAGACTGCATAATATCTATCCAAGTAGACAATCGATCTGAAACCAATGCACTACTTAGATACATTTTCACCGAACCATTTTTTCGCTATTTTATCGTACGTACCGTCTTTTTTCATATCTTCTAACGCTTTATTTACTTCTTGTACTAGCTTGTCGCTACCTTTACGGAATAAGAATCCACTTTGTGACGCTTCTTTTTCTGTATCTACAATTTTAATTTTTGCATCTTTTTTCGTTTCTAAATAGTTTAACACTGATAATTTATCATTGATTGTGAAATCAACACGGCCAGTATTTAATAATTCTGCTGCTTGGCTAAAGCCTTCTACATTCGTAATTTCCGCACCATTTTTCTTAGCAATATCTGCATAGTTACTTGTTAAAGATTGTGCTGCTTTTAATCCTTTTACATCAGCAAATGTAGCAGGTTTATCTTTATCTTTTGCAATAACTAATACCGCTGAAGATGAAACGTATGGACTAGAGAAGTCATATTTCTTTTGACGATCTTCACGAATACCAACTTCATTCGCTACCATGTCGAAACGTTTTGCATCTAAACCAGCAAGTAAGCTATCCCATTGTGTTTCTTTAAATACAGGTTTTACTCCTAAACGTTTTGAAACTTCTTCTGCTAATTCAACATCAAATCCAGTTAATTTATTGCTTGAATCGTGGAACGTAAATGGTGGGTATGTACCTTCTGTACCAATTACAAGTTCACCGCTTTGTTTAATCTTTTGTAACGCGTCTTGACTAGCTGTATCTTTTTTCTCTTCTTTACCGCAGCCCGCTACAATCCCGATCGCTAATGTAGTTACTGCAAGTACTGAAAATAATTTTTTCATGATTGTAATCCTCCAAGTATTCTGATAGGAATTTAAAAACTATATTGATTGTATGCAATCTTGAACAATTTTTCAATGAAAATGTTCTTATTTAGTTTATCCTTTTTCTTCATAATCAAACAAAAGGGAAAAATAACGCTACATACAAAAAATAAGTAACATTTTTTAATATAGCATTTATTGTAGGAAAGGTAAAATAATACTTCTTATTTAACTGCCCTGATTCACTAAAAAAAGAACTTGCGAAAATCGCAAGTTCTCCCCCGTACATATTAAGCGCTCTGGTTTCCTTCCATTTGCGTTTTATACATATCGTAATAACGCCCGCGCTTTTTCATTAGTTCATCATGAGAACCTTTTTCCAAGATTGTTCCTCTATCGAGTACAATAATTTGATCTGCGCTTTTAATTGTAGAAAGTCGGTGGGCAATAATAAATGTCGTTCTCCCTTTTTTCACGACTTCTAGCGCCTGTTGAATCATCGCTTCTGTCTCTGTATCAATACTAGATGTCGCTTCATCTAAAATTAAAATAGCTGGATCAAATGCAAGTGCTCTAGCAAACGATATAAGCTGACGTTCCCCGGTTGAAAGTGTACTTCCTTTCTCCGTAATTTCTTCATTTATATTGTTCGCAAATCTTTCCGCACCAACATCGCGCAATGCTTTTACGATGCGATCTTTTGAAATGTTTTCATTCTCTAAGCTAACATTAGACGCCACTGTCCCGCTAAATAAAAACGGATCTTGCAGTACGATTCCCATATGTTCACGAGTTGCTTGTTTCGGCATCTCTTTTACATCATGTCCGTCAATCGTAAGCTTTCCTTTTTCAAACTCATAAAACTGAAAGAGTACATTCATAATGGAACTTTTTCCTGATCCAGTATGGCCGACAAGTGCTACTGTCTCGCCTTGTTTCGCTTCAAAAGAAATATTTTTTAACACTTCATCTTTTCCATTATAAGAAAACGACACATTATCAAACTTCACATTTCCTTGTAAGCGAGGTATACGTTCCTCTTCTACTGCTTCCCCTTTTTCCTCTAACAATTCAAAAACACGTTCTGATGCAACGCGCGATTGTTCTAAGTTAGCAAGCTGATTTACCATATTTGTAATCGGTGAGAACAATCGTGTTAAATAATCAACGAACGCATACAGTATCCCTAGAGAAATGACGCCTGTAGCACTTAATGAAGCGCCACCGAAATACCAAATCACACCTGTGAAAGCGATATTTCTTAATACACCTACTAAGTTATGTGAAGTTGCTGCATTTAAATTCAAAATTTTATTTTGATATTTAAAATAATCGCCATTTAATTCATCAAACTCTTTCTTCGTTTCATGCTCTTGACGGAACGCTTGAATAATTGGCATCCCTTGAATGGATTCATTCACTGTTCCGTTAATATCAGATAAACGTGAACGCATTTTATGATTGTATACAGACGCATACTTTCTATAAAGAATGGCCCAAACGATTAAAATCGGGATAATAAGTAAACATATCGTTGCCAATTTTACATCGAGTAAAAATAATGCCGCAAATATCCCGATAATATAAATGATACTAGAGACGAATGTCGCAAGTACCGTTACATATAAATCACGAATGGCTTCCGTATCATTCGTGACACGCGATACAATTTTTCCTGCTGGTAAATGATCGAAATAACGAATCGGCAACGTTTGAATATGAGAAAAGACATCTTCCCTCATAATTTGAATAATTTTGTTCGCTGCCTTCTGTAAGAAAAATTGCTTTCCATATGCAAATAATGAAACGACTACTAATAAAGCGAAATAGCCACCACCAAGTAATAATAGACGGTTTATTTCTGGTTTATAAAACGCAAACACTTCTTCTTTCGTTAATGCTTTCGCTTTATACACTTGCACCGCTTTACCATTTTGAACCGTAATCATATCATCTTTTACAGAACGTGACCCCTCAATATTCACTTTATTCGGTACAAAGTAATATTGAAAACCAACTTGCATCACGCGTACTTCTTCTCCTTTTTTCTCACCTTCCTGGAAGCGATCGCTTCGCTTATAAAAGGCACCATTATACGAAACAGCCTCTTCACTCTTTTCTGTTTCATACCAAGGCTTCTCTATTCCAACGATATGATCGTCAATCATCGTTTTCGCGACGAAAGGACCCGCAAGCTCTGCGATGACGAAAATAAATAACATTAACATCGCTGCAAAAATCGTACCTTTCACTTTCATCGCATATTGAAACAATCGTTTTGAAACGCTCATATTTTCACCCCACTATCCGCACTTTCACTTTCCCCTTGTTGTCTTTCAAACTGCTCCGCATACCAGCCTCCGCTTTTAATAAGCTGATCATGCGTACCTTCTTCTATTACTTGCCCGTCATCCATAACGAGAATCCAATCCGCATGTTGTACAGCCGATAAACGGTGCGTCGTAATAATCGTCGTCTTTCCGCTTCTTTCTGTTCTTATATTGTCAATGATCGCTGCTTCCGTACGAGCATCAACAGCTGATAAAGAATCGTCCAAAATTAATATTTCCGGATTTTGAATTACAGCTCGCGCAATCGAGATTCTTTGTTTTTGCCCTCCTGATAAAGAAACACCCTTCTCTCCAACGAGCGTTTCTAACCCTTCTGGTAAAAACTCTAAATCCTTTGTAAACGCCGCGATTTCAATCGCTTTCTCGAGTTCTTCTTCCGTCGCTTCCCTATTTCCGAATAAAATATTTTCCCTCGCTGTTTTTGAGAACAAAATATGTTCCTGAGGTACATATCCAATCCAACCAAGCACATTTTCATTTGTCATTTTATCTAGCGTCACATCAGAGACTGCAATATCCCCATCTCCCAGCGGATATTGACGAAGAAGCTGACGGACGAGCGTCGTTTTTCCGCTTCCTGTTTTTCCGACAACCCCAAGCGTTTCCCCTTGTTTTAATGTAAATGAAACCTTTTTTAAATTTATTTCAGTTGATGAAGGATATGAAAAGGTAACGTCATCAAACTGAATATAATCCGGCTCTTGTACAAGCTTTGGATTTTTCGGATCCTTTACATCTGGTTCATACGCCAACGTTTCATTCACACGGTCTAATGAAGCATTTCCTCGTTGCATAACATTAATTAATTCGCCAATTGCAAACATCGGCCAAATCATCATACCTAAATACACGTTAAATGAAACGAGTTCGCCAAGTGTTACCTTTGATTGAAATACAAGATACGCACCATACACTAAACCAATTAAATAACTAAGACCGACAAGCATTTTCACAGTCGGCTGGAATAACGCATCAATTTTAGCTACCTTCATATTTTTTTCGTAGACGTCATCTCCTAAATGATGAAATCTTTCCTCGTCTGCACTTTCTTGTACGTATGCACGAATCACACGTACACCAGCGATCGATTCTAGTACTTTATCATTCATATCACCGAACGCATCTTGCGCAACTGTAAATCTTTCATGCAATTTCTTTCCATATATATTCATTGCATACGCCATAATCGGAAGCGGGATAAGTGCCGCAAATGTAAGCTCCCAACTAATTGTAAATCCCATCATAAAGACAATCGTAAGCATATATAAGCTCGAATCCACGAGCGTTAATATACCGAAACCAGCTGTCATAGCAATTGCTTTTAAATCATTTGTCGCTCTCGCCATTAAATCACCAGTACGATTTTTTTGATAAAACGTCGGTGTCATTTTAAGTAAATGCCCCATAAATTTGGAGCGCATCGTCTTCTCCAGTACGAATGCACCACCAAACAGCTGATGTTGCCAAACGAAAGTAAGACCGTATCCAACGATCGTAACCCCTATTAAAATAAGAATAGATTGCATAATTGCTTCATTCGATAACGTTCCTGTTTTTATGTTATCAATCGTAACCCCTAACACTTTCGGGGGAATGACTTCAACTATATTTACAATTAAAAGAGCTCCAATGGCGATACTATATCTCTTCCAATGCTCTTTAAAAAACCATTTTAACTTTAGTAATACTGATAACAATGTAACCTCTCCCTTCTCGTTCTCGTTTCCCTCTCATTTCTTTATCCGCTATCCAGACCCATCACATTTACATTTCGTAACCCATACAATCTCATCACATTTTTCCACCTTCCAAAGTTTTTATCGGAACTAAACAAGGGAAAATAAACAAAAAAAAGCATACCGTCGCTTGACGATATGCACAGGAATGCATAAAAGCGTACGTTACGATATACGCAACGTACGCTTTTTATAAGACAAAGATGCCCTATATATCCGTACGGGTTGCGTAATGATATGAATGTTTTCTGCCATTTAACAGAGCTAAACCCATTACATTTACGATTACAATCATTACGCACACCCCCTTCATTTATTTTCCATTTATAATCTTACAACTTTATTGAGTATTCTGTCAATTGTTTTTTTGCAAGCCGAATGAAAATATACGCTACATCATTTTGAAATAAGAGAATGTTCTGTAAGAAAGGGCATACAAAATAAAAAAAGAATAAGAAATCGTTTTCACAAACATTTCATTTGAAAAATGTTATCAAACCACCTACAATCACCTTATACTCACTCTTACAAGTTGCTATTTTAGGAGGACTAATCATGACAACTAGCAATACGTACAAATTTTATTTAAACGGAGAATGGAGAGAAAGCTCTTCAGGAGAAACAATCGAAATTCCATCTCCATACTTACACGAAGTAATTGGACAAGTACAAGCAATTACTCGCGGAGAAGTAGATGAAGCAATTGCATCTGCAAAAGAAGCTCAAAAATCATGGGCAGAAGCTTCTCTACAAGATCGCGCAAAATATTTATATAAATGGGCTGATGAGCTCGTAAATATGCAAGATGAAATTGCCGATATCATTATGAAAGAAGTCGGTAAAGGATATAAAGATGCGAAGAAAGAAGTTGTTCGTACAGCTGACTTCATTCGTTACACGATCGAAGAAGCTTTACATATGCACGGAGAAAGCATGATGGGAGATAGCTTCCCAGGCGGTACAAAATCTAAACTTGCGATCATCCAACGCGCACCACTTGGTGTTATATTAGCAATCGCACCGTTTAACTACCCAGTAAACTTATCTGCTGCAAAACTTGCACCAGCATTAATTATGGGTAACGCTGTTATTTTCAAACCAGCAACTCAAGGTGCGATTAGTGGTATTAAAATGATTGAAGCACTTCATAAAGCTGGCCTTCCAAAAGGTCTTGTAAACGTAGCGACAGGACGCGGTTCTGTCATTGGTGACTACTTAGTAGAGCACGAAGGCATCAATATGGTATCGTTCACAGGTGGTACAAACACAGGTAAACATTTAGCGAAAAAAGCTTCAATGATTCCACTTGTATTAGAACTTGGTGGTAAAGACCCTGGTATCGTTCGTGAAGATGCTGACTTACAAGATGCTGCAAACCATATCGTAAGCGGTGCATTCTCTTACTCTGGTCAACGTTGTACAGCTATTAAACGTGTACTTGTACACGAAAACGTAGCAGACAAGCTTGTTAGCTTATTAAAAGCGCAAGTAGCTGAACTATCAGTTGGATCTCCAGAACAAGATAGCACAATCGTTCCATTAATCGACGACAAGTCTGCTGACTTCGTTCAAGGTTTAGTTGACGACGCTGTAGAAAAAGGTGCAACAATTGTTATCGGTAACAAACGTGAGCGTAACTTAATTTACCCAACATTAATCGATCACGTAACAGAAGAAATGAAAGTTGCTTGGGAAGAGCCATTCGGCCCAATCCTTCCGATCATCCGCGTTTCTTCAGATGAGCAAGCAATTGAAATTGCTAACAAATCAGAGTTCGGCTTACAAGCAAGTGTCTTCACAAAAGACATTAACAAAGCATTTGCAATTGCTAACAAAATCGAAACTGGTTCTGTTCAAATTAACGGACGCACAGAGCGCGGCCCTGACCACTTCCCATTCATCGGTGTAAAAGGTTCAGGTATGGGCGCACAAGGTATTCGTAAGAGCCTTGAGTCTATGACACGTGAAAAAGTAACAGTATTAAACTTAGTTTAATCTTATATGTAGAAGCTGATCTAGTTTTAGATCAGCTTCTTTTTATCTCACTTTAATGGGCAGTAAGACCCCCACCTCAAAATTCAGCGAAAGCAAAGAATTTAAGTGGTGGACGGGCTGCCCATTAAAGTCCGATTGGTGAGGGCTGATAATCAGTGGGGGATGAAGAATCCCCCACTGATTAAAGTTTCACTTTATATACATGCTTCCCAAGACAATAGCGTGTTTATTTCACATTCCGATTTGGTTTTCCAAATCGAACTAAAACATGCCATAATAATTTTAATTCCTGAAGCACCTCTTCATATGTTCCGCGATCACTCCAAGATAGTGGATTCCTTTTCAAATCCACTACAGCAGAGCCGATTATATGTGCATCGATACAATTATTTCGTGCAATGCGTCTTGCTAAAGATGGCATTTTTGAACCTCTAAAATCCATCGGAACTTCATCCACCGTAAGTACAAAACCCATGTGCCAATACAAATCAATAGAATACTTCAAACAAATTTCTTCTAAAGTTCTACCTACATTCGTACCCTTAAATGAAGGATCTACAACAAGTGCTTCCACATCTTCTTTAAGAGAAATATCTCCATGAATCTGTGCTTCAATATAATGATTAAGATTACGGGCTGACTCTTTGTTTACGAAATCTATAAACGGCCTTTCGAGGTTATCCAGTAAATGACGAATGAATCTTGTTGGAGTCAAATTCCCTTCACCAATTGCAAAATCTCTTACGAATGTCTCTTCCAAAAGTGCAGCTAAAATCATATCAAACTCTTCATAAGTACCCTTTTCTTTTGGATCTTGATGCGAATCTAAATACGTATATGTAGAGCGATAAGAAACTTTTGGAGATAAGAGAAAATAACATGATCCAAAACGCGGGGCAGGCCCATCTGGATGTAACATTACATTTAGTGCCCCGTATTTAGGCCGTTCATTATTCGTTACGCCTTCCAATTGATATGCGCCTCCAAATATTCTCTGTTCCCAAAGGTCACGCTCACCACCCGGATAAGCAGATACACTCCCATTAGATAGCAATGTTTCAAACTGACTTTTATATATGCCTTGCTCAAACAGTGCTTCAGCGATACTTTTCATATTCGAATCTAATCTGTCTGGATGAAAGTGTAAAGCAATCCTCGCATTTGATTTTAAATGAATGACAGCTTCTTCAAACATTTCATCTGTAATATTAGACATTTTCAATATATGATTAATTGTTGCTTTAGCCTCACGTTTTTCGTTCTCTGCATATTTTGAAATATACTGTAAAGCAAATAATTGAGATCTTGATAATTCCATAATCAAACCCCTCCTTTCATTGAAATGACCTTAATCATTTCAATGAAAAGCTTAATCTTTCCTTCTTATGGAACGAACCTGTTTTATTAAAAAAGTAATTTAATAAACCCTAATTATACATACGTGCATTTTTCATGGGCAAATGTACACATTCTACAGAAATTTGATACCCTAACCATCTCTCAGCAATATGTTCAAATGATAAGGCAGAGCCTGTTGTAAAAAATCGATGTTTCGGATTAAGATTGTCAGACAGAATTCCTTTGTGCTGTAAAATTGTGCTTAACTCTATCGCTGTTTCTTCTGCGGAACTAATAACCGTCACAGCCTCTAACTCCTTTTTTATATAGGACTCTAACAGTGGATAATGTGTACACCCAAGAATTAGCGTATCTATATCTTCTTTCGTTAATGGCAGTAAAGCTTGTTTCACTTGCTCCGTTACATATGCTGTATCTTCTAAGTAATTTTCTACAACTGTAGCTAAAGTCGGGCATGCATGACTATGCACTTCCAAATATGTATCAAGCTCGTGTAATGCTTTTTCGTACATATTAGATTTTATCGTACCTACAGTTCCAATTACCCCGATTTTGCCTTTCTTCGTCACTTTAATTGCAGCTCTGGCTCCCGGATGTATAACGCCAATAACTGGAATAGAAAGTGCTTCTTGCAAATCAGTCAATGCAGCAGCTGCAGCAGTATTACATGCTACCACTAGAGCTTTTAACGGAAACTGTTTGAGGAACTCAACCATTTCAAATACGAAAGATTGTACCTCTTCTACACTTCTTGGCCCATACGGACAACGCTCATTATCACCAATATAATAAATGCTCTCTTTAGGCAATTGTCTTATAATTTCGCTCGCAACTGTTAATCCCCCAACTCCCGAATCTAACACACCTATTACTGAATGTTTATGACATACAGACATATACTTCATCCCCTTCTCAATCTTCTAGCGCCAATAACATTTATTATATTATGAAAATTCAATATTACATAATAATCCCTCTCCCTTTTAATCACAAACTCTTCTCTATAATCTGATTATTACCATATCCATTGACGTATAAAAATTCATTTGTTACTCTTAAATACGTTAATTTAATATTTAAATCCTCATTCGTATCTCGGTGAGGTAGAGGTTGCAATCATTAAGAGTATCATTTCAGGAGATGTAGTGGCATTGATGAAGGAATGAGAAAGGAATGATTGCCGAAGTAAGCCCGTGTCCACCATGCACGCTTGCTGGGTCTGCATTTAATAAGTGCAGAACTGTCACAAATGAAACGTTTCGTTTGTGGAGAGCTATCGAGAGGTATGTCGTGGGTTTCTTATAAGATAGAAAGCATGTAGCGGCAAATTACGTGCTTTTTTTGTTTTGTTTGGAACTTCTCTTCTCTACTAAGAAGACATACATATCTCCTCGCTTGACTTGGTTATACTAACTTTGGAGGTATTTTCTATGCAACAAAAAAAATGGGGCTTTTGGGTACTAACAGCTTTCGTTGTCGGTAATATGGTTGGCGCTGGGATTTTCATGGTGCCAAGTACGTTGGCACAAACAGCAAGCCCTCTCGGTGTCACACTAGCTTGGTTAACAACAGGGTTTGGTGTTTTAATGCTAGCTCTTGTTTTCGGTAATTTAGCAATTCGTCGTCCTGATTTAACGACAGGACCACAAAGTCATGCATATGCTTTATTCTCAACACCAAAAAAGAAAAAAATGGCTGGTTTCAGTATGGTATGGGGATATTGGGTTGCAAACTGGGCAAGTAACGTTGCCATCATTACATCATTTGCGGGATATTTATCACTCTTCTTCCCAATTATGAAAGATACACGACTACTATTTTCAATCGGTTCTTTTAACGTAGAAGTCGGAAAACTAATTACATTTACGATTTGTTCCATCTTACTTTGGGGAACTCATATTATATTAACGAACGGTGTAAGCGGAGCTGGAAAGCTAAACTTCTTAGCAACAACAACGAAAGTAACTGGATTCCTTTTATTCATCGTCGTTACGTTATTTGCATTCGAAGCTTCTAAGTTTGGACAATGGTACACACCGATGATCGATAAATCAGGTGTATCACACGGCCTACTTTCACAAGTAAACTTAGCTGCTCTTACAACACTTTGGGCATTTATCGGAATCGAATCAGCAGTACTTTTATCAAATCGTGCTGTTTCTCCAAAAACGGTAAAACGCGCGACAGTTGCGGGATTACTTATTACCGTTGCGATTTACTTAGGAATTACCATTTTAACAATGGGTGTACTTCACGTTGATACATTACAAGCTTCTGAACGTCCATTAGCAGACGCACTAAACGCTGCAATGGGTCATGGCGGCGGGAAACTAATGGCATTACTTGCTCTTACTTCCCTATTCGGTTCTATCTTAGGCTGGATTTTATTAAGCTCAGAAGTACCATATCAAGCAGCAAAAGAAGGTTTCTTCCCTTCCTTCTTCACGAAAACAAATAAAAAAGGAAGTCCAATTTACTCATTACGATTAACAAACATTATGTCGCAAGTGTTCTTATTCTCAACATTATCAGGAACCATTGCGGAAGCTTATACATTCGTTATTACCGTATCAACATTGGCCTACCTCATTCCATATCTCGTTTCACCAATCTTCCAGTTAAAACTAGTCGCTACTGGTGAAACGTATAAAAATGAAATGCGGGCAAGAATTACAGATGGTATAGTCGCAGTGATCGCACTTTGCTACGCACTATGGGTTATTAAAACGGGCGCAGCCGATATAAAAACATTCCTTCTCGGAATTGGTTTATTCGTAATCGGCTTTGCCTTCTATCCATTAATGAATCGTGATCAGAAAAAAAATAACGAAAAGAAAAACGGGCAAGTTGCATAACGCAATTTGCTCGTTTTTTCTTTTGTAAAACATATATAATAGAACAAAGAGGTGAAAAACATGTCAATCGAATCGCTATGGAGCAGTCGCTTCCAACAACATATGCAAAATATCATTACATACTTTGCACGTATGATTAACGGTTTACTATATAGCTTTATCTTTATTTCATGCGTTGGCGCATACTACTATGCTCAGTTTTTAAAAGCATCTCCTTCTAAAGGAATATCTTTACTACTTATCACAATTGTACTTACATTCATTATAACGAGATGCCCGATCCGTACATTTATTCAAAAACCTGATGCTGTCTATTTACTCGCATTAGAAGAGAAACTAACATCTTATTTTAAAAAATCTCTTCTATATAATTACATCATGCAGCTTTTCCCATTATTGTTCACGTTCTTGATTCTCGTTCCACTTGCCATGCAATCATTACAAGTAACAGTACCTTTCTTATGTACAATCTTTATCGTTTTAATGATTACGAAAGCTTGGAACATGTACATACATTGGATGTGGCGTGATAGTCATGAAAAAAGCATATGGTTAATTATTCGTATTACTTGTAACTCACTCATTATTTACATGTTGTTTTACTCGGCCCATGTTCTCATATTAGGCGGATTGCTCTTACTACTTGCTTTCCTGCTTCTATATACGAAAAAGCAACCTACAAAACGAATTCCGTGGGATTACATAATTGAACAAGAAGAAAAAATGAACGTTCGTTTTTATCAATTTGCTAGCATTTTCACCGACGTTCCGCAACTGAATAAGCAAGTAAGTAAAAGAAAATGGCTTACAAATTGGATTGAACCTTTATTACATAAAAAGCAAGCAACTTTCTTCTATTTACATACACTCGCATTTTTACGTGGGAATGATTATTTCGGTATATATATCCGCTTAGGATTGATCGGTGCCTTCGCCTTATATTTTATACCAAATATATACGTAAAAGGCGCTATCGCATATATCGTCCTATATATGATTTCTATGCAACTCCGTTCCCTGTGGAAATATTTTTCGGGAAATATTATTGTAGCATTATATCCAATTGATACTGAAAAACGAATGAATCAATTTCTTCGCTTAATCTTTATACTGCTAATCATTCAACTCATTGTATTTTCAATTGTTATACTCCTTGCTACAGGTCAATTTTTACATAGCCTTATCATTATGATTGTCGGGTTACTCTGGATCAAATTTATTATTGTACCAAAAACGAAGCAACGCGTTTCCTCGTTTTAACGAAAAGAATTATCTTAAAAGTCAAGGAGAGAAAAATTCTCTCCTTGGCTTTTTTATTTTTCCTTCTCAAACAAGAATCACCCGCACAATCGATAGTTTATAATTTTACATACAAAAATGATAATACATGTTTACGTCCAAATAAAAAGGGTATGTATTAAATTAACAGGGCAAAGGAACTGAAGGGAATGGAAAAATATGAATTAAAGTCTCACTTTATAAAAGACATTGCTCAAGGATGATTCTGAAATCGATAATATAATATAAGGAGCGGATGAGAATGAGTAAAAAAATTGCTACTTTAATAACAGATTATTTCGAGGACACAGAATACACAGAGCCAGCAGAAGCTTTTAAACAAAAGGGATATGAATTAACAACTATTGAAGCAGAAAAAGGTAAAACGGTACACGGTAAACAAGGAAATAGTGAAGTCGTAATCGATAAAGGTATCGATGATGTTTCTCCAGAGGACTTTGATGCCCTCTTCATACCAGGCGGATTTTCCCCAGATATACTTCGTGCAGATGAACGTTTCGTTCGCTTTAGCAAAGCATTTATGGATGCGAAAAAACCTGTTTTTGCTATTTGTCACGGACCCCAATTACTCATCACTGCACAAACACTTGAAGGACGCGATGTGACTGGCTATAAATCCATTGCGGTCGATTTGAAAAATGCCGGCGGAAATTTTCATGACAAAGAGGTTGTCGTATGCCAAAATCAGCTGGTCACAAGTAGACAACCAGAAGATATACCGGCGTTTATTGAAGAATCGTTGCGTGTATTAGGATAGTTACTTTGGCTAACCTCATTTTATTTGTATGAAAAAAATTTAATCAGTGGGGTTTTGTTCATCCCCTACTGATTATTAGCCCTCACCAACTGGTCGTTTACAGGCAATCCGACCTCCACAAATAGCGAGATAAATAAAAAGAGTGTAATCCAAAAGTGCAGTTTTAATGACCTTTTGGTTTACACTCTTTTCTCGTCCCAAAATTTCTAATCACTTTTCATAGGCATTTTTCATATAGTGAAAATGACTATACGATTCCTATCCATAAGTTAAATAATGATTTTGCACATATATAAATAAAAAAAATATGGGAGCCTTAATCATGAATAACAATCCACCTTCAACGCCCCAAGACAACTCCGAAAACAATAGCCGTGACATTACACTGCAAACATTAAGCGTCATCGGACTCGTCGTCCTTATTAGTGGTTATATCCTTGTTGCGCTCTCTGAAGTAGTTGAGCTGAAAGTCTTATTAACAAACCCAAATAGCAATCCTGATTTAGCTGAAGTTGATCCGTTTTAAAAGCCATATGAAAAGCGATTTCTAGCATCGCTTTTCATATCGTTTTATCCAATCTGAGAAACCTCCCCCTCATACTTCTCTCTCCCAATCGCCTTCATAAATAATAAAATACTGCTCATACCAACGATAAAGTACAGAGCACTCATGCCCCAAGATGCAAACTACTATTTAATTACTCCATCTAAGTGATCTTTCAAGTTCAATAAATATTGCTCAATATTCGGATTCTTCACCACATCATAACAAGCAAAGCTCTTTAACGGACTCATGCCAAGAAACTTTTGTACGCGATGTAAGTGGCTAAGCGCTGACTCTAAACTTCCCCCTTCAAAGAACTTCGTCTTATCTCCAAATGCTTTCTCAGGCGCATTCCAAGTTGTAGAAAACATATACTCTTTCTCTTTTAATAAACCACCTGTTCCATATTCATCAGCACCTTTAAAGAACAAACCGTATTCATATACTTCATCCATATACGTTTTAAATAACCCTGGTACACTAAACCAGTAAATCGGCGTTTGATAAATTACAACATCAGCCCATAAAAACTTCTCTTGTTCTTCTTTAATACTATAGCCCTCTTGGATTGTTGTTGTTTTCACATGATGCTTCTCACTTAATACCGTTACCATATAATCAACTAACGTTCTATTTAATCGTCCTTCTTTCGTACCGTATTTTTCATGTCCATTTATAATAAATATATTTTTCATCACTTTTCTCTCCCCTATATAATTTACTCTTCAGCTATTAACGCAAGTTGTTGTTTCAGCGTAAGATTATCTTCTAAATGCCAGTCTTCCGTTATCTTTCCGTCTTTCACATGTAAAATATCAATGGCAAAAAAATTGATTTTCTTATCATTGTGCGTTCCTATAAAAGAAAGACGGGCTGTTACTTTATCACCGACGACTAATAAATCTTCAATCTCGCAATGTATATTAGGAACAACTTCACGAAAATTTTTCGCTGCAAACTTTAATCCTTCCGTACCTTGTGGTCGCCCTTTCGGCAATGTATGATCGAAAAAATTTTCAGTAACAGTCTGCGGAATAAGCTCCTCTTTACCTGTATCCCAAAATGCATAAAAACGCTGCGCTGCATGAACCATTTCGGTCGCTTCCTTTTGACTTAGTGAGGGGTCAATTGTCATTGCTTTTGGCTTTGGCATTTCTTTTAATAACTGGACTTCCGTTTTTTCTTCTGCGCCGCATGCTACAAGTACAATACAAACAACAAACAAACTAAGAAATCTAAACAAATTTTTCACCCACATGAAAATCACCTCCTCTTCATCTAAACCCTTTGTATTTCGTATTGCTATTGTATATTCACTAACTTTCTTTATGGAAGTAGTGATATTTTTTTCATATAGTTACCAAAAGTATAGTTTTGTGATACTATAAAGCAAATTCATCCAAAAAAATTTTATGGAGGCTAGTTCCATGAACAATATAGATCCAGTTGAATTAACGAAAGGTTTACCTGGCATACCTTGTCCCATCGCTAAAACGCTTGATGTAATTCGTACAAAATGGACGTTTTTAATCATTCGCGACCTTCTTATCGAAGGAACATTACGCTTTAGTGATTTACAAAAATCAATGGACGGGATTAGTCCGAAAACATTATCGCTTCGACTAAAAGAACTAGAGTCTCAAGGCATTATAACGAGAAAAGTATATCCAGAAGTTCCGCCTCGTGTAGAGTACACATTAACGGATAAAGGCAAACAATTAGAGGGGATTTTCATTGAGTTAAAACGATTTGGATTAAGTTTATAAAACAAAAACCCCTTACCGTCGTAAGGGGTTTTATTACTTCGCAAAACTTTCAGCTAGCTGTTTCTCTCTCCACATAAACGTGATACCGAGACCAACTATTAAAACAACTCCTGAGAAAGCATATGGATAATGAATATTCATATCAAATAATATGCCGCCCATCGCTGGTCCTGCGATATTTCCTAAACTCGTATAAGTCGAGTTCATACCAGCAACGAATCCTTGCTCTTTTCCAGCTGCTTTTGATAAAAACGTCGTTAAAGCTGGACGAAGTAAATCAAATGCAAGGAAAATGAAGCACGTAACGAGAAGTACAATCCAATAATTAAAGACTACAGTTGAAACAAACGCTAATACTGCACCTACAATTAAACATATTTGAATTAACACTTTTTCACCGAATATATCAACCAATTTACCAAACATAAATACTTGCACAACTACCCCAAAGATTGAACTAATTGTAATGATTGCCGCAATATCTTTCGGTGTGAATCCAAATTTATGATCAGAAAACAGACTAAACACAGTTTCATACGCTGATAATCCGAATGCGAGTACAAATACGATAATAAATGCAATTGCATACATTGGATGTAATGATTTCTTTAAATCACCAATAAAACTTGATTCCTTCGTATTAGAAGAAATCTCTGCAAGTTCTTCTTTCGTTAACGGTTCTTTTAAAATAAAGATCGAAATCACACATGCTATAAAAGCAATTGCTGCAGCTACAAAGAACGGCACACGTATACCGTATTCTGCAATAAATCCGCCAATTCCAGGCCCTATAATAAATCCAGTACTAATTGCCGCAGATAAATATCCCATCGCCTTTGGACGCTCTTGCATAGAGGTAATATCCGCAACATATGCCGTAACACCAGGCATAATAAACGCAGCACTAATTCCGCCTAACACCCGTGCCACATAAAGCATCCACACATCTTTTCCTAATCCAAAAAGAAGTTCTGAAACACCAAAAATAAATAATCCAATGATGATCATTTTCTTCCTACCGTAAAGATCGACCCACCGGCCTGTAATAGGTGACGAAATGAGCTGAGCCATTGCAAACACTGCAACGAGATATCCCATCGTCTTCCCTGTTAAATGCATATCATTCATAAAGGACGGCATAACCGGAATGATTAATCCAATCCCTAAAAAAGCGATAAATATATTACTCAAAAGAATGACCAGTACCATCTTTTGTTCCTTTATCGGTTTCTTCACTTTTTAACACCTCTTCCCGTAAGCTCCTCTCAAAAAAATAATGCCCAAGAAGCTTTTTCTTTATCCTACTATTAGTGGGCTAATCATGAGTAGAGATGCCCCTACCCATTAGAATTTTACTCTATCCTTCCACACATACATAAGTATTAGGTGAATGACTATCATTCATTTTTCCTCAAAAATAAACCTACCTTTTCAGACAGGTTCATCTTACTACTTCTTTATATGTAGTGCATGTGTTAAAAAATCTAGTACTTCTGCCTTTTGTAGCTCGACTTGCTCATCATCTTTATGATCATATAAATAAACTTGTTCCGCTGCTGATTCAACTAGAGCGATAAATAACTTAGCTGTTCGCTCTGCATGAACCGAATCGCGAATTTCACCAGCTTCTTTCGCCTCATTTAAAAATTCACTCAGCCACATATAAAGAGGCTCATACACAGCTTCCCATTCTTTTATATGTTCTGTAGATGCAAGACCTGCATACATTAAAGCTTGTATTTCACGATACTCAGCTATGAAGTGAAACACCGCATCTATTACTTGCGTAACTTTACTTGAGAAAGGCGCATCATTTTGCACTTTTTCTTTCACTGCAAGGATCATCTTTTCAACCATCACTTCTGCTATTGCAGGCATAACAGATAACTTAGAAGGAAAATATAAATAGAAAGTTCCTTGTGCAATGCCAGCCAATTTCACGATATCAGAAATCTTCGTTTTTTCAACGCCCTTTTCCTGAAACACTTCAATAGCTGCATAGACAATTTTCTCTTTTTTATTCATCATCTAAACCCTTTCAAACGCATATTGAATGACTGTCACTCATTTTATAAAATAACTAGCTGTACTGTCAATTATCGTGCACTTTTTATAGTAAAAATCTCCTAACGACTTGTTAGGAGATACAGTATATCTTTACGAAAGAGCCTTTAATCCTGTCACTCCGCATACAATAAGAGCCACACTAATGATACGCGCTTTACTTTTTGACTCACCAAACAGGAACATGTTTAATAAAACGGCACCTGCTGTTCCAATACCAATCCAAACCGCATACGCGACACTGACTTGTAAGAATAAGAAAGATGTATACAAGAATGCGAAGGATGTAGCAAACCCGCCTATATAAAGTGCTCCATTTGCTAACGTTTTATCTTTACTATACATTTTCAGACCGATCACACCGACTATTTCACTAATTGCAGCGCAAAATACGAAAAACCAACCCATCTTTAAGCAGCTCCTTCCACAGTTTCTTCTTTATTATCAGCTAGCTTTAAACCGATAACGCCAGCTACAACCATCACGATAAAGAATAATTTCCCTACACTAAAACTCCCGCCGAATAGGAATACGTCCATTAAGAAAGTACCTACCGTACCAGCTCCGGCAAAGATGGCATATACAGTTCCTGTTGCAAGATGTTCACAAGCTTTAGAAAGGAAGTAAAAATCAACAGCGATAACGCCTAAAATAACGATCCAATGCCACCAAGTATCGGCCGTATTAAAACCAAACACCCAAAAAATTTCAAAGATACATGTTAATATGACATATAACCAAGCTCTATTTTTCATACCTCTCACCTCTTATGACTGACTATCAGTCATTTTTATTTTAAAAAAATATACTTTCATCACTACTATATATAAACAACTATCATCCTCATTTACCGTTGTATTTGTTCAGTTGCTAAACTCACTACATCCTGTTATACAAAAATGACTGAATGTCATTCATAAGTATTGTACATGAATATCTTAAAAGCTGTCAATGCCGAAAGTTTATTTAAAATTTATTTCATCCGGTTTGTATATTCCCTAATAATCTGTCAATACTGCTAGTAACATAATATTTTCTCCACTCCCCCTTGGAGAGATCCCTTGAATAGAGTAGTTAGCTTTTGCTAGCTGCTCTTTTTATTTTTCACCTTCCATAATCCCATTCCATCGCATGTTCACTTGATCCAAAATACATATTTGATTATGTAATGCTATCATGATATCCCTCGCTATGAACTCTCAAAAATTCATTTAGGATTCATTCTAAATTAGTAATAAGCTGTTTAAATTATTCAAAATGCAAGCTGAACATCCTTGTCTACAAAATAACATTTTCACTTTTTTGTTCCACAATTCAATATGCAATATTTCATATTTTATTATTTCAATATCACTTTATTAACCATCTTTTCATATAAATGGTTTTCCGTCATGCGGTAAATCAACATTTGTAATTTAATTCCTCTTTTAAATCATCTATTTTTATTTTTAAACAATATATTCGAATAACTATATTGGAATTTATTGTTCTACACATCTAAATACTTCTTGTGTATTATATAGGAGAAGAGTAATTAAAAGACTTACTCTTTGCTATTGAGGGAAGAGTCTGAGAGCCATATCAGACTCTTCTTCGTTTATAAACTTACATGTCGGAAATCGCAGTTTGTCTACTATAATAGTCCTCCGCCAACCCGTTTAATAAAGCAATCACTTATCTCATTATTTCTCCTATAACAGTGAGAGTTTTTTCTCTCCAAAAGCTTCACCCAACATACCGAATCATTGCCACCTCATCACAATAATCAACCTTCGGACAATGCCTACAATCAATCCATACTTTTTCTGGTAACGCCTCTCTATTTACAAAATCAAACCCGCACTTTTGAAAAAATTCCGTTTCATATGTTAAAGAAATAACTCTATTCACTTTTATTTTCGCTGCCTCATTTATTACATGGTTCACTAACATACGCCCGATTCCTTTTCCTGCATATGTATGCGAAACGACCAATGATCGGACTTCTGCAAGGTCCTCTCCTAACACATGTAAACCAGCAACTCCAACAATCTTATCGCTTTCTTTCACTACATATAAACATTGTAAATATTGATAGAGAGATAAAAGAGAACGCGGTAAAACTACTCCCTCTTTTGCATAAGCTTCAATAAGACTATAAATTTCTTTCACATCACTCGTAACTGCATTAAAGATTTTCATATTCTATCCCCTTGCCCACGATATTAATATTTATAAACCAAAATGAATTTTAATACATAATTTTATATAATAATACATCTCTCCTTTCTCCCCGTCAATCACTTTATACAAACAAAAAACCAAGCAATCTAATCGATGCTTGGTTCCTCATTTCGTATCGGCAATACCGTCGAATATTTAATTTCACGAAGTGCTAAACTCGTCTGTATCCTTGTAATACCAAGCTTATTTAGCTTTCTAATAAACTGCTCCAACTCTTTACGATCACGATTTGCAACTTTTAATAAATAATCATACTCTCCTGTTAAACAGTGACATTCTAACACTTCAGGCATTGCTTCTAATTCTTTTTCCAGCACTTCCAGTTTATCCGATTGATGAATATTCGTACTCATAAAAATAAAGCATAACAAATCAAAACCAAGCTTTTCTTGATTTAAAATGGCTACTTGCTTATCAATGAACCCTTCTCCATCTAATCTTTTTATTCTCGCATGCATCGCAGCTGGCGATAAATTAACGCGTCGCGCAAGCTCTGCATTACTTACTTGAGACTCCTTCTGCAATATATCTAAAATTTGTACGTCTAAATCATCTAACACTTTAATAACTGACGACTCCATCAAAATTCCCCCTTTTTCTTACCGATGATTATTCGAAAAAACAACTTATAACCTACATAAAACCGAATATCTTTCTGTAAATATCACTCAAAACAAAATATCTTATCGACTTTTCCCTATTATACAAAAGAATATATTACACAATAAAGAAAAATGCTAAAATTATTTACAATTCATATTGATTACAACAAAGGGGATTTTTATATGCCTTATTTTTATGTCTTTTTACTATTACTAACGAGCTTATTATGGGGAGGAAATTTCGTCGTTGGAAAATCGCTCGTTGATCACGCGTCTCCGATGACACTTACAAGCTTAAGATGGATGATTGCGATCGTTTGTTTATTACCGATGGTATGGTTTAAAGAAAAGAAAATCATTCCACCTCGCGCTGCCATACTTCCGTTAATACTCATGGGAATTTCAGGGGTCGCTCTTTTTAACATCTTTCAATTTCTAGCACTAGAAAAAACATCCGCAACGAATGTAGGACTTATTTCTACATTAAATGCGATTTCCATTGCACTATTTTCAGTATTATTTCTAAAAGAAAAAGTAAATACACTTCAAATTCTATCCATGATTCTTTCATTTTTTGGGGTTATTCTTGTCCTATTAAAAGGTAACTTTGCACTTTTATTTTCACTACATTTTAATAGCGGCGATTTATGGATGATTGCGGCTGTTTGTATTTGGGGAATGTATTCTGTTTGTAGTAAATGGGCAACAAAAACAACGACACCGCTCATGGCCACATTATACTCTGGTATTTTCGGTGTTATTTTATTATTGCCCTTTAACATCGGGAGCTTCACTGTTACAAATATAAATGCTTCTTTCCTGACATCTCTTTTATATACAGGGCTTATTTCTACCGTTCTCTGTATGGTGTTTTGGAATATTGGTGTACAAAAATTAGGAGCTACGACATCCGGGATTTTTCTAAACTTCAATCCGATTTTCACAGCGATTTTAGCATTCCTTTTCCTCGGTGAAGAACTAACGTGGATACAAATTGTAGGGACAATGATCGTTGTCACAGGATGTTATTTATTTTCTCATTTCAAAACGGTTACTGTTCAGCCGACTAGAGCTTTCATGCGAAAACATTCTTAATGAAAAAACATCGTCACCTGAGTTGGCGATGTTTTTTATTTATTCTTCATTTCTTTTATATACTGCTTTTCCTCTTCTGGTGATAAACGTTTTGTTGCCTTGCCAGTATCTCCACCTTGAAGACTCCATAAAAAGTTGTGCTCCTCAACAGTTTGAGAAAAATCTCCTTTTTCCCATCTATTTATAATAGAAAATAACTTCATTTTATATTGAAAACCTGTACTATTTTCAATATCTCTTTTCACATTAGAAATTTCCTTATTTGTCATTTCTACAAATCCCCATTTTTCAGAGGATTTTACCTTTTGGTGTACCATTTTGTGCATAGTAGAAATAATTTCACCTTCACTAACTTGTGGGGATTCTTCTGCAACTTTCTTCTCTTTTTCGTTTGCCACTCGCTCGGTTTGAATATTTTTATTTTCTTTTTCCACATATGCAAGCAATTTTTTTCCGCCAACTATAGACGAGAAAATTACAATAATTGTAATGCATATACTTACGATCCATTTAAAAAGCATTATCTCTGCATCGCTTCTCTAACAAGATGACTATCTACATACTGCTTAAACTTCACGATTTTTCCGTTCTCCAGTTGCCATACATGAACGAAATCTGCTTCAAATGATTTTCCCGTTTCTTTATAAACTCCTGAATAAACACCTTCAGCAATAATCACATCTTTTCCGCTTACTTCATGGTACATATTTACACTCGCTTTATACTCATCCCATTCTGATCCTAATCGGCTAAATACATTTTTCATTATTTCTTCTACACCTATATAAGTTCCCCCGTATGGGAATCCTGCTGCCTCTGTCCATTCTACTTTTTCAGAGAGGGCTTCCGCTAAATGTTTTGCATTCGAAGAAGCAGATCCTTCATATGTACTTCGAATAACTTCTAAATTTGATTTAGGCATGTTACTTCCTTCCTTTCTATTTATTTTTTACACAAGATGTAACCTTCATTGTTACACCTTGTGTAAAAAAATATTTAAATTGTTTTATTCTTAATTCACACGTCGTAATCATTATAGTTACATTAACGATTCAAGTCAACAATTTATAAATAAGTTTACTTCGTTTTCATTACTTTCTCTTTTAAGAAACGATCTACATACCCTTCTGCTTTTACAACGAATAAATACGCACCCATTGATAATAATGCAAGATCCAATTCATATCCTGGATTCTTTCCATCTCCTAATAAACCTGCTGCTCCATTTACCTTTACGATAGCTCCAGCTAAAATAAGAGCGAATAACAATCCTACATATTTTACGCCTAAACCGATAATTAATAATATACCACCAACTAATTCAACTGTTGCTACGCCGTATGCAAGACCACCTGGTAAGCCGATGCTTGTAAACCATCCTGCTACGTTATCGATACCTGATTGAAACTTCGCTAAACCGTGCGCAAAAAATGTCACTCCTAACACGATACGAATAATTAAATTCCCAATATATTGGTTCATTTTGAACTCTCCTTTTTGTTTTGTTATGGTGAACTTTTATTTACAAGTCAAAACAATACGGTATTTTATTTCATTCGTCAAATACTTTTTTTAAGAAAACAAAAAACATTATCCCTTTTACGGATAATGTTTTCCTACAGAATAGTGCCAATTCAAGCTTTTACTCTATTACACAAAAAATTTGAAACATTTTTCCAGCGCCAACATACGGAAATAAAGACAAGTCCTCTTCTACAACCATCCCAACAACATTCACTTTCTCATCTACAGGCAAATCATGTATAACAACCTGCATCTCTCCTGCATATCTACCGTACAATTCATTATCAATTGTAATGCTGCCTTTCTTTCTTGCAATTGTATGCATTGGCTGTAACACGACTTTATTTTCTTCTCGTGATTCTACAGAACGAATGACATCACGCGCTGGATCTAGTCTATTTGTATGCACTTGTTCTACCATTTTTAATACTTCACTTTTCTCTATCAATGGCTCATACCGCAGCGGAATAATTCCTCTACTCGCACTCGCTATCTCTTGTACACTTTCTATGCTTCCGCTTATATCCCCGATTAACACCTTATCGACACCACAATCTTGTACAAGTTCTAAGTATGCTTCAAGCGGGCGTATATTGCGGTGCTTTTCTAACGTTGGCAAACCTTCACATAGCGGACCACGTTTTTCACCATCTCCCGGAATAAATGCCATCGTTTTTATTCCGCACTCATGTAAGTATTCGTTTTTTTTTTGTAAGAATGATTTTGCTAGTCCTGTTTCTGGTCGCGGGTAAAAATTATGCCACGCTTCTATATTCTCTACCTTTATATTTTCTATGATTAACTCTTTCCAAAATGAATCTGTAATCGTACTCGCATTTAAAGCTACTTTCATCTTGTGAGATACGCGTGCAATCTCTTTCGGCTTGATGCCATAGTCCATTCTTAAGCCTGTAATGCCCCAGTCCAATAGCTCCTCCACATTTTCATACGTCATCCCTAAATGGTGTAACGATTTTGGAGAAACATCGACCATTAATTCCATTTCATTTTCAAGAGCTTGTTTCCCAAGTATTTGAATTAGCTCTTTATACGTACCAGGGTCATCTTCAGGAATGTGCAATGATGTAAAAATAGATGAGAACCCGTTTTCCTTCGCTACTTTTAGCCACTCTTCTTGCTTCTTTACTCGTTCTTTTGCAAGGTAAATTGAAACTCCGATCATATGAATCTCCCTTTCTATGAATAGAAAAAGAGAAAGGAATCCCTTTCTCTATATGTTTTCTGCCATTTCTTCTTTAAATCCGAAGAAGTACGTAAAGATGAATCCGAACGTATATGCCACTACTAATCCAAGGAAATATAGTAAATATTTATTATCAGCAATTAACGGAATTAATGATAATCCTGATACACCGATTCCGAGTGCGGCTGTTTTCATAACTGCTTGGAATGCACCGCCAACTGCTGCTCCTAAACAAGCTGTAAGAAACGGTTTCCCAAGTGGTAATGTAACCCCGTATAATAACGGTTCGCCAATTCCTAAAAAGCCAACTGGTAATGCTCCTTTAATTACGTTACGAAGTCGTTTGTTTTTTGTTTTCACATAGATGGCAATCGCTGCTCCTACTTGCCCAGCTCCAGCCATCGCAAGTACTGGTAATAGAGGCGTTACGTGCGTTTGATTAATAAACTCCATATGAATTGGTGTTAAACCATGATGCAAACCGACCATAACGAGTGGTAAAAATGTTCCCGCAAGTACTGCTCCAGCAAACGCTCCACCAATACTTAAAATACCATTAATGCCGCTTGTAATTCCTTCAGATAAGAAACCTGCTACCGGCTGAATCGCTAACATCGTTACGATACTCACCACTAACACAGTAATAAGCGGCGTTATAATAATATCAACTGCATTTGGCACTGCTTTTCGAACTTGTCTTTCCACTACAACCATAAGCCATGCTGCAAAAATAACGGCAAACAATCCACCCCGTCCAGGTACAAGCGCTTCACCGAATAATTTTACGTTCGCCATCGCTGGGTTAAAAATTAAAATACCAGCAATTGCTCCAAGAACTGGTGTCCCGCCAAATTCTTTCGCTGTATTCCAACCGACTAAAATTCCTAAGAAAGTAAAGATACCGCCGCCAATGAGTAATAACATTTGTAGCCACGTTGCATTCGGATCAGCACCTGCGTTTTTCGCAAAGTTAGCGACCCCGTTTATAATACCTGACGCAACAAGACCAGGAATTAACGGAATGAAAATACTTCCTATTTTTCGTAAAAAGTTTTTCACTGGCGTATTATTTTTCTTCTTCCTCTCTGACTTCATCTCTTGCCCAAGGTCTTCAAGGTGATGATCTGCCACCTCACCAATCCGTAGTCCTGTTAAACCTTCCATCTCAGCTGCTACTTTATTTACTGTCCCTGGTCCAACAACGACTTGAAGCGTCTCATCTTCAATAACACCCATAACCCCTTCAACCTTTTTCAAAAGTTCCATATTCACTTTACTTTCATCATGAAGCGTTAATCGCAGTCTCGTCATACAATGAGCAATGCCGCGAATATTTTTTATTCCCCCAAGTTGCTCTGAAATTTCTTTGGCCATTCTCTCTTCTTTCTTCATAATAGAATCCCCCTCCCTATTATCTTATAGTGCCTTCTTCACAAACCCTTTCGCTTCTTTTAATTTCTGCAGTGCTTCCCCTTGCTCACACTGTAATAACACCATAACAATCGCAGCTTTCACATTACGTTCTGCCTTTTCATAATGCTCTGCCGCTACTTCATAACTAACACCTGTTGCTTCCATAATGATTCGTTTTGATCGTTCTACTAATTTTTCATTTGTAGATTGCACATCTACCATTAAGTTTTTATATACTTTCCCAACACCAATCATAGATGCTGTCGAAATCATATTCAGTACTAATTTCTGCGCTGTACCAGCTTTCAAACGTGTTGAGCCTGTTAAAATCTCTGCGCCTGTTTCTACTTCCACATTTAGTTTTGCATATTTACTTATTTCAGCATTTTTATTACAGGAGATACTAGCTGTACTCGCTCCTACGCTATTTGCGTACTTCAAGCCGCCAATTACGTAAGGAGTTCGGCCACTTGCTGCAATTCCAATCAATGTATCTTTCTCGTTTAATCCAATACTTTTTAAATCTTCTTCTGCCAATTCTTCACGGTCTTCGGCACCTTCTACCGCTTTAGTAAACGCTTTCAATCCACCTGCTATAAATCCTTGCACCATTGTATCATCTGTGCCAAATGTCGGCGGACATTCCACTGCGTCCAAAATACCTAAACGGCCACTCGTACCAGCCCCAATGTAAATTAATCGGCCCTCTTCTTCAAAAGACTGAATAACAGCCCCTACAACCTTTTCAATTTCTTCTATTTCATTTTCAACTGCTAACGCAACAGTTCGATCTTCTTCATTCATACTTTGCAACACTTCTTTTATGCTCATCTCATCTAAATTCATCGTCTTCTCATTACGATGTTCTGTCGATAAATTTTCTAACATATTACCACCTACTTTGAAATTTTATTTCATACTTTCATTATAACTTCAAGAAATTTAAAATCAATATTACTTTATTATTTTATGAAATTTAATTTCTTTTCATGACGAATTTATCCCACTTTAACTGGCAGTAAGACCCCCACCTCAAATTCAGCGAAAGCAAAAAAGATAGGTGGGGGATCAACTGCCTGTAAAAGTCCGATTGGTTCAACTAATAATAATTGGGGGATGAACAAAACCCCCAATTATTAAAGTTTCACTTTATGTCGATACGAAAAAAAGATGGGTTTCCCCATCTTCTCATTTCAGCTTCCGTAATCGCAAAGCTTCTTCTCTTGTTTCCATAAATTGATCCAGCACTTTATTACCAATGCGATTAAAAGTAATCACATATAGAGCATCTATCATATTGAGTTGCGTCATTCTTGAAGCAATACTTGCAATACGATGATCTTGTTCTACATCTGGCATACAAAGACGAATATCCGCCTCTTTATATAACGGTGATGATTGATCAAGCTTCGTAATCGCAATAACTGTTGCACCTTGTCTCTTCGCATATTGCGCCATTTCAAGTACATCTTTCGTACGACCAGATGTTGAAATCGCCACAAATATATCGCCTTCTTTTAAATTCGTCACAAGCGGCAACATCATATGAAAATCAGATAGCATCATCGCTGTAAATCCGAGCCTTGTAAATTTATAAGCTCCGTCCATCGCTGGAGTAGCTGATCCGCCTACTCCATAAAAGATAATTTTATCGGCATTTACAATACGATCTGCAGCTTTTTCAAGTTCTTTTTTATCTATAGCTGTAACGCTTGCCTCAATTGCAGCTTTATTCACATACGTAACTTTATTAAACAAGTCGTACGGTCCATCTTCCGTATTCATCACTGAAAAATCATTAATATTATAATCAGCAATCGTTAATTCACGAACGAGCGCAATTTTAAATGCTTTAAAACTTCCGATTCCAATCGATTTACAAAAGCGAACAACACTTGCTTCACTTGCGCCTGCATTCGTTGACACTTCTTTCGTCGTTAAGTTCGGAACAATCTCTGCATTCTCCATTATGTACATGGCAACCTTCTTTTCAGCTGGTGAAAATTGATCCATATTACTTTCAATTTTAAATAGTAACGTCGAAGCTTTCACTATTTAACCTCCACTTCTTACGGTTGCGTATATTCTCTACTATCATTTGTATCATATAGATAAAAACCATCATTACCAGGTGGATGGTGAACGATTACAGTTCGATCCCCTTTTTTATATGACGTTATTTCACCTTCAGATCGCTGTTTTTCCCATCCATGTATCCAAATTGCAAAGTCAGGTACAAAAGCAGTGTACTTATAGTCTTTCAGGTTTTCGTCTTCTACATAAGAAGAAAAAATAGAAACTGGAAAATCTTTCACTTTTGACTCTTTCCATGCGGTAAATGATATACAGAGTGCAATAAGTGTGATTACACCGATAACCTTCCCCTTCGTAATCTTCACACATTTTCTCCCCTTGACTTATCATATACGTAGATTTTACCATAATTACAACCTATTCACGCTATATGACTATTGCTTTTTCCAATAAAAAAAGAGCTTACCTCCATCAGATAAGCTCTTCCTCTCTATACAAAATACTTCTTCAAAAGCGGCGGCGTAATAATCGTCGTTAATATAACAACAATAACAATCGCTGTGAAATTTTCTTTCGCTAATAAATTTGCCGTAAGTCCATTCGCAGCGATGATAAGTGCTACTTCACCACGCGATACCATCCCTGCTCCGATACTAATAGAAGATTGAAGGTTGAACCCTGTTAGTCTTGCTCCTAAACCTGATCCGATTAACTTTGTAAAAATCGCAATAAGCGTCATAATGATAATGAACCAAAGCTGGCTTCCGATACCTTGAAATGTAATTTCCATTCCGATACTTACGAAGAACACTGGCACAAATATCGCATACGCAATCGGTTCAATTTTATGTTCTACTTCGTGCTTATACTCTGTTTGAGAAATGGCAATTCCAGCTGCAAATGCTCCGATAATACCTGCAATCCCCATCATTTCACTGTAATACGAAAAAGAGAAACAAATAATAAGAGCTGCACTAATCAATGCCTCAGTTACACGAAGTGGCACAAGCATTTTCATAATCCACGGAACAACTTTCCATGCGATAAAAACTATGCTGACGAAGAAAATAATTTTCTTTACGATAACAAGTGTTATATTCACATCTTGCGTTCCTAAAAAACTCATAACAAACGCTAATAAAATAACGACGATAACATCATCAAATACGGCAGCACCTAAAATCGTTGTACTTTCTCTCGTATTCATTTTCCCTAAATCCCTTAGCGTTTGTACCGTAATACTAACTGATGTTGCGCAAAGTAATAAACCTAAGAAAATTGCATGAGATTGTATTAATCCAAACAACAATCCTGTTACATAACCACCGATGAAAGGAAAAATAATTCCACCAGCCGCTACTGCAAATGACGATTTCAAATTCCGATTTAACTCTTCTAAATCGGTTTCAAGCCCTGCCATAAACATAAGTAGTAAAACACCAATCTCACTCAGTTCATCGATTAATTCAGAGCTATTAATAATACCGAGTACAGCCGGACCGATAATAATACCGACAATTAATTTACCAAGTACAGAAGGCTGGCCGAGTCTCACGCTAATATCGCCAGCTAATTTCGTACAAAGTAAAATGACGACAAGTTCAAAATAAAATAACATAGCATCTGCTCCTACTTTAACTTTAATGGGTGGATTATTAACCCTCGTCCATTCCTGCCAGTAGTTTCCCCTATTCATTCGCATTTTATTTTTCACATTTTTATTTGACAAAATATTCTGAATTATATTAAGATTAATCCAGCAATTTTAAAAAACTACATACCATAACTGTACCTCCATTTACTTACATACTCTTTTCTAGTGGGCTCCTACTATATTCGCAGTTATGGAAATGAAAAAACGGGGGGAGAGTCCAAAGTGAAGTCATTATTACGAAAAAAAGCGCTTAGTACTGAATCACCACGGCAGTTAAATAGAACATTAACTGCACTTGATTTAACGTTTTTAGGAATTGGCGCCGTAATTGGGACAGGGATCTTTGTATTAACAGGTATTGTCGCAGCGAAACATTCTGGTCCTGGTATTATGCTATCATTCCTTATTGCTGCATTTACTTGTGCTTGTGTAGCCTTTTGTTATGCCGAATTCGCTTCTTCTATTCCTGTCTCAGGAAGTGTGTATACTTACGCATACATGACAGTCGGAGAAGTCGTCGCCTTCATCGTCGGCTGGTGTTTAATGCTCGAATATTTACTTGCAGTCGCGGCAGTAGCTGTCGGTTGGTCTGGTTATTTACAATCTTTACTACAAGGATTTAACGTCCATCTGCCCGCCATAATCGCCTCGGCCCCTGGCGTAGGAAAAGGTGGTCTTATCGATCTACCAGCTGTTTGTATTTTACTACTCATTACTGGTCTTTTAAGTTTCGGTATACGTGAAAGCGCACGCATTAATAATATTATGGTTCTTATCAAGTTAGCTGTTATTATCGCCTTTATCGTAGCAGGTGCGAAATATGTAAAACCTGAAAATTGGACACCTTTCATTCCGTTCGGATACGACGGTATTATTACTGGAGCTGCCACTGTATTCTTCGCCTTTTTAGGCTTTGATGCAATCGCAACCGCTGCAGAAGAAACGAAAAAACCACAGCGTGATTTGCCAATTGGCATTATCGGTTCCCTTCTTATTTGTACTGTTTTATACATGATTGTATCTTTCGTTTTAACTGGTATGGTTCCGTATACACAATTAGATGTTTCTGATCCAGTTGCGTTTGCCTTACATTTCGTTGGTGAAGATACAATTGCTGGACTACTCGCTGTTGGAGCGATGACTGGAATGACAACCGTTCTCCTCGTCGTTATGTATGGACAAGTTCGCGTCTCTTATGCGATGAGCCGCGATGGCCTACTTCCAAAAGCGTTAGCACGTGTAAATAAAAGAGTCAAAATTCCTTTATTAAACACATGGATCACTGGCGTTGTTGCCGCTTTATTAGCAGGACTTTTAGACTTACATTTACTAGCTAATTTAGTTAACATCGGTACGTTAACAGCCTTTACATTCGTTTGCTGTGCAGTACTTATTTTACGAAAAACACACCCTGACTTGAAACGCGGATTCCGTACACCTTTCGTACCTGTATTACCAGTTGTCGCAATTCTTTGCTGTTTATATTTGATGGCTAATTTATCTAAAACGACATGGATTAGCTTTATAGCTTGGCTTATAGTCGGTTTATGTTTCTATTTCTTCTACTCTAGAAAACATAGTCATTTAGCTTCTGAAAAAACAAATGATGAACAGAAAAAAGCATAACAAAATAGCTCGCCGTTTTAGCGGCGAGCTATCTTTCTGTACTATTATATTTTTTCGTTAACGATTGTAAAATGAAAAATATGCCGATGCAAGCTGTAAACGATGCCCAATTTCCTATTGGCGTTCCGTATTTAATAATTCCAATACCTACAAGCACTAAGAAAATAATCACCTGATATAGTAGCTTCCACTTTTGCATATGTTCCCTCCTTTACTTCGTTCCCTTCTTTTTCTTCTTCCATGCATTTAAACTATCAAAGAAGAAGTTAATAAATAACGTGCCTAAACCCGCTAATAAAAACGTCATTAAAAATAGAACCCATATACTTTTTTCTTTTAAGAAATAATATCCTACAAGGAGCACAACCGCGATCCATACATATTCAAGAATTCTTTTCAGCTTTTTCTCTTCCAAATTATTCGCTCCTTCATTCTATGCTACTTTTAGTATAACAAAAAAGAAGCCTATCATGATAAGCTTCTTTTTCTTCTCTCTTATTTGTTTATGCTTTTTTCAACGAGTGAAATTGCATACTCTACCGTACGATTCATCGTTTCTACTTGTGCATCTTTTACTTTCGCATCTTTTAACACAGATTCTGCCACTGTAATTTTTTGACTCAATGATTTCACTGAACCGTCCGTTACATTTGCAGCTTGCGCTTTTTTCACTACTGCTTTTGCAGATGCAATATTCATTTGTAATTTTTCTTTCGGTGTTTTCGGTTGTTCTTCTGCCACTTTTGATTGTACAAATGTTACATTAGCTGTTTTTAATTCATTATACGTTTGAACAACTTGTTCTCCAGTACTTCCTACATTTTCAAACACTTGCTTTGCAGCGTTATAGCTTTTCTCTAATGCTTGAAATGCTTCTTTTGAATATTGACCTGGCTTATCACCAAACTCATACGTACCAGCTAACACTTCTTTCACTTTCCCAAGCTCTTCATATAACGCGTGTACTTCTTCTAACTTTGTACGATTAGAAAACTCATTATACGCTGCTAATACTTCTGAAGAACTTAACGCTTTACTATATAATTTCGCAAGCGCAATTTGTCCATTTAACGGAATACCACCATTCCCGTTACTATCAGGGTCAGCACCAAGTGCAAATGGTACGTTCGGGTGATATACTTTCCCTGTAGCTGGTTGACTATTTACTTTTTTACCATCTACGTAAATTGCTACTTCACTGCCGTTATACGTTCCTGTTAAATGGTATGTTTTGTTGGCCGCTAATTGAACGCCAACACGTTTATAGCTACCGCCAATATGAGCCCATAATTCTACATAACCACTTCCTGTAGATTCAAAGCCAATTCCGCCGCTCTCTGTATTTTGCAAAATACCTTGTCCACGGAGTTCATTCATTGAAAATACAGTTTCTAGCGTAAACGTATTTGCTACTTTCTCTTTTTGTGCTGCTGAAAACGGAAGGTATCCAAATGTATTTGCTTTTCCATTTAGCTTCATAACATTCTTTTTCAATGCTTTATCATATTCAATAGTCACATTGCCCTTAACATCACCTTTTGTACCAAATGATGAATTGTCTTTAAATGTACCATCTGCAAAGTTTACATCAAAAACATCGGCCTTTGGTACTTTCACATTCGGATCAATATTATCTTTTTTCGTAGTGATCTCTGCTGTTAACGGCTGTACACTCTCATTGCCAAATGAATCAATCGCAACAACTTCAAGTGTATATGTTTTCCCGCCATCTAAACCTGCAAGTGTAAATGTCAACTCTTTCGGTACTGGATCACGATAAAACTCTGAAAATGCTAACAATTTATTCTTTATTTCACCTGTTTGCTTATCTTTAGCTTGTACACGGTAAGAATGAACAAGAAGGTTGTCCAACGCTTGCTGGAATGTTACTGTTGCTGCATTTTCTGTTACATTTGATACCGATAACTTCGCATCTTTTGCAAAGTAAGGCTTTTCTTTATCACGATCTTCTACATGTGTAAATGTTTCTTTCTTTGATGGCAACTGAATTTTCCACGGTTCGCCTGTCCAAGAATTTGTATGGAAATCACGGCGATTAATCGTTACTTCTTTATCATCCACTTCTACTAATAAACCTTGACTTAATGTACTTGCTCCTGATGGGATATTCCCTTGTACTTTCCCACCTTCCACTTCCATATAACTTACAGAAGATGTACCAACTGATGTAAAGTCTTTTTGATGAATTGATCTTGGGTCATCTAACGGATAATGCGAATGCCCTGAAAACGTAATAACCTGTGGGTATTGTTTTAATACCTCATTAATTTTTGCACTATCTTGCGTTCCCCATTCTTGACTACCGTATACTGTATCTTTAATGTGCTGATGTAAAAATACGAAAATTGGTTTTTCTGGATCATCTTTTTGCGCTTTTGCCATCTCTTCTTTTAACCAATTAATTTGCTTGTCTGAATAATATCCATGAGTTGTCCCATTCTCTGGAGACATGACAAGGAAGTGATAACCCTTTACCACTTTATGATAATAAATTGATTCCATGCCTGTCTTTTCTAAGAAACGCTTCTGTGCTCCCTCTACAGATAAACCGTTCCAATAGTCATGATTACCAAGAGAGTTCATTCGTACCGCATCTTTATTTGCATTTTCATTATATACTTGCATGAAACGATCATACTGCTGCACTGATCCTGTATCTGTGAAATCACCTACAATAACAAACGCATCTTGCTTTGGCGCAAGCGTATTGAACTGTTCAATCGCTCTTTTCCAGCGAAACGTATCATCCGTTCCACTATTTTTAATATGTACATCACTTACGACTGGAAAAACTATTTTCTTTTCACTTGGTGCCTTTTCTTGCTTCTTCTCTTCCGCTTTGACTGATGTACTCCACGGAAATGATACGAATGCTAATACAAAAACCATTAATAATCCAATAAGACCTTTTACTTTTCGTAAAACAGTTCTTTCCACGTGAATCCTCCTCATAATAGTTGATTCATTACAAGGGCTATTTTATCTAAAACATATTAATGCCGTTTAAATAACAAATTAATTTTATTAGACTTTTGTAAATATACAGTTAATTAGAAGTTAAGTCCAACATTCCTTGTATTATTGTATACAACCACCTTTTGTCTAACAGAGTCTGATTATTCTTTTCCTATGACTATTTACATATAATCTTTTCTATAACACTAATGATAAGTTAAGGTTTAAGCCTATTAGACAATCTTAATTTTTAACATTTCCTTCTTTTTTTAACACATCGGCCATGCTTCTACATTTAATAATAGTAAAAGACTACTTAAAAGGAGGGGTTGTATTGAAGAACAAAAAAAGTATTGGCTGCTTCGCTCCTTTATCTATTATTTGCCCAAATCCCTGTCCACCGCCCTCTCCTTCAAATCCAAATTACGAACTAGTAACAAATGAATTTGCAGGAAATTTTCTTATAACGAATAACACTATTTCCTCTGCCAAACATAAATCACAACCAATGATACTGTGGCAAAGCGATGGAATACTACTTATATCAGGTACTGTCTCGGTTTACAATAGTACTAGCAGCACAGAAGCGGTTACAATTCAAATCGTTGGAGCAGTAACTAATATTTTCACTGTTTTTCCTGGTAATACGATATCTTACACAGGAAAAGACTTACAATCTGTCAGTATTATTAATATAGAAAGTAATCCTTCATTATATTTAGAAGGTAAGTACTGTTGCGAATTTACATGTCGCTTATAGAATGCCAATTTCATCACTTCCTTAACATAAAAAAGCATACCATTTACGGTATGCTTTTTTATGAAATCGGATAACGTACAGTAATACAAAACTCTCCTTGATTAACAGTTGTGCCTGTCGTAGTAATTCGAACAGTTGTAAAATATCGTACAGTGAAAGTACCACTACTTTGCGGTTGAACAGTAACAGTATCAACTACCGTAGCGCCTACTAAAAAATCAACTGTAATTGGAGCCGCCCCTACATCATATTTCACGTAACCTGAACCATATACTTCTTGTGTAATATTATTCGTATATACAATTTGAGTACCAGCACCTGTAATAGACCAGTCTGTACATACTTGATCTTGCACAAGTGTTTTATTAGAACAACAAGACAAACTGGAACTTCTCATTCCCATTTTGATCCTCTCCTATTCTGCTATGAAAGTGGATAACGTGTTGTAATACAAAATTCTCCTTGATACGTTCCAGCAGGTGTTGCGGGTAACACGACTTGTATAATATCAAAACGACGATACGTAAACCCAATACTCGTTCCTGGATTTAATGTTTGTGTATCTATTACAGTACCAGCAGAATCAAGCGCCTCTACAGTAATTGGGCCTGGTCCAACATCATATTTAACAAAACCAGTACCAACTACGTTTTGGTTAATATTATTTGTATAAAGAACATTATCGATTGCTGTTGCAACTACAGTAGCAGACCACGGACTACACACTTTATCTTGTACATAATTTTTATCTGGACAACAAGTTAATGCAGCCCCTGAGCACTCACAAGACATAGTTGTTTCCCCTCTCTCTTTTCTATTCCCTATATGTGTATGTCCTTTAGAGTCTTTTGCCTGTACGATTCATCTATTTTCAAAAAATATTCAAATGACTAGATAGATTCCGTTCTGTTTCTTTTTTTCATAAATTTATAGATGAATATACCACCTACAACAATAACTACGACCGCTAATATCGGTAACATATATTGTCCAACAACATCCGCGGCCTTCTCCCAATGCGGCCCTAATTTCATTCCAAAATACACATATAAAGTCGTTAACGGGAACATCGCTACAAATGTATATATGCTAAATTTCCATATATTCATTTTCGCCATACCACATGGAACAGAGATAAGCGTTCGAACTCCTGGTACAAAGCGTCCAACAAATGCTACAACTGGTCCATATTTCTCAAAGAAATCATCTGCTTTTTGAATTTGTTCCTCTTTAATAAAGAAGTATTTTCCGTATTTTATTAATAGCGGACGACCACCGTAATAACCGAGTGCGTATAGCGTTAATGGTCCTGTCGTTCCGCCAAGTGTCCCTGCTAATACAGCTAACCAGAAATTCATATCACCCTCGTATACCCAATACCCAACCATTGGCAACACTACTTCTGCTGGAATAAATTCGAACGTTAATGCTAACACAACTCCAAAATAAGAAAACTGCTTTAAAAACTCGATTATATCTAAAATAATTTGCTCCATATTTTTAACTCCTATCCTACGTTTACGTTATGCTTTTCTTGTAATTGAACTGGCGCCATTTTGACAATTCGGTTCAAAATGAATAATACAATTCCAATATCATCTAAAATACCGATAAACGGTAAGAAGTCTGGAATTAAATCGAGCGGCATCACTACATAACCAACTAAAAAAGCAATGGATAAAATTTTCTTCTTTATTGAAACCTCTTTTGAAGTAAAAAAGTCAAATAGGAATGGAACAAATCGGCGAACATGAAATACAACTCTTAATCTACTAATAAGTTTTTTCATTTTTATATCTCCTCTCTTTGTATACAAAAAGAACCCTACCAAATATGGTAAGGGTCCTAAAATAGACAGAAAGGGGCCTTTACCATTGCTGGTAAAGGTCTCACTAACAACGAAACGTTGCCAATAAAGCCGAGGGTTTCTCCCTGTAATGACGACTTTACTGTAATAAGTTACTCCCCTTTATACACAATTTTATACACTCACATTAAAATATTTCAGAGGGCTTGTCAATACATTTTATCCCGCTTTAATGGGCAGTAAGACCCCCACCTCAAAATTTAGCGAAAGCAAAGAAGTTAGGTTGGGGTCGGGCTGCCCCTAAAAGTCCGATTGGTGAGGGCTGATAATCAGTGGGGGATGAAGAAAACCCCCACTGATTAAAGTTTCACTTTATATCCCAGGCCCTTCCGTAAAAAACAAAAAACGTATAGGAAATTTCTTACTATCTCATAATATACATAATCATTTTTGAACGAAAGGAGATGTTTCATTTGCATACCGTATGGAAAGGTGCACTTTCACTTGGACTATTAAATATAGGAATCAAACTATACAGTGCCGTAGAAGAAAACGATATAAAATTTTTAAGTCTCCATAAAGAATGCTTAACACCTATTAAATATAAAAAATTCGCTCCTGATTGTACGGATGAAGAAATTGATGATACAGATATTGTCAAAGCCTATGAATATGCACCTCATAAATACATTATTATGGATGAAAAAGAATTAGCTGCGTTGCAAAAGGCTCACGAACCACGATCCATTCGTATTATATCTTTTGTCCAAAATAACGAAATCGATTCTGTTCTTTATGACCGTTCTTATTTTATAGGCCCTACCCCAGGACATGAAAAATCCTATTTATTATTAAAAGAAGCTCTTGAACGCACAAATAAACTTGGGCTTATTCATATTTCTATTAGAAAAAAACAACATTTAGCTATTATCCGTAACTTTGAAGATGGACTTATGTTACAAACCATCCACTACCCTAATGAAATTCGCGATATAACAAATACACCTAACTTACCAAGTAACGAAAATTATCCTATACAAAAACAAGAACTCACCGCAGCAATTAATTTAATCCACCACCTTACAAATCCTTTTGAACAAGAAATGTATACAGATGAATATAAAGAAGCCCTTACCGAATTAATCGAGAATAAAATTGAACAACAGAAAAAAACTGAAACAATCTCTCCAGCTCCGAACATCCTTAATATTATGGAGACATTACAAGCAAGCATTGAACAAGCAAAAATAAAAAGAGAAAACAAAAAAGAAAAAGAGGCCAAATAAAATTGACCTCTTTTTTCTTTAAAGCGGATTACATTTCGGCATTTCAAGTCCAGACGATTGAGCTAGTTTTAATAAGTAGTAACATTCCTCTCTTGCCATATGATCTGCCATTCTAGCTGATAATACACTTAATACTTCATTCGATAACTCGAGCTCTTCCACTTCATGTAAAAAATGCGAAAATAATTTCAATTCAAGTGAAACATCTTTTGTAAACTTCTTTAATGCTGGAAAATGATGAAGCTCCGTTCGTAAATATCCAGTCATCTCAACTGCCTTTAAGTAAAATTGTTCAAAATGCTTCGTAAATTCTTCGCTTTTCTCTTTCAATCTTTTTTCAACAAGATCTAGCCCACCAGAAATAGAACCCGCATGACCAGCCGCATCCGTTAACCAAACGAGATGATAATGCAATTCATGAAAAACAGGCGGAACTTCCCCTTTCTTCAAAAACTCTAAAACTGTTATATACTCTTCCACTTCGTTTACCATATGATTAATAAAAGTTGGCGTAAAATGAATAGTAATTTTCCCTTCCAACTGCTTCTGCATAATATTTAATTTAAACGCTCGAATTTCCTTAGCAGCTTGTTCAGCCTCTTTTGAGAATGCCATTAGATTTACATTCCGAACTTTATTTAACAGATTCGTAAATATTTCAACAAAGTAAGTAGCTTTCTTTATATCCTCTTTTTCCTTCGGAGCTAACGCATCCAGTAAAAATTGTGCATGATCAGTAAGTACCTTTAGCCAAAATTGATGCTCAAACAACGCACTTTCTTCATAATTTCTCTCCACTAAATCCCCTCCGCTTATTCATCCTTCTCTACCACTTGAAGTTTATATCCATCCGGGTCTTGTACTACAATACTTTTCTCACTTTCTTTTTCTGTATATGGAATTTTATAAAATACTAACCTCTTCTTTACATTCTCTATGTTAGAAATTGAAAATGTTAGAACATCAACTGAGTCCGTAACACTCTTCTCACGCCCGCCCAAACTGCGATTCATCACAAAACTAATTCTCGTTGAATCGGTATCATACCAAACCCCTGTAATATCTAATTGCGGCCTTTCTGAACTAGGTGTTATTCCTAAAATCCCTTCATAAAAATACAGAGTTTCCTTTAAGTTCTTTACTTCCAATACAATGAATTGTTTCACAGTCTCCACATTCATTCCCCCCGTACCTATTACTTTTTTATATGTGTCATAAATGCTCATTATGTCTGAATACAATACGTAGTAATGAACATGTAAGGAGGTTTATTCGTGAATAAATATATGAGATCATTCGTGCCCTACCATAGCCCTCTCGATCCTTGTCCTCCTATCGGAAAAAAATATTATTCTACTCCTCCTAATTTATTTTTAGGCTTTCAACCGCCAAACTTACCACAATTCACACCAAAAGAAGCACTACAAAAAGGGACTTTATGGCCTGTTTTTTATGACTATTATGAAAATCCTTATAAAAAAGGGCGGTGACTACTGACGTGAATCAATCGCTACCTGAAGAATACTATGAGCTTTTACTGGAGCTTCAAGAACTGGACTTTGTACTAGTTGAACTCACTCTTTATTTAGATACACATCCAGATGACACCGCTGCGATTAATCAATTTAATGATTTTTCCTATAAACGGAGAGTATTAAAACAAAAGATGGAAGAAAAATACGGACCACTCCAACAGTTTGGAAACAGTTATTCGAATTCCCCTTGGGAATGGAGCAAAGGTCCTTGGCCATGGCAAATATAAAGGAGAGAAACTATGTGGATTTATGAAAAGAAATTACAATACCCAGTTAAAGTGGGAACTTGCAATCCAGCACTTGCAAAATTATTAATTGAGCAATACGGCGGTGCAGATGGCGAGCTAGCTGCTGCACTACGTTACTTAAATCAACGTTATACAATTCCTGATAAAGTCATTGGCCTACTTACTGATATTGGTACAGAAGAATTTGCTCACCTTGAAATGATTGCTACGATGGTTTATAAACTAACGAAAGATGCAACTCCTGAACAAATGAAAGCTGCTGGACTTGATCCTCATTATGCTGACCATGATAGCGCACTTCATTACCATAATGCAGCTGGTGTTCCATTTACTGCAACGTATATACAGGCTAAAGGTGATCCAATCGCCGATCTATACGAGGATATTGCGGCCGAAGAAAAAGCAAGAGCAACATATCAATGGCTCATTAATTTATCCGATGATCCAGATATAAATGATAGTCTACGCTTCTTACGTGAACGTGAAATTGTCCATTCACAACGTTTCCGAGAAGCAGTTGAAATATTAAAAGAAGAACGTGATAAAAAAATATTTTTTTAAAACACGTATCCGATCGATATGTGTTTTTTTTACGTTCAAAGTTAAATCCTTCCTATTGAAGATATAAATAGTATATTTATTCGATTTAATGCATTATTTTTTAATATTTTCAAAATTCCCTATTGCTTTCTAGTCATCAGACCTTTAAAATAGTAACAGTTACTCGACAAATTATTTGAATTTTCGACAAAAACACTCATTAGGAGGATTTTCTTTATATGCGTACAACTTTAAAACCAGCGCAAATACTTTCGATTAGTTTATTACTATTCGCAGTTTTCTTCGGTGCTGGTAATATGATTTTCCCGCCCCTTCTCGGTCTTTCTTCCGGAGAAAATATGTGGATTTCCATTACAGGATTTATTATTACAGACGTCGGTTTATCTTTACTAGCTATCGTCGCTGTTGCCCTTGCCGGTGGTAGTTTTAACACTTTAGCAAGCCGTGTTCATCCAAAATTCGCAGCAATATTCGCTATCATTATTTATCTTTCAATCGGCCCACTATTTGTTATTCCACGAACTGGATCTGTATCTTACGAAATTGGGATTGCACCACTTTTCCCGGACCAATGGTACTCTATGTTAATCTTTAGCGCGATTTTCTTTACAGTCGTCTACTTCTTATCATTAAATCCATCAAAATTAGTAGATCATATCGGAAAAATATTAACGCCAATTTTACTTGGAATTATTGCAATTATGGCAACAAAAGCGATTCTTTCACCAGGAACGTTTGCAGAACCTGTTGGTGACTATAAAGAAATTCCATTTTTCAAAGGATTTCTTGAAGGATTTTTAACGTTAGATGCAATTGGAGCACTTGTATTATCAACGATTGTTGTAAATGCAATTCGCCAAAACGGTATACAAGAGAAGAAATCAATTGCGAAATATACAATTATTTGCGGTAGCATTGCAGCTCTATTTTTAACAATTGTTTATTTCTTGCTTGGTTATATCGGTGCTTCAAACGGCAACTTGGGTCAATTCGAGAACGGTGGTCAACTATTAGCTACTGTTATGTACCAATTCTTTGGGACAAGCGGTAATGTTTTATTAAGTATCGCAATCATCTTCGCTTGTTTAACAACAGCAATCGGCGTTGTAAGTGCATTCGCCAACTATTTTGCAACAGTATTAACAAACGTTTCATATAAGAAGCTTGTACTATACGTTTGTATTTTTAGCTTCGTGATTTCAAACTTAGGATTAAGTTTATTAATTAAAATTACATTACCTGTATTAATTATTTTGTATCCAATTACAATCATTTTAATTTTCGTATCATTTATTGATAAATATACGAAACGTAAACCTTCTGTCTACATCGGAGCAATGATCGCAGCATTCATTATTAGCTGTATTCATGCACTTGATAATGTGGAAATGATACCAAGTTTTATTGCTAATATCGTACACACCATTCCTTTTTATAACTTAGGAATTGGCTGGATTATTCCAGCAATCATCGGTGGTATAATTGGTTACTATATTCCGCAAACAGAAGCTGAAGGTGAAGTTTCTACAAAATAAAGAAAAGAAGCAAGCATGAAATACATGCTTGCTTCTTTTCACATCGTATGTTTAAAAGTAAATAACTCTTCTTTTGACTGCACAGCACATTGTTCCTCTTCTACAACGTCCTTCTTCATCTCTCCTCCTAACCTTACTTTCATCATCGCCTCTTCTATACTTTTTACAATCATATTTCCTGAAAAAATAGTAAGTCCAAAAAAATCACTAGGTTATGATCCTAGTGATTCTTTATGCGCATGCTCTTCTCTTTTCGCAAATGGCATATATAAAATAAAACATCCAATAAGCGCTGCGAGTTCTAATGAAATAATATAGTAAGGATGCGGCCCTAACATATCGAGTAATGACGCAGTTTCTGGCTTGCGAGCTAAAAACATATAATTACCGCCCGTTTTATAGTTCACAAACGAAACAATGGGAATCAATATGTTTAAAAATATCATTGTGCGTTTAATAGATTGTAATGTAGGACGATACCCTTCTACCCAAGTCATAAAGAGTGGTGCCCAAATGAGCAATATATGCGCGATAAAATATTCAATGAAACGAAAATGCGGAAAAGCATATTGCAAGTTCGGCGTTAATATAGCTTGTGATGCACCAATAATTCCCGTAAAAAATACGATCTCATATATGCGGTAACTTTTCGTTACAATCATAATCGATGCTAACAATAAACTAATCGTACATAACTCAAATGGTAATGAAGTGCCCAGTTCAAATATCCCCGCTTTCCATTCCCACATATGAAGTCCAATCTCACTTCCAATAAATAAAAATACAATGGCATATCGAACCGTTATATTCCACTCACTTTGCCGTAATACATCTTGGTATTGATACAGAAAAAATATCCCCACCAACATAATAAATAATATAAGGACGTGTTGCCTTGAGTATGGAATAAATGGTTTTAATGGATGCGCACTAAAATAAGCTTCCATCTTCCTTCCTCCTTTCCTCCATACAATATTATTGTAAGAAAGAAACAACGAGTCAATTCATTTGCTTACACTAGGACAAGCTCTACCTTACATTTATATATACGTACCTTACAAAACTGTAAGGTTATTGTAAGCTAAAACGATTTGTCAGATTCTTTACCTCTTCTATACTGAATGTAGATACTAAAACGAACGAAAAGGTGATAAATAGATGAAGAAGAAAAATAAAGTGTTAATTACTAGTGTAGTAGCAATCGGTATTGCAGCTGGATCATATTTTGCATTTGCTGGCGGCGGTTCAGAAGTGGCAATGGCATATAACGGATATAAAGTAACAGAAAAACAAATTGAAAACGCACAAAAATTTGGCGGTGAAGTCATTCCAAACGGGATCGAAACAATTTCATTTGATCCAACAAAAGGTACGTATGAATTAGCTGTAAAAAAAGGTGATGAAGTGAAAAAAGGTCAGCTCCTTTTTAAATATAATGACCCTACTGCGAAACAAGGTGTAACAGAAGCAGAAATGCAAAAGAAAATCGCACAAAAAGAAGTAACATTGTTCCAAAAGCAAATTGATGCTGCGAAACAAAAATTACAAAAAGATAAAAATGCAGGCCTTCCTGCTGAAGCATTAAAAGCATCAGAAATTGAAGTACAGCAATTAGAATCACAACTTGAAATGAAGAAGTTTGAAGTTGAAAAAGCTGATGAGATGATTAAAGCGGCAAAAGAGAAAGTAAACACACTTTCTGTAACGAGCCCTACTGATGGCGTAATTGATGACATCGTAAAAACTGCTGATGAAAAAACAGGTATGAGCGGCATTACACTTCGTCACGCTGGCCCATTTAAAGTAAAAGGTCAACTTTCTGAATATGAGCTTGCTAGTATGAAAGTTGGGCAAGAAGTAACTGTTTCCTCAAAAACGGTCGCTGGTAAGACTTGGACAGGAAAAGTAACAGAAATCGGTTCTACACCATTAAAGAGCATGGATGAAAACAAAACAGTTTCTAACTATCAATTCACTGTCACGTTAGATAATAGTGAAGAATTACAAAATGGCTTCCACGTATACGTAACAAGTAAATCTGGCGAAGCAACTGGGACAATTGTTCCGAAAAGCAGCATCGTGAAAAAAGGTGACAAAAATGTTGTCTTCATTGTAAAAGACGGTAAAGCGAAAGAACAAGCAGTTACTGTTGAATTCGAGACTGATAGCGAAGCAAAAGTTTCTGGAGTGAAAAAAGGAGAGGAAATTATCTCTAAACCTGAAAAAGACTTAAAAGATGGTATGGAGGTTGTTGCCCAGTGATTAACTTAAAAGGCATCACGAAATCTTTCCAAAATGGTGCAGAATCCGTTCAAATATTGCACGGCATTGACGTAACACTGAACCAGGGAGAATTTACTTCTATTATGGGACCATCTGGTTCTGGTAAATCAACATTAATGAACATTATCGGTTGCTTAGATAAACCAACGACAGGTACGTACGAACTAGCTGGTCAAAACATTTCAAACATGTCTGAAACAGAACTTGCACGCGTTCGTAATAAAGAGATCGGATTCGTATTCCAAAACTTCATGTTATTACCGAGACTTACAGCACTTCAAAATGTAGAGCTACCTCTTATTTACGCTGGAGTTGATAAAAAAGAAAGACGTGAGCGCTCATTAGCCGCTTTAACAAAAGTAGGTTTAGCTGATCGCGCTACTCACTTACCGAACGAATTATCAGGTGGACAAAAACAACGTGTCGCAGTTGCACGTGCAATCGTAAATAATCCAAAGTTCATTTTAGCCGATGAACCGACGGGGGCACTTGATACGAAAACAAGTACACAAATTATGGACCTCTTTTACGAATTAAACAAACAAGGCTCAACAATCATTATGATTACCCACGATCGTGAAATTGGGGAAGCTGCAGCACGTCAAATTGTAATTCGTGACGGAAATATCGTCCAAGATTGGAGAGGTTAATTTTGAACACGAGTGAAAATATACGCATGGCCCTTTCCTCTATCTTTGCCCACAAAATGCGTTCTATCTTAACGATGCTAGGAATTATTATCGGTATTAGTGCCATTATTACTATCATTTCAATGGGTGATGGTACAAATGCAAAGTTTAAAGAAGAGTTAGGCCAAGGAAAAGATAATGAAGTAACGATTTACTACAACAATCCTGACTATGGAACAGATAGTGCCAAAATCACACCTGATATGCTAAACCGTCTTCAAACCGTACCAGGCGTTAAAGATGTGTATCCAGATGTAAGTATGAAAGTAAAAGCATCTGCTGGTTCAAAAGATGTAAATCTTGATTTAAAAGGTGGAACAGGCGCCTTTATGACAGATTCGAAAATAAAGTTAATTCACGGTCGTGAATTAAACGACAGTGAATTAAACCAAGCAATCCCTGCTGTTATATTAAATGAAGAAGCTTTCAACAAATTATTTAGTAATGGTTGGGAATCAAATCAATATACAGATATAAAAGGAAAGCCGTATAAAATAGTCGGTGTATACGAAACGAAAAATGAATTCGGAATGGCTATGGCTGAAGGTTACACTTCACTTGAAAACGCGCCTGTCATTTCAGGAGTAAATGAGTATGACTCTGTAAGATTAACAATGACCTCTCCAACAGAACGTAAAAGTGTAGAAAAACAAGCCGTTTCTGTTTTAAACGAAATGAAAGCTCCTAAATTTGAGCACAAATTTGAAGCACAAGACTTAGGTGAATTTACGAAGCAATTAGACGAATCTATCGGTATGATGAAAATGGTATTCGGTGGTATTGCTGCTATCTCCTTACTAGTTGGTGGTATCGGTGTAATGAATATCATGCTTGTATCTGTAACAGAACGTACACGTGAGATTGGTATTCGTAAAGCACTTGGTGCAACGCGCGGTAAAGTATTAACACAATTCTTAATTGAATCTTGTATTTTAACAGGTCTCGGCGGTTTCATCGGATTCATGCTCGGTATCTTCTTCGCTTGGATCGTCTCAATCTTTGCCGGATGGCCACTCGTTGTCTCAAAAGAACTTGGACTTCTTGCAGTAGGTATCTCTATGTTAATTGGTATTATATTCGGTCTACTACCAGCTAACAAAGCTGCAAAACTGGATCCAATTGAATGTTTACGATATGAATAAACAAAAACGTAGGAGTTTACACTCCTACGTTTTTTATTTATCCCGCTTTAATGGGCAGTGGGGGATGAAGAACCCCCCCACTGATTAAAGTTTCACTTTATCTATTAAATCGTGTTTCTTCTATTATATATGTTTCACGTTATCAACACCTTTAATTATTTCAACCTACTAAAGCTATTATAGAATCCTATTATTGCAAAAATAATATGTGACAGACCAAAATCAAGGCGTAATTTTTTCCATACCTCGACTTATTTTGTAACAATTATGGCGATTTTTTATTAAATTTCACCTCATTTATATTCCTCCACAGCAAAAATAGTTATTTTTACATAACTAATCACCTGTTTCAACAGCAAGATAAGCTGTTTTTGTAACAATTAAGAAATAATTACGTAACACTACAGAAACATTATTAACCTATTAGAAATTGAAATACTCTTCTTTTTATGCATCATACGCTCTAACCTTCCCTATAAGCTATAAGAAAGCGCTTTTAGGATATTACTGGAATTATTACAGAATATTAATGACCCGTTACGAAACCTTTGTAATTTTATGTTTTCCGCAAATAAGAAAATAATGGTTGCTATAATGAGGTCAACGAAAACAAATGCAATGGAGGCTATTATGAAAAAATTTATGGGTATAGCAACAGCAGCGGTTTTTGGTCTTGGGATTTTCACAACATCTGCTAAAGCAGAAACAATCGTAACGACTGATGTACTAAATGTACGAGAAAACCCAACTACTGAATCAAAAGTTGTAGGAAAATTATTAGATGGATATAAAGTTAACGTTTTACATACAGAAAACGGATGGTCAAAAGTGAAATTAAACAGCGGTAAAGAAGCTTTCATTAGCGCTGACTATACAAAAGACACTTACTACGTAACAGCAAACGTATTAAACGTACGTGCTGGTGCAAACACAGACTCAGAAATTCTTGGTAAATTAAAACAAGATGATGTAATTGAAACAACACACCAAGTTGAAAATGATTGGATTCAATTTGAATATAACGGAAAAACAGCTTATGTTCATGTTCCTTACTTAACAGGTAAAGCTCCAGTTAAAGTTCAACCAGCAGTTAAAGTTGAAAAAGCAACAAAAGTTCAAGATACAGCTAAAGCAGTAGAAGCAACTAAAACTCGTGAAGTAGCTGAAACGCAAGCTAAAGCTAAGGCGGAGGAAGCAACTAAAGCTCGTGAAGCAGCTGAAGCTCAAGCAGAAGCTAAGGCTCAAGAAGCAGCTAAAGCTCGTGAAGCAGCTAAGGCTCAAGCAGAAGCTAAAGCTCAGGCAGCAGCTGAAGCTCAAGCAGAAGCTAAGGCTCAAGAAGCAGCTAAAGCTCGTGAAGCAGCTAAAGCTCAAGCAGCAGCTGAAGCTCAAGCAGCGGCTAAAGCTCAAGAGGCGGCTAAAGCTCGTGAAGCGGCTAAAGCTCAAGAAGCAGCTGAAGCTCGTGAAGCGGCTAAAGCTCAAGAGGCAGCTAAAGCTCGTGAAGCGGCTAAAGCTCAAAAACCAGCTACACAACAACCTGTTGCAAAAGAAACTGAAACAAGTGCACCATCATCTTCTCGTGAATTACGCGTTGTAGCAACAGCTTACACAGCAGATCCACTTGAAAATGGTTATAAAGCAGGCGACCAAGTAAAATCAGCTATGGGCCATAACTTAACAGCTAATCCAAACATGAAACTAATTGCAGTTGACCCAAGTGTCATTCCATTAGGTTCAAAAGTATGGGTTGAAGGTTACGGAGTAGCAATCGCTGGTGATACTGGTGGAGCTATTAAAGGAAATAAAATCGACGTTTTAATGCCAGATAAAGGCACATCTAGTAACTGGGGACGTAAAACAGTTACAGTGAAAGTATTAAACTAATTACCATAGAAAAAAGAGTCAGTCTCATTGTTGAGGCTGACTCTTTTTTTATGATTCTCATATTCTTTTTCTCCCGTCCAAATTAAATCTATCTCTTTGCATTCTATATACGAGAGATTACTATTTCAACAAAAAAAGAGGATGCCATAGCATCCTCTCCTGCCCTTCCCTATTCCACACAAGTAAACTGTGTCCAAGCTCCTACATAATCTAGTAAGAATAACTCCTCTTCTGCAATTGTACCGACAATATTTTTCCGTTCATCTATCGGCATTTCTTTTAGAATAATTTGCAATTCGCCTTTATACTTACCAAATGAGTTGTTTCCAATTACAACTTGCCCTCTTTCCTGTAATACACTTTCGCGCACTGGGAAGTCATAGTCTTTATACTTTTTACGTACTTCTGTAGAGCGCACCATATATTCTGTTATGTCGCCGCGTCTTACGTGTAATTCTTGCAGCGTGGCTCTCTTTTCTACTTCTGTCGCTTCGCCTACAAAGTTTACCTTTAGCTGTAACATGTAACGATTTAAGTTTCCTAGTTTCTCTAACTCGTCTTCACTCGCATAAGCATTTCCGATAATCACATCATCGATTAGCCCTGTTGCCCATAAATGTTTCGCTTGTACTTCAATCGGTAAGTTACGATGCTCTTCTAGCGTACATAATCCGTCATTAATATCCCATGGACCGATGTTAGCTGCATGTGACGTAATAAACGCTGCCGTGCGAATACCATGCTTTTTAAAGCGTTCGCTACAGCGAATGAAATAATCATACGGAAGACCAGTGAATTTTTGCGGATAAAAGTTATGGCAACCAATTAAAGCTGGTTTATTCGCCTGATGCGAAAGAATATTTTCTAAGTATGCAATATCATTACTTACGTTCAGTTCAATTTTTAAGCCATACGGATTATTCGTCATTTTTGCTTCTGTTAATCCATCAAAACCTAAATCTAAACGAATACCGTCTGCACCTAACTCTGCAAAGAACGATAGATCGCTATAGCTAATACCAAGTTGATCAAATACTGCCGGAGCTACATCTAAAATAACTTCCATATTATGATCTTTTGCATGATTAATAATTTCTTTAAATTCAGCTACAATTTCTTCTTTCGGACGATTTACAGATAATAGACATGTGAATATTCTTGAAAAACCGTGGCGTGCCGCTGCCGAAATGTATGCCATATCTTGTTCTTTCGTTGAATGCTCTGGATAAAGTGAAATTCCTAATTTACGCTCCATGCTTTTGCATCTCCTTCACACGTTGTATTAATGCCATGCTTGTAAATCTATATTTTGCAGATAAACATGTTGCACATAAAATCGTTGGTACAATAATTACGTATGGTGATTGTAATCCTAACATTACATAAGCACCCATTGAACAACCGATAAATAAAATTGATACGAGTAGTAAAACTAATAAAGATTTACTTTGTACCCATTTTGAATAATGTGCAATACACTGCCCCACTATGAATGTAATTAAGATGATAATTGCTCCGAGCATTTTTCTTTCTCCTCTCCTGCTACTTGTTGTTTCTCATACATTTTGAAGAACGGATAGTAAATAACGAATGAGATAACAAAGTTAACAAGTACAAGTACACCAGCCATAATTGTCCAGTCCGTACTAATAACCGCTGCAATTGGTGCTAACATCGTAAATGGCAATTTCGCCATCATTAGCGGAATCATCCCTGAAACAACTGCGAAATATGATACTGTTGTTGTCACTAACGGTGTAATAACGAATGGAATAATTAAGATTGGGTTCATTACAATTGGTGCCCCGAAAATAATTGGTTCGTTAATATTGAATAAGCCGGGCACGAATGATAATCTACCTAACTCTTTTAGGAACTTAGATTTAGAGAACATAAACATAATAACTAAAGCTAACGTTGAGCCTGATCCACCGATCCATACGAACCATTGAATAAATTGCTCTGTAAATAAGTTTGGTAATTGATGTGCATTTCCTGTAGCTGTGAATACTTCCATATTTTCAAGAATTGCTGAATCCCACATCGGACGAATGATTGGTCCTAAAATCGCAGGGCCATGTATACCGAATGACCAGAAGAACACGATTAAGAATACTGTTAATAAACCACCGAATAAATTATTTCCTACTAATACTGATTTTAGTGGTGCGATTAAATATGTGATTGTTGTATTTACATCAAATTTTAAACCGTAACGAATACCCCAGAATAAAAGAATAACGACTAAAGTTGGAATTAATGCTGCAAACGAATTTGAAACTGCTGGTGGTACACTATCTGGTAATTTAATCGAGATATTATGCTTAATCATAAAGTGATAAATTTCTACTGCAATTAAGGCTGTAACAATTGCTCCGAATAAAGATGTTGCACTTAATGTTCCTACTGAAATATATCTACCTGCATCAATAACGCCTGGTACAGCTTTCGTAATTTGAATTGGTTCAACTGATGCTAGTAAAAAGGCGAGTACAGATAACAATCCTGCACTTAACTGATTGAGCTGATAAAAGTTCGCGAGTGAAGCTCCTACCCCAAATGCTGCGTATAACGCCATTAAACCTACTGTAAATCGGAATGGAATATCTAAAATATGGCGAAACGGTGCAATCCACTCCATATATGCATCAATTGGTAAATTTAAAAAGATAACGAAAAATGATCCGACAATCGTTAACGGCAATGTAGAAATAACTCCGTTTCGAATTGCTAATAAATGTCGTTGCCCTGCAATCTTTTGTGTTGTTGGCATAATCTTTTGTTCCATAAAACTCATAAAACCATTCATCAATACCCCTCCTCTTTTTCCTTACTATGAAAGAATGAAATAAAGTTATAACATTATAATGTTTATATTTAAAAAAATATAATTATGCTAAAACTAATTGTTCTGCTTGTTTCAATACTTTCAAACCGTCACACATGCCATAATCTCGTTGCTCTATAATTGCAACCGGTATATCGTATGACTTCGCAAGAAACTGTACCGCTGGAAACAAATACTTCACCTGTGGTCCAATTAAAACAACATCAGCATTTTTTATCTCCAGTTTGACGAGCTCTGAATCAACTGCTTTAATTTTATAACTCTTCCCTTGTCTCATTGCCTCTTCTTGCATTTTTCTTACAACCATACTCGTTGACATGCCTGCCGCACAACATAATAAAATGTACATCTTATACTGTCACTTTCTCTTCTATTCGTTTATGAAGAGTGATAAATTCTTCAGCAAGTTCTTTCACTGTAATTGCATTCATTAAATGATCTTGTGCATGCACTAACAGTAAACTGATTTCTGCATGATTTCCTCTTGCTTCTTCTTGAATTAAGTCTGTTTGAATGCGATGAGCTGCTGAAATTTCTTCACTAGCAAGTGTCATCTTTTCACTCGCATTCTCAAAATCTCCTTGTCTTGCAAAAGCAATTGCTTCAAGTGACGCGCTTCTCGCGTTGCCACCATGTAAAATTAACGCAAATGGAGTTTGCATATCAGTCATTTTAAATTCCCCCAAGCTATCTTTTTTCTATATTGTTATCTTATTATGAAAACGCATACAATTAAACATAAAAAACTTCCGTTGTGTAACGGAAGTTTTTATATACTTCTCTTATAACGATAATAATATCTCTTGAAAATCTTCAATTACTTTAGCCTGAGCTAATTTCTCTATCGTATTTTGATTAGACATAATATCATATAAAAAATCATAAAGCTTTTGTAAATCTTCATTATTATTGCGCTTTACACTAAATAAAATAATAACTTGTACTTTCTTATCTCCCCAGTCAACCGCTTTATTAAGTGTACAAAACATCAAAAATGTTTTCTCGCTTAATAACTGCATCGGATGTGGAATCGCAACTAAATTCCCGACCGCTGTAGGAGATGTATTCTCTCTTTCCATAACAGAATCATAAAAGTTTTCTGTTACATAGTTTTTCTCAGCAGCTTTCTCACATAAAAATTGAATAACCTCTTCCTTCGTAGAAGCGCTATGATTTAAAAAGATTAAATCTTCCTTCATATATTGCTGCACACTAGTATTCACATTCGTAAACAACTGCTGACCGATTAACTTAATCTCTTTATCATCAAATATTGAGTTTACTTTTATAACAGGTACAGGCAAACCACTTGGTATATGAATCGTACTAATAATACAATCTATCTTTTCTTTATAAAGATCTTCTACTTTCAATTGATAATAGCCTGTAATCCCTACAATCTCTAATTTATCTCGGAACTGTGATAGAATTTTATATTTCAATAACTGGGCGCTTCCTTGACCAGTCGCACAAACTAATAAACATCTTTTCTTTTGATTCTGTTCCTGCAAACGACTCATCGCTCCACCAAAGTGAATCGCAATATAACCAATTTCACTTTCCGGAATCGATTCTCCCGTATATTCACCAATTATATCTCCAACGAGAACCGCAATTTCAAAAGCATACGGATAATTCTTTTTCACTTCTGCCAAAAGAGGATTTCTCGTATTTAACTTATACTTCAAACGATTTAATAACGTTTTTAAATGAACACCAAATCCAAATAATAATTCTTCATCATAATAAAAAATAAGATTGCGTTCTTCCGCTACTTTAAAAAGAATATGTTGCATAAATGCATATAGATCTTTCCCTAATAATTCTTCTACATTTTCATAACGATCTTTCGCTGTAACGGCAGTACTTAATAAATGCATCGTCACATATAAAACTTCTTCTTCGGGAAATGAAAGATCCAACGCTTTCTCTAAATCCCCTACAATCTTTTTCGCAATTGTATATTCTTGCTTTATGATAAGTTCAGCTCGCTCCTTATTTAGCCCTTTCATATAATGGTGATCTTCACAACGTTTTAACGCGATCGCAATATGAATGACTAAATTATCAATTTCTATATCTGATAAATATATCGTTCCTCCCTCGATATACTTTAATATAACCGAACGGATAAGCGGTATATGAGGTAACGATACATATGTATCACTCTGCTCAAATTGCTCATGAAACGGAGTATGATCATAACGTGGTAAACCATATTGTGATAAACAAGAACGAATACTAAACTCCTCTCCGACAATACGTATACCATAATACGGTCTCTTTTCAATTTGTAATTGATAACGACCACATATATCTGTAACATCTTTCATAATTAAATTTACAGTCGATTTACTTACATAAATCTCCTCTGCTAACTGTGAAAGCTTCACATACCCATCTGTCGTTAAAATACGTTGCAGGATGTAAGCTATCCTTTCTTCATAAGAAGTTGGGATCTTTTCCGTCTGTTTTTGAAATAGATTCACGCAAAATTCTTCAAACTTCTTCGCTTGTATAATTTCTAGTTCGTATCCAGTCCCTCTTTGCGATTCAATTTTCGCTCCGTTTTCTTCCAATATATCATTTAATAATTTTATATCTTTTTGAATTGTCTTCGTTGATACATGTAAACGGCTCGCTAAAAAAGCTCGATTTAACATCGATTTCTCTTCTAAAAACCCTTCTAAAATAGAAACTAATCGCTGATGCACCTTTGTCATAGCTCTTCCTCTCGCAATATATATAAAAAGGAAAAAGCTGCTGAGGTCAGTAGTTTTTTCCTTTTTTATTTAATCTATTTCTTTAATGTAAACCCGAATTTATCCCATGCTTGTAAATAATCTAATAAGAAAATTTCTTCTTCCTCAATTCGGCCAACTACATTTGTTTTTCCTGTGTTCACCATATCTTTTAAAGCAATTTGTAACTCACCTTTATATTGACCGTACTGTTCATTATCAATTAAAAGATCACCGCGTTTAATTTCGCGTGTATTATGTGGTTTGAATTCTTCTTTCTTATACTTCACACGACTTTGTGTCGAGCGAATCATGTATTCAGATACATCTCCGCGATAAAAATGCGGTTCCTCTAATACAATAATTTTTTCTAATTCTGTTGTTGTATCATATAACTCTATATCAAAAGTTTGTTTTTCTTTATTTAATGCACCTAGTGCCTCTAATTCTTTTTCTGATGCATACGCATTCGCAATAATGACATCATCAATTAATTCTGTCGCAAATAAATGCTTCGCCTGTGTTGTCATCGGTAATTCACGATGCTGCTCTAACGTACATAATCCTTCTGTTACTGGCCAAGGCCCATATGTTGCATCAAATGATGAAATAAAAGCAGCCGTTCTCATACCGTAATCTTTAAATTGTTTCGAGCATTTAATGAAATGATCGTATGATAATCCTGAATAACGATGCGGATAAAAATTATGACACCCAATTAAATTTTCACGATTCGGTCTATGGCTCATAATGTTATCAACATATTTCGTACCGTTACTCATATTAATTTCAATTTTTAAGCCGTATGGATTGTAAGTCATAATCGATTCTTCTAAACCAGAGAACCCAACATCTAAACGAATACCGTACGCACCTAATTCATGGAAGAACGATAAATCATTATATGAAATACCTAATTGTGTAAAGACAGATGGACTAATATCAACTAATACTTGGAACCCTAATGAATTTGCATGAGAGATCGTTTCTTTAAACTCTTCTATAATTTTCTCTTTCTCTCCATCTACAGACAATAAGCATGTGAATACACGTGTAAATCCGTATTTACTTGCTAATGTTAAATATTCCTTATCTTTCTCTACTGTTGAATGTTCTGGATAAATAGAAATACCTAATCGTCTCATATGTACACGCCTCTTTCTTCATTGTTTTGTAAACCTTTTCAAATATATGTAGTGAAAAAGTATATATCCCCTTCTCATTCACTACTTTTTGAATCCGCTTTCTTTAAAGAAAAAACAATTTCTATCATTCATAACAACTACAAGTCTATACATCTATACTTTACAACTTTTTTTCATAGTTGTGTAGCTTTTACACAAATTTGTCAGTTTTTCCACCTCGAAAATTGTTATACGTTTTCAAGGCACCTTCCTTGACTGTTACATTGACCAATACATATACTCGAAAGAACAGAGAAATTTTATATAGGGGATGAATATATGGGAGAGGCAATACTCGTAAAACGAGAACCATTATGGACGAAAGAGTTTGTTGCTTTAATTCTAGCAAACTTATGTATGTTTTTAGGGTTTCAAATGTTAATTCCTACTTTACCTGTTTATGTGAAAGAAATTGGCGGAACAAGTTCCAATATCGGATTAGTTGTCGGTATGTTTACCGTTGCAGCACTTTTTGTTAGACCACTAACGGGAAATGCCTTGCAAAAGTTTAGCAAAAAAATCATTTTAATGATCGGTACTGCTATTTGTTTACTCGCTATGGGTAGTTATCTTTTCGCTTCAACCGTCTTCCTATTACTTGCCGTTCGAATTTTACACGGAGCTGGTTTTGGTATTACAACGACTACATATGGAACTGTCGTTTCAGATTTAATTCCACAAGCTAGACGCGGTGAAGGCATGGGGTATTTCGGTCTTTCTGGAACAATTGCAATGGCGCTTGGTCCACTTATTGGACTTTGGCTTATGCAAACATATAACTTCACAATTCTTTTTTTATGTGCACTTTCCTGTACAGTAGTTTCATTAATATTAACGAAACTACTTCAAATCAAAAAATCGCCGCAACCACCAAAGCAAACATCTGGTACCTTCCTCGATGGATTTATCGAGCGCAAAGCTTTACTTCCTTCATTATTAATATTATGTATTACATTAATGTACGGAGGAATCGGGAGCTTTATTACATTATTCGCTACCGAAGTCGGAATTGCTGATATTAGCCTCTTCTTCTTATTTAATGCACTGGCAATCGCTGTCACTCGTCCGTTTTCTGGAAAGTTATACGATGCGAAAGGTCATACATTCGTTATCATTCCAGGAGTTATTATTACGTTTGTAGGTATTATTTTATTGTCGTATACAACTACTATTCCGAGTTTAATTATTGCAGCAGCATGCTACGGAAGTGGTTTTGGAGCGATCCAACCTGCACTGCAAGCATGGATGATTGACCGAGTAGCACCGCACCGACGAGGCGTCGCAACCGCTACATTCTTCTCCGCATTCGACCTTGGAATTGGTGCTGGCGCAATTATATTTGGATTCATTGCACATTTTACAAACTATGCAACTGTATATCGCTATTCTTCTCTACTCCTTATTGCTTTCCTGTTCATTTACATCACAAGTGTAAGGAAACAAAAGCATGGAGATAAAAACAGAGAAAAAGCTGCTGGATAATTTCAGCGGCTTTTTTATCGTATTTTTGATGTTATAAAACTACATGCATTTCCCTACATATTTTTTTAACTTTCATCAAAAAATATACGATGAACTCTCAGACGCTTTCCTTGATATTTAACTGAAAAATACTATTCTAAAAAGTGTGATTTCTTTACAAAATTAAGATTTATATAAGCTGAAAACCAATAAAATACAGCTGTTTCTTTAATTAATTGTAAACTTTTTATCTCTTTGTAAAGTTAGTGTAAATTTTACTAACAAACCGTTTACAGTGCCTCAAGGTTCAGTTAATAATTACATCGTACATGAAATTTAAGGAGTGGAATGCGTGGAATATAATGTTCAAGAAATGATCTTCCAATTCATTGGTGGATTAGGTATTTTCTTATTCGGGATTAAATACATGGGCGATGGACTGCAACAAGCTGCTGGAGATCGTCTTCGCGATATTTTAGATCGCTTTACAACAAACCCACTTATGGGTGTACTAGCAGGTATGTTAGTTACTGTATTAATCCAATCAAGTTCAGGAACAACCGCTTTAACAGTCGGACTTGTAAGTGCCGGATTTATGACATTAAGACAAGCAATCGGTGTTATTATGGGTGCGAACATCGGAACGACAGTTACTGCATTTATTATCGGAATTAAAATCGGAGAATACGCTCTCCCAGTTATGGCAGTTGGAGCGATTTTACTATTCTTCTTTAAAAATAAAAAAGTACATTCTGTAGGTCAAGTTGTATTCGGTTTTGGTATGTTATTCTTCGGTTTAGAATTAATGAGCGCAGGTATGAAACCTCTTCGTTCTTTAGAGTCATTCCAAGAGTTAATGATTAGCATGAGTGACAATCCAATTTTAGGAATTATTGTCGGTACAGTGTTCACTTTAATTGTACAAAGCTCAAGCGCAACAATCGGTATTTTACAAGAACTATTCGGTCAAGGTGCAATCGATTTACAAGCTTCTCTTCCTGTATTGTTCGGTGATAACATCGGTACAACAATTACAGCAGTATTAGCAGCAATCGGTACTTCAATTGCAGCAAGACGTGCAGCATTAGTTCACGTTATCTTTAATATTATCGGTACCATTATCTTTACAATTTTATTAGTACCATTTACAAGTTTAATCCAGTATTTCCAAACGTCATTAAACTTAAATCCAGAAATGACAATTGCATTTGCACATGGAACATTTAACGTAACAAATACAATCATTCAGTTCCCATTTATTGCAGTATTAGCATGGATCGTAACAAAAATCATTCGTGGTGAAGATTCATCTATTAACTTCAAACCGCAACATTTAAATCCAATCTTTATTGAGCAATCTCCAGCTATCGCTTTAACTGAAGCTCAAAAAGAGGTTGTGCGTATGGCTGAATTTTCATTACACGGCTTAAAAGAAGCGAATCAATATTTAAATACACAAGATAAAAAGCATGAAAACATGGCTACTCAATTAGAAGGAGCTATTAACAATTTAGATAAAAAAATTACCGAGTATTTAGTTTTACTATCAGAAAAGCCGCTCTCACCTTCAGACTCTGAAAAACATTCCGTTTTAGCTGGTGTTGTTGGAGATATTGAACGTGTTGGTGATCATGTAGAAAACCTAGTAGAACTTGTAGATTTCCAAATTTCAAACCGCGTTTCACTATCAGACGAAGCACTAGCTGAACTAAATGAAATGCTTGAATTAACGATTTCAACATTACAAGACGCAGTTGAAGCTTTAACAAACTTCGATACTGAACTAGCACAAACGGTTATTGCAAAAGAACGTAAAATTGACCAAATGGAACGTGTTCTTCGTAAACGTCACGTATTACGTCTGAACGAACGTAGCTGTTCAGGTGATGCAAGCATCATCTTCGTTGATATGGTAAGTAACTTAGAGCGTATCGGTGATCACGCTGTAAATATTGCTGATGGTGTTTTAGGTGAACAAGGTAAAGTCAATTTAAAACAATCATTATAATAAGAAAGAGACGCTAATGTAAGCGTCTCTTTTCTTATTTCATATTTACAACAGTTCTTCCCTTTAACTTTCCTTGCAATATAAGTGTAAACTTCTCATCTAACTCTTCTAATGTACATTCTTCTGTATAAGATAGTACCTCATTATTTTTCCATTCACTTGCTAAGAGCGTCCACACATCTCTTCTCACATCCACTGGGCATTGCACAGAATCTATCCCTAAAAGGCTTATGCCTCGCAAAATAAACGGATATACCGTTGTTTGTAATTCCTGACCTGCTACATTACCACATGTCGTTACACAACCACCATACTTTACTATTTTTAAAGCTGTTTCTAATATACTGCCGCCTACAGTATCGATAACCCCGGCGTATATCCCTTTTAGCATCGGTCTTCCTGATTCATCATTCAATTCCGCGCGATGAATCACTTTTTTCGCTCCTAGACGTAGTAGCATCTCTTCCTCTTCCATTTTCCCTGTCGCTCCTACTACGTTAAATCCTAACTTACTTAAAATACTAACAGCTACACTCCCTACGCCGCCTGTAGCACCCGTTACTAAAACATCTCCCATACTAGGCGTGATACCTGCTCTCATAAGCTTATATACCGATAAAGCAGCTGTAAAACCTGCTGTCCCGTACATCATGCTTTCCTTTAATGACATTCCCTCTGGTAAAGGGACAATCCAAGATGCTGGCACGCGAATATATTCTCCGAAACCACCAGAAGTATTCATCCCTAAATCATATCCCGTTACAATGACTTGATCTCCTACCTTAATAGTAGTATCTTCACTACTCACAACTTCCCCTGCTGCATCAATGCCTGGCGTATGAGGATATGTTCTCGTAACACCTTTATTACCAGTAGCTGAAAGCGCATCTTTATAATTTAATGAAGAATAATGAACCTGTATTAATATGTCCCCCTCAGGCAAACTACTTACTTCTCTCTCGACAACGTTTCTTACAAACTGCTTACTTTCTATTTCGTTCACAACGATTGCTCGGAATGATGTATGATTCATTATGTCCTCTCCTTTATCCGTCAAATTCTTCTTTATTATATAGAAGAAACTAGTAAACCTACTCATTTCTTCTTGGCTATATTTCAACAAATCTTACTTCTCTATTACTTTCTCATAATACATATTTTCATTTCTACTAAAAAACCTTATACTTATTCTACATCTAAAAAATAAAATATATAAAATCTGACTTTTTATAAATAAATTGAATTTTTACGAAATGTAAATGATTTGTAATGTTTTTTTTCGCTAAATTTCATTATAATAAGTGGATATGAGTGTCGTATTTCAATCCAAATGAAGGAGTACAAGAAATGGAGCAAAACCCATCTTTGCAAGAAAATACACGCAGTAAACCGAAAAAAAGTAAGAAAAAAACAAAAATTATTATAAGCGTTATACTATTCTTTTTAATAGTAGGTGGCGGTTATACTTGGTTTTTAGTAAATAAAGCATCTTCTGCTGTTCGAAATGCCGCACATGATTTAGCGCGCGGTGATAAATCTGATTTACGTGATAAAGCTGTAAAACCTATTACAAACAATGTCTCTGTTTTAATAATGGGTGTTGATGAAAGTGATGTCCGGGGGAAAGAATATGGTGGCGCTATAAGAACAGATGCGCTTTTACTTGCAACTTTTAATAAAGATAGCAAAACTGTTAAACTATTAAGTATCCCACGTGACACATATACTTATATTCCAATAGAAAAGAAAAAAGATAAAATTACACACGCTCATGCATTCGGTTCTGCTAAAAACGGAAAAAATGGTGGACCACAAGCAAGCATTGATGCAGTTGAAAAATTAATGAATGTTCCTGTCGATTATTTTGTGAAATTTAACTTTAAATCATTTATAAAAATCGTCGATGACTTGGGCGGTGTTGAAGTTGATGTACCAGTTGAATTTACTGAGCAAGATAGCAATGATAATGCAGAGGCAATTCACCTAGAAAAAGGTGTTCAAAAGTTAAATGGCGAAGAAGCTCTTGCTCTTGCTAGAACGCGCCACATCGATAGTGATGCAATGCGTGGACAACGTCAACAGCTCGTTATTGAAGCAATTTTACACAAACTAACAAGCGTTGGCTCTGTAACAAAAGTTGGTAACATCATTGATGATATTAACGGGCAATTCGTTACAAACTTAACATTTGATGATATGCTTTCATTCTATAAGTACGGATCGGATTCAGAAATCGAGAAATTACAAATTCAAGGTGACGACTGCTATATGGAAAAAGGTGACGATACATGTAGCAAATCCGCTGGTGGCGGCCGAACGTATTACTACAATCCAGATAAAAAAGAATTAGCAAAAGTTACAAACGATCTTCGTGCTCATCTCGGATTACCTGCATATACAAAAACAGACTCTGATTCGAAGAAAACAAATACAGAGAAAACAAAAGAATCTAAATCTGAAAATTCAAGTGAACGAGAATCAAGTAACAACGAAGTAAAAAATAAAAATAGCAATGAAGACACAGAAACATCGTCTAACGACAATGAATAAAAAAGAAGCAGTTCTCTATGGAGGTAGAGTACTGCTTCTTTTTATTTATCCGGAAATAAAAATCAGAACTTTCTAACTATCTTTTTTAATATTTTTAAATTATAATAAATAGTAGCAATCTATTCCAATTATCAGGGGGCTCATACATATGAAAGCTGCAGTAAAACATAACATCTCAGATTTTAAAGACTACTTAAAATCAAACGATATATACATGGAAGAAAATATAGATGAAAATGATGGTTCTGTTCACTTTTCAGTAGGATTAGAAACAGAAGCTGGTGCAAAAATTCAACTTATCGCTGCTTTCCAAAACGAACATCCTACTGTAGATATATACTGCTTCAATGTTGCTCACGTACCGGATGCAGCAGCAACAAATGACATTTTGCACGTTATCAATGAATTAAACACATCTTATCGATTTGCAAAATTCACATTAAACAAGCAAAATGCAATTGATATTTCAGCATCACTTGCATTCTCAGAACCAAACTTTAATCCAGCACTTGTATTTGAACATACTAGAATGCTATATAAATTAGCAAATGACGAATATAAAAACTTAATGAAAGTTATTTGGGCATAAGTAAAAGGATGGGCTGCAAGCAGCACCATCCTTTTATTTCGATAACATATCAATCCACATCTTAACAGCAGTTCCTACAATCAAAATCGATAACATATATTGCAGTGCTTTTTGATTGATCCTCTTCCCAATTCGCGCTCCAAGCGGCGCAGCAATGATACTTGCAACCGCAATAATAAGAGCTGGAATTACAACTACTTGCCCAGTTATCACTTTTCCAGTCGTAATCCCTACTGAGGAAATAAATGTAATTGCGATAGATGTTGCTATTGTTGTGCGTATCGGCAATTTTAAAATAACTAGCATAATCGGAACTAATAAGAAAGAACCTCCAGCTCCTATAATGCCTGATGCTCCGCCTACAATAAATGCTAACAAACTTGCTAACCATTTATTATATTTCACTTCATCACCATTATTTCGTTTCGGTACGAACATCATAATAGCAGCTATTGTTGCTAACGCTGCATAAACAACATTGACCGTATGTTCCGCTAATACGTTAGCACCAAAACTCCCTATGAAGCTTCCTATTAATATACTAGCTCCCATATATACAACTAGCGTTTTATCCATATCATTACTTTTCCGATAGGCCCATGCCCCTGCAAAAGTTGCAAAGAATACTTGCACCGCTGTAATACCACTCACTTCATGTGACGTATAGCCAGTAAATCCTAGCAATACCGGAATGTATAAGATCATCGGATAATTAATAATCGCACCGCCAATTCCAACCATTCCTGATATAAACGATCCGATAAACCCAATTATAAAAAGTAATACGACTAAGTTCACCTTATATCCCCCGCCTTCTAAAAAGAAGGTGATTTAAATGAATAAGTTCACATTCCCATCTGAAGCATCTGCTAAATATGCTCCGACTCCTGCAAACTCTACCCCTTCCATAATCTCTTCCTCTTTTAACCCTAATAAATCTACTGTCATTTGACAAGCGACAAGTTTAATCCCCTGTTCTTTCGCCAAATCTATTAAATCTGGCAAAGGCATCGCATTATGTTTTTTCATAATACCTTTAATCATCTTTGGTCCCATACCAGCAAAATTCATTTTTGATAATCCCATCTTATCCGCACCACGCGGCATCATCTTTCCAAATACTTTTTCGATGAAAGTTTTCTTTACCTTCACATGCTCATCTTTCCTTAAAGCATTTAAGCCCCAAAAAGTATGAAAAATAGTTACCTCTTGATCGTATGCCGCTGCACCATTTGCAATAATATAAGCAGCCATCGCTTTATCATAATCTCCGCTAAATAAAATGATTGTTGTTTTCTTCTGTTGTTCCATATTGTTCTCCCTCCAATTACCTATAGGGGTATTTTATTATTTATAAAAAGGCTCAAATCATTTATCCCTGTACTATAAGACTTTACCTTCCCACGCTAACATACCACCTACCATATTGATCGCTTGAAAACCGTAGCTCTCTAAAAACTGAACTGCTCTTGCACTTCTTCCGCCAGAGCGACAAACGATAATATACTCCTTCTTTTTATCCAACTCATGCATACGAAACTCTAATAGTCCTAATGGAATGTTACATGCTTCTGGAATTTTCCCCTCGGCCACTTCTTCTACTTCACGTACGTCTACAATATTTACTTCTTCTTTACGTAACAATTTTTCTGCTAATTCTTTTACTGTCATTTCTTTCATTTTAAATTCCCTCCTCACAAACCATTCATACCGCCTGAAACATTGATAACGTGCTGAAACCCTAATTTCTTTAATACTTTTGCTGCTTGCTTACTTCTCATCCCGCTCTGACAAATAACGATTACTTCTTTATTTTTATCTAACTGATTTGCTTTACTAGATAACTCATTTAACGGGATATTTTGAAATCCTTTCATATGATTGCCTCTATATTCACCTACTGTGCGAACATCGATAAATTGTTTTCCCTTTTTTCCTGCTATACGCTTTAATTCTTTCCCACTTATATTTTGAACACCTTTCACCGGTAAAAAACGTGAAATAACAAACGCTGCAGCTAGTACAATGAAAAGCGTACTTAATATTGTATTCATATAACCAACCTCTCTACATTTATAAACATGCTACGCCTTCTTAATCCAGAATTTCAGCACATCAGCTTCTTCTTCATGCTTTACGATGTCATGACCACCTTTATTTGCCCACGCTGGAATATCCTTAACTGATCCTTTATCCGTTACATGTACTTCTAACACTTCTCCAGTTTGCAAAGTATCCATCGCTTTCTTCGTTCTTACAATCGGCATTGGACATGCTAAACCTTTCGCATCTAATACTTGTTTTACATTCATCATCTATTCCTCCATTTTTTTATTTGTTTATTTCATTATTCATGAACTGCACAACGGTTTGGACCAATCTCCATTTCACGCTCTTCATCCACACTCGGATGAATTTTACCCATATTCGTTTGACGAATTTCTTCGTAAGCATTCGGCTGAGGTGGTAAATTCTCTGTTACAACTTTACGAAACTCTCCCTCATCCTCAATATTTAATCCTGCATTATACGCAAACAAATCTTTTAATTTAGCACTAACAATACCACTCTCGTCCATTTCACTTATTTTTGAATAATGAGCCGGTAACACAACTAAATTTTGAGATAGTTCTTTATATCGGCTATACAAAGTAGTACGTAAATCACTTACCCAATCTTCAGCTTTCCCAGCAAGGTCTGGACGCCCAATTGAATCTACAAATAAAATATCGCCTGATAATAAATAGGAATCATCTACAATAAATGACGTACTTCCAATCGTATGCCCCGGTGAGTATAATGCGTCAATTTCAATTTTAGTACCCCCCACCGTAATAACAGATCCTTCAACAAGTGGTTTATATGAGAACACAACTTCCTCCGCATCCTTTGGCGGCAACCAATACGTACCACCTACTTTTTCCGCTAACTTACGTCCGCCAGAAATATGGTCTGCATGTAAATGTGTATCCATTACATTCGTAATCGTAACGCCATGCTCTTTCGCAAACTCTTCGTACGCTTCAACTGTTCTTACTGCATCAATAACTGCTGCTTCACCGTTTGAAATCACCATATATGATAAGCAACCTTTTCCAAGGCGGTTAAACTGATACATACTTCCGCCATCTTTTAAATCTCCCACTTTTATAGGCTTTACATATTCACTCCAAGCCTTCATACCACCAGATAAATAATAAATATTTTCTAATCCAGCCTCTGTTAACTGCTCTGCCACAAATATAGAAGCCCCTTCTTTTGCACATACTACTAAAACATCTTTATCCTTAGGTAATTCACTTACAATATGATTTACACCATCTAACAAATCAAAATAAGGTTTATTAATAGAAGAAACTTGTTTCCCTTCAATTTTCCAATCTTCATAATCCGTCTCATTTCGAACATCTAAAATAAACAACTCTCCAAATAAAACTTTCTCTGCAACATCTTTTGCTTGTAATGCTTTAACATCCATCTAATTACCCCCGTAGGTATATTTTTATTTAAAAATTTTATTTTTCCACATTCCCTTGCCACTCTAACATGCCTGGAATGACATTTTTCACATTTGCATAACCTTTCTCTTTCAACATGTGGCAAGCTACATCACTACGGTTACCAGTTCGGCAAACAACGTAAATTTGCTTCGTCTGATCTAACGCTGCACTGTCTAATTCTCCTAACGGCATGGAAACAGCCGATGGAATATGACCAAAAGCGAATTCCGCCGCTTCACGAACATCTACTATAATACACTCTTCACCACTTAATACTATCTCTTCCAATTCCGAATTCGTAATTGTATGAGGATATTTCACTATTTCATTCATTTCATGCTCATTTGCTTTTCTAACGTAATGCATCAATACATCACCTTCTTGTTTCGTACCGATATATTGATGACCTACTTTATTCGCCCAACTTTGTATATCTACAGTAGACCCTTTATCTGTTGCCTGAACTTCAATCACTTGCCCTGACGTCAATCCTTCCATCGCCTTCTTTGTCTTTACAATCGGCATCGGACAAGCCAAACCTTTACAATCTAGATTCATATCTACTTTTATACCCATAGTCGATTCCTCCATAATTTATATACACGTACCTGTAGGGGTATGTTAAAATGTTTTTGAAAATCTGTCAACAATTATGTCTGACAGATTATCGGCTTTTTACAAGTAATTGAACAGCTTCTTTAATTAACTCTTCATTTGAACCATTACCGCTTTCAAACTGCTCACGCAAACATTGCTCTAAATTTGTCCCAACAACAAGTCCAATTGTACGATCTAGTGCAGAACGAGATGCCGTTAACTGTGTAATAACCTCTCGGCAATCTTTTCCTTCTTCCATCATACGAAGTACACCACGAACTTGCCCTTCAATACGTTTCAATCTATTTTTCATATCTTGATTGTATTCCAATGTAACCCACCTCCGTATTTATAACTATATTATACATTACTTTGTAACTTTGTATAACATAATATACCCTATAAGGTATATTGTAAAGCCTTTTTTGAAACTTTCTAACGTATAGTAAAAATGCAAAAGCCACTGGTTTTATTGACTTTTGCATTTCTCAACTACACTGCATTATTATCTCACTTCTTATAAACTCTTTTTAAAACTATAATCCATTTCTCCACCTAGTGCTGCCGCTGTATCACCAGTTTCTCTAAAATCATGTGTATATATTTTTTCAAATGAACCGAAATCTACTTGCTTATAAAATTCAAAACAAGGGAATCCATCATGCTCTCCTTGAATATCAATACTACCATCCCGTTTCACACATACATGTAATACATAATCCACAGGAGGTGCATATACATTTAATGGATTACTTGCACTCGCACTCATTTTGAATTGCACACCTTCAGAATTCCATGTGATATCAGTACACACAATATTCTCTGTACTTGCTTTCCCTGTTCTTTTATTCACAGAACCATCCGGATTCGTAATCTTCTCTGTCGTAATACCTGTGTTCGCATATGAAAACACTTCTTCTTTATAAAAATCAACTACTACCTCTTGCTCAACCCTAGAGCGCATAGTATTTACCGCATTTGGTGTAAATTCACGTGAATCACCTTCGAATTGAATTACTTTTCCTGTTTCCATATCCTTTTTAGCTTCAGTCCAAGACATTGGAATAAATACACTGGCTCTAATTTTCACGATGTTAGTCATAAGAAACACCTCTATAATTTTATTTTAGATACTGAATACTATTGAGTAAAATAGGCCATAATTTCAATCCTAAAACCAATAGATTTCTCTTTTACTTTTCTACTTCCTTCTAAAAATAGCGCTATATTTATGTTTAGACTGTCGTTTTAAAGCTATATTCCATCTCTCCAGCTAGTGCTGCTGGAGTATCATTTGTTTCTCTAAAATCATGTGTATACATTGATTCAAACGGACCAAAATCTACTTGTTTATAAAATTCATAGCAAGGGAAACCATCATGTACACCTTCAACATGCACAGTACCACTTTTATTAACTCGTATAGCCAACAAATAATCAGCTGCAGGTGCTGCCGTATTTAACGGATTACTGGCACTTGCTCTCATTTCAAATGAAACTTCATCCTCGCCCCATACGATATTCGTACATACAATATTTTCTGTACTTGTTTCTCCTTTTTGATACTCAGTTGAGCCATCTGGATTTATAATCTTCACTGTGACGATACAAGCATCTGCATATGTGAAAATTTCTCTTTTATAAAAATCAATATTCACTTCTTGTTCTAACCTTGAACGCTTTGCGTTCACCGCGTATGGTGTAAACTCACGTGCATCTCCAGCATATTCAAACGATCTTCCTGTTACAGGATCCTTAATAGGTTCCAGCGATGCATATGGTGCAAAAACACTCCCTCTAATTTTTACGATATGAACCATGTGAAACCTCCATTGATTCTATTTATATAAATCATTATTTGTTCTACCAACACAATATAGTCAATTTGATTGACTATATTGTGTATAGTACAATAAGTATTACATATAGTCAACTTAATTGACTACAAGTGCGGAGGTTATATATATGGATCAAACATTTAACGAGTTAGATCTTACATCGCTTTTATCATTATCATTTAGCACATTAATTACTGAGCTACATGACAAATTAAGTGAATTAGGGTTTGAAGATATTAGGCCAGCACATGGTTTTATGTTCAAACGCATCCTTCCTAATGGGGCAACTGGTATAGAGCTAGCTGAGTATTTAGGGATTTCCAAACAAGCTATAAGTAAAATGGTGGATTCTCTTGAGAGTAATGGCTACGTTACACGCAAAACACATCCTACTGATAAAAGGGGTAAAATCATTGTTTTAACCGAACGTGGTTTAGCAGTAATGAAAGCTAAAGAAGAAATAGTAGCTGAAATAGAGCAGCGATGGATTGAAAACATTGGTACAGAACGAATGCAAATGCTAAAAGAAGATTTAACAACATTCGTTACTAAAGAAAATACAGAGAAATTATCATCAAATATACGACCTGTCTGGTAAACAAAAAACGAATTCACTTTGATTCATCTTCTTCAAAATGGATTCGTTTTTCTATAGCTGTATTAAAAATCATGAATTTCTTTACATTTTATTCTACTGAATATATTTTTTACGCGTTATATAATTCCATAACTCTCTTCACAACCAACTCCGCAGTATTCTCCTCCGGTGGCATCAATAAATTCGTAACCGGTCCATACACAACAGGGCTTAATTCCACTTCATACCCACCATATGTGAATTCTTCCTTCGTTGGTAAGTAGCCAATATATCCATTCGTATATCCACCAAAGAAAGCTAATTCATTTTGAAGATTCTCTTTCACTTCTAATGCCGTTTCCGAAAAAGGTTCCATCGGTATACCTGAGAATATACCATCATTAATTTGAAACAGTTGCACTTCTAAATCAATACGTAACTGCCGCATACCTTGCTTATATTTCTCTAAAACGATAATAAGCCATTCATCCGTATTCACGCCCCACTGCTTCTCAGCTAATTGAGCCATGCCTCGTATTTCATCAATTTCAGGGATATCCTGCAGTTTCATTTGCACCGTACTCGAAATCGTTCTTACATTTACAATCGGACTATATGTAACTGTTGGCAACATCATTAATACATGTCCACTAAACGTGTAAGCAATTTGTTTTAAAGCTTCCCTTGAACCGCGATACTTTGCATTTACATTACCAGCAGCACCTTGCACAATAATAACAGGACAGTTTACGATTTTCTCAAGAATCTCTCTCGTCATTCCAGGATAATCCGCTGATAATACATCGCTATCACCTTTTAATACATTCGGATGCGCCGTACAAAATACTATAATCCCAGATAGCTCCTTCGTTTCAGCATTTCTTATTGCTAACATGCCAATTCGTTTATCTACAACACCATCTATATTTGTTCCCATCTTTGCTCTTCCATCAGTTGTTCTTTCTCTTCGGTTGACCCCAATATCACCTGTGGTAACACCCCAGCCAACTTCACATCGCTTCAAGTTGTTATTCGCAGTCACTGCACCGTGCACTACATTATTTACTAAGATTGTTTTATACGACTTTACTAAAGGTCGCTCACCTACTGTTTCCGGACCGGAATGTGTATGTGTATAAACAACTGTTATTCGCTCAAATGGAACATGAAGCCTACTTGCTACTCGCTCACGAATCATATTCGTATCTTCTACTAACATCCCGATATTATCAATACTTATAAACACAGTTTTCATTTCACCTTTTTCAAATACAAAAACCGTCCCATAAATACGCTCTTCAATATTATTTATCCCAGTCTCTCTATGATATCCGACAAAATCAATACCGACAGGCGGCGTAATATCCACCTTACATACCCCTACTTTGCTCATTTGAATCGCTCCACTTCTCTATGTAACTCCCTTTTTTAAGAATAGCATATTTCACCTCGTTCCAAATAAAAAAGAACAGACATAGCATTCTATGTCCGTTCTTTCCATCACACATACTTCCGATGCACCATCTTCCCATCATAAGAAAATACAACGCCCTTACTCTCCACAATCGACTCCATATGCACCGTTCTTCCCCATAATTGATGAAGGTATGGCAATACTTTTTCTAAATATTTTAAATCAAGCTCGATCCCTTCGTAACTATGTTTAATGTACAATTCTCCGTTCTTTAAGTAGTCCCCGTCTTCTACTACTAAGTATGGGAAGCCACCATTTGTTCGCATATTTACGAGCTGATCACGTACATGTTCCCACTCTTTATCTATTACTTTATATTCTTTTCCTTGGCGCTGGAATAAGTACATATCTTCTCTCATTACGAGATCTTTATTTAAGTAATTTCTTAAGAAAGATACATCCCATTCGATTTCGCGCACTTCAAAGATTTTGTCACGACCAGATCCTGGTTTAACGCCTCTTCGTTTCATTTCTTCTGTTGGGTTGTTGTAGCGTTCTTCAATATCTTCAAACATTTTAATACCGAGGTAGTATGGGTTAATGCTCGTTTTTGATGGCTGAACGACACCTGCATTTAATTTCGCAAATTCGATTGCTTCATCAGATGTTAAGTCCATTTCACGAAGTATACGTTGATGCCAATATGATGCCCAGCCCTCATTCATAATTTTCGTTTCAAGCTGCGGCCAGAAATACAGCATTTCCTCACGCATCATCGTTAATATGTCTCGCTGCCAATCTTCTAACTCACGGCTATATTCTTCAATAAAGAGGAGTAAGTCTTTCTCTGGTTGCGGCGGAATTTTCTTCTTTTTACGTACATTGGAACGTTCTCTTTTTTTATTTCGATCATCTAAATTCCATAGGTCATCGTATTGTGATACCTTTTTCCTTTCTACTTCTTCCTCTTCTAAGTCATCAATACTCCACGCAAGTTTTGGGCGCATGAGCGACGGATCAATATGCTCTTGAATGGCAAGTACGGCATCCAAAAATGTTTCTACTTCTGCCTTTCCGTACTTATGCTCATACGCTTTCACCCGTTCAGCTGTCGCTGACATACTTTCTACCATATCTCGCTTCGTATTTGAAAAACGAATATTATTTTTAAAGAAATCACAGTGTGCTAAAACGTGCGCTACAATTAATTTATTTTGAATTAACGAGTTTGTATCTAATAAAAAGGCATAACATGGATCAGAGTTAATAACGAGTTCATATATTTTACTGAGACCTAGATCGTATTGTAATTTCATTCTGAAAAATTGCTTCCCAAAACTCCAATGTGAAAATCTCGTTGGCATCCCATATGCACCAAATGTATAAATAATTTCCGCTGGACATATTTCATAACGCATCGGATAAAAATCAAGCCCAAATCCAGTCGCAATTTCTGTAATTTCCGCAATCGCATATTGCAGTGCTTTATCGTCACTTGCTCTCATTATTTTCCCTCCTTACACTTTCCCTTAAGAAAGTGTATGATTGAGAACAAGCTTTCATGAGGATTGATTGCATAATAAAAAGACATCCTCATAAAAACGAGAATGTCTCATCTATTAACCTTCAATAATCTCCATCTTCTCCGTAATCGGTGTACGAGCTTTTCCTTCTGGTGCTTTATCGAAATAGCCAAGGTGAAGAATTCCAACGATGCGTTGACCTCTTGTTAAACCAAGTCCTTCTATAAACAGTGGATTGTAGTTTAATCCACCTGATTTCCAAACACAGCCTAAGCCACGTTCCCAAGCAAGAAGTTGGAAGTTTTGCATAAATGCGCATGTTGCAGCGTAATCTTCGTCACGTTGAATTTGACGAGGATCTTCATTTATATACACAACGATTTGTGCAGGTGTGCTTAAGAAACGATCTGATAAAATTTTACCGCGTTTCGCTCTTTCTTCTTCTGTGAACGAGTTTAAAACTGCGTCCACTAATTTCTGACGGCCTTCCCCAATGTATAATTTACAATTCCATGGTTCACGGTGTTTATGATTCGGTGCCCACGTTGCGTCGTTTAATAGTTCAATTAATAACTCTTTATCTACTGCTTTATCTGTAAATGTACGAACAGAGCGTCTTTCTTTAATCACATTTGCGATGGAAGTATATGTAGTCATATTTTTCTCTCCCTTATTTTTATCTATATGTATACGTTTATTATTGATATTGATTTTCAATTTCGATTATACCTTAGTTTTTTACTATTAATCAATGTTTTATGTTGGAAAACTTTTAAAAATGTCATTTCATACTGTGAATAAAAAAACTTGATTTGTTCACAAGTATTTCACATTTTATGGAAATGATATGTGTACAGTTTTCCACATTATCCATCTAGGAGGAATTTATATGTACAAAAAAATCGCAGTAAGTATGACTATGGCAGCATTATTATTCGGGGTAACCGTCCTCCCTACTTACGCTGCCACGCCAAAAGAAGTAACATTCCATCATCATAAACCAATTTCAGAAGAAGAAATGCAGTCGCTCGAAAAACTCGGCTATAACAAACATGAAATTTGGAAAGCTGCTCACATTGCAAGAATGAGTAAAAAAGAAATTAAAGACGTTTTAGCTTACTATAAACAAAATAAATCTTGGGAGAAAACAGCCGAGCATTTCGGCGTAGATCCAAGTAAGTTGAAAAAGCATCATATGAATAAAGAAACGAAAAAAGCACTACTGCAACAATTAGCAACTATGCAAAAATCTACACCAGACGGACTAAAACAAAAAATGAAAGAATACAATATCGGATTACGCCAGCTCACAGTATTAACAATCATCTCTCAAAAAAGTAATACCCCTCTTGACGATGTACTAAAAATGAAAAAAGACGGAATGGATATAAAACAGATTGCCGAAAAATTAAATGTAAAAAAAGAAGATATACGAACTGAAATGATTAAATTAGTACAGTCTATGAAAGAAAAGAAAACAAATTAATACGCCAAAAAGGAAGAGATTTTCAATACTCTTCCTTTTCTTTATGAACTTTCAATTTTCAAGTATAAATTCCCGTCTTTCCCAAAAACTAACACAAGCACATGATATATGTTAGGGGTGAGAAAATGTTCGGTTTATCATCTAAGAAATCCAAAAAGACTAATACAAAAACAATTTGTTCTATTCCAGAATTTATACATACTATGAAAGAATCTAGCGATTTTGTTTCATATAACGTACTTGAAGATGAAACGTTATGCTTGTTTTATTATAAATCTGTCGTGGAAGCACTTATTATTAAACAGTTTATTTTAACTCCTATGAAAAAGGAATCAGAACATATTCAAAATATTTCTGACCTATGTAATATTGTCTCCATTGAAGATATTATTACCTCTCCCTCTATTGATGATATTCGTCAGAAATTATTAGGTGGATATATTTTAGTACGCTTAAAAAGCAATTCAAATCCCGATCAATATGCTTTAATTCGTGCCGAAAGTACTGTTTTAGGAACACGATTATATAACGATACAGAAAATGAGTATAGCGTAATTGGACCTAAAATCGGTTTCGTTGAAAACCTTGATACAAATATACACTTATTACGCCGAAATATTGTAACGGAGCAACTCATTTTTAAAGAAGTTACTGTTGGATCTATGTCAAAAACGAAAGTAGCAGTTGCTTATATAGAAGGGGTTACAAATGAACAATTTATCAACACTGCAATACAACGGCTAGAAGACATTGACTTTGATGTCCCATTTGATGCAACTATGATTGAGCAATTTATTAGTGATAATAGCAATTCACCATTCCCTGTTCTATTACCTACAGAACGATTAGACCGAGCAGTATTTGCATTAATTAACGGGGAAGTTTTAATTTTAACAGATGGCTCTCCATATGCTTTATCAGGACCGACAACGTTACTAGATTTTTTCATTTCACCAGAAGATTATTATTTACCGTGGATGATTGGATCGTTCTTTCGCGTTATTCGTTTTTTCGGAGCTATATTTTCTCTTTTTTCCTCCGCTATTTATACAGCGGCTTTAACATATCATTATCAAATGATTCCAGCTGATTTACTAGGTCCTATTATTTTCTCGAGAGCGAACGTACCTTTCCCTCCTATTTTAGAAGCACTCTTTTTAGAAATTACAATCGAATTGCTTCGTGAAGCGGGAGCACGTTTACCGACGAAAGTAGGACAAACAATTGGTATTGTTGGCGGGATTGTAATTGGGCAAGCATCTGTTGAAGCCGCTTTAACAAGTACAATTTTATTAATTGCAGTTGCTTTATCCGCTCTTGCATCTTTCACAACACCGACTGTAAAAATGTCTTCTACTATCCGGTTGTTACGATTTCCGCTTATTCTTTTAGCTGGTGCATTTGGTGGATTAGGTCTTATCGTCGGGTTTGTATTTATTTTAGCTCATTTAATTAAATTAAAATCACTTGGATCACCTTATTTATTACCTTTATATCCATTTCGTGGTTTAGGTACAGCGGAAGGTTTTCTCCGTTTACCGTTTAGCCAAACTGCACAAAGGCCTTCTTTCCTTAGACCAAAATCTAAATGGCGCTATAATCCAAACAAAGCGAAGAAAAAACGTGATGGTGATAATGAATGAAAAAACTCTTACTGTTCCTTATTCTAATCTTTTTTGTTCTACAAACTGGCTGTACACAAACGTATGTAGTGGATACGCAGCGTATTATTCATGTTGCTGGATTTGACATGAAAAAAAACAAAAACTTCCAAGGAACGATCTTATTTCCAGAGTATACACATGGTGTGAAGTCTAAACCAGAAACTCAATCTACATCTGCTCGTTCACTTGAAACAATCGCTTCACGATTAAATGCGAAATCCCCTCACAATGTTGTTGTAGGTCAAATGCGTGTCGTTCTATTTGGAAAAGATTTAGGAGAACAAGGAATGGGCGAGATTATTACTAACTTACAACGTGATCCAAATATCGGGCGTGATGTACAACTAGCAATTGTAGACGGATCAGCTGAAGAACTTTTAAATTATGGCAAACAAAATGGATCATTATATATTGCTGATTTGCTCGAGCAAAATATAAGAAATGAAAACATTCCACAAACTGCATTAAACATTTTTTTATATAATTACTACTCTTCTGTATGTGATGCCTATATCCCTTATATAAAAATGGGCGATAATCATTCCGTCGCTGTTAAAGGACTTGCTTTTTTAAAAGGTGATAAAGTCATTATGTATACAGATAAAAGACATTCTGTTTTAGCAAAATTGCTTATTAATCCTACAAAAAATGGGCGTTACGAAGCGGCGATAAAAAAAGATAAGCATAAAGGCATGGTGGTCATACAAAACTTAGCTGGGGAAAGTAAGTATGATATAGATCAAACTGGTGACATACCAAAAGTGAAAATTCATTTGAAACTAAATGGATTAATTAAAAACTCTCCTACTTGGATTGATTTAAGAAAAAAAACAAATATCAATTATATAAAAAAACAAATTGAAAGAAATGTTGAACAAGACTGTGAAAAATTAATAAAACAATTTCAACAAAAGAAAATTGATCCTTTAGGAATACGAGATGAAATTAGAAGTCATACGAGAAAATGGAATATAAACCAAATTCGAAATATGTATCCGAATGTAGCTGTGGATATAAATCTAGACATTAACATTGTACAATCTGGAATCGGGGAATAGTGAGGTGAAATAAGCAATGAATACAATGAATAAAACAAAAACTGTCTCTCCATATTTTGCATTTATTTTATTGCATTCTCTCCAGATCGGTATAGGAATTCTCGGATATCAACGTGTAATTTTAAAAAATGCTGGTTATGATGCTTGGATTTCTCTAATCATAGCAGGCATTGCAACTCACATTGTACTGTTTTGCATGCTAAAAATGTTAGAAAAAGATGGAGATTTAATTACCATTCATACGACGACCTTTGGAAAATGGATTGGTTCTATATTTTCCGTAATTTTTACTCTTTATTGCTTATTATTCTGCCTTACTGTTCTCCGTACATATATGGAAGTAATACAAGTTTGGATTTTCCCTACTATTAAATTATGGAAACTTACCCTTATGTTTTTATTAGTGACTTACTATATTATAAAAGGCGGGTTCCGCTCTGTGACAGGGATATGCTTTTGGGGTATTGTGCTTCCTATTTTTGTGATATTCTTTTTAATCTATCCAATGAAATATGCACACTTCCGCAATATTTTACCTATTTTTACACATTCACCTTTTGACATGCTTATATCTGCAAAACACTCTGCGTTAGAGTTTCTTGGTTTTGAGACAATCTTAATCTTCTATCCATTTATTGAAAAAGGAAAATCCTTAAAAAGATGGGCTCATGCAGGTATTGCTTTCAGTACATTAATTTATGTAGTTTTAGCCATCGTATCTTTTATGTATTATAGCGAGGGCCAATTAAATCACACGATTTGGCCTACTTTAACAATGTTAAAAATCATTAAAGTTCCTTTCATTCAACGCTTTGAATACATTATTATTTTCGTTTGGTTTTTAATTATTTTGCCAAATCTTTGTTTAACCATTTGGTCATCATGTCAAACGATGAAGCGTTCATTCCATATTCCTTTTAAACTTACATTACCATTTTTCACCTTAATAGTCTTTACAGCTTCCTTATTTTTCACAAACCGTGAAAGTATCAATACATTAAATACGGTGCTATCTCAAGCAGGCTTATATATTGTATACGCTTATATCCCAATTTTATTTCTCTTTCATTCACTGCGATGGCGCTTCAAAAATCAGTCGAAAAAATCTTCAACCGATACACCATAATCTCTGATACAATTTGAGTAATACATTTGTAAAGGGGACAAGCGTATGAAGAAATATGTATTTTCTTTACTTGCAGTACTAAGTTTAATTCTTGCTGGATGCGGAGCTACTAGTACAAATGAAAAAAAATCATCTGAATCAAAAGAAGAACATGACCACGCATCGCATACTCAGCAAGCTGACATTCAAGAACAAACAAAAGGTGTCGACACACTTCCTACCTTCTTAGACAAACTTGATCCACAAATGAAAGATATCTACACTGTCGCTGGACAAAATGCAGAGCTATTAGATTGGATTCCATGTTACTGCGGTTGTGGTGATAGTGTGGGACATAAAAATAATAAAAACTGCTTTATTCGTGAAATGAAAAAGAATGGTGAAGTTGTTTGGGATTCCCACGCAACGACTTGCGTCAATTGCTTAGAAATCGCGGTTGAATCTGCTTCCATGAAACAAAAAGGAAAATCAACGCTAGAAATTCGTAACTATATCGACAATAAATACAAAGAGGGCTACGGCAAGCCAACACCTACGCCAATGCCAAAAGCTTAAAAACGGGGACATTCCTCGTTTTTTCTTTTCATTCGCTTTTTTTCTTAACAAATTCTTTCAAGTGTATTTCTCCTTGCTTGTCACACACTATATATAACTCCTCGGTAAGGAGGGTACACAGTGCAAACATATAACGACTATGATAAAGCTCTCTATTACACGTATTGCTGTAATTGGGATAAATTACTCGTTCTTATGGTTCAAACGAACGATCAATTATTTTCTAAGCGTATTGAACACTTTTTACATGCTTATCAATACAGTAAAGAACTACCAGAAGTTGATAAACAATTGCAGCTCCTATTTCAATATATTGACCATGCATCCCAAAAGTCACATATAGATGAAGTAGAGCAAATTCAAATGTAAAATATAGCGCTATTCTCTTTATGAGAATAGCGCTTTTTTAAAATGTTTATATCAATAAAAGTTTCCCCTTATAAAACTTTTATTGATAAACATATTTTTTCTTTCTTTTCTGTGCTACTTCATACTATAATTTAGTATGTAACTATTATAAGAGAGGTATAAAATATGGGACGAGAAAAAAAGCAAGAATATGCTTTACTTACCGCATGGGGAGCTTCTTTTATCGCTACACTAGGAAGTCTTTACTTTTCCGAAATCATGAAATTTGAGCCTTGTGTACTTTGTTGGTATCAACGTATTATTATGTATCCATTCGTTTTATGGCTTGGTATCGCTGTAGCAAAGAAAGATTATCGCATCGCAAGTTATTCTTTACCAATTGCAAGTATTGGTGCTTGTATTTCTTTATATCACTATGCCATTCAAAAAGTCCCAGCATTTTCAGCTGCTGGAGCAGCTTGCGGCCGTGTACCCTGCACCGGAGAATTCATAAACTGGTTTGGTTTTATTACAATCCCGTTTTTAGCACTTATCGGCTTTATTACAATCGCTGTATGTAGTTTTATTGTAATAAAAAACAAATAAGGAGATGAAACAATGAAAAAAATGCTTATATTTGGTGGTATTATTATCGCCTTATTTGCGGCAATTTTCGCTGTCACGCAAATGGAAGAAAAAAATGCTACTAGCCAAAAAATTGATAACGCTACTGGTAGTACAACAAATGGTCCTGACTACTATACAAACAAAATCTCTCTTTCAGATCTTCAAAAGAATTTAAAAGAGAAAAAAGAAGAAACAGTATACTTTTATCAAACATCTTGTGTTCACTGCCAAAAGCTATCTCCTGTCGTAGTACCAATGGCTAAAGACTTGAACGTTAATATGAAAGTTATGGATATCGAAAAAATAGATGCTCCTTGGGATGAATATAACATTAAAGGAACTCCAACAATTATTCATTTCAAAGATGGCAAAGAAGTAAGCCGTATTAGTGGTGAACAACCAAAAGACAAATTAAAAGAATGGCTTGAACAAACGAAAAAATAACGAGAAAAGGAAACTCCTTCTATACATGAAATGGGCGTAAAATCCCAAACTAATGTATAAGGAGGGGGTTTTATGCCAGAAGTAAGATGCTCTGTTTCCAATTGCTCATTTTGGGGACAAGGTAACTTTTGTCAAGCAAGTGCGATTATCGTTCAGCCAGATGCGGATGAAACGGGTCAAACTGAAAATGAATCGTATACAAGTGCAGTTTTAACAAACGAGACGCTAGAAAGTTCTGTAGCAACGAGTGTAGAAACTTGTTGTCATACATTTAAGCCAAGATTTTAACACATATTCCACCTCATATACGTGAGGTGGTTTTTTCTTTTCCCCTTTTTGTTTACGTCCTCTCCAATTCTCCCTATAATAAAATTAATATTTTTATGAATATGAAGGTGAAATAATATGACTAAAACTATTGCAGATATCGCCAAATTGGCTGGAGTTGCAAAAAGCACAGTTTCTCGTTACTTAAACGGTGGATACGTAAGTGATAAAACAAAACTTAAAATTGAAAGTATTATTCAGGAAACAAATTTCTCTCCCAATACATTTGCTCAAAGCTTAAAAGCAAAAACAACAAATTTAATTGGTGTTATTATCCCCCGATTAGACTCCTTCGCTACAATGAAAACTCTTATTGGGATTGATAATACGTTACAGGAAAATAATTATCAAATGCTTGTAGCAAATGCAAATCAAGCAATTGAAACTGAAATACAAGCAATGGAAAACTTTATAAAACAAAGGGTAGCTGGCATTATTTTATTAACAAAAACTTTAACAAATAAGCATCAACAAATTATTGCTAATTCAAATATCCCTATTTTATTCGTTGGGCAAGAATATAAAGATCAATATTGCCTCGTTCATGATGATTATGATGCAGCTTATGAGTTAGGAGCATACGTATTATCACAAGGGCATAGAAATATCGCCTATTTAGGAGTAGAAAGAGATGATATTTCTGTTGGTATAAATCGAAAAAACGGTTTTCAAAAAGCCATTGAAAATTTAGAACCAACTTGCAATGTTTGTTATTACGAAACATCTTTCCAAATAGAAGATGCCATGAAACAAGTACAACATATTTTAAGTAATAACCGTCCAACGCTTATCGTATGTGCTACTGATAACATTGCACTTGGGGCAATGAAAGTCATTCACTCCCATTCTCTTTCTGTACCAAATGATATTTCTGTAACAGGATTTGGGGGATATGATATTTCAGAAATGGTACACCCTAGCTTAACGACAATTGCATTTGACTATGAGTATGCTGGAAAGCTTGCTGCCACTTCTCTTTCACAGCTTGTCGAAAATAAAACTATACCAAAAATATTACACTCTCGTTATACATTAAAAATCCAAGAAAGCGTTGACAAAATTTAAAGGCACTCTATAATAAAAATAAAACCGGTTCCACATTAAAAAAACAGGATTCTTCACATCAATTCCCTGTTTTTTATTTTAATCGTTCACGGAACCGGTTCCATAAAAATATAGTAAGGGGAAATTTTTATGAATATGAAACAAATTGCAACACAAGTATTACAAAACATCGGTGGAAAGGAAAACATTGTTCGCGCTACGCATTGTGCTACTCGCCTTCGTCTTGTACTAAAAGATGAAACAAAAATAAACGCTTCCGAAATCGAAAACATCGATGAAGTGAAAGGTGCTTTTGCAACGACTGAACAATACCAGATTATTTTTGGAACTGGCATAGTAAACAAAGTATATGATGAGTTTTCTAAACTAATCGGAATAGCTGAACTGGATTCTACAACATCAAATGATATATCTAAGAAAAAAATGAACCCCATCGCTCGCTTAGCAAAGACATTATCTAATATTTTCGTTCCAATTATTCCAGCTATCGTCGCAAGCGGTTTACTTATGGGATTAATTGGAATGTTGAAAGCGTTTAAATTAGTTCCTGATGATCACTCACTTATCCAATTACTTGATATGTTCTCAAGTGCAGCTTTCATTATTTTACCTATTTTAATTGGGGTTAGTGCCGCTAAAGAATTTGGTGGAAATATTTTCTTAGGTGCAGTTGTTGGTGGTATATTAACTCACCCAAGCTTAACGAATCCTTGGACTCTTTCAAATGCAAAACCAACTGTTTTACATTTTCTTGGTATGAATATTGATATGATTGGCTATCAAGGCACTGTTTTACCAATTCTGTTATGCGTATATGTCATGAGTACAATTGAAAAAGAACTTCGAAAACGCGTTCCGAACTCTTTAGATTTATTAGTTACACCATTCTTAACGATTATTATAACTGGCTTTTTATCACTTATTATTATTGGACCAATTGGATATAAAATCGGTGACGGCATTACGTACCTTTTAAATACAATTTATCAATTTGCAGGACCAGTAGCTGGTCTTATATTCGGTGGTCTATATTCAACAATTGTTCTTACTGGCTTACATCATAGCTTCCATGCTATTGAAGCAGGCTTACTCGCAAATAAAGATATCGGTGTCAATTTCTTACTCCCTATTTGGTCAATGGCGAACGTTGCTCAAGGTGGGGCTACTTTGGCAGTTTATTTCAAAACAAAAAACAAAAAAACGAAAGAAATTGCAATTCCAGCAGCAGCTTCAGCATTTTTAGGAATTACAGAACCAGCTATTTTTGGGGTCAATTTAAAACTTGGTAAACCATTTATTGCAGCAGCTATTGGTGGGGCAATTGGTGGCGCTTACGTTGTTTGGATGCAAGTAGCGGCTAATGCATATGGTTTAACAGGTATTCCAATGCTTACAATTGTTGCACCTCTTGGCATAATGAATATGATTCACTATATAATTGGATTCGCTATTGCAATTATCACTGCTTTTGTTTCCACATTCATTTTATATAAAGAAAGTAAACAATAACGAGGGGAAAACCTATGTCAAAATATAAAACAATATTGCAATCTGATAAAGACGAATTACATTCTTTATATGAAATTGCAAACCAAGATTCATGGAAACCAATTTATCATATCCATCCATCTTTTGGACTAATGAATGATCCTAACGGTGTATCATACTACAATGATGAATATCATGTTTTTTATCAGTGGTATCCATTTGGCCCCATCCACGGAATGAAGCATTGGGGGCATGTGAAATCAAAAGATCTTATTAACTGGGAGCGTATGCCTGTAGCTATCATACCTACTGAAAGCTATGAATCGCACGGTGCATATTCTGGGAGCGCTATCGTAAAAGACGGACTTCTTCACTTACTGTATACAGGAAATATAAAAAAATCTGATAATTCCCGTGATGCAAAACAATGTATGGTAATAATGGATTCTCAATATAAGATGACGAAATATAGTAATAATCCTATTATTGATGTGATCCCTGACGGATATACAAAGCATGTGCGTGATCCAAAAGTATGGAAACATAACGATATATACTATATGTTACTCGGTGCACAACGCAAAAATAAAACTGGAACTCTTTTACTATATAAGTCACAAGGCCTAGACAATTGGAATTTCCAAGGTGAAATTTCAACAAACTTAAAAGAATTTGGATTCATGTGGGAATGCCCCGATTACTTCCAATTATCGGGGAAAGATGTACTTCTCTTTTCACCTCAAGGAATTGAAAAAGAAGAAGAAAATTTCCAAAATGTATACAATGTTGTTTATGCTATAGGACATTTCGATATTGAAAATTTACATTTCCATGTTGATTCATATTACGAGGTTGATAAAGGATTCGATTTTTATGCCCCTCAAACTCTAAAAGACTCTACTAGTCGCCGCCTATTGTTTGCTTGGGCAGGATCGAGTGAAATCGCATATCCTTCTGATGATTATATGTGGGCTCATTGTTTAACGCTTCCACGTGAATTAACATTAGAGGACAACATATTAAAACAAAAACCAGTTTCAGAACTAGCAAAACTACGAACAACAAAAAAAGAAATTTCAGGAGATATAAAAGCTGGATTAAATATATTATCAACACTTGATCATAAAGATTCTTATGAATTAATTGTCACTCTCAAAACAGAGAATGCAAACCTATTCGGACTTTCTCTTTTCCATAATGAAGAGGAATGTTTTCCAATTACATTTAATCGGAAAGAAGGTACTATTTCTATAGACAGGAGCAACTTCTGCCATCAATTTGGCGGAGAATATGGTTATGAACGCTATAAAAAAATTAATATTCAAGATACGATAGAACTACAAATATTTGTAGATACAAGCATCGTGGAAATTTTCTTATACGATGGTTCAACAGTCTTTACATCTCGGGTTTTTCCTCGAAAAGACTTGAAACATCATATAGCAATCTTTTCAGATGCAAAACTAAACTTTATCATTACACAATATAAGCTGAAAAGAGGGATTGTATGAGAAATGTCTTTTGTATCGGTGAACTATTAATTGATTTCGTTTGCCGAAATACCAATGTTTCTTTAGTAAACGGTTCAGATTTCGAGAAAAAGGCTGGTGGAGCACCTGCTAACGTTGCTGCTGCTATTACAAAATTAGGTGGACACGCTACATTTATGGGACAAGTAGGAAACGATCCATTTGGTGAATTTCTTGAACAAACTTTACAACATGCACATGTGGACACTTCCATGCTCATCAAGGATAAACAAACCACACTTGCATTCGTATCTATCGACCAAAATGGTGAGCGCGATTTTACCTTTATGCGTGGCGCAGACGGTGAATATCATTTCAATAGCATTGATTTATCAAAAATAAAAACGAATGATTTAATCCATTTTGGTTCAGCGACAGCTTTATTGTCCAGCCCGTTAAAAGACACATATTTTCAACTTCTACAGCATGCAAGAGAAAGTGGCCAGTTTATTTCTTTTGATCCAAACTACCGAAATGCGCTCATTACAAATACCGAACAATTTATTCAAGATTGCTTAACTTTTATAAAACATGCTCATTTTGTAAAAGTAAGTCAAGAAGAAGCGATTATGCTTTCTAAAAAAAGTGATTTACAACAATCTGCACTCAAATTATTAAATCACGGTGCGAAAGCCGTAGCTATTACACTCGGAAAAGACGGTACTCTTCTTGCAACAAAGGATAAGCAAACGATTGTACCTTCTATCTCTATTCAACAAGTTGATACTACTGGTGCTGGTGATGCTTTCGTTGGAGCGATGTTATACCAAATTGCTAAAAGTGAACAAATGTTTCCTCATAATTTTGAAGATTTAACAACGTTTATCTCCTTTGCAAATAAAGTAGGTGCTCTCACATGTACAAATTACGGAGCCATTTCCTCTCTTCCATCATTAACAGATGTAAAAGCATACGAGTAATCGTATGCTTTTTACATTCCCCTCCAAAAATCATGCATAATAAAAAAGTACAAAACAACGAGAATGGCCGTCCCACATAACGTAATACGCCGATATATACTCTTCTCCCCTTCTCTCGCCTTAACAAATGCCCAAATAAATCCGAAGAACAATATTAAATCAACATATGGAACATAAAAAGAAAAAACGAGAAACGCATACAAATACACGATAAATAAACAGGTCGTTACTAAGAAAACTTTAAAAGCAAATTCACTTTTCATAATGTAACCGCCCCCCTATCTGTACTGTATTATATTCAGCAAAATCCAATAGTTGCAGTTAAACTCGAAGTAGAAATAAGCTACCGTCTATAATACGGTAGCCTATTAGGAAACATTATATTTCCGTTTATATATATTACTTAAAACCGAAGAAGAAATTTGCTCATAACGAATTTTCTCTCCAGTTTCATCCACTATATACAAATTGTTTCCTATATAATATATTCCATCTTTTCGTTTTGAATACACCTTATATCTTTCATTCGGCAATACCGTTTTCACTTTCGTTAACTGCCCATTTGGTTCTTGCCAATATATATCGGCACGGTCTACTAACGTAAGCACGCCAATTTGCTCTTCCTCTACTTTACGACCATTCCAGCTCACAACGCGGTAACCAAGCTTATTCGCTTCATATTCAGGGCTCGTATGAAAACGGGAAATGATTACTTTTGTTTGTAATTGGACTCGGTCATATAGCCACTGTATATCTCTGTCATGCATACGAATACAACCATTTGATTCCCTACTTCCAATCGTCCATTCCCGATTTGTTCCATGAATCGCATATTCATTTTTATCTAGTCCAAGCCATCTCGTACCAAGAGGGTTATTCGGTGCACCACCAGCTATTTTTTTTCGATGGTATTCTTTATTTTTATATTTAGTTATAATACAAAAATTACCTTCAGGCGTAGGGGTACGATCTCTTCCAGTTGTCACGGGGAATGTTTTTGTATAATTTCCATTTTCAAAAAAAGATAATTGGTTTGTCGTAAGATTCACTAATATTAGATGATCTGTATCAGCAAAGGCACTAACCGGTAGGATGAAAAATAATAGTATGACGAAACATAATTTTTTCATCTATATCTCTCCCCTAGCGCTCACTATAATAAGTGGAATTAACTTTACTTTGCTCTTATAAATGAAAACTATCCATTTACAATAACGCCTCCATTTACATGTATCATCTGCCCAGTAACATAGGATGAATCGCCAGACGCTAAATATACGTATGCTGGCGCTAATTCATACGGTTGACCAGGCCTTTGCATCGGAACATTGCTTCCAAACTGAGCAACCTTCTTCTCATCAAAGCTTGATGGAATAAGTGGTGTCCAAATTGGCCCGGGCGCAACACCATTTACACGAATCCCTTTTTGCACTAACGATTGGGAAAGTGACCTTGTAAAAGCAACGATTGCTCCTTTCGTTGCCGAGTAATCAATTAAAGTTTCATTTCCTTCATACGCAACGATAGACGCCGTATTGATAATGACATCCCCTTGCTTGAAATGAGAAAGTGCTGCTTTCGTAACGTGAAAATAAGAAAAAATATTAATACGAAAAGTCTTTTCTAACTGTTCTGCTGTAATATACTCTAGCCCTTGCTGTGGATATTGCTGCGCGACATTATTTACTAAACCATTTACACTACCTAGCTGCTTGACGGTCTCTTCTACAATATCTTTGCAATGCTGTTCATCACTTAAATCACCTGGTAACAACACACACTTTACCCCTTCTTGTTCTACACGTTGCTTCGTCTCATTTGCATCTCCATCTTCATCTAAATACGCAATCGCAATATTCGCTCCCTCTTTCGCAAAAGCGATGGAAACAGCTCGTCCAATCCCGCTATCTCCCCCTGTAATTAATACATTCTTTCCTTTTAATTTTTCGCTTCCTTTATAATTTGTATCTTCAAACTGCGGTAAAGGATTCATTAACGATTCAATACCAGGCTGTTTATTTTGATGTTGCGCTGGCATTGTTATAAAGTTTTTTTGCTGCGGCATAGCTTCTTTCAACTCCTTTTCCTTATAATATGTGCACAATAAAAACTGAAATTCACACGTCGTTTTACGATTAATATTCGAATTTAAGACACAAAATATGAATTGTTGTAAACTTTTTATGCAAAACTATTGCAAAATAGTTAAAAAACGAATATTATATATAACTGTTGTGAAAATTATTCGTAAACAGAAAGGATGTTTATATGTTTAACCTTTCAAAACATAAAACTTCTATTAAAACTGAAATTATGGCAGGTATTATTACCTTCTTAACAATGGCATATATCATTGTCGTAAACCCTGTCATCCTTGGGGATGCAGGTGTTCCATTTGAACAAGCATTTACAGCAACAATTATCGCTGCTGTTGTCGGAACATTATTTATGGCAATCTTTACAAATTTACCAATCGCAATTGCACCAGGTATGGGATTAAATGCTTACTTCTCTTACTCTGTTGTAAAAGCTCATGAAGGCATGACTTTCGCAATTGCATTCTCTGCTGTATTCGTAGCAGGTATGATTTTAATTTTGCTATCATTTACATCTTTCCGTACAAAATTAATGGAAGCAATTCCTGAAAACTTAAAACATGCAATTACTGCTGGTATCGGGCTATTTATCGCCTTTATCGGTTTACGTTTAACAGGTATCGTTACAAAAAATGATGCAAACTTAGTTGGACTTGGTGATCTTCACTCTGCTCCAGTTCTACTAGCATTAGCTGGACTTGGAATTACTATTATCCTTATGTCTTTAAATGTAAATGGTGCACTATTTATCGGGATGCTATTAACTGGTATTATCGCTTTCTTCACAGGACAATTAACATTCTCAAACGGTGTTACATCAATGCCTGGTTTACCAGAAGGAATTATCGTTTCAAATCCAATTACTGCTGTATCTGACGTAATTAACTACGGATTATACGGCGTTGTATTTTCATTCTTCCTTGTTACATTATTCGATACAACAGGTACATTACTTGGTGTAGCTCAACAAGGTGGATTTATGAAAGACGGAAAACTTCCAAAAGCTGGACGAGCTCTTCTATCTGACTCATTCTCAGCAACAATCGGTTCTATGTTCGGAACAACACCATCAACAGCTTACATTGAATCATCTGCTGGTGTTGCAGCTGGTGGTCGTACTGGTTTAACAACTGTTACAGTAGCTGTTCTATTCGCACTAGCAGCATTCTTCGGACCATTAGTAAGTGCCGTTTCTGGTGTATCAGCTATTACTGCACCATCATTAATTATCGTTGGTAGTCTTATGATGGGATCAGTTCGCCACATCGATTGGGACGCATTTGATGAAGCATTCCCAGCATTCTTAGTAATCTTAAGCATGCCACTTACATCAAGTATCGCAACAGGTATCGCACTTGGATTTATTTCATACCCACTTATGAAAGTGGCAAAAGGTAAATTCCGTGCTGTTCACCCACTTGTGTATGTATTCGGAATCTTGTTCGCTTATCAATTGATTTTCTTACCACATTAAAATCCCTTATAAAGAGGGATTTTTTTATACATAAAAAAGTAGCGCATCGGAATTCAATGCGCTACTTTCCTTTTGTAACAATCAAACGAACTACTTTCAATACTAGAAGTAAAAGACCGTTCACTATCGTTGCAATCCCTAAAAATACCGCTATCATCAGCTCTCCCATTCCGTTATTCAATACAAACATAACAGAAGAAATGAATGCCAAAATAAACAATATTAACGTTGGTATATATTTAATAATAGGCTTCTCATATGATTTTTTTGAAAGAAGAAACGTAATTACTAATGTCATAATGATCACAAAATATACTGCAAATAAGAAAATCATACGAAAGCCTCCACTATTCCTAAACTATGAAAAAGATAAAAGGAGTTAAAAATTATTAATATTTTTCATTCACCTGTACTTCCTTACTATACTTTTGAATGAAAACTGATGAAATAACCATTGTCATCCCTACACTAAAACCAATAAGCTGATCTAATAGTATTTCATCATGAATGAACCAGCGCAGTAAAAATACACCAGCAAAAATAAGCAACATAGTAAATCCAGTATGCCTAAGACCTTTATATACATTTTCCATATGTATCACCTCTTCACATACTTTTATCCATATTATACCATAATACTAGACGTGTATAACCGTCATTCGGCATTCAAGCCAATAATAAAAAAGGCTACAGAGAAATTCTTCTCCGCAGCCTCATACTTATTTTTGTAAAAACGTCTGTAAATTTGCAAACTGTCTCTTTGCATCTTCATAGCCTTGCTCATATAGATTTTGTAGTTTTGCTGTATCTTTTTCCATACGATCTACTTGAAGCGGCACTTCTGGGCGAATAACAAATAAATTCCCAGCTTGTTCTTCTTTTTCAATGTAGTGCAGTGTTTCATTATACACTTCATAACGATTCAACATCGTCTTCACAAGGTTCGGATACTTTTTATATGCTTTCGCTGCCACCCATCCAAACTTTGACTTTTTCTTCGCATAACCATGATTTCTCGTTAAAATCACAACTGATTTTTTAAATCCATCTTCCTGTGCTTTACGAACTGGAATTGGATCCGAAATCCCGCCATCTAATAATTGCTTACCACGGTAATTTACTACTGGTGCAATGAAAGGTAATGAACTAGATGCTTGTAATAAATTTAGTGCATCATCATTCGTTCCTTCTTTTTCAAAGTAAACAGACTGTCCTGTTTCACAATCTGTCGTTCCTACAAGGAAACGCTCTGGGCTATTAAAGTATGTTTCAAAGTCAAACGGTACATGCTTTTCTGGAATCTCATGAAAAATGAACTCCATATCAAATAGCTGCCGTTTTTTCCATAAATTTTTATACGATAAATATTGTGGGTGTGATGCATAATCAATATTTACTGTTTTATTTCTATTTCTTTGTCTGGAAAGATACGACGCTGCATGACAAGCACCAGCAGATACACCGATTACATATGGAAAATATAAATCCTGTTCCATAAAGTATTCTAATATCCCGCCCGTATATACACCACGCATACCGCCGCCTTCTAATACTAATCCCGTATTTTCAAGCATGTTATTCTCTCCTCTTTATATATTGACTCTTTAATTATTCACTATGTTAAGTATCTGTTTCTATTATATATGAGTTCTTTTAGAAATTATATTCAAAAGACTTGAAATGAAGGAGTTTTTTCTTCCAATTATATTTCCAAATGATCGGAGACATCCTTTATAAATCTTTGAATAAAATCTTGCTCTTCTTTCGTATATCTATCTAAAAGTAACAGCCACTTTTCTTCAGCTTGTTTATGCAATTTATCATGAGCTTTATATATTTCATTTCCGCTTTCCGTTAAACGGAAGAAAATTTCTTTTTGATTATCTAACATTTGCATCTTCTCAACGAATTTCTTTTGAAACAACTTTGTACAAATTTTAGAGATTGCGCCCTTCGTCATACCCATTTCTGTCGTAATAGCAGTTACATTCATCAAACCATTTTTTCCAATACACTCGATCACATGTAATTCAGATAAAGACATACCACTTATACCTGTCTCACGAAAAAATTTCTCATTTTGTTCTTTCAAATGTTCTTCTTTTTTATGTAAAAGTGTACGAATGTTCGAAAGTATTTCCATTTGTTTCGTTGTATGTTCCAATCCGTTCGCCCTCCTAAGTTTCCAAAGAAACAATTTAACTATATACCATTTTAAAATCATTTTTTTATATTTACAAGTGAGAAAAACATGTTAAAATAAATTTAGTTTCCGAGGAAACTAAATTACAAGGAGGTTAATATGATGAAAAAATCCAAACTACATTTCATTTTATACGTTGTCTGTATGAGTGCCTTACTCGGTTCCTTCTCTCAAAATATTTACACACCTATCTTACCTATGATTCAAACTTCTTTTCACACTTCTCTTTATCTAGTAAATTTAACAGTTTCACTTTTCACATTCACTCTTGCAATCATGCAGCTCATCTATGGACCTTTCATTGATACAAAAGGGAGAAAATCTGTCCTTATTCCTAGTTTGATCATTAGTACAATCGGTTCAATCGGATGCGCTTTTTCGGCGAACGTTTATTTATTTCTATTTTTTAGGACAATTCAAGCTATAGGAATAGCGGCTATACCTGTAGTCGCAGCAACGATTATTGGCGATTTATTTGAAGGAAAAGAACGAGGAGAAGCAATGAGCCTTTATCAAATGTTACTTGCTCTTGCACCTGCGATTGGCCCCCTCATTGGTGGTTATCTCGGTAGTATAAACGGCCATGTATCCGTATTTCTCTTTTTATCTATACTTGGCATTCTCTTATTAACGATAAACATTTCACTACTTCCAGAAACAAAACCAACTGTAAGTCAGCAACCGCAATCAAAAAAGAATCACTGGTTTATCTTAAAAAATAAAACTGGATTTTCTATTACTCTTATTGGCTTTATTCAATTTTGTATTTACTTTTGTTTCCTCGTTTTTTTACCGAGCATTTCAACAAATTTATTTCACTTAACTGCAAGTGAAATTGGTCTGATGTTTGTACCTATGTCCCTTGCTATTATGTTAGGAAGTTATTGCTTCAAACTTTTGCAAAAACGCCTCACAACAAAACAAGCTTTATTTATTACAAGTTTCTTCAATATTATATGTGTCACTTTATTTTCTTTCACATATAGCATCAATATTCCATTCATCATTATCGTTACATCTTTGTACGGTTTTAGCATGGGACTTTCTATGCCAACCCACACTACTTTATTAACGGAGGAATTCGTACAAGAACGCGCAACCGCTATCGGTATGTATAACTTCATCCGCTATCTCGGTATGGGAACAGGACCACTTGTAGGTGGATTTCTTGTATTTAATCAAAATTACTTTTGGATTTTCTTCTTAGGAGCAATTATGTTTCTACTCATAATCTTATATGCGATGAAAATGCTACGCTACGCTTCCCTACCATACAAAAAGTAAAATAGAGCCCCCAAAGGTCGGCTCTATTTTAAGCTCTTTGATCCGCAACGATATGAATATCAATATACTTCGTTTCTCTCATAATTTCATTTACAATCGAACCTTTTCGAATTTCTTCCCACCTTGTTCTCGCCGATTGTCCAAGTAAAATTTGCGTTACTTGCAGTCTTTTCGCCACTTCAATAATAACATCCGCTGGCTTTCTTCCGTTTGCTTCTTCTAATACAAAACTCGCATCAAATTGATTCGTTAGCGACTTCCACTCTTCAATCGTTTGCTTTTTCCCTGCTGAAAGAGAATCTATCTTTTCCCTTTCAACATTTAATACATACAATTCAGCGTTTAGCCGATCCGCCATGCGCCATCCCCGTCTTATTAATTTCTCTGCTGTTGAACTGTATTGTACACAAACGAGAATTTTTTCTTTCACGCCAATCGGCTCTATCACTGTTTGGCTAATTTTCTCGTCCATATCATCGGCAACTTCCCGAAGTGATAATTCTCTTAGTGCCCCTAAATTATTAAGCGTGAAGAAATTTTGTAAGCTTTGCTGAATTTTTTCCTCCTTATATATTTTCCCGTCTATTAATCTCTTCCGAAGTACTTCCGGCGTTGCATCGACGAGCTGAATTTCATTTGCTTTTTGTAAAATAAAATCCGGAATACGTTCTCTTACTTTTACATTTGTAATTTGAGCTACAATGTCATGAACGCTTTCTAAATGTTGAATATTAAACGCTGACAATACGGATATACCAGCCTCTAACAATTCTTGTACATCCATATAACGCTTCTTATTTTTAGAGCTGGGAATATTACTATGTGCAAGTTCATCCACTACAACTACTTGCGGCGCACGCTTTATAATTCCTTCCACATCAAGTTCATAAAATGATTTCCCTTTATACTGTATTTCTTTTAACGGAACTTTTTCTAAATCAGCAATTGCGTCTTCTGTCTCTTCTCTCCCGTGCGTTTCAATTAAACCAATTACAATATCCGTACCATCCTTTTTCATCTCTCTAGCATCAAGTAGCATTTTATAACTTTTCCCTACTCCTGGAGCTGCTCCTACATACAGCTTTAACTTCCCACGATTTTGCTGACGAATATATTCTAAATACTCTTCTGGTGTTCGCCTTTGAAAAGTTGGTTTATAGTCATCCGCATACAAAACACTCACAACCCTTCTTTCGAAACAACACTACCTCAATCCGTTAGATTGAGGTAGCACTGTTACTATTTCAGTAGTTTCTGTAATTCTAAATTTAACTTTAAGACGTTCACGCGGTTCTCTCCAAATAAGCCAAGTGCCGCACTTTCCGTTTGATCTTTAATCAACTGATTTAACGTTTCTTTCGGAATATTCGTTAATTTAGAGATGCGATCCACCTGTACAGAAGCGGCCTGTGGGCTAATGTCAGGATCTAGCCCTGAACCTGAATTCGTCACTAAATCAGTTGGTACTTCTGCCACTGGAACAGCCCGGTTTTGTTTTTTCCACTCTTCAATACTTTTCTCTACTCGTTTCTCTAAATCTGGATTAGACGGCGCATAGTTATTTGAACCAGATGCTTCTGCTTTATATTCAATACTAGAAACACGCCCATGAAAATAACGTGGATCTGTGAAATTTTGGCCAATTAATTTAGAACCAATCACTTCATTTTTATCATTATATATTAGACTTCCATCCGCATTCTCCTTCATTACTGCTTGTGCAATACCAGTAACTACAAGCGGATATACAAGGCCACACAACAGTAAAAATGTAAAAGTAATCCGGATGATTGGTGATAGTATACTTTGTTTCTTTGCCATCTTTTTCCCCTCTTCCTTATATAAACAAGCCGACAATTATATCAATTACTTTAATTCCAATGAACGGTACAATCACTCCGCCAAGCCCATAAATAAGTAGATTTCGGCCAAGTAGTGCATTCGAACTCATCGGTTTATATGCGATACCTTTCATCGCCAATGGAATGAGTAACGGAATAATAACTGCATTAAATATTAATGCTGATAAAATTGCTGACAGTGGTGATGTTAATTTCATAATGTTTAATGCTTCCATTTGCGGAATCGCAAGTGTAAACATTGCTGGAATGATTGCAAAATATTTTGCAATATCATTCGCAATACTAAACGTCGTTAACGCACCACGCGTCATTAATAATTGCTTACCGATTCCTACAACCTCAATAATTTTTGTCGGGTTCGAATCTAAATCAATCATATTCGCTGCTTCTTTCGCAGCTGTCGTCCCACTATTCATTGCTAATCCAACGTCAGCTTGCGCTAATGCCGGAGCATCATTTGTACCATCACCTGTCATCGCTACAAGTTTCCCTTTATCTTGCTCTGCTTTAATAACCGCAATTTTATCTTCTGGCTTACACTCAGCAACGAATTCATCTACTCCTGCTTCTTTTGCAATGGTTGCTGCTGTCAATGGGTTATCACCCGTACACATAACTGTTTTAATCCCCATTTGGCGTAATTGTTCAAAACGTTCACGCATACCAGGTTTTACTGTATCCTTTAAATAAATTAAACCGTAAATACGATTATTCACTGCAACTACAAGTGGTGTTCCACCCTCTTTGGAAATGAAATCTGCTTTTTGATTTACATCTTTCGGAATTGTTCCACCTTGTGACCTAACCCATTCAATCACGCTACCTACAGCACCTTTTCTCACTTTCGTTCCGTCTTGTAAATCGACACCACTCATTCTCGTTTCTGCTTTAAATGGAACAAATTCACCTTGTTCTGCAAGTGCTCTATCATATGATAAAGATTTCGTTTTTACATATTCGATAACTGATCGACCTTCTGGTGTTTCATCTAAAACAGAACTAATCGCAGCCCATCTTCCAACTTGCTCAATCGTTTCATTTCCTACAGGTAATAATGTATGAGCCATCCGATTCCCGAAAGTAATCGTACCTGTTTTATCTAAAATAATTGTATTAATATCACCCGCAGCTTCTACTGCTTTACCTGACATCGCTAACACATTAAACTTTGTCACCCGATCCATCCCAGCAATACCAATCGCTGATAATAACCCACCAATTGTCGTTGGAATTAAACAAACTAACAACGCAACAAGTACAGCTGTATCAATTTGAAACCCTAAATAATTCGTAAAAATCGGTAACGTCACAACGACGATTAAGAAAATAAGAGTTAAGCTCGTTAACACTGTATTTAAAGCAATCTCATTTGGCGTTTTTTGACGAGCAGCCCCTTCTACTAACGAAATCATTTTATCAATAAATGATTCACCAGGATTACTCGTAATAACAATCGTAATCTCATCACTGACGACCATCGTTCCGCCCGTTACGGAACAAAAATCACCGCCCGCTTCTTTTATTACAGGAGCTGATTCCCCCGTAATCGCAGATTCATCAACAGACGCTAACCCTTTTATTACTTCTCCATCACTTGGAATCATTTCTCCTTGTTTTACAATAACAACATCACCTTTTCTCAGATCAGTTGCTGAAACTTGAACAATGTCTCCATTTTCTTTTACAACATTTGCAAACACATCTTTCTTCGACTGTTTTAAAGAATCGGCTTGCGCTTTCCCCCGCCCTTCCGCTAACGCTTCTGCAAAGTTAGCAAATAAAACTGTAAATAATAGAATAAGAGAAACTGTTATATTAAACCATCCTGGTACACTACTAGAATGACTTGGAAGAAAAGATAAAATGAACGTAATGATAAATCCAATTTCTACAACGAACATAATCGGATTCTTTATCATAACTTTCGGGTTCAATTTCGCAAAGGATTGTTTCATCGCATGTGTCACGATATCACGATCCATCGTTTTCGCTTGTCTAACTTCATCTTCTACCGCATGTATGTGTGACTCATTTACTCTTTTTTCTTTTACTACTACCGGTCTCATCATTTACCCTCCATTACTTCAATGTAAGAAATTCTGCAATTGGGCCGAGTACTAACATCGGGAAGAATGTTAATGCACCGACAATTACAATTGTTCCGATGAAAATGCCGCCAAATAAACTATTGTCCGTACGGAACGTTCCGACTGTTTCTGGCACAACCGTCTTTTCTTTCAAAGAAGCTGCAACAGCTAGCATCGTAATTAAACTGAAATAGCGGCCCAAAAACATAACTAAACCAGTTGTAATATTCCAAAACGGTGTATTATCCGCTAATCCTTCAAATCCAGATCCATTATTCGCAGCTGATGATGTATATTCATATACTACTTGCGTTAAACCGTGGAAACCGGAATGAGAAATGGCATCCGTTCCTAAACTTGTTGAAAGAGCTAATGCTGAAAATCCTAAAATAAGCAGTGGATGAAATAGTATCGTTACCGCAATTAATTTCATTTCCTTACCTTCAATTTTCTTACCTAAAAACTCTGGTGTCCGTCCAACCATCAATCCTGATATAAAGACTGCGATAATCGCATACATAATAATGTTCACAAAACCTGCTCCAACACCGCCGTATACTGTATTTAACATCATATTTACGAGTGGTACTAACCCGCCAATTGGTGTTAACGTATCATGCATCGTATTAACGGCTCCTGTTTCCGCAGCTGTCGTTACTGTTGCGTAAAGGGAAGAAAATACTGTTCCGAACCTTACTTCTTTTCCTTCTGTACTTCCTTGTACATGCTGTATACCCATTCCGTTTAACGCTGGATTTCCATGTAGTTCAGATGTCGTAATCGTTATAAACCCTATTAAAAACACCATGAATAGTGAAACAAAAAGGATGCGACCTTGTTTTTTATTTCCTACCATTCGTCCGTACGTAAACGGAAGTGCTGTTGGCAATAACATCATAAGCATCATTTGCAAAATATTACTCACTTGTCCTGGATTTTCAAAAGGGTGCGTAGAGTTTGCTCCGAAAAATCCACCACCGTTATTTCCGAGTTCCTTAATGGCTACGAATGATGCAACAGGCCCGCGTAAAATACTTTGTTTTGCGCCATCAATCGTTTGTGCCGTAACGGCACCGTCTAACGTTTGTGGTACACCAAGTGCGACAAAGACTAGTGCTGCAATACATGCGATAGGAAGAAATACTCTCGTTAATGCTCTCGTAAAATCAACGAAAAAGTTACCAAGTTCTTTTCCAGCGAGCCCTCTTATAAATGCCATAACCAGTGCTAACGTCGTTGCCGGTGCTGCAAACATTAAAAATGTAATTCCGATTAATTGTGATAAATAAGATAAGCCATTTTCACCGCTATAATGCTGTAAATTTGTATCAGCCATAAAACTAATCGCTGTATTAAAAGCGAGCGTAGGCTCCATTCCTTCAATGTTTGCTGGATTTAATGGCAATACTCCTTGCAATCTGAAAATGAAATATACGACAAAGATCATAAACCCATTTAATAAAACTAATGATAGTGCGTATTGTTTCCACGTTTGATTGTATTCTTTCACACCTGTAATTTTAAAAATGAATTTTTCAAAAGGCCCGAATACTTTATCTAGCTTTTTACTACCTTGAAAAGCTTTCTCTAAATAAATTCCCGTTGGCTTTGCCACAAGAATAAACAACAGCATTGTAATAACAACTGCGACCCAGATCATAATGAATGACTCCCCCTAATTAAAACTTTTCCGGATTTAATAATGCATACACTAAGTACACCGTAATTGCTGCAACAATAACCGATAAGGCAATCGTCATGATTGCTTCCCTTCTTTCACAACTTTATCTGACCAACTTGCAAGACTTGCCATCGATGCGACTAACACAACAAAAATTCCGATCATTACAACATCTAACATAGCTATCCCTCACTTAATTTTGTAAAATTTTACCATTAAAATATTAAAAAAGAACACTGAGCTCTACTCAGTGTTCAAAAAATGAACAACAAAAAGTAAACCTCCTCTCTAAACGCTTACGAGGTTAGCTGTCGGATTCGGGCCTAAAGAGTAGCCCTACTTTCAAAACTGAAAGATTCACCCCAAGTGACGATGCACAAAATTGGTTCCCCCGCTCCATTTCTGGAACTCAGCGATTTTAGGTTTTTTTGGAAATTTTATGAATGATTTATGAGAGTAAATATACTCCTCTATTTTTCACTTGTAAAGAGGCAAATTACTGAAAATAAGAAAATATCATCTTATTTAAACGCTTACATTAGGTATTATTAATATTCTTTCGTCTATTTTCTCGTCTTTTCTTTCTTTTTCACAGAAATGATCTTTTAAATACGAAATAAAAAGAGCGAATGACATGAAGTGCATAGCTTGTGGCACTTCGCATTCGCTCTTTTTTCATTCCCTATTTATTCTCCACGCAAAAACGCGCGTAAATTTCTCCCACGAATATAAACTTGTGACAATTCTGCATGTAATTGCTCATATTCGATAACATCTGTTTTTAAATATAAAGCGTCTTTTGATGGCAATATAATATAGGGCCTTGGAAAAATAGGATCAAGCACCACCAACTCTTGAACTCGATCTACTGATACCGCCCAACGATTCGCTATATCTCCTAATAACAAAACCTTCATCTTCTTTTCCCCCACCCTATTCAAAAAATAAAAAAGAAATATTATCACAATTCGTAAACACGACAAATGTAGCTCCAATTGTTTCATAGAGCCTCGCTGGATATCGTTTATTCCTTGTAACAACAGTGATAGGTGCTTGAAAAGAAAAGCGAATATGTTCTGTAAAGAAGCTAACAATTGGAAGCTCATCACCTAGTAAAATCACCTTCTTAATACACTCACAAATACTAGTAAAATCCTGCTCCTTACTACAACTATACGTCCAATCAAACCCGCAATTTCTAACTTCAGCCGCTACCTCTTCATTTGCTGTAAAAATAATTAACTCATGTTGAAATGCTACTAAATCTCTTAAACTATTTACCTTACTTTCTTCTCCAACACAAATAAGTGTTAATTCCATGTACCTCATCCTCCTTAGCATAAAAGAACTCAAACATAGATTGATATTCCCCTATACTAATCAGATTGATGAAGTGATGTATCCATCATGGCACCGTCCTCTCTCAAGACGCTTACGAAGTTAGCTGTCGGATTCGGACTTTGAGAGTAGCCCTACTTTCAAAATTGAAAGATTCACCCCTAGTGACACTGCACAAATTGGTTCCTCCGCTCCATATAATTGGACTCAGCGTATTACAAAAAATATATTCTGGCTGATATATTACTCTTGTATTTGGAAAAAGTAAACAGAAAAAAAGCCAGTTATATAACTGACTTTTTTCTACTTATACATGCGCTTTATTCAATTTATATGCAAAATGATTCGTCGGTCCATGACCACTTCCAATATTTAATGGCTCTTCAATTGCTATACTAATAAATTGTTTTGCTTCTAGAACTGCCTCTTCAATTGAGTATCCTTTCGAAAGTCCTGCTGTAACCGCTGAAGCAAATGTACATCCGCTTCCATGTGTTTGCTTTGAAGGAATTCGTTCGCTTTTAAATTCCATAAACCGCTCACCATCAAAGAGTAAATCAACTACTTCATTACCTTGATACTCTGCATGTCCGCCCTTCATAAGCACATATTTTGCACCTAATTCATGCAGTGCTTTGGCCGCTTCCTTACTATCTTCAATATTATGAATCTCCATTCCCGTTAACACTTCTGCCTCAGGAACATTCGGTGTTACAACGGTTGCTACTGGTAATAAATATTCTTTTAATGCTTGTACTGCTTCTTGTTGTAATAATGATGCACCGCCCTTAGCAATCATAACAGGGTCTAGTACAATATTATTCCAGCCAAATTTATTAATATGTTCTGCTACAATTTGAATAATTTCGCTGCTAAATAACATTCCTAGTTTCACAGCATCTGGTCTTAAATCCGTACCAATTGAATTCAGCTGTTCCGTAATACCTTCTAACGAAACTGGATATACCCCTTGAACGCCAAGCGTGTTTTGAGCAGTAATTGCCGTAATAGCCGTCATCCCGTACACACCAAGCTCTTGGAATGTTTTTAAATCTGCTTGGATACCAGCACCGCCGCCACTATCAGATCCTGCAATTGTTAAAGCTTTATTTACTTTCATCCCACTCATCCTTTTCTATCCAAAATAGCGATGATAAATTGTTTTTGCTTCGCTTATATCTTTCGTTCCATGTACAAGTACACGACCATCTTTAAAAGCAACTAATCTCTTTTCTTCCACAGAAAATGATAATAAATATGGGTTTACATTTAAATCATTCACACGATCATGCAATAGCTCTTTATATCGTTCAAAATCCATTTCCTCTTTATGAGGTGGCCTAATTTGAACTGTATTTCTCCCGCATAACACTGCTGTTTTCGATATATTTTCTTTATTTAAATACGGATACAATGCATTCTCTCCGCACGAAGGACAATGGTGTTTACGAAGCTTTTGCACATTCATACATGAATATTCATTCTTCCATACATCAAACGATACAAGTCCATCTCGAAGCGATTCGTAATCTTCTACTAACAGTTTAAGAGCTTCCGTTACTTGATGAGAAACGACGAGAGATACAGCAGGTGATATAATCCCCGCTGTATCACATGTCGCCCCGCCAAGCGGAATTGATTGTAGTAAACATGATAAACATGGCGTTTTACTAGGAAGAATTGTGTAAGAAAGGCCGTAACTCCCTACACATGCTCCGTAAATCCATGGGATAGAATATTTTTGTGCTATATCATTTACAATGAAACGCGTTTCAAAATTATCAGTTGCATCAATAATTACATTAACGTTTGTAACGAGTTCTTCTAATTCTTCAGCTGTTACGTCTTGAACGAGAGCTTCTACTCTTACTTCACGATTAATCTCTTCTAGACGTTTCTTTGCCGCTACAGCCTTCGGAAGATTATTTTCCACATCACTCTCTGCATACAATTGCTGCCTTTGTAAATTACTCCAATCGACATAATCCCGGTCAACAATCGTTACTGCGCCTACACCAGCTCTTACAAACATCTCTGCATTTGCACTACCTAATGCACCTGCACCGATAATGAGTACATGCTTTTCTCTTATCTTTCGTTGCCCTTCTTCCCCAATTGGAGAAAATAGTTCTTGGCGAGAATATCGATTATTCAACTACACTCATTCCTTCTAAAGGACTACTTGCTGTTGCACAACGTTTACGTGCAATACGACCTGCCTCAAATCCTAAACGGCCTGCCTCAATACCTAATTTCATTGCGGATGCCATTTTAATAGGATCCTTTGCTCCTGACACAGCAGTATTTAATAACACACCATCCGCTCCTAATTCCATAGCAAATGCTGCATCAGCTGGACTACCAATACCAGCATCAACGATAACTGGTACTGTCGCTTGTTCTATAATGAAGCTTAAATTTAACGGATTTACAATACCAAGCCCTGATCCAATCGGTGATGCTCCTGGCATAATTGCATGCACACCTAGTTCTTGTAATTTACGTGCTAATACAACATCATCAGATGTATATGGAAGTACGATAAATCCTTCCTCTAATAACATTTCAGATGCTCTCAATGTTTCTACCGGATCAGGTAATAACGTTCTATCATCACCTATAACTTCTACTTTAATCATGTCGCAAAGCCCTGAAGCTTTTGCTAATTTTGCAATACGAACAGCTTCTTCAGCATTTTTTGCTCCAGCTGTATTCGGTAATAACTTATATTTTTTTACATCAAGTTTCTCTAATAAATTAGGCTGCTTTGCATCGAATATATCCATACGACGTACTGCGAACGTTAAAACCTCAGCCTCAGATACATCAATTGCCTTTTGCTGTACATCAAAATCAGGAAATTTTCCCGTTCCTAATAAAAGTCTAGAATGAAATGAAAATGGTCCAATGTTTAACATAATCAACCGCCTCCTACGAAAGTTACAATCTCAATTTGGTCTCCATCAAAAACAGATGTATCTGTATGATCATCTTTTTGTAAAATATCTTTATTACGCTCTACTACAACAATTCTGTTTTCCAACTCTAAATGTGTAAGTAGCTCAGCTACTGTTTTTACACTCTCTGGCACTTCAATTTGATTACCATTAATTTTTAAATTCAAACTTTCATCCCCTTTCTAAACTGTTTTAGAAAGCAATAAATCTAGCAAGTGATTCTCCTGCTTTCCTTCTATTAAATCCGCCATATACTGACCAGAAACAGGGCTTAATAAAATACCGTTTCGATAATGGCCCGTACAAGCATATAAACCTTTTATTTCTTCATGCTCTCCCATATAAGGAGCTTCGTGATTCGATTGTGGCCTTAACCCTGCCCATGCGCTTTCCCACTCTGCTTCTTTTAAAGCTGGCAATATCGTATACGCGCGCTCTAATATAGAAGTAATACTTTCTGGCTGCACAGTTTTATAAAACGTATGAGGCTTCATCGTTGCTCCAATTACGTAACGTCCGCCGCGCTTTGGTGCAATATAAAATCTTTCTTGGAAAATAGGCGCCTTTAAAAGTGGTTTTCTACTTCTTACCGCTACTACTTCTCCTTTAACTGGATATGTACCCCATTCGCGGTGAAAATAACCTAGTAACTTCGTACTCCATGAGCCACCCGCAATAACCACTTTCTCGCAAGTGATACTACCTTCGCTTGTCACAATTCCAGTCACTTTATTATTTTCAATACGAATATCAAACACTTCTGTCTGTTCATATATATCAGCGCCCGAAAATGATGCGGAATGTGCGAATGCTTTTGTAAGCTCTGGTGCAATAACATGACCATCTTTTGGATAATATACAGCCCCTATAATTGACTCAGATAGATACGGCTCTTTCTCTCGTAAACGATCTCCCGTTAAAAAGTAAGATTCTTCACCTGTTTTCTGCTGCCAATCCATAATGTGAAGAATTCTTTCCTTCTCATCTTCATTTTGAGCAATGCGATAAATGCCTTTCTCTTCATACCCAATATCGATTCCTGTTTTTTCACGTAAAACTTCTGCAAGTTGTGGAAATATAGCACGGCTTTCTCTAGCAAGTTCAAATAGCGGATCATATTCATCCCATTCTGCCTGAACCCCAAGTAAACCAGCAGCTGCTTTCGAGGCTTCAGATGCAATTCTTTGCTTCTCTACAATCGCTACTTTATATCCTCTTTCTGCTAGAAAATGTGCAACTGAACTACCAATTACACCACCGCCAATTATCGCTACATCATACTTCTTACACATGTTTTTCCGCCCACTTTCTTATTGATTCCTTATAAGATTTCGCTTTGCTATACGGGTTACTACTACTTATAATCCCAGACATAACAGCAATCCCACTGACGCCGTTAGTAAGAACATCTACAGCGTTTTCCGGATTGATTCCTCCAATCGCTGTAATCGGTATGGATAAACACTTTGCAATGTCTGCAATTTCTTCAAGCCCTCTCGCTGGCACACCTTTTTTACAATCTGTCGGAAATACATGACCATAGACAAGTGAATCCGCTCCATTCTTAAATGCATCAATCGCCTCTTCTAAAGAATGCACAGAATAACCGACATGCAAATAAGAAAACTTTTCTTTCACTGACCTTACATCTGCGCTTCGATATCCTAGCTGCACGCGCGGAATGTTTAATAAAATAGCAATATCAATTCGATCATTTATCACTATTTTCGATGCAGGAAAGCCTTTCTTCAAAAGACTTTCCACACCTTCATACAATTCCTTCGTACTTTTCTCACGCTCACGAATATGCAAATAATCAATTTCACTTTCAATTTGCATCGCTACATTCACTAACTCTTCGAATGACATGTGACCATTTGAGATTACATGAAGCTCATTTCTCATATTCATTCGCCTACTTTAAAATGTTTTCGAATAACTCATCGGCTGGAACAATTTCTTTCGTCATTCCTTTATCTTTCAGCCATTTATTTTGTTTCTCCCATGATTCTTTTGAATCTGATAAAAATGGCTCATCTTTCGTTTCCATCTTCTCTAATAAAATTTTCATACTTTCTTTTTCAACTTCTGGTACAAGCGGGAAGTTTTCTTTTTCTTGATGATTTAATAAAATATTTAATGCTTCATCTGGATTTTTCTTCATGAAATCATAGCCTTTTTTCGTACCACGTAAGAAAGCTTGCAACGCTTCTTTATCTTTCTTCAACGTTTTATCACCTGTTACAAATACAAGCTCATGATAATTCGGTACACCATAATCTGCTGGATTAAAGTATGCTGGCTCATGACCTTCATGACGCATAACAGGTACTTCATGGTTAATGTATGCCCCTGTTACCGCATCCACTTTTTTCGTAATTAATGCTGGTACTAAATCAAAGCCAACATCAACTACTTTCACTGTATCTGGATTACCACCAGCCTCTTTTACCATCGTTTTTAAATACATCTCACTTAAAGGTGTTCCAGAATATCCAACTGTTTTCCCCTCTAAATCTTTTGGCGATTGAATGCCTGCTGACTTCAGCGATACAACATGATTTAATGGTGAACGTACGACAGCTCCAATTGATTTCACTGGAATTTGTTCATTTGCTTTTGCCATGACAACATCTGGCTGATAATATAAACCAACCGTTACTTTTCCTGCAGCTGCTAAAGTTAATGGATCAGTCGGATTAGAAGGGAATTTAATATTCACCTTTACCCCTTCTTCTTTAAAGTAGCCTTTTTCAATTGCTGCATAAATAAAGCTATGTACCGCATTTGGGTACCAATCAAGCATGACCGTTATTTCCTTTTCTTTTTTACTCTTATCTGATGCTGAATTACTAGAACATCCAGCAATCATTGCAACTAATAATGTAAACACAAAGATGCGTTTTAATAATTTCATGAATGCTTCCTCCAACTAATGAATTTCTTTTCTAATATCGAAATAAGTATGACGAAGAAAATAGCTAGTAATGATAACAATACAATGGGTGCAAATACACCTGCTCCGTCTAACTGTGTCATCATTCTTTTACTGAAATATCCTAACCCAGCTTGTGCACCGAGCCACTCGCCAATTGCTGCCCCAATTACACTAAGCGGAACTGCAATTTTTAAAGCTGAGAAAAAATAAGGAAGAGCAGACGGCAATTTTAATTTAAGAAAAACATCTTTTTTCGTTGCCCCGTACGTAACTAAAAGCTCTTCCCATTCTTTTTTCGTACTGCGTAGACCATCATACGTATTGACCGCAATTGGGAAAAACGTAATTAAAACCGTAACAATGACCTTACTCCAAATCGTATATCCAAACCATAAAACGAAGAGCGGAGCAAGCGCTGTAATAGGAATCGTTTGTGAAGCCACTAATAATGGATAAAATGCTCTCTCCATCCAATTACTCGCGTTCATTAACATCGCTAGCCCTACCCCAAGTACGATAGAAATAGCCACCCCTATTAAAACGACATATAATGTTGCCGGCAAGTGAACCATAAATAATATATCTTTTAGTTTCCATATCTTCATTACAATTGCAGACGGTGACGGTAAAATGTACATTTCATCTACAATTCTTGCGCCAATTTCCCACATGACAAGTAAAATACTAGAAAGTGTAAGCGCAGGTAATAACTCCTTCAACCGGTTCATCATACGAGTACCTGCCTTTGTAACATACTAAGAAGCTCATCTTTAAGCGCTAACACTTCAGGCTTATATAAATCTTTTCTTGTTCGATTATGATCAAGCGGTACAATCCTCTCGGTTAAAGTAGTTATCGGTTGCTGCTCTACTCCTAAAATTCGAGTAGAAAGAAACAATGCTTCTTCCACATCATGAGTGATAAATAAAATTGTTTTTTCCCACTCTTTCCATTGTTCAAACAGCCATTCTTGCAAAGATGCCTTCGTTAAAGCATCCAACGCGCTAAACGGTTCATCTAACAACAATATCTCCCCGCCCGTTAATAAAGTTCGAATAAAGGATACACGTTGTCTCATACCACCAGATAAATCTTTCGGATATTTTGTCTCATACCCTTGTAAGCCAAATTTATGCAATAGTTCCTTCGCCTTTATTTGTGCTTCTTTCTTCTGTACACCTTGGCACTCTAACGGCAGGGCAGCATTCTCAATAATCGTTCTCCACGGCAGGAGCATATCTTTTTGGGGCATATATCCTACAGAATGGCTCTTTGTTTCTGTCAGCTCTATCTGTCCCGTACTTGCTTCTTCTAAACCTGTAATAAGGCGAAATAAAGTACTTTTCCCGCATCCACTCGGTCCGATAATACTTACAAACTCTTTATCTTGTATAGAAGCATTTAATTCATTGATGATTGGCTTCTCATCATAATGAAAAGAAACATTATGAAACTGTAGTATGTTCTTGCTCCTCAAATCCCCACATCTCCTTACGGTAGGACATATCCCAGAATAAATATTCAAATCGACTGGAATATAGGAAAATCTCCTCTAATCGATCTAGCTCTTTGTCAGACTTTCCAACTGCCATTTCATTTAATAAATCTATTAACCAAACACAAAGATTGCCATATTCTTCAGAACTATAGCCTTGAATCCACTCACCAAAGAACTCATGATCTCTTGCTCCAGGAATATCATTTAAACGCTTTCCAATTTCCCAGTAGCTCCACATACATGGCAGAAGTGCTGCTATTAATTCCGCAAGTGTGCCATTTTGAGATACAGACATCATGTAATTTGTATAAGCTAAATTTTTAGCAGATGGCTTTGCAGACTCTATCTCCTCTATAGAAATTCCAAGTCTTTTTGCATATTGTTTATGAATTGTCATTTCTCCATTTAATATCCCATCAATTTGTTCAGCAAATTTCCCCATTACTTGTGGATTCGTTGCCTTTACAACACCGATGGCATATAGCTTTGCATAATCTAACAAATATAAATAATCTTGAATAATGTAATATTGAAACTTATCTTTTTCTAACGTGCCATCTCCCATACCTACAACAAATGGATGATTATGACTCATCTCCCAAACTGGTTGTACAGTTTCTAACAATCTATCGCAAAATTTCATTTCCCTATCCCCTTCCGGTATGTGTATATAAATAAAAAACCACTTCTAAATAAGAAGTGGTTACAGCAAATAAAATTATAATTTATTCGTTGTTCCACTTCCCTTCGCTAGTATTACCTAGATCAGGTGTTATAAGGGTTAAGGATTATTCCTCTCTCAGCACAACAAGCACCCCTAGTGGTTTCAATATGAAATTTTTAAACAAAAAAGCCCCGTTTCTATACGCAAAGAAACGGGGACTTATTATTAGTGTCCGAATTGCTTCCCTACGCTAGCATAATCTAGATCAGGTAATAAAAAGGATCAAAGGCTTACGGCCTACTCTCAGCTGGCAACACCAGCTCTCCTAGCAAACTATGAAATTAACACTGTCAGTATAACACCGTAATAAGACATCATCAACTGTTTTAATTTTCTCAATTGTCAACAAAATAAAGAAACCATATAATACTTATATTCTATGTTAGAAATTATTATCCTAATTAATTGGATAAAAAGGAATCATTATCCTCAAAAAATTTATTTTTATATTGATTTCATATTACATTTATGTGAATAAACCCACTATATTATATCTTTATACTATAATAAAATTACAACTATACAACTAGAGGAGGTCTCTATTATATGAATATGAAAGCTACTGCTTTAACAGCAACTACTGTCGCAATTGCTTCTTTACTTCCTTCTATGGGAGAAACAAATGTACAAACAGCCAACGCTGAACAATTATCTAATGTGAAAACTGGATATGTAAAAGTTGATCAAGTAGCCTTACATACAAAAGATAACGCAAATAGCTCATCAATTGATACAATTCGCTTTAATACGAAAGTGAACATACTTGAAACAACTAATGGTTGGTATAAAGTGTCTGTTAATAATAAAGTAGGTTACGTACAAAAAAATTCTATTCTACTAAAAAACAAACTTCAATCTAATAATCAATATATCGTTAATGCCAATGCATTAAACGTTCGTTCTGAACCTAATTTAGAATCTTCAATTTTAGATGTATTACCAAATGGGAAATTCGTTACCATTGAAGAAGAACAAGGCGAGTGGTATAAAATTTTACATAATGGCAAAACAGGTTATGTACAAAAAGCATTCGTTTCTAATGGTTCACAGGCTTTAGTGAAAGGCATCACAGTTCAAAATAATACGAAATACACAGTTGCAACACCTAAACTTAATGTACGTAGCAACGCTAGTACAAGTAGTGCACTGCTTGGTTCATTACAAAATGGTACACAATTACAAGTAGTAGAAACTGTAGGAACTTGGTATAAAATTCGTTTTGGTACAGGGTACGGATATGTCGCAAAACATTATGTGGTGCAAAACCAAACGCAATCACAAGCTCAAACGGTTCAACCTACTTCCATTCCAGCAGTTTTCAAATTCCCTACACAAGGAAAAATTAGCTCAACCTTTGATATGCGCTGGGAACAAATGCATTATGGTATAGATATTGCAGCTCCAGGTAACGTCTCTATCCAAGCGGCGGCGGCAGGTAAAGTTGTGAAATCATATTATTCAGCTAGCTATGGCAATGTTGTGTTCATCGCCCATCAAATAAACGGGAAATTATATACAACAGTCTATGCTCACATGAAAGATCGCACTGTACAAGCTGGTGATCAAGTACAAACTGGACAATTAGTAGGTCATATGGGAAACACAGGTCATTCATACGGGCAACATCTTCATTTTGAATTACACAATGGAGAATGGAATTTTGAAAAAACAAATGCAGTAAACCCACTGCCATATTTAGTTAGGTAAATTGTATGCCACGCAATATCAATATATCTCTCTTAATTGAATACTTAGCCTTTTTAGGTTTAATCTGTTGTTTAATCATTTACAATACAAATACTGTATTTCTGTCTATTATCATTGCTTTTGTTGCTTTAGAAATTATGATGGAATCTTTTCAAGTTCAACTAAAACAAAAAATTGCCCATATTTATAATGCCATCTTTCTATTAAGTGCCCTAATAGCAAATATTATTAGTAATGGTTTTTATTTATCTACCGTATTTCCTGTATTTTTTATGGCTGTTTTATTATTTATAGCTAGATACATTCATGTTCCTAATAACAAAAAACACGAACACGAGGCTTAGAAAGAGGAGACACTGTGTATCAATCTTTCAAAGATAATCCGCTAAAATATATATTGAATTTATACAAAAAGACAAATACTTTTTTTGGTATACAAGAAAGCTATATGGCACAATTTCTCCTTTATGGAATGTTATTTCTCGTCTTAATTACATTCTCCTTGCTTTACTAATAAAAAAAGGATCTCACAATTGAGATCCTTTTTAATTTATATAGAAAATGCTCTTTATCCGCAAGCATATTTTTCATAAATAAAACTAAGATTATATTTTTTCTCTAAGCTCATTCTTTGTTCATCATCACACCAATAGAACAGAATATCATGAATCGTTGCATAACGCTTATTTTTAAGAAATAGTTTAAAGAATGATGGTAAACAATCATGTAATTGTATAAATATATAATTGCGTAATATTTCTTCTTTATATTCAATGCCCTTGCAAATATACAATAATTCTTCACAATAATACGCATGTTGTGGAACTTGAATCATTTCGAAAAATGGCACATATGATAATAGTTTTCCGATGAAATGATCATATCGATCCATTATTCCTATCGTCATGTGCTCCATCATATCTTTCATTACATATAGATAATCATCTACATGAGTAGTCTTGAGTGGGTCTAATCGATCTGAAATTTGAGAAAGTACAGCTCTTTGACAAGCTAACACCGCTTGACTAGGTCCATAGTATGATAGGAAGTCTGTACACTTACGATATTTTCGTAATAAATCATGTGTATATAAGTCATATACAAAAGTATTACAATACATTGCTAGACTCATCATATCACTATTTAATTGCTCTTTTGATAGAGATTTAGCTCTCTTACACATATAAAAGAATGTAAATTCTAATACTTCTTTATGGGATAATAGATGTTTACAGTCCATTATACATTTCTCATTAAATTTAACTCTATCCCAAATTTCTACATCTTCATCAGTTAATTCACCAATACGATATTTAATAATTAAATAGTTTAAAGCAACCGCTTGTGTCAAAAGATCCCACGTTTCATATTCCAATGAAGTGTGAACAAACTCAGCTAGGCCTTGATTTACCATAAAAGTATTCGCTTCTTCATACCAGCCAATCTCTTGGCATAAACGAAGAATACGTACTAAAGTTGGAATTTCATCTTTATGAAACTGTGGTAAATTTTTTGCTTTATCCATTCCATATACGATAAATGCCGCTAAATTTTCTTCTTTATAAAATTCTTTTTCTTTCCACACTAATATAGTTCTTTCTTTCCCTTCACCTTTTGGATGACAAGGTACAAGTAAAGAAAATAATTCAGCGAAATTATTTGGTTCTATATATGTATCTGTAACCAAATTCCAATTTGGATCGCGCTGTATAGCCCTCATATAATTCCCCTTCCCTTTTGTCTACATAGGAAATATTAATCCATTATTACATCATTAATAATAAATATTGTTATATTCGAAATCCCTCATAATACTTATATCTATCAGTATATCATTTTTTCTCTTATTTAAAATTAGGAATGACAAATTTAAATAAACTGTCGAAATTACTAACTGTATACTTATTATATAATGGCTCAGATACATCATGCTAACATATTAGCTTAACCCTATATACTAGAATAATGTATCTGATTTTTATACGTAACTTATTCCACTAATTAAAGTCTCACTTCATTCTGTATGCTCTGATATTTCACTTAAAGCAAATCCCGCTTGATCATCTGCCGATTCTTTTATAGCTAAATCTCCTAGTGCTAACATTCCAACGAGTTGACCACTCTCAACTACTGGCAATCGTCTAATTTGATACTGTGCCATTAACTCTGTAGCCTTTTCAATAGGATCATCTGGAGAAACTGAAACAATGTTTGTTGTCATTACATTTGTAATTTTATTAGATCCAGGATGTTTTTCAGCAATCCCTCGAACAACTAAATCACGATCCGTAACAAGACCAACAACTTGTTCATTTTCAACAACCGGGATCAATCCAATCGATTCTTCTTTCATCTTTACAGCGGCTTCATATACATTGTCTAACGGTGTACACTGTACAATATGAGTGCTCATCAAGTCTCTCACTCGTGTCATTTGTATCTCCTCCTTTTTATACATACCATAGCTTTTCCTAAATCCCTTTATTTATTTCAGGAAAATCAGTTGATAAAGGAGAATGAACGCACAATAAAAAAGAGTCAGCAATATGCTGACTCTTTTTTTTATGACCCGTACGGGATTCGAACCCGTGTTACCGCCGTGAAAGGGCGGTGTCTTAACCACTTGACCAACGGGCCATGGCTCCGCAGGTAGGACTCGAACCTACGACCGATCGGTTAACAGCCGATAGCTCTACCACTGAGCTACTGCGGAATAATATATATGGTGGGCCTAAATGGACTCGAACCATCGACCTCACGCTTATCAGGCGTGCGCTCTAACCAGCTGAGCTATAGGC
>NZ_JBYTEA010000012.1:0-146694 GCF_058791995.1 Bacillus sp. EB106-04-02-XG92
CTTCACAAAGCCGTATAAAAAATACGAAATCCAGAGAGTCTTATTTGAGTATGTCCAAAACCGTACGCTTCTACTCCTTATTGTAAAAAAATGAGTCCGATGCCAAAAAGCATCGGACTCATTTTTTAAACTTGATGGCTATGGCCCATGTGGACAGCTTACTTACATAATTATCGTTATCAGTAGCAAAAAAAGGATAATTAGCCCCCATAATGGGCTAACTATCCTATAAAACTAGAACTTCTTTCCCTATGTATATTTATTTCGTTACCTCACCAAACTGCGCTCTCGTCACTTTTGCCAACTCATCCACTTTCAGCTCAATTTGTATACCAATTTTCCCGCCGCTTACTATGATCGTTTCAAGCGATTGCGCACTCTTATCAATGCATGTTGAAAATAACTTCTTCATCCCTACTGGTGAACAACCACCGCGAATATATCCTGACACTTTCGTAATATCTTTAACAGGAATCATTTCAATTTTCTTTTCACCAACTGATTTTGCAGCAGCTTTTAAATTTAGTTCTTCATCTACCGGAATGATAAACACATGATAATTTTTACTATTCCCTTGAGCGATTAACGTTTTATATACTTCTCTCACTTCGCGTCCAATTTTCTCAGCTACTGATACACCATCAATTTTTCCATCTTCCGGATCATATGACATCATCGAATATTCAATTTTCTCTTTATCTAATATTCGCATCGCATTTGTTTTATCTTTTTTCATAGCGCTCTCCTTAAAAGGTTATTTCATATTATTAAGTTTTATTATACACCTTTTCCATTTCCCCTACATAACTTCACGTATATTTCAAAACTAAAAATATTGATAATTCAAAAATCATCTGATATAATTTGGAAAAACTTATGTTAAGGAGAGATTTCTAATGCAAAATTTTAATACTTCTTTCCAACTTCATCATCATACGTAACGCCGTGTATCCGAAGAAAAATTTTTCTTCGTGGGTACAGGGCTTTTCCTGTTGACCCACGAAGCGTTCATAAAGCTATGTGGGTATTTTTATACCTGCATAGCTTTTTTTCATTTAAAAAAGGAGTGATTACAATGGAAATGAAAAATGTAAAAGGAACGAAAGACTATTTACCAGAAGAACAAGTACTGCGAAATAAAATTAAAAGAGCTTGTGAAGATACGTTTGAACGATACGGATGTAAACCGTTAGAAACACCAACGTTAAATATGTATGAGCTTATGTCTTACAAGTACGGCGGCGGTGATGAAATATTAAAAGAAATATATACGCTTCAAGATCAAGGAAAACGCGAACTTGCCTTACGCTACGATTTAACAATTCCATTTGCAAAAGTCGTGGCAATGAATCCGAACATCCGCCTCCCTTTTAAACGGTATGAAATTGGAAAAGTATTTCGAGATGGGCCCATTAAACAAGGAAGATTTCGTGAGTTCATTCAATGTGACGTTGATATAGTCGGTGTAGAATCTGTCATGGCAGAAGCAGAACTTATGAGTATGGCGTTTGAACTGTTCCGAACGTTAAACTTAGAAGTAACGATCCAATATAATAACCGAAAATTGTTGAACGGTATTCTCCAGTCTATTAACATCCCTACTGAACGAACGAGTGACGTCATTTTATCATTAGACAAAATCGAAAAGATTGGGATTGACGGTGTACGAAAAGATGTACTTGAGCGCGGAATTTCTGAAGAAATGGCTGATACGATATGTAATACCGTTTTATCTTGTCTAAAGCTTTCAATTGCTGACTTTAAAGAGGCTTTCAATACTCCACTCGTTGCCGAGGGAGTAAACGAATTACAACAATTACAGCAATATTTAATCGCCCTTGGAATAAATGAAAATGCTATATTCAATCCGTTTTTAGCGCGAGGACTTACAATGTATACAGGCACCGTATATGAAATCTTTCTAAAAGACGGCTCGATTACATCCAGCATCGGTAGCGGCGGTCGATACGATAATATTATCGGAGCATTCCGTGGCGATAACATGAGCTATCCAACAGTCGGTATTTCATTCGGTTTAGACGTTATTTATACAGCACTATCTCAGAAAGAAACAATATCATCTACAGCAGATATATTTATCATCCCAATCGGTACAGAGTTACAATGCTTACAAATTGCCCAGCGATTACGTTCTACCACTTCCTTAAAAATCGAACTTGAACTAGCAGGCCGTAAATTAAAACGTGCCCTTAATTATGCAAATAAAGAGAATATCCCTTATGTGCTTATTATCGGGGAAGAAGAACTTAGTACAGACACTGTTGTGCTGCGGAATATGAAGGAAGGTAGTGAGGTGAAGGTTCCCCTTTCTTCTTTAAGTAGTTATTTATAATACGAACCACCCTCGTTTGGGTGGTTTTTCTATTTTAAAGATAACGAAACAATTAGTTAACATAAAATAATTACCTTTAACTAATAACCACAAATATTTAATATCCTATCACCTATTAATTTTGGTAATATATAGATATGAATTGTTTTAGGAGGATTAACTTTGAAAACCTACATACAAGCACTAAAGTGGATCACAGGGATCTATCACCTTTTATTACTTCCTTGCTATTATATATTTCCAAGTCTTGTTAACCTATATGGGATACCTTTGCTACTATTGATTGCTTTACATATCACTACCATCTTATTAGCTAAAAAAGAAGGCCTGAATACGTATCCTCATTCTATCGGTATTATCGTTACCCTATTTGCCTTCTTTCCTTATATAGAAATGGTTCTACATTTTATAGCAGCCGTTTTCCTTTTATTAGATGCCGCTTCTACTACTAAAAAGGAAGTTTTTGATTCATAGCAAAATCAATAGTACATCCCAAGAATAGATTCTCATGCATTTTAATTACAACCAAAAGTTTAGAAAGTAAAAAATAAAAGGTGTCTTCACATATGGAAAACACCTTTTATTTCTACAACTCTTAACTATTATTTTTCGTATTCCTACTCTCCAAAACTTTCTCCATATTTTGAGTCGCCCATTCCATCATTAATAGAATGATTGGACGTAGTGATTCACCAAGCTCTGTTAATGAATATTCTACTTTCGGAGGCACTTCACGGTATACTTCACGATGTATAATGCCATCCGCTTCAAGTTCTCTCAGCTGCAGTGTTAACATTCTTTGTGTGATATTAGGTTTTAATCTTTTTAATTCATTAAACCTCTTTGTACCATCTAATAAATGATACAAAATAACCCCTTTCCATTTTCCACCAATAACCTCAACCATAGCTTCCACTGGACAAGAATATTTATTTAAAAATGGGTAATTTATATTATTTTCGTTTGAACAATCCATCAAAAATCCCTTCCCTTATCAATAGTATCTTTTTTGATACTATAACACATAAATGTGCGTACTTGTTTCTATGTTACTTTAAAAATATAATTTACTTACAAAATACATTAATGAAAAGAGGAACTTTTATGACAAATACAAAACAAATTACAAAAGAGAAAATTATGGAGGCCTTTCATTTCAGACATGCATGTAAAGAGTTCGATCCTATGCACAAAATTTCAGAAGAAGATTTTCATTTCATTTTAGAAACAGGCAGATTATCTCCTTCTTCTTTTGGATATGAACCTTGGAAATTTATTGTCGTACAAAATAAAGAATTAAGAGAAAAACTACAACCACATTCATGGGGCGCTGGTGGGCAACTTGCAACAGCTAGTCACTTTGTTATTGTTCTTTCAAGAAATATTAAAGATATGCATTATGATGCAGAGTATATTAAACATATGATGAACGATATTATTGGATTACCTGAAGACACTCAACAAATTAGATATGAATTCTTCAAAAAGTTCCAGGAAACAGATTTTAACTTATTACAATCCGATCGTGCTGTATTTGATTGGGCATCTAAGCAAACTTATATTGCTTTAGGTAATATGATGACGAGCGCAGCTCAAATCGGTATTGATTCTTGTCCAATAGAAGGATTTGATAAAGAGAAAGTAGATTCTTTACTTCGTCAAGAAGGCATTATAAAAGACGATAATCTTGAAGTATCAGTTATGGTTGCCTTTGGTTACCGTAAAGAAGAGCCAAAGCGCGATAAAACAAGACAGACTATGGATACAATTGTTGAATGGATTTAGTAAGATAACACGCGCTCCTTATAGCTGTATACGCATACTAAAGAAGTAGAATTTCATTTTTCTTATGTATGAAATTGATTTTTCATGGAAAACTATATTAGTATGTATGCAGTTTAAACACTCTATTTATTAGAGCTGGACAGGAGGAGAATGAATATGTCTGATATTGAAGTTGGCGAAGTGTTTACTCTTAGTGATGAGAATAACGAAGAGCAAGAGGTAGAAGTACTTGGAGCGATGGATGTCGAAGGCGCAGAATATATTGCCGTTGCCTTTGTGGAGGATATCCAAACCGAAACTGAGGAAGACATTGATATTTTCTTTTTAAAAGTAGAAGAAGATAATGAATTCTCATACATTGAAAATGATGAAGAGTTTGATAAAGTATCTGCTGCATTTGAAAAGATTTTGGATGAGCAAGAGCAAGAGCAAGAAGAATAGGAATGAAACACAAGAGGACGGATGCATATCCGCCCTCTTTTTATTTATCCCGCTATTCGCCGTGCAGTAAGACTCCCACCTCAAAATTCGGCGAATATGGAGCAGTTAGGTAGGAGGTCCACTGCCCGTTAAAGCCCGATTGGTGAAGGCTAATAATCAGTGGGGATGGACAAACCCTCCACTGATTAAAGTTTCACTTTATCACTCATCCAAAGACTTATGCAGCAATTCCAGTACATCTTTCATCACAAAAGGACCGTCTTTTTTCACATGTTCCGCAAATTCTGAAACGAGACGTAATGTTTTTACACTTTCAATCGGATGCTCGCCTGATGCACTTTCAGCAGAAAGCATAACAGCATTCGTTCCGTCGAGTACAGCTTGAAACACATCAGTCACCTCAGCCCTTGTTGGAATAGAATGATCTACCATTGATTGAAGCATTTGTGTCGCTGTAATAACATATGTATTCGTTCGATTACATTCCTGAATCATCATTTTCTGCAAGAGCGGAATAAATTGATACGGTAACTCTACTCCTAAATCCCCCCTTGCAATCATAATTCCATCTACTTCTTTACAAATATCTTGAAAATTCTCGATTGCTTCCATCGTTTCTATTTTAGCAATTAAATTAGGAGCAGTTTCTTTATGCCCTTTTATAAAATCCCTTATTTCTTTTATATGGCTAGATTTTCTCACAAAAGAACACGCAATAAAATCGACTTCCTCTTCTAAAAGAAACTGAATATCTTTTTTATCTTTCTCTGTAATAGCCGGTAAACTAACGATTGCCCCCGGTAAGTTCACCCCTTTATGTGAGGAAATATTACCACCCGTTTTCACCTTTGTTTCTATTTTATCCGTACTTACCTTCTCAACGATTAACTCAACTTCACCATCATTAATTAAAATTCTACTTCCCACTTTCACATCATTCGCAATTCCTTCATAATCAACACTTGCTTCTTCATTGCTCCCTGTAACTGGTTGCGTATGTAAAATAAAAGAATCTCCCGCCTGAAGCGTAATTTGTTCTCCTTTTACTTCACCTAATCTTATTTTAGGGCCTTGTACATCGCCTAAAATTTTAATAGAATCATCTAACGATTTGACTAAATGAATGATATCTTTATGACTTTCATGCGTGCCATGTGATAAATTCAACCGCACTATTTTCATGCCATTGTTTATTAACTGCGCTAATGTTTCTTTATTATTACTTGCTGGCCCTATTGTACAAATCCGATCAATTGTCATATTTATCACTATCCTTTCTTCATTAGGATTCCCATAAACTTTCATTACACTCTCAACATAAAAAAGCCTACTTACACAGTAGGCTTTTAAAACTACGAAAGTTTCGTTAATAACTGAGTTAAATCTTTTTTCGTTTTCGTCGTTAATGACTTCATTTTATTAATATCTATCTTTTCTTTCTCCGCTCCTACAATTAACGGGTACATACTTTGTCCAATTGTTTTATATTCAGCTGGGTGTGATGCTTCTAGCTCTTTCTCAATCACATCCCACTTTTCATTAATTTGTTTTCCAAGTTTATTTACTGTTTCTAATTTCGGATTGGCAGCTAATTGCTTGTCTAAACTATCAACTAATGCAGCAACTTCTTTTACATTTGTTTTCACAGCTACGCTTTTCTTTGGATCTTTCGTTGTTTTCCCGTTTGCGTTTGTACTTGTACTTGTACTTTGATCTGTTGTTTTTCCGCTAGTCGTTTGATCATTCGTTTTTCCTGTCGTCTCTTTTTCTTTTGTTTTCACATTCTCATTTTGCGATGACGTTTTACCGTTACTTTCTGTTCCTGATGATTCTTTCGTATTTTTTGCATCTTTCTCTGTTTTTTCGTTTGAAGAAGTATTTGTTTCTTTGTCAGTATCTTTCGTTGTTTTTGACGTTTCATCTGCACTTGTCGTTTTTGCTTCTCCTTCATTTTGCGCTGTTACTTGCTCTTTCTTTTCTGTCTCTTTATCTGCTGATGGACTACAAGCTGCCATAGTAAGCATTGTACCAATTGTTATCGATGCGATAGCGACCTTTTTCATTTTCATATAAATCCCCCTATGTTTACTTTATTTATCCTCCCCTTTACGATTCGATTTCCCCTTAAAAAATCCCTTTTCATACGAATTACCATCTTTCCGACAGTAATCTTCATAATAATACGTACAAAAAACGATAAATCTATTTGAACATTCGAGTTTCTTCTACTACATTTTTCTTCTCTTTGGCAAAAGAAAAAGAGTATATTGTCACATGAAGAATTACGATCTTCATATAACGATATACTCTCCTATCAAATTTTTATCTTTCTTGACATTTTATTTAAACAAAAAAATAAAATTTCCCTTCATTTTTTTGTTTCTCAATAATTGTTAACATAATATATTTATGAGTAACCGCCGTTCGAATGAATAACTTGACCCGTAATCCATTTTGCTTCTTCACTTACTAAAAAAGAAATTAAGCGTGCTGCGTCCGCCGGTTCCCCTACTTTATTTTGCGGAAACTTCCATACTAAATGATGCTTCAGTTCCTCTGTAATCCATCCTGTATTCGTCGGTCCAGGATCAACAGCATTAACTGTAATCCCCTTCTCCATCGCAACAGGTGCTACTGATTTTGTAAATGCTTCAATTGCTCCTTTCGTCGCTACGTATGCTAGTTCATCAGGCATTGGCCCTAACGACTGCCCTGAAGTAAGATTAATAATACTTCCACTCTCCTTGCTTGCATAATGTTTTATAAATAATGAACTTAATAACATAGTAGCGCGAACATTCACTGTATAATGTTTATCTAACTGTTCTACGTTTAATTCCTCAATTCTCGTATGAGTAGCATACGCTGCATTATTAATTAAAATAGATGGATCACCTAAACGTTCTGAGACCATATAAAACAAACGATTGGGCGAATACGACTGCGATAAATTGATTTCTGCCATTTCACATTGAACACCTAAACTTTCAATCTCCTCTTTCAACAAAAAGGGCTCTTTGTCATGCATTCCCCACGGCATCGCTTTATCATACTGAGACCAGTACGTGAAAAAAATGTCTATCCCTTCTTGAGCAAGCACCTTGCATACAGCTGCACCAATTCCATTCAGACGAGTTGCCCCTGTTACAATTGCTATTTTCTTCACCTTTTCTCCTCCATCTATGGATAAATCCTCTGCACGAATACAGAGGATCTATCTATTTATTCAATATTTGACAATATACGTTCTGCACCTAATTTTAAAATTTTAATGAAGATATAATTTACAATCGTAAACATTACAAATAAAACGATAAACATTACCCACAATCCTACTTGAAGGAAGAAGTATAATAAACCTACTCCCGCAACAATAACTAAAGCTATAAAAATATTAGCTAAGAAATTCCACAATGTTGTATATCGGCTCTTAAATAATTTCTGTTCTGTATCCCAATGAATATCTGCAGTTTGTGCATCCCAGCGTGTACCGATTAAATTAATTAACAGTAACCCGTTCGCACTTAGTAAAAACCACAGTAACATAAATACAGGAGAAATCCCTGCTACAACTGCCATCGTAATGCCGAATACTGCTAAAATGATCACATTAATTAACCAAGCCGTTATCGCTTTCGCAAAAAAGATATCTGAAGCTTTTACAGGTAAATAACGATTTACAAACCATGAACTTCCATCACGTGAAAATGATGTTGTTGCGATGACGTTACTTCCCATTAAAAATAGCGATGCACAAAGACCCACGCCAATTGCAAGGCCTGCTGATTTTGGGTTATCAATATACCCTGTAATCCACTTTAAATTCCCGTCTTGCACGAATAAAACAAAGAATAACATAATCGGCATAACGAAAGTTTGTACGATACAATTTAAGAAAAATTGTGGTGTACGGAATAACGTTTTAAATTCCTTTTTCACATACGCTTTTAAATGTGAACTTTGTACCGTTGATTTCTGTAATCCTTCTGCTGAAATGACCTCTTTTTTTGCTGTACTCGTTGAAAGTCCAATAACCCCTTTTAAATATGTACGCTCTGCAATGTAATAAAACAACACAAAAAATACAAATGAAATAAGTGCAAAGATTAATACGTATAAAGGACCCTTCCAATTTGCATTTTCTACTAATGCCACTGCTCCGAAATATGTAGTTGGAAAATAGTTTGTCATTTGTACTAAAAGAGAAGATTGGTTGTTCGCAAGGTAATCCGCAATTGCATCTTCAGAAAACGAGCTTTTATTTTTCCACTGTAAAAATACATTAATTCCTACAATAAATAGTATACTTACAATTCCAATAAATATATTTCCTCGGTCTTTATTTTTTGCTATATTTGTATACCTCATAATAACTGTCATCAGTAACGAAGCTAGTACTAACGGCACAATCGGGAAGAGTAAGTAAATAAAAATCATGTATATGTAATATGTAATAAATGCACTACTTTTTAACCCGTACGTAATAAAGATTGGTAATAAAATGAATGAACTCATTACGTATTGTGTTATTAATACTGTTAAAAATTTCGCCGAAATAATTTGCGCTGGTTTTAATGGTAATGGTAGTAACATTTCAATGTCATTACTATAGTAAAATACAGTTAAAATGTTCGTTATACTCATTAAAAATACCCATATACTCGCAATCGCAAGTCCCATTGCGATAATCATTCCTGGATCTTGCCCTAAATGTATCATTCCCTCATACATTGCGTGCGTGATAGAACCAAATAGTAAAAAGCCGACAAATAAAATGGCTGCAAATGAAAATACATACGCCCATCGCTTCTTCTTATCTGTTATAAAATCTGCATAATTTAATTTTAATAATACTTTCGTTAACGTCCAAATTTTACTCATTGCCCGTCATCTCCAAGAACATTTTTTCAAGTGATTCATTGGATTTAAAATGATCTCTCATTTCATCTAAATTCCCTTTAAACTGAAGATTGCCCTTATTAATAATTGCAACGCGGTCACATATTTTTTCTGCTACTTCTAATACGTGTGTCGAGAAAAATACAATCTTTCCTTTATCCGCATGTTCTCTCATCATTTCTTTTAAAATATATGCGGATTTCGGATCAAGCCCCGTTAACGGTTCATCTAAAATCCATATATCTGGCTCATGCACGAGCACACCAATAATAACGATTTTTTGTCTCATACCGTGCGAATAACTTTGAATTTGATCCGATAACGCATTGTAAAGATCAAATTTCTTCGCTAAAGACTCAATTCGCTCTTGTCGTACTTCTTTCGGCACTTCATACATATCTGCCATAAAGTTTAAATATTCAATTCCTTTTAATCGTAAAAACATATCTGGGCTATCTGGGACATAACCAAACGTCCTTTTCGCTTCCATCGGATTTTTCATAATATCTATACCATTAATCGTAATCGTTCCTTTGTCCACCCCATGAATACCAGTAATCATCTTAATTGTCGTTGATTTACCCGCACCATTCGGCCCTAAAAATCCAAAAATTTCTCCGCTAGGCACAGATAAACTTAAATCTTTCACTGCATAAGTAGACCCATTATAACTTTTTGACACATTTGTAATTTCAATCATTACATCCAATCCTTTCCTTAATTACCAAATAACTATATTAACATTATAGCATACTTATATTTTTAGATTTTTTTATTTTTCAGTTTTTAACCTTTAAAATAAATATACAAACCTAACCCAACGATTAAAACGACAGCTAGTATAATATAAATCATCGTAAGTCTTCTAATATTCCCCTTTGTCGCCTTACTATAATTCGCATCACCATTTCGCCCGATTAACACCGTCGCAACTACAGTAATGACTACAAGTAATACAACGATCATGATCCAAGTTAACATACCTTCCTCCCCCTCCTTACAACCATTTTACAATATTATCCTCTTTATTTCGCAGTATATTTCCTCTTTTTACTATTATTATGAAAAGAATTGGAAAACTATTATTACTATACATTTTTACATGTGATATATTTATAACATAACGTGAATTATTTCTAACATTCTAAGGAGGACCTATTATGAAAACTACTTGGATTAAATATTTAGGGTTTCTCGGTTTCTTTGGATTTCTCGGCTTTTTTTACGACAAAGGATTGTTTACTATGTTTTGTTTCTTCTCCTTTTTCACATCGTATAGAACGGTTCAACACGATGAACTATTTGAACAAATCGTCAATAAATCGTGCCGCAATGCCTTTATCGTTACATTACTAACTACCGCTATCATTCTGTTTATTGAAATGTTATTTCCAAACCCGGTACTACAAGAGATTGATATCGCTCTTATTTTCGGCACACTCATTCTTACGTTCGGCTTCTCTATGTTCTTTTACGATAAACCTGTTGATGAAACGGAAGATGCACCATGGCGTTCGTAACGAAAATAAAAGAATACCGCGCCAAGTTGAACATGACACAAGAAGATTTAGCGAAAAGTGTTGGTGTACGCCGTGAAACAATTAGCCATCTTGAAAAAGGAAAATATAATCCTTCCTTACAGCTTGCTCACGATATAGCGAAAGCGCTTCATAGTACGATTGATGAGATTTTTATTTTTGAGAATAAATAAAAATACCGGCATCCTTCCCATGAAGAATGCCGGTATTTCTCATTTATCACCCATACAAAACAGCATGAAATACGCCTAATAGTAAATATTGATCTTCTATATAACCCTCATCATACACATTCATCTCAATATCATACATATCTTCCTCAAGACGAATGTTCCAATCTGCGATTACATAGCCGTTTCGTAATAACTTTCCAAGCCCAATTGTAGTTTTGTGAACAACATATTCTTCTCTCTTAAATGTAAAGGTAAATAAGAAATTTGCATCTAATAACTTTCCGTCACATACAAGTATTTCATGCTCTGCATCCTGATGATCGATGTACGTTACTAAAATCCTTCTTTGGCGCTGCCTACTTACATCCTTTGCAACGACGCGAATATTGTCCTTACTATCCTTTATTTCATAAATGATATTACTACCGACTTTTGGAATAAAGTCTAGCACTTTCATCAACGTATTTTTATAATAGCCCCGTACTGCGCCTACTCTTTCGCTTTCATTATAAACCTCTATTGACGTCGTATCCGCCTTACTATCACACAGTCGTTTATAAGAAAGCTGCATCATTCGCTCTCCTCTTAAGTACTGATCAAACGTCACAGGATATTCTATCGCGCGCAGTTCCTTATTTAGCTCCTTCAAATAACGCCCAACGCTTTCTACTAATGCTGTAGTGGATATACGCTCTTGTAGTTCAAATTGCTGCCAACTAGAAGAAACTCTCCACTGATCTTCCTCTTCGTATACGAAGCCGAGAATTACTTCCTCACGGTCACTCGTTTCATAATTCAACTGTTCGTTCTGCCCGTTTTGCACTTGTTCCATCCACTGTCCTAAATAAATGCCGAGCTCTGCGACCTTCATACGGGACTTCTGGAAAAGTACGCTGTCACCGACAAGAATCGTTACATCCCCTTCAATAAAGCCATTTGCATATGCGGCATACCGCGGTTCATCCTTCTGCGGAATACTTTTGTCTAACTCAAATAAAAACGTTAACATTCTTTACTCACCTCTAGTTGTTACACAGCTCTTTCCTATATTAACTGTAACTGAACATATATCAATACACTTAAAATGAAGCTACTTTTTCTTTAGTCACTTCTACAATTTCTAAAATTTGTTGCAGACTCTCCACTTCATAATTCGGCTTAACATCTGTCCTATTTTCTTTCAAACTCGGATTATACCAACACGTATCAATGCCGTAATCTTCTCCGCCTCTCATATCAGAAGAAAGCGAATCTCCAACCATTAATACACTTGATTTATCTGTAATCCCAAACTTTTCAAACGCATAATCAAAAATCTCACGTGCTGGTTTTTGATGACCAACCTCTTCTGAAATAATAATATGATCAAAGAAATTACATAAAGGCGAATTTCCAATTCTCGATTGTTGCACCTTCGTATATCCATTCGTAATAATACCTAACTTGCAATCTTGTAGATTCTCACATAATTGCACTGCACCTTCTATAAGATGTACTTCTTTCCCTAAGTTTTCAAGATATACATCGCTAAATTGCTGCGCATCTACTTTTATATTATGAAGGGCAAATAATTGTCTAAATCGATCTACCGCTAATTCACTTAGCGTAATCATTTTATTTTCTAAATCTCTCCATAATCCATTACTAATCTCTTTATAACTTGCAAGATAATCATTATACCCTGTAGGCATCCCGAACTGTACAAACGCATTATGTAATGCGTGTCTTTCCGTTTCAGGGAAATCTAATAATGTATCGTCTACGTCGAATAATATAACTTTATATTTCATTATGCTCTCCTCAACTAGTACGTTATTTACAACTTGTATTTTCTCATTAATTGACTCTTAAGTCGAATTTTTTTCTTTTACGAAAAGCTACTATCCAGAGATCTTACAGTTGCTTAAGATACATGAGTCATGTTATTCAAAAATAATTAATTGTGAAAATACTATAAATTTGAGATAATTCTGATAATAGATTTGAATTTTAAAAAGATAATACAGGAAATGTATTACTCTAGTTATTATAGGAAGGGAGCGGAAAAATATAGTAAATTCATGGGAAAGACCTAAAATAAAAATTCCAAGAACAAAAAGTGAATGGGTTGGAGATATTATTGGATATTCATTGTTCTTTGGATCAATCATTTTTTTGATTATCATTTGGGGAAGATTACCTGAGGAAGTACCCACACATTATAACGCATATGGGGCTGTAGATCGTTGGGGATCCAAATGGGAGCTTTTACTTCTACCAGGAATAGGAGCATTCATACTCCTTTTAATGCAGACTTTAGAAAAGTTTCCAGAAGTTCATAACTATCCAAAAAGATTTAATGAATCGAATGCTGATCAGTTTTATTTAAATAGCAGAAAAATGCTTAATCAATTAAAAAATGTCTGTTTACTTATTTTTTCTTTCATCCAATTTGAAACAATTTCAATAGCATTAAATTGGAGTGGCGGTTTTGGTAAATTATTTTTACCAATATTATTAATTGGGACAGCTATTCCAATTATTATAGGCATAATAAGGCAACGAAAAATTTCATAATGCAAACAACGATATTCGGTTATCAATCACCTTATGGAACAAAATTATATGAACAATAAGAAAAGGAGGCTAATCCACATCAGCCTCCCTCCCCATTATTTTTCCTCTAACAATAACTCTTTCATTTCCTCTAACGACTCTTTCGTAAAGCCTAAAGCTTTTTCAGCATATGCTTCAACTGAACCGTATTGCTTTTTCACTTCATCAATCGCAGCTTGTAAATATTCAGCACGTGCTTCAAACATTGCACCTAATATCGCTCTACTTTCGTCGTTTTGTAGTTTTGCACCTAAAAAGGCCATCATTTTCTCATTTAATTTTTCACGGAAACCGTTACTTAGTAAGTAGTCTTCCATTACTGTTTTTTCCGGTACACCTAGTAAAAGTAATAACAGTGCCGATCCAAATCCAGTACGATCTTTTCCAGCTGTACAATGGTTTACTAACGGTAAGTTTTCTGGATTTTGCGCTAAGTTTAAGAAGCTCACGAATGCCTCATTACCACTTACGAAATCTTGATTCATTTTCACAAGATACTCACCTGGTTTCCCTAACATAGAAAGGTCACCAACTTGGAAAAACTCGTTTATATTTAAATCTTTCGCTAAGTCTTGCATAACTGGTAAGCACACTTGACGAGCGCCTGTAATTTCTGGGTTGGGCTTATGCTTTACCTCGAAGTCTGTACGATAGTCACAAATTAACTTTAAGCCAGACTTTTGTAAATAGTCGATATCCCACTCTGTTAGTCCTGCTAATTCTTCAGAGCGGTACAACTTGCCCCATTTTACTTTACGGCCATCTGTCGTCTCATATCCTCCCATATCACGGAAGTTAAACGCACCTTGTAATGGCAATCTACGCTCAGCTACTGTCACTGCTTGTCCATTACTTCCTACTAGTCTAAAATATGGACGCTCATTTTCACTCGGGTTTACAATTGTACATGATGATTCTCCATTTACCTTTGCAAGTAATTCGCCATTTTCTTCAATATGATCTGGCGAAGTACTCCAGTAAATGCGAACTTCTTCTATATTATTTTCCCATTTTATATATAACGTATTATCTTCATTTCTTTCTACAGTTGCTTGTAACCCACTTCTTTGCTGCTCCATTCTTTCACCAACGCTTTCTCATATAATCGAATCTTTCTTTATTGTATTATAGAAATATCTACTTTGTCGTTCTCATTTTTCTTTTTATCTTACAAAAAGGCAAGAAGTTCTTTTATTTGTTCATAAGTTGTACACGGATTTCCGTTAAACAAGTTCAAGAACCTTTTCCATCTTCCTAAAACACCCTCACATATCGCTCAGTACAACTCAGTAACTGACATCCATTCTTTTCAAAAACATCCTTCATCCATTCATTTTGTACATTTGTCTCGCCAATATAATAAGATGCACCTATTTCTTTTAAGACAAACATTGCACCTGTGAAGAATGCTCCTTCGTACCCTTTATTTCGCATATTTGGAGCGACTGCGAAATACATGAGTTTTCCTTCTTCTAACGTTCCTCTTTCAATATGCGGGATTACAATTCCTATTGGCTCTTCATCAATACTCGCTGTTAAACAATGCTCTTTCCATTGCTCCCCAATTTCTTGTAGCATCATATTTACAAATTGATCATAAGTGACTTGTTCTTCCGTCATTTCGTTCCAAAGAGAATAAAATGTATCTTCTCCTACTTCTTCAATCAGCTTAAAATCAATTTCACTTTCTACATCTTCTACTTCATATATATCCTTAAATACAATCATGTTTTCAGTAATATATTCAAATGAATACGTTTCGAAACATTTTTTATACACATCGTAATTTGGACTTTTTGAAGAAATCTCAAAGTGTAAGTTTTCTATTCCCTCTTTTTCAGCCTCAGCAACGCAATATTGCATCATTTCCTTTAATTGCGCTTCTGTAAAAGGCTCTGCATTATTTTCTTTTATCATGATCGAAGAAGCATTTCTTCTTATTTTAAAATGTTTTTCTAACTGTTCTATAGTCATCATATACTTCCCTCATCTATGTCATACTCGAATTTCTATTTGTTCTCCTTGCATGAGCAGGATTGTCCTTGAATATATAGAATACTAGAAAACATCGCATCTTTAAAGTGCGGAGGAGGTTCTCCATTGGATATTACAGAGCTGCAACAACAGTTAGAGCTTATACAACAAAATGACTATACGCAACTACAACATATAGATATAAATGAGTTAACACTCAACATGCTTCAGTATATCGGAACGACTGATAGTTACGTTCGTTACCAACTTATATATAAATGTTTTGCACATTTCATTCATCATGAATTCCTTATGGATGATCAGCTGAAATTACTTTTACAAACTTGTTTAAGTGATGAGTATTTATATTGTGACATTTACTCCCCACATACAGATGGGGTTTTCACACGTTCTTATACTGTCTCGTTAATTGCGTTAATACTCCAATTCGCTAACTCGCACTACTTTTTTACAGAGGAGGATATCGAAGACATAAAAAACAAACTCATTACATACACAAACTTAGAAACAGATTTCCGGGGCTATATTGAAAATAAAGGATGGGCTCATTGTCTTGCCCACGTATCTGATGCCTTTACTGAAATTGTTCATAATTCCTATACGACTTTTAAGTGGTACGAAGAATTAATTCATTGTTTATTAAATAAAATCTTCATTCCATCTGACCTTTTTCATAATAATGAAGATGAACGAATTGTTACGCCGTTACTATCGATGCTATATCATGACTTCCCGCAAGATGAGTTAATTTCAATTATTCATAAAAAAATAAAAAGGCTTCCTCAAATTAGAAAACGCCTTTCGCTAAATGAATATTGTATTTTATGTGCCAACATTAAAACCTTTTTACGTACATTATTTTTTAGAACGAAAGATGATCATAACTTAGCCTTTACTGCACGTAAAACAGAAACAATGTTAAAAGAACTTCCTAACTATTATTAACATATAAGGAGAACAAATATGGGTTATATTGAAGACATGAGAAATTTAGTAGGAAATCATCCACTTATTTTAATAGGTTCACACGCCATTATATTAAATGAGAAAAATGAAATATTACTGCAACTCCGTACAGATTTTAACCGCTGGGGCATTATTGGTGGTGCATTAGAATATAACGAAACATTAGAAGACGCTTTAAAACGAGAAGTATATGAAGAAACGGGGCTTATTATTAAAAATCCAGAACTATTCCGTGCATACTCAGGACCTGATTTCTTTCAAATCTATCCAAACGGCGATCAAGTACACGGTGTACTCGTTGTTTATATTTGCCGTGAATTCAGCGGTGAACTTGTGTGTGACCAAACGGAATCGAAAGAACTGCGCTTTTTTCCACTTGATGAGTTACCTAGTAATCTTCCTTCTGTTATTGAGAGGATTGTTACTGACTTTCAGAATTCGAATTGAATTATTAATATAGTCAAGATGGAATTCATCTTGACTATATTTTATTTATTATCTTTATTTACCTCTTGAACAATATCCCTGTTTCCTATTCTATTAGCAAAAGGGATAAAAATAATAAGGACCATTCCGAACATCCCCGTTATTACCGTTACGATAAGTTTGAAATCAAAATATACAGGTGTATGATCTATTATACTTACCATATAGGTTAAAGATATCCCTATCAAAGCCCCTAGTATAATCCCAATAAGTACATATAAATGAACTTGTGTCAAAATAATTTGTACAATCCCTTTTTTCTTAACTGTTATTGCTCGTAAAATCGCAAACTCTTTTCTTTTAGATTGAATATTATTTATAAGTGTATTACATACCCCTAATGTTACACTAAACAAAATTACTACAATAACACCAATAAAGATGGACCACCTTTGCTGAAACATTAAATTAGATTGCTTTAACGATTGAGTATAACTACTTATTTTTAATTGTGGATATTGACCTTTTAGTTTCTTTAATTGCTCCAACGTCTCTCTCTCATTATTTGAACTAATAAATGCCCGCTCAAAAACTGTATAACTTTGTTTATATGTTACATTACTCCAATCCATCAGTACCGAAGGCGAATTTGGTAGCTCATTAACAATTAATCCGATTTCTACCTTACTAGTCGGTCGAACTTTTTGTTCCTGTTCTGAAAACAGACCCAATTGAACGATATCACCTACATGAAGTTTATACCGCTCCGCTAACTCTTTTTTAACAATTATACTATTCTCCAAATTTGCAGGTACTTCTGGCAATAATCCTTGCTTTTCCATTTCCTTCAAATCACCTAAATTATAGTCAAAAGTAATATATTTTTCACCATGTTTTAATTCTGCAAGTGAGTTCGTACTAATCGTACTAGCTCCTTTTACACTACTTATTTCTTTACATATATTTTGTATATGAGGTGAGGAAATTGTTGAATCATTATTCAAACGATTTTCTACAACAATATGTGTTGGAAATTCTCGCTTTAAATATCTTTCATTATTTTTTTGCATCGTTTTAAATATAGTGGATCCGAAGACAACTATCACCATCATTGTACTTATCATTAAGATAACAAATGTATTTTTCCTTACTTGCGGAATTACATTTTTAATAGCAACAAATGTGTTCCTTCCAAATATTTTTTTCAATAAAGGTAGACATGCTAGTAATATCGAAGAAATATAAATCGGAAATAAAATATATAATCCTAAAACGAGAAATATAGCTCCTATTAATATCACTATTGCCTGCGTATCTCCCGCATTTGCTAAAAATCCACCTAAAACAGTTAAAAATATACTACTAATTAAAAGGAAATTCCCCATCATACTGCGTGTTTTTTTATTAGAAAAGTCGGATTCTTCATTTTCGCGCATAAGCTTTACTGGCAATATTTTCGAACTTCTGTATGAAGGATATAACATAAACAATTCAATAAAAAAGATACTACAAATCATTGTTACAATTGCTATTTTATAGTCGAAACTCATTGAATTCATTTGAAAAGCAAATATATGCTCTAGCCACCTTTGTAAAAAACGATTACTTATTACAGCTAGTAACAAACCAAATATTCCACCAAAAAAATTAATTACACTACATTGAATAAATATAACTTTAAACATTTGTTTCGTTGTTGCTCCCATTGATCGCATAATAGCAAATTGACTTTTATATTTATATAAAAACATTTCAAAATTAGACATCAATAATAACGCAGTAATAATAATTATTAATGCAGATAAAACGATTATAAAAATATGTAATGATGCTAAATTACTTTTTAAAAACTCATCTTCCTCTACAATATCGATTCTTAATTCTTTGTCTATTTTATGAATTTGACTAGACAACGCTAGTACATCTGCATTCTCTTTTGCTTTTATCAACACATAAGTAGCCTCATTGTGTTTACCCGTTTTTTCATATACGTGCTGTTTCACCGCACCTTCCGATAAAATGAGTATATCTGGAGCTAAACCTCCAGCTTCTATATCAGGTAACACTTCTTTTACTACATAGGATTTATTTTCTATTTCAATCTTTTCCCCAACTTTTACTTGTAAAGTTTCTGCTAATCCATCATTTAATGTTACTTCCTCATTTGATAGATTTTTAGAAAAGTGATATCGACTTTTAGATAACGAATCATTTTGAACACCTACTGTATAAATAGCTGTATTCAATTTATTCACTTGCAAATGATTTACTAATACTTTTGACATGTATTCAATATTTTCTTGTTCCTTAATATTTTGTAGTAAAGATTTATCCATCAATTTATTTTGATCAGGTTTATATCCAACAGATAAATCCATATCTCCATATAAACTTTTAACTTCATTTATAACAGACTGTTTCGCATGACTCGAAAATACAATCATCGTAACAATTAGAGAAACAGCCAACATAACGCTAACTATAGAGGAAATAACAATAAATTTATTCGTCTTAAAAAAGCGTAAGCTTAATCCCCGTACTGATTTTATCATTTTGATTTCTCCATTAATTTTTTAAATTTATCTAAAATAATATTCATATCATTTGCTCCATGAGAACACGTATAATCATCAACAACTTCTCCATTATGAAAGAAAAGAACCCGATCCGCATACGTAGCAATGTGTGGATCATGAGTAACAAGAATCATACTTTGATTAAATCTTTGTTTCATATCGACTAGTACTCGTAAAATATCATTAGACGTATTGAAATCTAAATTTCCAGTAGGTTCATCTGCAAGAACAATGGGAGGAGATGTTATTAACGCCCTACCAATTGCAACACGCTGTTGTTGTCCCCCAGAAAGCTGAACTGGTCGATGATTTCTCCAATTTACTAAACCAAGAACATCTAATATTTTATTGGTTTTTTGTCGTATCTCCTCTTCTGAATCAGTTGATAATATGAGAGGTAACGCAATATTTTCTTCTACAGATAAATCCTTTAATAAATGGAATGACTGAAAAATAAATCCTATGTTATCCCGCCTGTACTCCGTTGCATATGGTTCAACAAACATATTTGTAGGCACTTTACCATTTACATAGATAACCCCCTCATCGGGCTTATCTAGAGCACCAAGAATGTTTAGTAATGTACTCTTTCCAGATCCACTCGTTCCCATTATGGCAAGGAGTTCTCCTTTATTTAACTCCAAAGTTACATTTTGTAACGCCCTAACATTTGTATCTACACTCTCATATGTTTTACTTAAATCTTGAACCGCTAACACAACTTCACTCATCATTATTCACCTCAACATTATTAAGTTTTATTCCCTCCACCAAATTAACCTGAATTAAAATTTTTTCTTTTAAATTACTAGGTGGTACAATTTCTGTTCCTATTTGGAATAACAACACTTTTAACTCGAGAGTTGTAATCATTTCTATCCCTCCTCACTCTATATTGGTAACAAATTAAAATTTCGTTCGGTTTTTTTATAAAAAAACAAGGGAACGCTTAACGTTCCCTCTCAAATCCAATCCGTTTTTTAATTTCCGCTAAATTTACCTTCGCGATTTCTCTTGCCCGTTCAGCACCTCTTCCCAATGCTTCGTATAATAAATTCGGCTCATTCATATACATCTCATATTTCTCACGAGGTCCAGCTAATTCACGGTCCACAACGCGAAACAACTCTTTTTTCACATCGCCCCATCCAATGCCAGTTTCATACTTTTCACGCATCAACAGTATTTCATCTTCCGTCGCAAATTCTTTATATATCGTAAATAACGTTTCTAATTCTTTCTGTTCATTCGGAAGTGAGGAGTCTGTTTTAATTTTAAATATTAGCTTTCGTAGTTTTTCTTGTTCTGCAAATAATGGAATCACATTTCCGTAACTTTTACTCATCTTCCTTCCATCAAGACCAGGTAAAATGGCATCCTCTTCTTGTATGACATACTGCGGAAGTGTAAATGTCGTGTCGAATGTATGATTGAAATACGTCGCAATATCACGCGCAATTTCAATATGCTGAATTTGATCTTTTCCAACGGGTACATGAGTTGCTTGGAATAATAATATATCAGCAGCCATTAAAATCGGATACGTATATAACCCCATATTCACTCCGGCATCTAACTCTAAACCTACTTCTTTATTTTGCTCCACCTTCGCTTTATACGCATGGGCACGGTTCATAAGCCCTTTCGGAGTTAGGCAAGCTAATATCCAAGCTAGTTCTAAAATCTCCGGCACTTCTGTTTGCCTGTAGAAAATAACATCTTCTCCAAGTCCGAGTGATAACCAAGTAGCTGCTACCTCTTTCGTATAATTACTGAACTTCTCTGGATCATGTACAGCATTTAACGCATGATAATCAGCTATAAAGTATAATGCTTTCCCTTCATTACTCTTTGACATTTGTAATGCAGGTTTAATCGCCCCAATATAATTTCCTAAATGCGGGTAACCTGTCGGCTTAATTCCTGTTAACATTATTTTTTCGCTCACCCTAACTCCTCCTTTCCAAAAATAAAAAGAGCCTCTCATCCTTAAAAAGGACGAGAGACTCCCGTGGTACCACCTTAATTAGCTATCATTCATAGCTCACTTCAACCTCTTAACGTGAAGTAACCGTCTTTGCCTACTCATTTCAGCTAGAAGCTCCAGAGCCCATTCCATATTCATCCCTTACTGATTCCCACCACACATCAGCTCTCTAAAAAGTTTTGAATATGTACTCTTCTCTTTCATTGCTTTTCGTTATTTTTTACAGTTTATCACATTTCTCTTTTATCTAAAACTGAATTTTCTTTTTTTGTTAAGTTTTAACAATATTGATTACCAATTTATTACGAACGATATATAATCAATATATATAGAATCGATTTGCAATACAAAAACGAGGTGATGTTATGGGTTGGTTTACTAAAAAGAATGACGGAAAAATTGATACGTTTAATAACGATGATAAAACGCAAGATGATACTTTAGGGGTCATTATACATTTCACACCTGTCGCTATATATGTATACACTTGCGATGAATACATAGAAACATTTGACGGTGCACTCACTTTTGAAAATGAAAACGGAAATCAAGTAGAAATCGGAGGTACTTTCATTTCTCTTGAAGTGGATGCTAATTTCCGAATGGATGATTTAATTTTTGATTACAAACTAAAGGAAAGCAATCTACCTATTGTTGAATTAAAAGCCTACGCATAAGATAAATTTATTTACTATAACAAGAGTATAAATGAAAAAGAGCTAAAACAGTATTATCTGTTTTAGCTCTTTTTCCTACGTATTCAACTTAACAAATCTATAACTATGCGTTACTAACACTTTTAATATCGCATACCCTGGAATCGCTAAAATAATCCCCATAATACCAAATAAGTTTCCAGCAGTTAAAATGATAAAAATGATTGTAATTGGATGAATATCTAACTTTTTTCCCATGACTTGCGGAGAAATAAATTTACCTTCTGCTAATTGCACAACCATCATAACGATAATTACTTTTAACACCATTGCTGGCGAGTCAATAAATGCGATAATTAATGCTGGTGTAATTGCAATGATCGGTCCTACGTACGGAACGATATTTACAATCATCGCTAAAATTGCAAGCAGTACCGCATATTTAATACCAATAATAAGGTAACCAATTAATAGCATAATTCCGATAAACAAGCTAACGATAATTTGCCCTCTAATATACGAGCTAATCGCATAATGCATATCATCTAGTATTCTCATCGCTGCTGGCTGTCTTTGTTCTGAAATAAACTTTAAAAAGTGATTCGGTAATTGCTCACCATCTTTTAAAAGGTAGAACAATATAAATGGAACCATTACAAATGTTAAAACGACCTCTGTAATAGTACTTAAAAATCCAGTTACATTTCCAGTTACTGATGATAACGACTTCGTAAAATCAACTGTGTAGTCTTTTACCATACTCGCTACATCAATATTTAAATTCTCCTGAATTTTTCCTAGTAAATTACTTTCTCCAAATCTACGTGCTGCTCTCTCAATTTCATGACCGAAATACGGTAAGTTATCTATTAATGCATCAATTTGATCTTTAATAATAGGAATAACCGTCAAGACTAAAAATACAAATAATCCTATTACTATTATATATATAGAAGCTATCGATACAATTCTTGATACACCTTTCTTTTCGAGAAGCGAAACGAATGGATGCAAAATATAAAATAGTACACCCGCTAATAATACGGGGAAGAAAATTGTCTTTAAAAAGACGATAAACGGTGTAAAAACAAATGATATTTTTGTTAGTAATAAAATATTAATAAACAATAGTGCAAACCCAAGTAGCACTGCTAAATAATTGTGTTCTCTAAAAAACTTTTTCAACTTATCTCTTTTTCTTATATTTAATTTCTCCAACGAAACCACCTCTTCGAAAGATGAAAAGCCCTTATTCAGGGCTTTTCGTCATAATCTATATCTCTATTTCTTTGCAGCTTTCACTACAAATGATACAATAAGAATTAACACGATTGCACCTAATAATGCCGGCACAACATGAATCCCACCAAATGATGGCCCAAAAGATCCAAATAGTTTACTACCTAACGAAGCACCTAATAAACCTGCGATAATATTTCCAAACATACCACCCGGAAAATTTTTACCCGTTATAGAACCTGCAATTGCACCTATAATAGCACCAACTATTAATGTGATAATCCATCCCATTTTTAGTCCTCCATTTCTATTATGGTGTGTTTCTTTTTCATACTAAATTTTTATGTAACTATTATAATTATTATATCCAAAAAAGAAAAATCTTGTCAAATCTATGAAAATAAAGTCTACAAGGAGGTTTTACCCTATGATTCAAAAATTAATAACAACTTCTCACAACACCGCTACTTCTATTTTAAACATTCAAATACCCGCTTATGAAATTGAAGCAAAATATATAAATAGTACGGCTATCCCTCGTCTTTATGATACTGTAGCTGATATACAATCCTGTGATGAAATGTTTTACGGCTATTTTTATGAAGATACACTTGCTGGGTTTATTTCTTTTAAAGTAGATGAAGAGGAAGTTGATATTCATCGTTTAGTAGTATCCCCTGATCATTTTCATAAAGGGATTGCAACAAAACTACTACTATATGTATTTGACATGTTCTCCCCTTCTAAAACATATATTGTACAAACAGGGAAAGAAAATACCCCCGCTCTATCTTTATATAAAAAACATGGATTTATTGAAGTAAAGGATATCATATTACCTGATGGAGTGATTTTAACCTCACTTAAAAAATCAGAAAACAACAAATAATTTGACTTATTATTTTATTTATGTTATCTTTTACTTTATAAAACCTTTTGCTGAGTCCAAATTTTGGAGCGGGGGAACCATTTTTGTAGCCATGCTACTTGGGGCGAATCTTATTTAAGTAGGGAAACTCTCACTTCCCGAGTCCGACAGCTAACCTCGTAAGCGTAATGGGAGAGGAAGGTGCTTTTTGCCTATGTTACACATTTTGCCTCCTTAATTATAAATATGGGATCGATACCAAATAGTCACCTATATTTATAGAAAAGGAGAACTGTAAAATGTTACGTTTATCTGATCACGCAATAAAAATGATGGAGCAAAGACTTCGACTCGAACAACACCGCACATATCAAGCAAATAAAGTTGTCGATAATTTACATCACAAATACTTCTTTCAACATATTTTCCAGCCGAAAAGATAAGTACTGACCTTTAAAAAATACAGCGTACACTGAAAAAAGTGTACGCTGTATTTTTCATTTTCTCGCCTTAATAATAAAAGTAGTCGGCACCATTCTAGCTTTATATAAAGAATAATATTTCGTAGACGGCTCAGCTCGTTCTCCATCAAACGAGCTTGATGGTTCAGGCTCTTCTATTCTCTCAATTGTAAATCCAGCTCTATTTAACTCATTTATGTATGTACTTATTTTTCTCTTATATAATGTCGCTTGTACATTCTCTCCTTTAAATGTTTCAAATGTAATAGGCGTTTCCTCATGGTAAGAAGACTTGAAAGCAATTTCTTCTGTACCATACTGTAAATTTGAATATACTGGGTGCTCCCAGCTAAAAATAAAACTTCCTCCTGGCTTTACATATGAATAAATCAGTTCTAACGTTTTCCCTAAATCCGAAGTCCAACCTAATGCATAAATCGAGTACACAATATCAAAATACCCTTTCGGAATATCCGATTCCTCTTCCATTGCTCCGCATATTAACTTTGGATTCCAACTCTTTAACGTTTCATTCGCTGTTTTAATTTGTTCACTGGAAAGATCAAGCCCCCATAACTCTTCCGCCCCATGCTCTGCCATATATTGCAACGAATGCCCACTTCCACATCCAATATCAAGAACCTTTTTATTTCTAATTGAATTGAACAAATGAACCTCGTCTTCAGACGCTGTATACGGACCATATTTCGGTAAACAATCTACTTGAAAGAAATATGGTGCAACTGTATCCCAACACTTTTTATTTAAGGCTAACATTTGTGTATCCTTCATGTTCTACATTCCCCCATCCTATTTTCTTCCCCTAATTTAAATTACACATTATAACCTGATCTTCCTTTTCTCTTCGCCCGGTAATTTTTCACTTTCGCAATCGTACCGCACGCTCTTCCGCCTTCTTCTCCAGCGTACATACCGCACCATCTTTTACTTCCATTTCGCGAATGATCGTAAAATACCCAGCGACAATCCGGGCATGCTTTTAACCTCCCCCACAAATTTTCTTGAACTGCTATTAAAACAATGCTTAACACTTTTGTATATATATTTTCTTTGTACACAGGCTCATATGTAATACCTTTCATATCTTCCTTTACATGTACATGAAATGGATATTTCTCTAACCACTTTCGCAATGATCCTTCGCCCTCAATTGTCATCCGAATATCTTCTCGAAAACTTTTTAATTCCTCTATCGTATGAAATGGAAGCTCTTCATGAAAATATCCTTTCATAAAAAGCTTTATATCCTCTTCTGTTTGCAGCATATCAATTGGCTCTCTCGTATCGTTTGGTATTTTCCATGTATTTAAAAATTCTCGAATATATTCTAGTTCATTTGGTGCATTTTGATTCAATTTCATCCACCTTCTTCTTAAAATTTACTTTTTTCTGACTTTATGTATAATTATAATATAAAATAGTTAACCATCAAATTGTTTTACTGGTTACAATATTAGGAGGAGTTCTATGAAAAGTTTCTCAATACCGATACGTTTCATGCTTATTTCTTCATTTTTTATGTCTTTTGGGTATTTTGCGGTATATGCATTTTTAGCTATTTATCTATTAACCTTTCTTCATTTTTCTGCTGTCCAAGTAGGAACAGTGTTGACGGTTATGACAATCACATCACGAGTTGTCCCTCTATTCTCAGGATTAATCGCTGACAAAATAGGCTATATCATTATGATGATAGCCGGATTATCTTTAAGAGGAATTGGATTTATCGCTTTAGGAATATGCTCTGATTTCTATACCATTTCTATTTCTTCTGCACTTATCGGCTTCGGAACTGCATTTTATGAACCTGCTGCGCGCGCCATATTCGGCTCACAACCAGCTCATACAAGAAAAAATTTATTTACATATTTAAACCTTAGTTTTAATTGCGGCGCAATAATTGGACCAATTGCCGGAGGGTTCTTACTCTTACTCGATCCAATCTATGCTTTTTCTCTAACAGGATGTCTTATGCTGTTATTCGCTTTTATCTTTTACTTACTTAAAAATCACTTCCAAGTCACTACTGATAACACGTCTATCGCATTAGGTATACAGGCTATCTTACAAAACAAGTCTTTTCTTCTGTTTTCATGTATCATGATTTTCTTCTATATTATGTTTACTCAGCTTACTGTGGCACTTCCACTTCATATGAAAAACATTAGTAATAGCAATCAGTTTGCTACACTCGTTATTACGATAAATGCAATAACAGGCGTCATATTTATGGTGTTATTCCAAAAACTATTTCATAAATACAACACACTTTCAATTATTAAATACGGTGTTTTATTAATGAGTATTTCCTTTTTACTCATTCCTTTATTTCAACACCCGTATTGGCTATTTATTTGTGTAATTGTATTTACAATTGGTGAAACACTCGTTTTACCTAACGCTGATATCGCTATTGCAAATTACAGTAACGAATCCTATACAGCTACTTACTTCGGATTTTATCAACTATCACTCGCATTTGGTTTTACTATCGGTAATTATACCGGTACATCTTTTACATCCAACCTAAGCGGGATGTATACACCATGGCTTATTTTCGGTGGAATAGGACTTATTGGTTTTATTTCACTACATATTTTAAATATGAAAAAGGATTTCCTAAAGAAGATATATACCTACTGTAAAAATACTAATTTACGGCAATAAGTAAACTTTCAATCTCCCTTAAATTGGATATACAGCCTGTTTCACTTTACATATTATGGTACAATTAAAAAGAGTGCTAGCTAATTACATAAAACACTACAAGCCTAGCAATGCCAAAATCAAAAATCACTTGAAATCGGAGGATGTTATGAAACAGAAATTAGCTATACTTCTATTCACCCCAATCATATTTTCTGGATGTTCAACTATAGCAGAAAATTCTTTAGAAACCGGAAATGGCAGTATTGAATTATTAACACCGACGATTACAACAAAAGATAACGAATTAGAAATTAAGACTGAAGGTATTGATGAAAATAAAGTAACTTTTATTTATGTTGCCAATACAAAGGTATTTGAACAAAAAATAAAGAATGGTGAATCCTACAAGCTTGATATTACAGGTATCGAGGACGCTCATAGGACAGACTACAAACCACGAGTTCAACTTTTACAGAATGAAGATGATGATAAAGATGGAGAAATGGTAACGTTTAAACAAGTTAGATATACAGTTAAAAAGAATTAATTTAATAGATATTTCATTATAAATGTAACGAACGAAAATATACTTTTAACAGAGAAGAAATGTAAGGGGTGTTAACATGAAAAGACGATGGATTTCTTGGTGGATTGGTAACATATTTTGGATTATCATTTTTGGAATATGGGCCACTATTATTTGGTTACGCGACGTTGATGGCGCTGGTGTTATCCAAACACCCGAAATTAAATCCATATCACTTATCGTTTTATTAATCGCGTTTATCATACCTGTATTCTTTCAAGTTATATGGCTAATCATTAATTTGAGAATGAGTAGAAAAAATAATTATACGATTTAGTTTTTTAATGAACAGATGAATTTTTTTCATAAAAAAGAGAGGAATCTACATCAAATAGATTCCTCTTTTTTACATATGGGTTTATACTGCACTTTTAATGCAGCTCGACTCCCCTTTTTTACGATGCATGTTCATCTTTCTTCTTCATTAACGCTCTCTTCTTCATCGCCTTCGTTAAATATCCGCCTTTAAATGAACGAATTTCATAAGAAGACATAAACGCTTTCGGTGCAATTTCATTAATAATTTCTAACAGTTCTTTTTCTCTAGAACGCTTTGCAACGATATCTAAGCGATAACGGATTGAATTAATACCTTCACCTTCAAATACTGTAACGCCAAATCCAGAGTGACGTAATTCATCTACTAATTCATTACAACGGTCTAGTAAACTAACTTGATACGTAATATAACCAATTGCTAATTTATTCTCTATATAACCACCTAATAATAGTCCCGCACTAAAGCCAATGACATAGGCAACGATGTTCATCCAATTTGATAAATCTTGAAACACAATACCTAAACTGACAATGTAAATAGCTCCTTCTAACAATCCAACAGCAGCAGCGGATCTTGTTTGATTCTTTACAAGCAAAATCGTACGGATTGTTAAAATGGGAACGTAAATAATTTGAAGCACAAAAATAAGTAACGCTTGTAACATTGGTATCCACCTCTTTCAAAAAGTCTTTTGTCATGATAACATACATAACCTTTAGAAATCGATGGGTTTTTAAATTTTTTCATATTATTTTTCATACTATTGAAAAACACAAAAAAGAAGCGTATTATATTTGTCGTTAATTTGATTCCTTTTATATTATCGCTAAACTAAAAAAGGAACCCCCATTAGGCCCCTTTCATCATAGCTCTATGTTTTTCGAAGCATGTTCTCTTTGCTTCTCTTCTTCTTTCACTAACTGCATATTTGCATAGGCTAAATTCGCAATCATTAAAAAGTGACCACCTAAAATACCTGTACCAAATGCCCACATTTCCATTTCATGTTCAATTTCATACATGATGATAGCTCCTAAAATGGCAGCTGCAAATCGGTTTAAAACTCCTAATCCAGGAGCTTTTTCTTTCATTACGATACTTTTCCCTAGTTTCTCCACTCTGCGAGCTAATAACCAAAGACAATATGCACTTACAGCTAATCCGATACCAAATCCTGTTACTTGTTTTCCAAACGGAGTAATCGTCCACATAAGTAGTAAACCACTAAAGATCACATACAATTGTAATCGATATACACGTAAGGCTGTTTGAATCAAAATATCCGCTCCTAATTTTGCATTTTTTATACTTTAGAAGAAAAGCAGCAACTTACACAGTTGCTGCTTTCTCTTCTTCTTGTTCCTCTTCCATCTTACGGATTTCAACACGTTTAATTTGGTAAGCGTCTTTTTCTAACACTTTAAATTCATAACCTTCCGCCTCAACATGTTGTCCTTCTTCAATTTCATGATTTTGCATCATGATCCATCCACCGATTGTATCCACATCATCTTCTTCAATGTGTAATCCAAATAAATCTTTCACTTCTGAGATAAGCACTTTTCCATCAACAATGATATGTTGCTCGTTCACATGTTGAATTGGTGGTGCTTCATCTTCATCATATTCGTCACGAATTTCGCCGACGATTTCCTCCAAGATGTCCTCAAGCGTTACAATTCCAGCTGTTCCTCCGTACTCATCATATAAAACAGCCATCGGAATTCGCTTCTTCTGCATTTGAAGTAATAAATCGTGAATTGGAGTCGTTTCCATCACTTCAATAATCGGACGCATATACGAGCGAATTGATGATAAATCTTTTTGATCCTCGGTCATATATCGAATAAAGAAATCTTTTACATTGACCATACCGATAATATCATCTTTATCTTCTCCAAAAATCGGATAACGTGTGTATCTCTCATTTTGGATTACTTTCATGTGTTCTTCTACTGAATCTTCCAGGTAGAAACCAACGATTTCTGTTCGCGGTACCATAATCTCTTTTGCAATACGATTATCAAATTCAAAAATGTTATTTACATACTTGTATTCAGCCTGATTAATTTCGCCGCTTTCATAGCTATCTGAAAGGATAAGGCGTAATTCTTCTTCTGTATGAGCTACTTCATGTTCTGAAGCTGGTTTTAAACCGAATAAGCCAGTTACAACACGCGCTGAACCGTTCAATACCCAAATAAATGGATACATCACTTTATAGAACATCATTAATGGACCTGCCAATAATAACGTTACCCTTTCAGCCTTTTGAATTGCCATCGTCTTCGGAGCTAACTCCCCGACTACAACGTGTAAATACGTCATAATCATAAAAGCAAGACCAAATGTTAATACTGATGAAATAGAAGGATTTAAGTTCCATTTCTCAAATAAAGGATGTAATAACTTTTCGATTGTCGGTTCACCTAACCAACCTAATCCCATAGCTGTAACTGTAATACCTAATTGACAAGCAGATAAATATTCATCTAAATTTGTTGTTACTTTTTTCGCTGCTAAAGCACCGCGTTTCCCTTCCGCAACAAGCTGATCAATACGACTTGAACGTACTTTTACAATCGCAAACTCTGCTGCTACGAAAAATCCAGTAAATGCGATTAAAATCGCAACCATGACTAAATTAAATATTTCCAATGAATCCCCTTAGTTTAAAAAACTAAGGTGTCCACCTCCTGTATACTATAATGTTTTCTTATTTGTTTCTTAGAAAACATAGCCCGATACAAAAATTAAAGAGGTCGGATTTCACTTTTTCTATAATAATAGAGCAAGTGTCTGTATTAAAGCTGTCGTTTGACATGATAAAGATTTCGATATTTTTTCACGTTGTGAATCAGTCAATCCATCTAAAAGCGGCTTTAACTCCGTTAACTCTGCTTCTAATCGATGAATATGGTCTGTCACTTCATTCACTTGTTTCGAAACGTGTTCATTGATACCGAGCAGCTTCTTCTTCTCCTCGATTTTCTCTTTAATCTCACAAAGCGGCATATGCATTTCTTTGCACTTCTCAATAAATTGTAATGTCTCAAATGCTGTTTCGTCGTAATAGCGATAATTAGATTGAGATCGCTCCGCTTTTAAGATTCCTAGATTCGTATAATAATCAATCGTTCGTTTCGACACGTGAGCCATGAGAGCCAACTGTCCGATTCGATACACCTTCCCAACGATCTTCCCCCCTTGTTTATATTACTAACATCATACAATACATAAACTGTACAGTCAAACGTGATGGTTTATCGTTCATAATTTACACAAACCCCCAAGATTCACCCTATTATTCCATACAAGTAATCTACTCTTATACAATATAATTACTAAACTATTACTTAATCACTACATTGTCTGTACCTTTTAACCTTTCTTATTTAAAAACATATCCTACTAATAATGATTGCTTGTATAGGAGATGATTAACATGAGAAAGACACTCATTTCTCATTTTTATAATGAAGAATACCTACTTCCATGGTGGCTTATGCACCACACAAAAATATTCGATCACGGTATTTTAATTAATAGAGGTTCTACAGATCGTTCAGTTGAAATTTGCAAATTATTTGCTCCCCACTGGGAAGTACGAGATTCAAGATTCCTTGAATTCGATCCCACTAATACTGACATTGAAGTAATGGAAATTGAAAGAGAAGTTTCAGGTTGGAAAATGGTATTAAATACTACAGAATTTCTTTGTTGTAATAATGTAGAAGAATTTTTCTCATCACTTCATACGTTAGGCCAAAATATGTATGCGATTAGAATGATTGTCATGATTGATAAGCATGATTACAATTATTCAAAACTAAGATATTCCATTCCTTTAGTAGAACAACGATATCACGGGCTCTTTCCTTATAAACCAGAAATCGGCTGCGCCTGGAGATTTATACACAACCATCTTGATGGCGCATATTTACCAGGCAGACATTTTACGCGGCACCAACCTATCGTTTATAACTCCCCTTCATTCATTTTTAAATTTTATTTTAGCCCTTGGAACGAACATACAAAGGCAAGAAAATTACAAATTACACCCACCCTCTCAAAAAAGGGCGTTCGATTGGGACTTCAAAAACAATATGGTCGGTCCTCTGAAGAACTCGAAGCTCTATTTTTAATGTTAACTAATTCAACACAGGATCTACGTAATCACCCTGAGTATCAACAATTATTCCCTAAATTCAAACCTTAATATTTCTCATCCTATCATGCTCCACATATTTTTATGCACTTAGTCAAAACGAAAACCATTTGCATACAATATGAATACTGTATATATTATATTTTTTATTTTAGGAGGAAAAAATGAAAGCTGTTATTCTTGCTGGTGGATATGGGACAAGGATTGGGGAAGAAACACATTTAAAACCGAAACCTATGATTGAAATTGGAACAAAGCCTATTTTATGGCACATTATGAGTTTGTATAGCCATTACGGCATTACAGAGTTTATTATTTGCTTAGGGTATAAAGGATATGCAATTAAAGAGTTCTTTCTAAATTACAACCTACACATGTCAGATTTCACGATACATTTAAAGGACAATACAATTACTAGCCATTCTCATCGTGTAGAACCGTGGAAAGTTACACTAATCGATACTGGTGTAAATACCGAAACAGGAGGACGAGTGAAAAAGATTCAAAATTTTGTTGGAGACGAACCTTTCTGTCTCACTTATGGCGATGGATTAAGTAATGTAAATATAAAAGAACTCATTGCATTTCACAAAAAACATGGAAAAATGGCGACTGTTACAGCCGTACAACCTCCTGGTAGATTCGGTTCTCTCATATTAGATAAACAGTCTGTCACATCCTTTCAAGAGAAGCCACTCGGAGATGGTGGATGGGTTAACGGTGGATTTTTCGTTTTAAACCCTGATGTTTTCAATTACATTAGCGGAGATAAATCTGTTTTTGAAACAGACACTTTAGTTCAGTTAGTAAACAAAAATGAACTAGCCGCATATCAACATACTGGTTTTTGGCATCCGATGGATACATTGCGCGATAAAAATAAATTAGTCGAGCTTTGGGAAAGTAACAATGCTCCGTGGAAGGTTTGGTAATATGGCTTCATCATCTTTTTGGAATAAGAAAAAAGTATTTATTACAGGACATACTGGCTTTAAAGGCTCATGGCTCACCCTTTTTTTAACTTCTTTAGGCGCAGAAGTAATCGGCTATTCTTCTCAACCTCCATCTATCCCAAACCTTTTTGAACAAGGTAATGTAGCAAATGAGTGCACATCAATTCATGGCGACATTACAGATTACGATTCTTTATTCCATGCCCTAAAGCAACATACCCCTGATATACTATTTCATTTAGCAGCCCAGCCAATCGTCACCACTTCATATAAAAATCCTATCGAAACATTTAAAACGAATGTTTTAGGCACCGTTCACGTATTAGAGGCGGCAAAACATATAGACAGTATACGTGGCATCATTAATGTTACAAGTGATAAATGTTATGAAAATGACGGGAGCGGTAACCAAGCATTTGTGGAAAGTGACCGGCTAGGAGGTTTCGACCCTTATAGCGCTAGTAAGGCTTGCGCTGAACTAGTGGCAACATCCTATCAAAAATCATTCTTCCGCACTAATACACAGAAACTCGCCTCAGTAAGAGCAGGTAACGTCATCGGCGGTGGTGATTGGGCAGAAGACCGATTATTCCCAGATGTCATTCGTGCATATTTACAAGATGGTACATTAACTATTAGAAACAAAAACGCTATTCGCCCGTGGCAACACGTATTAGATCCTTTACATGGCTATATCCTTTTAGCTGAAAAACTTTGGACAGACGCTGCATATGCAGAAGCGTGGAATTTCGGTCCGCTGAACGAACCTAACCGAACAGTTCATGACGTCATTCAATCTATAATAAAATTATGGAATAAACCATTAACAACCCTTTCACCTCCTACAAACACTCCTTATGAATCACCTATTTTAACACTCGACAGTACAAAGGCAGTAAATAAACTCGGTTGGACACCTAAGTTATCAACAGATCATTCTATCACTTGGACTGTTGATTGGTACAAAAAATATGCATTCGGTGAAAATATAGAATCTTTCACGCGGCAACAAATCGATGCATTCAAAAATTTATAAGGGGGCTACAAAATGGACCAGAAAAAATGCCGTTTTTGCCACTCATTACTCACAAACACTTTTTTAGATTTAGGTGTTTCCCCTCTCGCAAACTCATTTGTCGCTCCAGAAAACTCATATAAAATGGAACCATTTTATCCGCTGCACACATTTGTTTGTCACTCTTGTTTACTTGTACAATTAGATGAATTTGAATCTCCGCACAATATTTTTCATGACTATTTATACTTTAGCTCTTACTCATCAAGCTGGCTACTGCATGCTAAAAAATATGTAGAAATGGCGATTAAGCGCTTCCACTTAAAGAAACATTCAAAGGTGGTTGAAATCGCAAGTAACGACGGGTACTTATTACAATACTTTCAAAAAGAACATATCGAAACGTTAGGAATTGAACCAGCAAAAAATGTAGCAGAAATCGCTATCCAAAAAGGGATTCCTACTGAAGTAAATTTTTTCAGCAATGACTTAGCAAAAAAATTACCGCAAGCAGATTTAATCATCGCAAATAACGTATTAGCACACGTTCCGAACTTACATGATTTTGTTGCCGGTTTAAAAACGTTATTAAAACAAGATGGCACAATAACAATTGAATTCCCGCACTTATTAAATCTCATATCCTTTAAACAGTTTGATACGATCTACCATGAGCACTTCTCCTATTTCTCACTTATAAGTCTTCAAAAAGTTTTAGCTCATCATCATTTACAAATTGTCGATGTAGAAGAGCTTGCAACCCACGGTGGTTCCTTACGTATTTTTGTAAAACATCATAGTGACACATCCACTATCCATCCTAGTGTTACAAAATTAATCGAAAAAGAAGTAGATCACGTGCTAAATACATTAGATTGCTATCTCCTTTTCTCTAAACGCATCGAGCAATTGAAAATAAATATTTTACAGTTTTTTATCGAAGCAAAAACTTTAAACAAACAAATTATCGGTTACGGTGCGCCAGCTAAAGGAAACACCCTTTTAAATTATTGCGGAATAGGAAAAGAATTTTTAGCTTATACAGTAGATAAAAACCCTCACAAACAAAATCTCTTATTGCCAGGAACACGCATTCCAATAAAATCTCCAGAAGAAATTAAGCGTACAAAACCTGATTACATTCTCATACTCCCTTGGAATTTGAAAGATGAAATTATGAAAGAATGCTCTTTCATTCGTGAATGGGGCGGCAAATTTTTAGTAACCATTCCAGAAGTTGAGGTAATTGAGCCATGAAAAAAATTCTTGTAACAGGCGGTAGTGGATGGATTGGTAAATATGTTGTAAATTCTCTTATACAAAAGGGCTATGAGGTGCACGCCACTTACAATACAAATAAGCCTTCTCACATCCCTTGCCACTGGCATAAAGTAAACTTACTTTGTGATGAAGAAGTAAAAAAACTCATTTACGACATGAAGCCTAGTCACCTCATTCATTTAGCTTGGGAAGCAGTGCCGCCAGCTTGTTATGTATCTATTAATAATTACTATTGGCTTACATCTAGCATCTCATTAATTCAACACTTCACAACATGCGGCGGAAAACGAGTCATCGTTGCCGGTACTGGCGCAGAATATGAATGGTTTAACGGCGTACTATTTGAAGATTCACCGCTTCTTTCTTATAAAACACCGTATTCATTATGTAAAAACGCACTACACTCTTGGCTACAATCATACGCTGAGCAAACAGGCCTCAGCATGTGTTGGGGCCGCATTTTTCATATGTATGGCCCTCACGAACAAGGGAATCGGCTCGTTTCTAACATTATCACTTCCTTATTAAAAAATGAGGAAGCACTATGTACACATGGAAAACAATCAAGAGATTTCCTCCATGTGGGCGACGTCGCTGATGCTCTCGTAACAATATTAGAACACGGCGTTACTGGCACAATCAATATCGCTTCTGGTCAATCTGTACAAATTAAAGAATTGGCGTCTATCATTGCTAAAAAGATAGGAAAAGAACATTTAATTAAATTAGGTGCGATTCCTTTCTCTAAAGATGAACCTTTATTCGTCGGCGTTCATGTAGAGCGTTTAAAAAATGAAGTAAACTGGAAACCAACATATGATTTAAATACAGGAATTGAAGAAACAATTTCATGGTGGGAATCATTTATAAAAAAACATAACGATATGCATCACTAAAACGTAAATCCTTTGTCCCTCTTGCTAAATCTTTATACCATTCCTCTAATTTTTCTGGCGTGATAATATGGTGCGTACCCATTCCCCCATGCTTACTAGCTTCAGAAAGAGTCGGACCAATTTGTAATTTCCTCTTTCTCATCGCATCGTTCCAAGGGCTGAAACCAAACCATGCAATACACGCAAGTGGCGGATAAATCATAGATTCATGTGCAGATAAATGTCTTCCAACCGTATAACTTCCATGTTCATGATTATGAATAAATCTACCTCTTCTCCATAACGGCCAATCTTCTGGTAAATAACCGTGAAATCGTTGTTTCATTAACGGTATTCCAAAGTTAAGGTCCGGATAATTGTAGTTAGGATCATCAACCATAATAAGCCCTTCCAGCCAATACATCCTCCCTCCCAATTCATTGAGTGATTTCCAAAACTGATTTTTATCTTGCACACAAAGAAACTCGGTCGTATTTAAAATCATTTTCCATCCTTGTACTTCTTGTTCTACCCTCATTACTTCATGATCTGTCGCATATGCATCAAACTCTGGATTTACAGAATCTCGCACTTCCCAATGCGGTGCGAATTTTTTACAAATCTCAACCGAACGATCTGTTGAACCTTTATTAATTAAAATGCCATGATCAAACAATTTCGTATGATGAGCAAGCCACCACGGTAATAAATACTCTTCGTTATAAAAATGAGAAATAACGGTTGTAGTTATAACAATCTCCTCCTCTTTCTCTATTAATCTACTTTTTCATCCTACTCTTACTATACTTATCAGTTATGTCATTGGTTTCTTTTATTTTAAAAATATGTTTTTCTACCATATACTATGCTTTCTTAGACAAACACCATTTTCTAAAGAAACATCCCAATAAACTGAAAATTAAGTTATAATATCTTTATAAAATATGAAGGAGGAATGCACTCATGTACTACAACACTTCATTCGAAAACGATCAACCTGTAGGCCGTCTATAAACTAAGGCGGGCATTCATATAACACATAACACTATGCCTCGTCTTAGGGAACTCATAAAACCCTAAAAATAGACGGAGGTACTTTACATGAAACAAACAATTTTAGGAGCTATATGTTTATCACTAGCAGCAAGTATATGGGGCGGTATGTATGTTGTTAGCAAATATGTACTCGACTTTATCCCACCACTGATACTCGTTTGGCTACGCTTTATCATTGCTTTCGTTGTTTTATATTTCATTTTGAAAACAGCTGAGAAAAAGCAAAAGAAAAAAGTAACCATTCGTAAAAAAGATTGGCTATTATTCGCCTGGATTGGATTTATCGGCTATTTTATTTCGATTACTTGTCAATTTATCGGAACAAAATTATCCGACGCTCATACTGGCTCTTTAGTCACATCAGCTACACCTGCATTTATGGTTATATTTGCAGCGATCATTTTAAAAGAAAAGCTAACCGCTCGTAGACTTCTATCTACTATCATAGCGACAATCGGTGTCATTATCGTCATTGGATGGGATATTGAAATTGGCTCCTATTTTATCGGTACAATCATATTAGTCGGGGCCGCAATTACATGGGCTTTACTATCCATTTATGTGAAGATTGCTTCAGTTCGATTTTCATCTTTAATGATTACAACGTACGCCATATTCTTTTCACTCTTTTTCATTACACCTTTTATGATATGGGAACTACAATCAACCTCTATCGAAGCAGTAAATACGTACGTAATGTTAGGCGTATTATACCTAGGAATCGTCTCAACAGCAGGTGCCTTTTTCCTTTGGAATAAAGGATTAGAATTAATAGATGCTAGCATCGGATCGTTATTTTTCTTCTTCCAACCTATCGTCGGATCGTTGCTTGGTTGGCTGCTCTTAAATGAGACATTAAATAGTAACTTTTTTATTGGTGGTATTCTTATTGTATGTAGTGTTTTTATTACTACTTTTGAAAAGAAATGAAAAACAGGCAGAGATTCTTAGTCTCTGCCTGTTCCACATTCTTTACGCACTCCAATGCGATGGACGGGACAACATTTTCGGCAATTTCGTATGTTTGTCCCCTTTTGCTGCATTAATTTGAACTTGCGTCAGAAAAATACTATTTGTAAAATCAGCCCCGCGAATATCTGCATCTCGCAAATCTGCTCCGATAAGATCTGCTCCTCTTAAATTTGCTCCATTTAAGTTAGCCGCAATTAAGTAAGCCCCTCTTAAATTCGCTCCTTGCAAATCTTTCTTTTTCAAATTTGCTCCCATAAGGTCTGCCCCGCGGTGACTCACTCGTTTCTTGCGCGCGACATTCATTTCCTTCCAAACTAGCTCACTCGTTTCTAAAAGTAACACATTTACTTCTGCACGGTGTAATGGAATATTTACTTTCATTAACTCGTCCGCATTTAAATTTGAAAGGCACTCCGTCTCTTCAATCGCTTTACTTAGTTCTTTATGAATTGGTTGCGTCGCCTGTAAAAGAATCGCCTCATTCAAATACCAAAGCATTTCATGCAGCTGATGCATAACTGGAAAAGCATCGTACATTTTTTTCGCATGCTTAGCATCTTCCCGCCAATCAATCCCGTTAAATGTAACTTGCGAAATCTTCTGCCCAGCACCAAAGCACTCAAATACTGTACAACCTTTATAACCTTCTCCTCTAAGATTTTTATGTATGCTACATTTAAAATCTGATTGTAAGTTAGTACATGGCTTCCCGCCATCTTTATTCACCGCAAAATCTACCGATGCTGCGAACGGTAATGCTACGCAACATAAACCGAAGCATTTTTCGCAGTTTGCTTTTAAATGATCGTTATGATTAGTCAAAATGTATACCCCCTGTTGTCTTTTGACTATTTCATAATATTCCAACCTTATTAAATAATCAATTAAAAAATAAATGAGCTTCTTTCATTTCAAATCATAACTTTATCATTCGATTTCCTTTCAATTGAAAAAGACAGTTTCTTCCTAATCAATTATAATTAAATTATAAATTTTCAAACTAAAAGGAGACTTACTATGGCACTCGAAATGAAAACAAACTGTCAAATTTGCGATCAATCTCTCGAACCAAACTCTGAAGCTTACATTTGCGTGTATGAATGTACATTTTGTGCACCATGTACAGAAGAAAGACAAAACGTTTGCCCAAACTGCGGTGGCGAATTAGTACGTAGACCTAAGAAAAAACAGTAAAAAGCAAAGCGATATCGCTTTGCTTTTCTCTGTTTTTGAGGATTTGAAATTGTATCAACGATTTTTCAAATATATCGACGTTTCGACAAGGAATATCGACTTACCGACAAATACCGACACCGCTATATGCATTGAACCTCAACTCAAATTAAACATTCAAAAACTTCACACAAACAGGCTCTGGTACAACAACATCAGATTGTAACAATGTTAACTCCCCTGTCGTTTCATTTCTTGAAAATAGTACAAGGTTATGTGACTTTTCATTTGTAGCAATAAGAAACTTTTCAGTCGGATCTAATACGAAATCCCTCGGCCAATTTCCTTCTGTAGATGTATGTGCAACAAATGTAAGCTCACCTGAATTTTGATCCACACTGAATACAGCGATACTATTATGACCGCGATTACCTGCATATACAAAGTGGCCGTCAGAAGAAATATGAATCGCACTTCCTTGACTATTGTCATCAAATTCTTTCGGAACGGTAGAAATATACTGCAACTCTGTAAAGGACCCTTCTTCCGGATTATATGATAATGCAATAACTTCCGAGCTAAGTTCAGTCATCACATAAGCATGCTTTCCGTTTGGGTGAAAAGCAATATGTCTCGGACCACTTCCTGGTTTTACAGACAAGCTATTTACTTCTTTTAACTTACTATCTTTTATTTCATACGTAAGTATTTTATCAATCCCTAAATCAACACCTACCACATATTTTTCATCAGGAGTATATCCCGCGTAATGTGCATGTGGTTTCTCTTGTCTTTCTTTGTTCGGACCTGAACCTTCGTGCGTAATAATAGATGTGGCAGGATTTACAGTTCCATCTTCTTCATTAACTACAAAAGACTCAATCGTTCCTTTATGGTAATTCGCTGTAACTACCGTACGATTTCCACTATCAACACTAATATGACAAGGAGAAGCCCCTTCTACTACTTGTCTGTTTTGTTCCGTTAGCTCTCCAGTATGACTATGAATCGAATAAGCAGCTACACCACCAGATTCGCCTTCCTTAACAACAGAATAGAGATATTCATTATTTTTGCTAATCGTTACATATGTAGGGTTATCCAGCTTAGCCGCAAGTGTTACATTACTAATTTTCTTTGCTTCCGTATCTAAAGTAAACTTATATATTCCTTCACTATTTTCTTTCGTGTACGTTCCAACATATCCAATAAACTCTTTGTTTTCCTTCATTTTCATAACCCTCTCTCCCTATATTTTTCGTTCACCATATTACTTAAAATATTTTATGTTGAAAGAGTATCCTAAAAAAATCGGAGTACCTCTTTATACGTTACCATATTTTCCTACTAAATTACCTTTAAACCCACTTTTTTTGATACGCTGCAATACTTTCATATTCTTCTTCCAATTGACGGGATAGACGAATATAGATCGGTGTCAAATCTTTATATTTTTCCACACTTTCCATATTTGGCTCATGATAAAAGTTGGCACCTACCATTTCAGATACTACGCATAATGTATCTATTTCACCTAGACTATATAAACCGAGGATAGCTGCTCCTAGACAAGAGCTTTCGAAACTTTCGGGAACGTATACGTCTTGAGGAAAAATATCCGCCATCATCTGTCTCCAAAGTTCCGACCTTGCAAAGCCACCTGTTGCTTGAATTTTTTCGTTTCACCAATTAGCTCTTTTAAAGCAAGGAGAACGGTATACAAGTTATAAATAATTCCTTCCAAAACCGCACGGATAAGATGCTCTTTCTTATGATGTAGACCAAGTCCGAAGAAAGATCCCCGTGCATTCGCATTCCATATAGGAGCTCTTTCTCCTGCTAAATACGGATGAAACAATAAACCGTCAGATCCAGGACTCACTTTTGCTGCTATTTCCGTAAGCAATTCATAAGGATCTTGTCCTAAGCGCTTCCCTTGCTCAACTTCTAACGCACATAACTGGTCACGAACCCACCTAAAAATCATACCGCCATTATTCACCGGTCCACCAATTACCCAAAGGTCCTCAGTTAACGCGTAACAAAAAGTCCTACCCTTCGGATCCGTTACAGGCTGATTTGTGACAACTCGCACCGCACCGCTCGTACCAATTGTAATAGCAACTACTCCAGGTTCTATTGCATTTACGCCTAAATTCGATAGAACTCCATCACTCGCACCGACTATAAAAGGAGTCGTAACAAGTACATTCATCTCTCTTGCAAGTTCTTCATGTATCCCTATTAAACTGTGCGTCGTGGGAACAACTGTAGATAGCTTTTCATCTGTAATTCCTGCAACATGCAAAGCTTCTTCATCCCATTTTAAAGATTTCAAATTGAACATTCCTGTCGCTGATGCAATAGAATAATCAATTACATATTCTTTAAATAACTTATAGAAAACATACTCTTTAATTGAGATGAATTTATAGCTTTTCGCAAATAACTCAGCATGCTCATTTTTAAGCCAAACTAATTTCGAAAGTGGTGACATAGGATGGATTGGTGTACCAGTACGAAGGTAAATTTCATGACCATTCATATCATTCTTTATTTTCTCTGCCCAGCTCGCACTTCTATTATCTGCCCAAGTAATACATCTCGTTAATGGATTCCCTGCTTCGTCTACAGCAATGACACTATGCATTGCCGAACTAAAAGAAACACAAAGAATATCAGCTGGCTGCACATTACTTGTTTGTATAGTTTCTTTAATCGTATGTATGACCGCTTGAAAAATCTCTTCTGGATCTTGTTCTGCTGTTTCTGGCGTAGGAGAATACAAAGGATATTCAATCCCATGACTTGCAATAACAGATCCATCAATCGAAAACAAAACTGCTTTTGTACTAGTTGTCCCACTATCTACACCAATCATATATTTTGAGTTCACCATGTAACCCCTTTCAAAACATTCCTATACATAAAAGATTTATACAAAAAAGACGCTTCCTTATGAGAGCTACGTTTTCATAAACTTCACTCTCATAAGGAGGTCCTTTTTCTAACTATAGTGCTATTTTGAAAATTGAAGGCCTCACTTCATTATAACTTAGGCGCTTTCGCCCAGTCCGCAGCAAACTTTTCAATACCTTCATCAGTTAATGGGTGCATAGCAAGTTGTTCAATGACTTTATAAGGAATTGTTGCAATGTGAGCACCTGCCATCGCTACGCGAGTTACATGGTCTGGATGTCTCACTGAAGCTGCAATAATTTGTGTATCTAATAGATGAACATCGAATAATTCAGCAATTTTAGCAACTAATAGTACGCCATCTTCAGAAATATCATCTAAACGACCTAAAAATGGAGAAACGTACGTGGCACCTGCTCGAGCAGCTAAAAGAGCTTGGTTCACAGTGAAAATTAGTGTAACGTTCGTTTTCACACCTTTTTCAGTAAGGTAGCGACAAGCTTCTAATCCTGCTAATGTCATCGGAAGTTTTATTGTAACTTTTTCATCGCCACCGTTAATTTTAATTAGTTCTTCTGCTTGAGCGATCATCTCTTCGGCTGTAATAGCATCTGGCGTTACTTCTGCCGAAACAGATTCAACTTTAGGCACTGCCTGACAAATTTCTGCAATACGGTCTTCAAACTTAATGCCTTCTTTCGCTACTAAAGACGGATTCGTTGTGACGCCAGCTAAAACTCCTAGTTTATATGCTTTTTTTATGTCCTCAAGATTTGCAGTATCAATAAAAAACTTCATAATTCATTCCCTCCATTTTTTAAACGTTATCGAGTTATAATATTAAAATGCTTATTTCTTCTCTACAGCATGTCCACCAAATTCATTGCGCAGTGCTGCTACTACTTTTCCTGTAAACGTATCATTGTCTAATGAACGGTAGCGCATTAATAGAGACATTGCGATAACAGGAGTTGCTGTTTGTAGGTCTAATGCTGTTTCTACTGTCCATTTCCCTTCACCAGAAGAATGCATAACGCCCTTAATCTCATCCAGTTTCGCATCTTTAGAAAATGCATTTTCTGTTAATTCCATTAACCATGAACGGATTACTGAACCGTTGTTCCATACTCTTGATACTTTTTCATAATCGTAGTCAAATTCACTCTTCTCTAAAACCTCAAATCCTTCACCGATAGCAGCCATCATTCCGTATTCAATTCCGTTGTGAATCATTTTTAAAAAGTGACCACTACCAGCTTTTCCAGCATATAAGTATCCATTTTCTACAGCTGTATCTCGGAAGATAGGCTCAACGATCTCCCAAGCTTCTTGATCCCCTCCGATCATGTAACAAGCTCCATTACGAGCGCCTTCCGTTCCACCAGAAGTTCCTGCATCCATAAAGTGAATGCCGTCTTTCTTTAGTTGCTCGTATCGGCGAATAGATTCTTTATAATGTGAATTCCCAGCTTCAATTAAAATATCTCCTTTTGAAAGCAATGGTGTAACTTCATCAATAACAGAATCAACGACAGCGTGCGGAACCATTACCCAAAGAATTCTTGGTGATTGTAATGATTGAACAAGTTCGCTTAAACTAGATACACCTGTAGCCCCGTAATCTTTCATTTCTTCCACTGCACTCGTATTTAAATCAAATGCAGCTACTTCATGTTTATGATCCATTAAATTCTTCCCTAAATTTAATCCCATTTTACCTAAACCAATTAATCCAACTCTCATAATATAATTCCTCCTTGAATTACCTTTCATCATAAATACATGTTAATAAAATGATGAATATCTTTTTGTCATATTGCTTTACTTATAAGAATGTACTTACTTTTTCCATTCCTCATCTAACCACCATTTAAATTCACTTTCTTGTAATAGAGCATGAGCAGCATCTGGACCATACGAGCCAGACTCATATTCATGAAGAGGTAACAAGTTCTCTTCGAACGCTTCAAGAATTGGCTGCACCCATTCCCATGACAATTCAACTTCTCTCCAGTGTGCAAAGAATGTAGAATCTCCACATACAGCGTCATAGATAAGTCTTTCGTAAGCTTCCGGTACTCCCAATCCTGTTTGCTCACAAGTAAAATGAATACGGATCGGTTCAAGCTCTCCATTGTTCAATGGATTTTTACTATTTAATTGGAGTGAAACATTTTCATTTGGGCTAATTTCAATGATTAACAAATTAGGCGCTGCATTTGGATTACTATCTTGATACTGCTGTTTTAATGTGTTTTTAAACTCAATTACAATACGAGTAGACTTTTCTTTCATTCTTTTTCCTGTTCGTATGTAAAAAGGAACATCAGTCCAAAATGGGTTATCAATCCATAAGCGAGCCGCAACAAATGTATCTGTTTGAGAAGAAGGATTTACTCCCGGCTCCTCTCTATACGCTACAACTGGTTGTCCTTTTATCTCCCCTGAAGCATATTGTCCGCGGATGATATGCTTCTGAACGTCTTCTTTTTTCACTTTACGAAGAGTCTCCATGACCTTTCGTTTTTCCTCACGAATTTCACATGCATTAATCTTTTCCGGCAGATTCATAGCAGTCATCATTAATATTTGCAGCATATGATTTTGAACCATATCGCGAATGGCTCCTGCATGATCATAATATCCTGCCCTTTCTTCTACACCAACAGTTTCACTAGCTGTGATTTGTACATTCGCAATATGTTCTTTATTCCAAATCGATTGGAGAACAGGGTTTGCAAATTCAAGTGCTTCAATATTTTGAACCATCGGCTTACCTAAATAATGATCAATACGGTATATTTCGTCTTCTTCAAACGTTCGGCTAAGCTTATCATTCAGCTCTCGGGCAGATGTAAGATCATGACCAAACGGTTTCTCAATCATTAGGCGCTTCCATCCATCCGTTTTATCAAGTTCACTTTCCTTAATATTTAAAGCAATGGTCTCAAAGAAATCAGGAGTAACTGAAAGGTAGAACATTCTATTCCCTTGTATATTTTGTTCTTCTTCCCTTTCACGAACTACTTGTAATAACCTTTTATAATCTTCTGGCTTATTCACATCCAACGGACAATAACGAAAATACTCTAAAAAACCTTCTATTTTCGGAGTCCCTTCATCTTTGCGACGAGAAAAAGTTTCTATAGATTCTTTTACTCTTTTTTGAAAATCTAAATGAGATACTTCACGTCTTCCAAGCCCAATAACAGATATTTGCTTCGGAAGCTTTTGATCTCTATATAAGTTATATAGCGCGGGGTAAATTTTTCTTTTAGCTAAATCCCCTGTTGCTCCAAATAAAACAAAGGTCATTGATTCCAATTTCAGTCCCCCTCGTGATGTATAGTCATTTTCACTATAGTAAAAATGCATTGTACAGAAGCTACTATTGTTGTGTATCCAATCTTACTTCTTAATTGCTAATTCTTTATATTTGTCGCTTTCTAATTGTCCCCAATATTAATAGTGGCAATTCAAAGCATTTTCACCTCAACTTACTTATCAAACTTAACGAAATATTATATATTTAATTACTTTTAGTAATTAAATAACCTAACGTCTAGTATATTAACCCTATAAATTATTATCGTCAAGAAAAATGGTTTAAAATGAAGAGTCTTTGTTTCGTAATTCTATTTAGCCTTTATCTATTTATTAAAAATTTTATCGCCCGCAAAAAATTGAACGTAAATCCTCATATTATTAATTATCCTAATTACCAATTAATACGAAATAATGATAAATAAAATGCCATGCCTAACAAAAAGAACTTGCAGAGAAATTCTGCAAACTTTTTTCTATATATTAAAATAAGGAGCTTACAATTCATCCTAATAACCTTAAAGATAAGCTACTTTATTAATAATGCTAATGTTCGTGTGTAATCCATCATGATCGTGGTCAGTGCGTTACTCATTGGTATAGTTACATTAATTCATGATTATCGATTACATAATTCTTATCAATTGTTTACATATCCTATAATTTCATTTACGCTTTTAATTCTTCTCTTTCAGACAGTAATCAAAAAAACACGAAGACTTAAAGTCCTTCGTGTTTTTTTGAAATATACATATTGTTACACTTGTCATTGAATTCATAACTAGAATCTTTTTGTCCATGAAAAAGTCAATTTCCTTACAGATGATGTCCATTAAATATTATTTATGAAATTTCACACGCTCTTCAAGTGGTTGGAATTCTTTTTTCCCTGGTGCAGCTGTTGGATTACCAAATGGCATTTGTGCAATAAGTTTCCAATTAGCAGGAACATTCCATTCTTGTTTTACTTCATCATCAATTAATGGATTATAATGTTGTAAAGATGCTCCTAATCCTTCTGCTTCTAACGCTGTCCACACGACTAATTGGTGCATACCTGATGCTTGGTGTGACCAAATCGGGAAGTTTTCAGCATATGCAGCAAATTTTTCTTGAAGTGATTTAACTATAGCTTCATCTTCAAAGTATAGTACGGTTCCATAACCAGCTTTAAAGGAATCCATTTTTTGTTGCGTTCCTGAAAAATCTCCATCTCCAACTACTTTTCTTAATGTTTCAGTTGTAATATCCCATAATTTATTATGAGCTTCACCAAATAATACAACTAATCGCGCAGTTTGAGAATTAAAAGCTGACGGAGTATATTTCACAGCAAACTCCACAATTTCTTTAATTTTTTCATCTGATACTTGTACCTCTTTATTAATCCCATAATAAGTACGTCTTTCTTTCAGTGCAGTATAGAAATCTTTTGTCATAATTTATTTCCTCCTGAGTTCTAATCTCCTTCAAAATGATACACCTCGAAGAAAATATGGTTTTAAATGATTTCATTTTTAATGATTGAACTTATTAACACCAGTTGCCAATCATTCTAACTCTAAACACTCTACTTCTTGTCCAAGACGCTTCAATTTACCTAAAAAGTCTTATAATAGAAACGGCATCTGGTAGTATTTTAACCATTCTCTATTCATGTATCCTAGATGTTTCATATTTACACTAATATGAAATGCAGCAATTTTAATCATCAAATTTTATCTTAAAGCGACCTGTCTTTAATGGGAATTAGTAACATTAAATTAATCTATTGTAATTATCAAGAAATATAGGAATCATTAACAACTTATTACTTGATTTATTACATTTAAGCTACTCTTCTTTGTCATTTAACAAAAGTGACAGATGCATAAAAAAGAGATACTAATACAGCTATATCACAAACTGAAAGAAGGCGATGTAATCAAAAAACAGTGTATAATCAAGTATCTTCTTCGCTATTTACAAAAAAGAATAACAAAAAGGCAAAACCGAACATATTCTTGTTCGGTCTTGCCTTTTTGTTATTGCTTCAAATGATTTTTGATTGCCCTTATAACTAATTCATGATCTTCTTCTGGTGGTAATCCTGAAACAGTTATCATTCCAATAACCCCTACGTCTTTTATTTGAACAGGAACACATCCACCAAACGCCGCATAATCCGACCTATCTAAAAGATACTTTTCATTATATGGAACGCCCGTTATTTCACTTTGTATTTGCATATAATACGAGCTATGATTATGCAAAGAAACAACTCTTTTTTTACGCTCAATCCATTGCGTATTTTCCGCAGTTGTCCCTGTCATCTTGAAATGAAATAGTTGCACACCATTTTTCGCTATATCAACAGCAATCAATTTCCCTTCCTTTTTTGCTGTTTCAACGATAAATAATCCTATTTGCAGTGCATCTTCATTTGTAAAAGAGGAAAATTGAAGTGTTTCCTCCTCTATTAAAATTTGTTTACTAATTTCATTCAAATTCGAAGTACTCATATGTTTATCCCCCTTACTCACTTTATGCCGCATTGATATTTTTAAAATCAATATATCTAATACCGTAAAGCGTATTCATTTCTTCCTGGTGCTATTATGAATTATATTTAACGCACTAAAAATGTATGTCCTCTAATGCTAAACATTTCGTATAGAAGTTTTCTTCCGAATACTACTCGCAAACATAAAAAAACCAGTTGCTTAAGCAGCTGGTTCACTAACAGTTTCATATTGGATATTCATTCAACCAAAGGAATGCTTGTTCATAATCATCGAAGAATTTTACAGATTCTTTTGTATTAGACTGTTGTAAATAATTCAGTATCTCCCCTTCTTCAAGAAGAAAAGCAATTGCCTTACTGTGTTTCAAAATCGTTTCATTGAAAAACTTCTCTTTCCATATTTTTTGAACAGAAAAATGATCTGGCGTGTATCCTTTTCTATCGACCAGCAATTTGTATTTCCGTCCCTCGGAAATGAATTGCTGACAAACTTGCTCAAGACCATTAAACCATTCATACACATCATCTGTTTTAATTTTGCCGATTAGACGGGTAACAATTATATCTCCCGAAACCGTTGTACTAATATTCAGTTTACTCAATCTGAAATCATCTCCCTTAGTTACAATTATGCGGAAATATCCCATAAAATCAATAAGATTAAATTGTAACGCATTAAAAAGGACAGACTCTCCAAACGGAGAAGCCTGTCCCAAAATCGTTCTATTTTGTATTAGAACTAACAATCGTGAATTAGAATAATGATTTAATACTTGCTAAAACAGTAAGCACACCTACAATAATAACAAATACGTTACTCATTTTCCCTTTGTATTTAGCTAGTACTGGTACTTTTTGAATTGCATACATCGGTAATAGACATAAGATAGCAGCAACTAATGGACCACTTAGAGAATCAATAAGTCCAAGAATGCTTGGATTTGTATAAGCAACAAACCAGCATGATAATACAACAAAAGTAAGAACGATTGTCTTAATTGTTTTTTCTTCAATTACTTTTCCACGTGATTTACCGAACTTAATAATCATGTCACGCATTACTTCAAATGCTCCGATATAATGGCCAAGGAAAGATTTTGTAATAGCCACAAAAGCAATGATTGGAGCTGCAATCGTAATTACAGGTGAATTAAGCTCATTCGCAAGATAAGAAAGGATTGATAAGTTTTGCTCTTTTGCCATTTTTAAATCATCTGGAGTTAAGCTCAGTGCACTACTCCAAACGAAGAACATAACTACAACAAATGTCATAATGTAACAAACTTTTTGTATTTGTGCACATTTAGCATCAGTAGCTTCTATTCCATACGTAGCTCTCTGTTTCACAACAAATGATGAAATCATAGGTGAATGATTAAATGAGAATACGATGATTGGTAGAATCATTAATATCGTTCCAAAATATCCTGTTCCTGTTGAAGCAGTAGAAACAGCTGAGAAGCTAAGCATTGACGTATTCCACTGTGGAATTAAAGATATTGCGATAAACAGTAGAGAAGCTATGAAAGGATACACTAGCATACTCATGACTTTTACAGTAATATCTTGACCAAAATTCAATATAGCGATAAGACCAAGAACTAATACAAGTGATAAAATAGCCCTTGGAGGCTCTGGCATGTGCAATTGATGTACGATAAAACTACTTGCAGTATTTGTAAGTGCAACCGAATACATTAGTACGATTGTATAAATTGAACCGAAATATACGATGTTAAAAATGATACTCGCTTTATCTCCGAAATACTCTCTAATTGTACCTGTGATCCCCTCATCAGCAGAATTAGAAGCGTATATCATTTTAGCAAGTGCCCTATGTGAGTAATACATAACTGGATATGCAAGCAATGTAATTAGTAGTAATGATAATAATCCACCTGAACCTGCATTAATCGGTAAAAAGAGCACCCCTGCTCCAATTGCAGTTCCAAATAGGCTCAATGCCCATGTAGTATCCTGCTTATGCCACTTTTTCGGATCTGCATATTGCTCATTTTTTCGTGCGTTATTTTCAGCTTGAACTTCTATTTTCTTTGCAGTATTCCCGTTCATATAATAACTCCCCCTTTTATCTATTCCTGTATCTCTCTTTATGGCTAGCGAATATTTTTTTCGGAAAATGAATTCCTTACAAGTTGCCCCACATTGCAAGTCCTTCATCAAAATGAATCCAAATTAAAACATTCACTAGATAGCGTCCTAATATAATTGTTAGCGTTAACAAAAAAGTTTACTCGTACTATCCGCTCCTTATATAAAGACCGCTTAAGAGAACAATATAGAATAGATTTCATAAATACGTTGCAACATTTCTAATAACAATGTATTACTTTAATGGTTTCTCTGAATTACTTGTAATAGTAATTTCAGCTAAACCGGCCTCTCTTCATTTATGAGGCATTTCTTTCTCAATTCTATACATCACTTTCATAGCTTCGGCAGCATTTATGGTATTGATTACACAAGCCACTGAAGCACTTTACATACACTTCTCCTCTAACCACACACCCTTCTTACTAATAATCGCATTTTTTATATTTTCTCCAGAGATAATAAAATTTCTCTCGACGCACTCATTATAACGTGTATATTTATAAAATTAATATTTTTATATTTTCAGAAATATTAAATGGATATAATTTTACATGGATAATATTTTACAGTTAGTACGCAACCCTTGTTCCTATCGCTTAAAACGGAATTAATGAGCATAAAATACAGTAAAATATTGTGTATTTAAACTACTCATTTTAAAAATTTATATATATTTCTTTATCGAAAATTTTATTTTAATTTTAAAAAGATATTCTAATAAATAATTAATGTGGTTTAAAAGAATTGTCTTTTTAAATGCACAAACCAATTTTTAGGATATAAATTATAGATATTGCATTCATATACATTTTAACTTGATGGTAACGAGGGAACCGCTAACATTTTTCTAAACGAAAACATAAAATAAGCTGCCCGTATACAGACAGCTTATTTACATCATTATTAGGCGTTAGCAAACAAATCACTTCAATGTCATCTTAATTGTAGTTTTTTCAACTCTTCTTCAAGAATATTTCTATGTTTGTAATGAATGGATTTTATTTCATTTCCTTTTATACGAAAAGTAATTGTATCCTCTCCATAAGGCGGGTTGTGTGCCCCTTCAAAAGTTTGAATTTGCACAGTTACATAGAAAATATAATAATATAATCTTTAAAACCCCTCATTAACTAGCTCTTTTATCGAGTTTAATTTTGCAGAGAGCTCAATAAACCATTCTTCATCCCCTGTTAATAATGCAAGGTCTATAAGATAAAGGATTTGTTCCTTATTTATTACCTTTGATTCAGGAAGTTTGTTAACGTGTTTACTAAAGAGTAAAATCGCTTCGTTTTTTGTGTACTTATCGTCACGTTTCACAATGCTAACTGTAACTACATCTTCTACTTCATCAAGTGATACAATGTAACCAACTATGAATTCACCCTCATTTGATATTCCACGAACCCAATCTCCCACTTTTAAAACATGATTATTATTTGACACCATACCTTTTCACCTTCTTATACATATTTTTTGAAACGATAAAAACTAACTCGAACTGTAATTCTTTTAATTACAGTTATTTTTTAAGAACTCACGGCTACATAATAATTAAGCCGTTTAACGTTCTTGATTAATAAGGTCAACAACTTCTTTCATTGTATAATTCTTTAAATATTCACCTAGATGTTCTTCTGCACCTAAGAAAATAGCAAAAAGAACTTTCCGCATATTCGAACCTACAATACACTGATCATTTGATTCTGGACACTTCGGCTGCAACGCACCTTCAGAAGTTATTTGATACATATTCCAAAGGTTAATTTCACTTAAATCACGGGCAAAAATAAAGCCTCCGCCAGTTCCCTCTTTTGATTGTATAAACTTATGTTTTTTTAACAAACTTAGCACTTTGCGAATACGCACGGGATGAACACCTGCACTCTCGGAAATAGCATTACTTGTTGACATTCGATCTGGCTGTAAAGCTAAATAAGTTAAACTGTGTATGGCCAAGGTAAAGTCGCTGTTCATTGTTGTCCTCCTACGATAAAAAATATGATTTCTCGCTTAGTAACTTACTGTAGCCATAAATATTACAGATAGGTTAGTCAAACGTAAAAATATAAGAAGCATGCTTAGCATGAAAAATTAAACCCCTTTATATTCTATCAGAACTCCCCTATATCTCCTAACTTCATGTAGCTTTTTAAGTCGCAAATCAATTTAAACAGTCCACTGTTTCTTAACTTGTTCTTCTGCCAATTGTTTAATTTGTGTCCAAATCGTATCTTTACTCACAATAACATTTGTGTGATAATTTCTATCTTTATAATTAACTGTAACACGTACTTCAACCACTTCTGTTTCCTCCTTTCAAAATATTACTTATTAATTAGCCATTTTTTGCAATTCAACATTCAAAAATGTTCGAACGCTACGCGGTAAAAATTTGCGAATTTCGTCCTCATTAAAACCAACCTGTAATCTTTTTTCATCCAGCATAATTGGACGACGTAACATTTGAGGATACTCAATTATTAATTTATAAAACTCATTAAGCGAAAGCGCCTCAATATTTATATTTAATTCCTGAAAAGTTTTAGATCTAGTTGAAATAATTTCAGTAGCACCATCTTCAGTTAAACGAAGAATGGATTTAAGTTCATCGACTGTAAGCGAATTTGATACGATATTTTTTTCGGTATAATCAATTTGATGTTCTTCAAGCCATGCTTTTGCTTTTCGGCATGAACTACAGCTTGCTGTCGTATATAAAATCACCATATTTTACACACACTCCTTTACATTTTAAAATTATTATATAGATTATTAAAATGTATTAAAAAAAATTACAGTTTAAAGTGAAATACACGTTATATTATTTATTCGAGAATATTTAATTTATCTGTTTTTTACAAACAATAACAATTCACTTCTAAAAACTATACTGTAATTTTAAACTTTACAGTTCAATTAATCAACTGTTAAGTCTTGGATGCATTCCATTAGCGCAGCAAATTATATTCCACTTTATTCATTTCTTCCCTATATGTTTAGCATAATAAAAGCTACTGCAATGAACACAGCAACATTGTAGGAGGAAATACACGAGTAAAAAAAGCAAAGCGCACACACTTTGCTTCTTACAAAATCCCTTTTAACTTTTTACCAATTAACTCCGCTACATACTCATAACCTTGTCGACCAAAATGTAAGCCGTCTTTTTCATCAGCTGTAATACTATCACCGAAACATACTAAAGTTTTCATATAGCTAATTCTCCTTTTACGTATGAAATAACTTTCCTTCTACTGCCTTAATATATCTTTCAGCAGAACGTTCCACTGCCTCATTAGCGTTCTCTTTCACTACTCCGTGAAATGCATTATATAAACGATTAAATTGTAACGGCTTCACTCGATTCGCCATTTCCTCCACTTTTCTTGCCGGTAATGGAATTAAGTTCGGATAGCTGTACATGAAACTCACCCACTGCTGATCCGCTACAACTTGAATAATATCACCTGTTAATAAAATACCGTTCCCATCATTTCCTTCTTCCCAATGTAATACAGAACCGCCGCTAAAATGTCCTCCGAGACGATGAATAGTAATTCCGTCCGCTAATTGTAAAGACTCACCAGACCAGTAAATAATACGGCTACTCGGGCGTACTCCCCACTCTTTATCGTCTTCATGTATATAAATTGGTACATCAAACGTTTCTGCCCATTCTACTTGCGTTGAATAATAATGAGGATGAGATAGTGCAATCGCATCTAACCCGCCCCACTCCTTTATCTTCTCAATTGTCGTTTCATCTAAATAAGTAATACAATCCCATAATAATCGATAAGAATCTGTCTTTACGACAAATGCCGTTTGACCGATTGCAAATTTTGGTTTTGTCGTAATGCTATAAAGTCCATGCTCTTCTTCTATCATTTCATTTTTATATGTATCACTCGTTCGCAAGTTTTCTAAAGTCGTCCAAGACTGCCCTTTCGGATTTACATATTGTCTCTCCTCATCGCAAATAACACAACTTACCGGTTCTTCCACACTCGCTGCATACTGTACGCCACACGTTGTACAAACGAAATTTTCCATCATAATTCCCCCTACCCCTATATTTTTATGAAGCTGATTTTTGTTGATACTGATCTAATTTTTTATTTTCAATTAATAGACCAATTAGAGTGAGTAAGTAGACAACTGTAACTGACAATGGAATTATAGCAAATCCATTCTCTGCAAAAAGAATCCCGCAAACTGACGTTACGAATACAGTCCCTACTGCCAATAAACCATAACTTTTACTTTCATAAATCCATACGTACGGTACGAAATGAACTCCTATTAACATTGCTACTACAAAAGGTAGCCACTCTGGAAATTGAAAATAGGCAAGTAATACAAACGGAATATTTAATACATTTATCCCGCCAATTAATCCAGCTAAAGTTCCTAGCGGATTTCCTTTCGCAAACATATCAATTTTCAATATAGCAGCTATTATTAAGCCGAAAGGAAACACACAGCCCATACCAATTAAATACACCCACACAACTTGCTTTTCAGAAAGAAGAATACCGGTTACACTCGCTACAACCCAAAATAAAAAACCAGCTATTATAACTGGAAATCCTCTTTTCGTTCTTTGTGCTAAATCTCTTTTTGCTTCTGCTATGTTCATTTCATTATCTCCCCCCAACTATTTGTACTATAAAGCTGGATTGATTTCGTCCATCCAATAACGCCAAGCTAGTAAATAATCTTCTAAATCTTTCGGGTGGTGTCTCAAACATGTATCTATACGCAAATATAATCCTATGACTATTTCGTCGTACAAATCCCGCTCTTTTTTCTGAAATACACATTGTTCCATCGCATAATCAATCGTTTCTTTCGTTATATCCTCCGGAGTTGAACAGAACGCGTAAATTAAGTCATATAAAGGATCTCCAAGGACTGGTAACGGATCAATTACCCCATGTAACCTATTTTGCCGAAATATAAAATTATGAAATCCGCAATCACCATGTAATAAAAATGGCTGATTTACTCCGGCATCCCTATTTGCTAGTTTAAGAACAATTCTATACTCTTCCTCATTTATGTAACGTTTTACATTTTCATAAGCTTCCATCACATTTCCTTTTAAAAATTCATTCCAAGATTGAACCGGACTTTCTTTCCACCCCCAGCCATCTGCCTCTGGGACAATTTTATACTTATTAATAACTTCTTTTATAAGTGTACGAAGCGTACTTCTTTTATATCCTTGTTCGCACGAAGTATTACCTTCAAGGAAAGAATATACGAAATATGTATGGAAAGGTTCCTTATACAAAAGCTTTGAAAATAAAGTATTCCCCCCATAAAACGAGAGAAAATTAGCTTCTTCACGTATTACGTCCGGTTCATTCAGCTTTACTACATATTTTTCATCCAACAAATACACAGTACTTGTCGTTCCTCCGTTCAACACTTTTATGCTATTTGGATCATTTGAAATAACTTTCTCCCTAACGAGTTGTGTAGCAATTATTGAAATGTCCATTCCCTCACCTTTTAATTCCGAAGATTCCCTTAATTTAAAAGACAACTTTACTATTATTTGACAAACAAATAGGAAACCCCTTCCAAAATCTTAATATAACAAAAATTCATTTACTTTTATATTTCAAAAATAGGGAGATAATAACAATAACGCTACATACCTATAGGAGGTCACTATGAAACCTGAATTTTTAAAAGCGGTACATGATGCTATTGGAAATGTTGAGCACATTCATATAGAAGAAAGCGGTGCTGATAGCTTACTTATCCATCATGATGATGCACAGCAGTTACAGCAAGTCGCTAAAACGTTAGAAAACAACAATTTCCGCTCTGCTTTAAGAACAACTGGAGACGCTTCGTATATTGAAGTGTTGAACAGATAATGAAAGTCCGGATGTATTCCGGGCTTTCTTTTTTATATCGAAACTTCAAACTCTTTCACATACACCGCTGTTCCAGCAATATCTATTTTTAACTTCTCATTTTCTACATCTTTCGTTACATATACCGTTACACGACCATCTTTATTCATTTCCTGTCCTTGTTCAACGATTAATTCCATTTCATGATCAAAATCTTTCTTCAAATACGTCGCATAGTACGCTCCCATTACACCTGAAGCTGTTCCTGTCACTGGATCTTCTATTGTTCCAGAATAAGGTGATGAAAAATGACGACCGTGCATTTTTGCTTCTGCATTATATGTTTCTATGCAAAGCGGATGAATAGAGGCATTCGGTATTTCTTTTAACACACATGGAAATTCATTATTATTAGGTTTCATTTTCTCACATGCTTCTAGATTTTTAACAGGTACAATTACAGTCCAAATACCAGTACTTCCATATACAATTGGTAATTTTCCATCTAAATCATTTACTTCAAGACCAATACTATGTGCTAATGCCTCTTGAGAACCTGTAAAACCTTGAAACTGGGGTGTTGCTTGTCTCATTTTAATAACTGTTTCTCCACTTTCATTCGCACCTATATGTATCGGTAAAATCCCTGCCTTCGTTTCAATTGTTAAATTATGATTCCCTTCTAATAATCCCCTTTCATGAAGTGCATATATAGTCCCTATTGTCGCATGACCACATAAATCCATTTCATGACCGGGAGTAAAATAGCGAATCTTTATATCTGCTACTTCTGAACAAAGAACGAAAGACGTTTCGTTAAACCCAACTTTTTCAGCAATACGCTGCATCTCCCCTTCTGTTAATCCATCCGCTTCTAATACAACACCTGCTGGATTTCCCATATTCGGTTTATTCGTGAATGCGTCATAATGAAATACGTTTATGTTCTTCATTTTTTAGCCCCCTATTTGTTCGTTTCATTATTTTTATAATAAATAAGAAAATCCATCCACTTACCATTCTCTAAAGAAAACGCCTCTCTCTTGCATTCAAAAGAAAAACCTGCTCGTTCCGCGAGACGAACGGATGGCTCATTATCAACACGTATATGTAATTCAATTCTATGAAAATGAAGACGACTAAAAAATAACGATAATGCGGCTTTCACACTTTCCATGCCATATCCATTTTTCCAGTATTGATTATGTATGGAATACCCCATCATCGCCCATTGATAGTCCATGCGTAAAATTTTTATAAGCTCTAGCTTTCCAATATTAGCTCCATCTTCTTTACGAAAAATACCTAATACATACATCTCATCTCGATGTGCTGCTTCATCAAACCCTCTTATCCATTCCGTGAACCATTCTTTCGTTGATGACGCCATAACTTGATAACCGTCGTCATATTTATACTGCGATGGTAACCTCTTATGAAAGCCATCGAACCAACTTTCATAATCATCATTTTGGAACGGACGGATCATAAGTCTTTCTGTCTCTATTTGCAATAGCGGCAGCTTCATTTATATCTCTTCCTCTAATTAATGATTGAATATTCTTTATTATCTTACACAAAATACAAAATCTAGTAAATTATTATGTTCTAAACAAAAAATCCAGTTATGCTTTATACATAACTGGATTCCTCATCATCTAATCGCTTTTTATTTTACAAGTACAACTTCTCTTAATTCCCTCTTCAACACTTTCCCTAAAGCGTTTTTCGGTAATTCTTCCATAAATACAACTTCTGGTATTTTATAACTTGCTAATTTTTCTTTACAATGTTGTATAATTTCTTCTTCTGTTAGGGACGTTTGCATATCTTTTACAATATACGCTGTCGGAACCTCACCCCAAAAGTCATCCGGAACCCCAACTACCGCAACTTCTAAAACACCATGTATTTCATGAATGACATCTTCTACTTGATCTGGATATACGTTGTCACCACCGCGTATGATAACGTCTTTATATCTTCCCATAATATGCAGGAATCCGTCATCATCTATCATGCCAGCATCGCCCATGTTAAACCAACTATCTTTTACTACCTTCTTCGTCGCCTTTTCATTATTCCAATACCCTTTAAACATGTATGGACTTTTCACATGAATCTCGCCAACTTCATTTGTTGTTAGTTCATCACCTGTTTCTGGATGAACAATTTTCAGTTCTACATGTTTCAAAGTTTTTCCTACAGAAGACATCTTTTCTTTTCCCATCATTGGATGCCATGAAGTGACAACCCAACCTTCTGTACTCCCATAGCCTTGCACCATATATATTCCTTTTTCCATATATTTTTGAATAAGTGTTTCTGGCACTTTTGTACCACCGCTTTGCGCTACTTTAAAGGTTGAAATGTTACGCTCTTTTTTATTTAGCTCATCAAGCATGTAGCTATAAACAGCTGGGAACGCAAGCATCGTCGTAATTTTCTCTTCTTCAATCTTATCCCAAATGAGAGTAGGATTCGAATCAGCTAAGAAAATCATCGTAACGCCATGATAAATGCAATTTAAAATAGAAAGCACGCCACTCATATGGAACAATGGATGCACGGATAAAAAGCGTTCACCTGCTGGAATTTCTCTTTGTCCTGCAATTTCAGCAAAATAATGATGTAAGTTTTTATGTCCAATGACACATGCCTTCGCCTGTCCAGTCGTTCCTGAAGTAAATAAGTAAATCGCATCATCATCTTCATGAACTTCTACGTTCGGCTCTGTACTTGGCTGTTCTTGTAATGTTAATTCAAATGAACCAAAGCCTTCTTTTGTCGTTTTCATTACATAAGGAATTTCTTTAACAGCATCAATCTTTAAAGCTTCATGGAACTCTTCATCAATAACTAACACTTTTAATTTTGCTTCTTTTACAATCGTTTCTAATTCATACGCAGTAAGCTGATGATTTAGTGGAATACATACAGCACCAATTTTTAAACTTGCCATCATAACGCTTGGAAATGGATGATTATTTTTGCATAGTATTCCAATACGATCTCCTCTTTGTACACCGCTTTGTAACAAATAGTGTGCAAGCTGATTTACTCGTTCATTGTACTGCTGAAACGAATACCTTTTCTCTCCCCCTACAAGCGCTTCCAAATTTGGTGATTGCATTGCTCTTTTTTGTAATAATTTTTGCATCGTTCTCAAGTAAAACTCCCCTTTATATATGTTAGGTTTTTATTTTACCAGATTAACTATTAATTTACTAAAGATTACACTTAGTGAATATAAATTTTATAAAGTGAAACTTTAATCACCCCTCACCAATCGGACGTTTACGGACAGCCCGACTCCCACCTAACTTCTTTGCTCCAACTGAATTTTGAGATTGGAGTTTTACTGTCCGTTAACGCGGGATCAAAATAGCCATCTACTTAATAAGTAAATGGCTATTCCCTCTTATATATTCGAATACTCCTTATTCATCACATATCGTACATACTCCGGTGCGCTTTTATCAATCTCTTCATCACTTAATTTGTATTCAGCACCGTATAAATAAAACGAAGGTATAAATTTCATATCTGTATATAAGCACGTAGCTTGAAATGGTTTTGTTAACTCATCCATCGTGATTCCACTATTTTCATAGTCTTTTTCTAATCCACCTATAGAAATAGCTACCCCAAACTCTTTCCCCTTCACTTTATCTCCTTTTGATCCGTAAGCAAATCCATATGTTAATACATCGTCAAACCATTTTTTTAATAATGGTGGTGAGCTGTACCAGTATAGCGGAAATTGAAATATATATCGGTCGTGTTCTACTAATAGCTTTTGTTCCTCTTCCACATTAAACTCCCAATTCGGTGCCACTTTATATAATTCATGCACCGTAATTTCATCCGAATATTTCTCAAGTTCTTCAATCCATCTTTTATTAATTTTTGATTTTTCAATATCAGGATGTGCTACAATTACAAGTGTTTTCATCATCTTCCATCCCCTTTATAAATTATTCAAACCTTTACGTATTAGTATGAATGAGTCACATATAATTGAAAAGTACGTACTTTAAAGTGCTATAGGAACCTTAAAGTACCTGTGGAGGTGTTATATGAATCAAAATGATGACTGCCCAATTGCAACGACACTTGATGTAATCGGCGGAAAATGGAAAGTTCATATTTTATGTGTGTTAATGGATGGAAAAATGCGAACAAGTGAAATCCGACGAGAAATCCCAAACATTACGCAAAAAGTTCTGACTCAACAACTTCGGCAACTTGAAGCTGATGGGATTATCCATCGTACTGTATATCAAGAAGTACCACCAAAGGTTGAATACACAATAAGTGAATATGGGAAATCTTTAATGCAAATTATGGATGAACTATGTGAATGGGGAAAAGATCATCAAATGAAAAGATTACATGACTAAAAGAACATTACCGTCTTTATTAAATCTGATACATTCATATTAGTAGTTTAATATCTCTATTGAAATGTTATAGTAGAGGGACTCCAACAACTTGTAATTTAGAACCTCAAATCTTTCAGAAGTAAAAAACAATAACATTCATCTATAAATACTCTTTATAACAAAAGTATCCTATACTTTTTATTCATTGAACCGCATCCTAGTTGTTAGACATATAGTCAACAATTTAAGATGTGGTTTTATTAGCCGAATAACAGCTCTCATCAACTTTAATAATCATGACTGTAGACAAAATACTTTGCAAAGAGTTCCTGTACAAGGTGATTTTTCACATAGACTTACCAAATAGCATTTTTATAAAAAACTTCTCACATTTAAATTGGACAAGCATATTTTATTGTATGGGGACTCCCTACTCATAGAAAACTACCTTTCTATTCTAAGAGCACGCATATTTGTGTGCTCTTAAATTATTTACAATAAAATAAAGAGTTTATTAATTTGCTTAATTCACTATCGGAAAAGTACCCATAATAATATCTTTATATTTATCTATTGTTTTTTAATTTTTATAAAACTATATTATTTTGGAGTTGGTTAATACGTTACAAAAAACTGACCGTGTAATCATTATGGTCCCTCCATTTTCACAAGTGGTTGTTACATTTTACTCATCATCAGGAGAACTTCTTTCATCACAAGTCTTATCTAATACCTCTCCACATCCTGTATCAATGTATGCACTTAATGAAATGGAAAGCGAATTATTTGAAGTCGAGTTACAACCACTACTACTTCATTAAAACTACGAATAGCGGAAAGACCTTTATAACTCCCACATGGCACTACAGCAGTAGCATTTTCACCCAAAAATAGCACAAGTAGAAGAATCTGTAGCCGTTAATGCAAATGCCATTACATATCAATGCTACCCAATGGCTACTGCTGCAGACACGCTATATAGCTTTAACTACACACTTACTATGTAGACTTCTCCTAGAAACTTCATTTTAGTTTCCAAGGAAACTAAAATGAAGTATAATTATATATGTACAATAGATAGCATTTATAAATCTATTTACATTTTTTACATTAGCTCTTAAACAATTAAATAAATGGAGGGCATAATATGGACAATTATTATGATGTAGCGATAGTTGGTGGTGGTCCAGTTGGACTTATGGCAGCATGTGAATTAGCTATCCAAGGCGTAAAAGTTGTTGTTTTAGAGAGAAGATTAGACCGGGTACGAAATTCTAGAGCACTCACACTACACCCCCGCTCCTTAGAATTGATGGCTATGAGAGGTATTGCAGATCGATTTTTAGCTAGAGGCAAGAAATTAAATACAAGTCATTTTGCTGCCTTAGATACAAGATTAAACTTTAAAAATTTAAATACTGATTTTCCGTATACACTTTTTATTCCCCAATCTATTACAGAAGAAATATTAGAAGAACGTGCATTAGAATTAGGTGTAGTCATTAAACGCGGGCATACTCTAAAAGACTTAAAACAATATGAAACATTCATACAACTAGAAATAGAACAAAGAGAAACAATATATAAAATAGAAGTTCCATATGTAATAGGAGCTGATGGAGCAAGAAGTAAAGTTCGTGAATTATCAAATATACCGTTTAATGGAACAAACACAACAACTACTGCTATATTAGGTGATATTATTTTAGAAAATATACCAGATACTCCATTTTTATCTACTTCTAATATAAATGGGATATTAATGATGGTACCTATTACACCTGATGTATTTCGTTTTGCAATTGTTGATCCTAAGAATCAGACAATACCCGTTCATGTTGCTGTTACAGAAAAAGAGTTTATAGATAGTATTTATAGTATTACAGGTGAACATCTTCAAATTAAAAGCACAATATGGCTTTCTCGTTTTGGCAATGCAACCAAACTAGCAAATACTTATCAACATAAGCGTGTATTCTTAGCAGGGGATGCAGCACATATTCACTTCCCTGCTGGAGGACAAGGTTTGAATGTAGGTCTACAAGATGCTTTTAATATAGGCTGGAAATTAGGGCTCGCAATAAAACAAAAAAAATATGAAAGCCTATTAGAAAGTTATCATATTGAAAGACATGCTGTAGGAAAACAATTTTTCAAGGAAGTACAAGCGCAAGAACAATTAATGATAAACTTTTCAAACGCAGGAATGGAATTAAGGGATTTATTTTCGCACCTACTTACATACCCCGAGATAAATCACGATTTATCTGAAAGAGTAAGTGGCTTAGGGATAATGTATTCGTCGATGCACGATACAGAAAGGCATCCATTGATAGGAAAAAGATGTACAAATCTCACTATTTCTTCTCTAAATAAGAAAAGTTATAAACTCTTTGAATTAATGCAGGATGGTAAATTTATCTTATTAATACACCCTTCTTATATAGATAAGATAAATAAAATAAATATTGATTCACACATAAAGGTGATAATAGGAGAAATACAAGATTCCAAATTTAAAAATATAGATACCGTTTTGATTCGACCGGATGGTCACATAGCCGACATTGAGTATAACAAGGTAGATAACTGCGAATAGTCCATAAAAATGATTATCAATTGTATTAGTGATACAAGATAAATTCAATTTTATAAAACGAAAAGAATCCTATTTATTTAGGACTCTCTTCGTTTTACCCATCTCACTATTTATAAAAACATATCTACAAGGGAAGAAACACTACATTTACAGTTAACTATAAAATCCCGTTCCAAAGGACTACCCAAAACTCCCCACCTACATACTCCCATGCTCAAAAATATTTGTCTCTATTTCATATAAAGTATGATAAGCATCCATAAAGATAAAGCACAAAGGATAGCAAGCACTATACGAGTAGATAGTACCCTTACTTCAAAATCGGTTTTCTTGGATGGTTCAGGGTATGCAATTACATAAATCCCTTTTAATAGTGCAAGCCATGCAATAAGTGTAATGAGTCCCTGCCAATTAAGTGTCCAAACATTATGTAGGATTACAGTACCTAACCCGAGGAAAATTGATAGAAAGCCATACATAATTCCAAATCCTCTGTCTTCCACCACTAATTTTTTCAGTTCACGTAGTATAGATGGTCGCACAAAAAGTATCCCTGAGATGATAACCGTTATCCATCCCCAAAAAAAACCTAAAAAAAGGCTTACCTCCATTGTTACTTCACTCCTTTCAATTACATTTATATTTCAGTTTTTTTCCATTTAGTATTAGATCTATAGATAAAAAACTAAAAATGTAACTTTGGAGCAAAGTCGTACTCTTTATAAAATATTTCATGTGTACATAAATAATCCTTCACCTTACTAATTTTTAATAAAATAATATTAAATTTAACAAGGTGAAGATTATACAATATTATTAAACAAATAAAATAATCTAGAAGTATAACAAATTAATAACCAGTCTACTACATACAACTTATGTTAATAAGAAAATCACATACACTTATACATATTACTTTTGTATAGAATCTTAAAAATTGTAGTCACAGAATTACTTTAGCATCCTCTTCTTAATGTCTAAACAATCAGCATTTAAACTAAACATGCTAATATTGATTTTGTACGCTTATCAGTTACCTCATAATAAATTTCTAACCCTTTCCGAGTACCTGTAACGACTTTGGTAGCTTTTAGTTTAGATAAATGTTGACTAATTGTACTTTGAGGCATTTGTAACATTTCATACATTGTTGTTACATTAGTAGGGCCTTTTGTCAGCATTATTTTTACTAAGGAAAAACGGACTGGATGCGCCAATACCTTTAGTATTTCAGAGATTTCTTCAAACATTTCTTTTTTTTCTTTCATATTTTTTCTCCCCTTTTATATAAATATTATTGATATCCATATATATAATTCGAAAGGATATAAGATTTTGTGTCCGTCATTTTAAAAAAATATAAAAAAACTTTTCCCGAAACTCAAGGAGTTTCTTAACATAATGTCTCACTATCAGTAATGATTAGGAATTTCGTTATGGAAGCGAAGGCTTTATACTACATATTACTTACTAAAACCAATGAAAAAAGAGAGCAGATAACCTGCTCTCTTAAGATGCCTCCTTATGTTCCGTGGAATGCTCAACACTCCCCACTCTCTTTAATTTATTCCATCCTACCGCTACACCTCGAATAGATGAGAATATAGATTTAATGACAACATAAGTCATAAATTGGCGATAAATAAAGCGTTGTAAAATTAACCACACTAACGGTTTAGGGTCCTCTTTCTCTAATTTAAATGCAAAGAGAGATGCGAGAAGGTCCAATAAAAAGAATGCAAGATAAAATCCTAAAACTTTTAGCGGATTGCTACCAAATAGCCCCATAATCATTAATATATCTGCAAAAGGAGCAATGAATTGCAGAACATATTGGAATAACCACATGTTAGGCAATGCAATAAATCCTAATGTTTTATGTTTTGTATGAAACACTGCTTTTCGATGTTTCCAAAGACATTGCAGTGTACCATATGACCAACGATATCGCTGTTTAATGAGACTTTTCACATCTTCAGGTGATTCCGTAAAAGCATAGGCCTTTTCTTCATATACAATTCTATATCCTTGACGTAAAAATGTAATAGTAAGATCCGTATCTTCTGCTAAAGTATCCTCACTTAAATATCCAGATTCAACTACATTCTTTTTACGCCATGCCCCAATAGCTCCTGGAACTACTGTAATACAATTTAACTCATCAAAAGCTCTACGTTCTAAATTAAACCCTGTAATATACTCAACATGTTGCCAAGTAGTTAACAAGTTTCGTCTATTCCCCACTTTGACATTACCTGAAACTGCCGCTACATTCTGATCTTCGAGGTGTCTAATCATGAGAGAAATAGCGTCTTGCGCAATAATAGTATCCGCATCTAAAGTGACAATGATCTCTCCTCGCGATTGTTGAAACCCTAGGTTCATTGCCGATGATTTCCCACCGTTTTCTTTCTGAATGAAACGAACTTTAGGGTGTTTATAAAATGTTTCTTGCATTACTTTTGACGTATCATCTGTCGATCCGTCATCCACAACAATAACTTCAAACTCACTATAATTACTATCCAAAATTGAGCGAATCGTCTTGGCTATCACCTTTTCTTCATTATATGCTGCTATGACAACACTAACAAAAGGTTGATAGGACGTATTAATATAGCGAGATAGCGTTTTTCTTTTCTGCCTCCATGCAAAATAAATTAAGAATAAGAAGCGAAAAATACCTAATCCAATAGCAATATAAAAAATAGTTGTTAATATATGTTTAAAGTATCCCGCTCCTGAAAAGACAGCTTTATTGTAAAGTAAATATTGCTCACCCTCAGAAGAAACAGGAGGCATAATTTCATCTCGTTCTTTATTCATTAAATCTGAAATTGTTACAAAACTATATCCGTTTTTTTTAAGTTCTTTAATAATAATGGGAAGCGCTTCTACCGTATGGGTACGATTCCCTCCCGCATCATGGAGAAGAATAACATGTCCCTCTCCCTTATAAATGGGAGTAAGAGTACGCTTTACTAATTCATTTGTTGATGGTGTTGCCCAGTCTTCAGGATCAACTTCTTCCCCCACCATTGTATAGTTCATATTTTGTGCACGCAAAATAGGCAATATTTCATTTGATGAATCCGGGTTAGCATCGGCTTCATATGGTGGTCTAAATAAAACAGTAGAATGTCCAGTTATTTCTTGAATTAAACGTTGCGTCGTATTAAGCTCTAATTTTGTTCGTAGTAAAGACGTATCAGCGACGTTGGGATGCTTGAAAGTATGATTGCCAATTTCATGCCCTTCATCGTATATTCTTTTCACAATATTAGGATGTAGTTGCGCGTTTTCACCAAGTACAAAAAAAGCAGCATTTATTTTATTCTCTTTTAATATATCTAAAATTTCCGGTGTATATTTCGGATCTGGCCCATCATCAAATGTTAATACTACTTGTTTCCCATTTGGTTTCCCATGTCGTTGCACTTTGTATGCAGATGGTAAGGATTCATATACTTCATCTGTAAGATACCCATCTTTTCCTACTTTGAAATCTCTCAACCCATTTTTTCTTTCATTCTCAATCTGCAAAATTTCACCTTGTCCAGCATAATTCACTTCATCTAAACTAGTAATTTTATGTAATGCATTAGGATTTTTTTGTGCCTCAATTGGATTTTTTAAAACTTTCCATATTGTAGGGTCTTCTGCTCCTAACCTCCATAACGCAAACCCCTTTGCATTGTTTTCCATTGCGATTTTCACTTGATTGTAGAGAGTAACACTATCTAAGAACCAAGCAGTATGTTCTTTCTCTCCTGTTTTATATCTAAAATATGGATTTCCACTCATGTTATCCCATTGAATTTTCATATTGGAATCATGAGCCATTGTCATAACTTCTGAAAAAGTTAAAGACTTCGCAGATTTTTTACTATTTACTTCCCAATCATATCCATAGTTACCGAAAGCAACTATAAGTTTATTAGACGGAATATTCAGTTCCTTCAATGTATGTTGGAACCATTTATTTGAAGCAATTGGTCCTGGTTCCCCGGCTCCATAGTGCTCATCGTACATCATTACAATCATTCGATCAATTATCTTTGCTAATGCACCATAATCAAAAGCCTTATCATTAGCTGGAACATCTTGTGTGACGAGCAAATCATGTTTATGAAAGGCCGTAGTAAGTTCTTTCATAAAATTTGTTAAGTTTTCTCTATCACTTTCAGGTACGGCCTCAAAGTCAATATTAATACCTGAAAACTGACTCTTTTTCACTTGGTTTACTAAATTATTAATAAACTTCGTTTTCGTATCATTCGGAGAATTCAGTAACTTATGAATAAGCTCACTATCAGGGCCAGAAGCTTTTTCTGTATAGTTAGTAAGTAACGGCATAATTTTCACATGATTTTTTTGGGCTAGTTTTACAATCTCTGGTTTTATCTCACTTCTAATCGTTAAATCTTCTTTTAAATGATACCATTCTGGTACTAACGTGGTTAATGAACCGATATTTTCTTTTAAAGATGCTGTACTATTTTCATCCCAATTTACATAAAAACCATACACCTCTTTATGTTGTTTACTATCGTTTGTCGAATTCACCAAATTTTTATTATCCTTCATTTCAGTATTTGGCTTGAATTCTTCCTTCTTTAACTGCTCCTCACTAAGTTTTTGATTAATTGGTACAAGTTTCGTATCTTGTTTTACAGTAGGATTCATATTTGGAATTTCTGGTGTTGAAAAAATACTTTGAAAGAAAAAATAAAATACAATACTTACGCTAACTATTGAGATACATAGAAACGAGATAAAAGCTATGTTTCTCCTTCCTTTCGGATCATAAAAAACAGGTTTAGATTTATCTTTCTCTTGTTGAATGTTTTTCTCCATTATATTTTTCACATACTCCTTCTTAATAGAACTATAGAATAGTAAAGTGCAACTTTAAGCAGCCCAACTCCCACCTAACTTCTTTGCCTTAGCCAAATTTTGAGATGGGAGTTTTACTGCCCGCAATAGCGAGATAAACCCTTTTCGCTTTAAAATGAATCTCTCACTTCCATATTCTATTGATTCTTCTTTTCATTGCCTTGTTGATGGCCCCTATTCTCCTGTTGAGATCCTCTTCCATTGTTTCCTTGCTCGCTCCCATTATTTTCTTTCTGTGACCCTCTTCCGTTGTTTCCTTGCTCATTCCCATTATTTCCTTGTTGAGGTCCTCTTCCATTGTTTCCTTGCTCATTCCCATTATTTCCTTGTTGAGGTCCTCTTCCGTTGTTTCCTTGCTGATTTCCGTTATTCCCTTGTTGAGGCCCTCTTCCGTTGTTTCCTTGCTCATTCCCATTATTCCCTTGTTGAGGTCCTCTTCCGTTGTTCCCTTGCTGATTTCCATTATTTCCTTGTTGGGATCCTCTATTTTCTTGCTGAGATCCTCTTCCGTTATTTCCTTGCTGTTGTCCATCATTTTCTTTTATTTGCCTAGATGGCTGTTCCTCTGTTTCCTTTTGTTCTTTATGTTCTGGCTTCTCATATTTTTTTTCTTTTACAGGAGACAAATCTGGTGATACATCAGGAGATGACTCCGGCTGCGATTGCACCTCTTCTTCGTTTTCCACCTGATTAGACGGCGTAGCAGGAGGCGTAAGCGATTTATTCTTCTCATTCTCTTGCTTTATATAAACACCAGTGCCAATTCCAGCTTTTCTAGCATTCTCTCGTACTTGCATCGTGCTACTTTGATATTCAACTGTAATATGTTTTAGCTCATACTCTTTCTTTAATTCTTTCATTGCCTTTTCCAACTTCGATTCTAACGACTTATCCTTTGCAACAGCTGTTAGCATAACTTGCTTATCATTCGTTAAATACTTATCCTCTTGACTCTGCTTTATAATTGTACGTATCACTTCTTGCAATTGTTTGTTTTCCCATTGCTTCAATTCTTTTAAAATACGCCTTCCATCATCATTACAAGCTTGTAAATCTATAACGCGAAGATCCTTCGTTACGCTCACCTCTAAACTTGGATTAATGTCAACTGAGACGTAAGCAAATACTTTTTCTTCCGGTTGGTTGTAGAAAAATAAAAGCGCACATAGAAAACAAGCAATAAGTAATGATGCCGGCTTTAAGAAATAAGGGATTGAAAAACGCGATGCTCTTTGTTCTTGTTCTTCAAACGAGATTTCCTCTCCAATCACGCAAGAATTCCCTTTTCTTTTACACGTAATAAACTCTCCATTTGGCGTTAAAACAACTACGCTATGTTTTTTTATATCCATTACAATTCCTTTATTCATCATGCTTCCCTCCCTTTATATAATCAAGAATGTATGTATAGTTATTTGCGAAGATAATACACATTGCAATGATATATTTTCTATGTCTCTCCAACGTTTTACGACTTACCCTAACACGCGGTTCAATATGTTTAAGCGGTAACTTTTTCTTTCGGAACAGCTCTTCCATCATTTCCTCTTCTTTTATAATAATCTTCACAATTTCTAGTAAGTGCTCACGCGTATCACGATGCTTAGGGGATTCTTTAGCAAGCTCTGAAAATGTGATTTTAAACTCAGCTAACACACTTTGAAAATGAAGAATTTCCTCCTTACGGTTACTATTTTCCATCTCTTTCATATACTCCGTAAGCGATACTTGCATTTCTAACATTTCCTCTTGCTCATCTTCTTTTAAAAAGACAAAGTTATGCTTAGACTCCTTGCGTATATAGTCAATTACATCTCTTTTTATAAGAAGATCAGCAAACGCTAGAAAAGATTTCCCTTTTTTATATGAATACTTTTCTATTGCTTCATTAAACGCAAACAATCCAATACTATATTCATCATCCTGTTCTGTAATATATCTGCGGCAGACAGACGAGATTGATTTTCTAATAAACGGCTGATACTGTACGATAAAAGCTTCTTTATCTTCTTCATTATTTTGTATGTTATATACGATATCTTCTATTTTTGGTTTTCTTAAGATCTTCATTACTAAACTCAACACTTGTAATCTCCCAGCCTCCTTCACATAGCAAAATGGTCACTAAACAAGTGACCATTCAACCACATTTTGTTAGTACTTTTCTTTTGGTTTGTCTTCTTGCTGTTACTTATATTTTTCGAGACTAACTTTATTCACCGTTTTCCTAATGATTTCTCTTTTCTCTCGGCACTATAGTTAAGCCTATATTTTAATGTATGTTCTTATTTTCTTCCGCTTGTTTTGCTTACTCTTTTTCTATTTTATCTGCAATCCTTAAATAACTCTTCTTTATATCATTGGTAATTTTATCTTTTTATTTGGGGTGCCCACTTAATCTAGTAATTTTATTAACACTTCAATATTCTTTCATAATCATTTTTCTTCTATTAATTTTCTTCACTATACATATTCGGAGGAATACAAAGTTTTATGGGGGTCAAAAATATTTTTTATAAAAATATTTATTTCAAATATAAAAACCATTGCTTTGAAAAAGGCTAATCAATGGTTTTTTATATAATATCTATACAAAAATTGAAGTTGTATGAGTTTGGATTGATAACGATGTGTTGGGTCCCTATAAAAAAAACCACAGTTTACACCCAAACTGTGGTTTTTCGACGTACAAGGAATTACATAAATCCTTAGTTGGCTGTCTAATGATTTATCAATACCTGTTTTTAGTTTTTTAACTCTGTAACAGATGCAAGGCTAGTTTCTTACAGTATGAAACCAAGGCAATTGTTTAACATATGTATCGCCATGACATATGCAAGGGATCTTTTAGAAATCAGATACGCAATAGTAAGTATCACCGCGCCTGGTAAATAGATAGCATAATCCGAAAGCTGGTTCGTATGAAGAAATGTAAAGATTAGAATCGAAATGATAGATGCAATAGCAGTACCAATATAATGCGAAAAGCGATTTATTAAAATATAACGAAACATAATTTCTTCAAGTATTGGACCCAGAATACCAAATACAAGCAATGTAAAGATAAGAGGTACCTCCGTCCCCCTTTCAAGGAGCTGTTCTTGGTTCTCTGGCTGACCAGTTGCTAGAAAGTGCATAATAGAATTCTCAATAATCACCATAAGTAAAACTACCATAGGAATACTTACTATTTTCAAAATTGTTTTCTCTTTAAAATAAGTAAAACTTTGAATGATTTCTTTCCTAAAGAAAATTATTCCTACAATAGCAGGTACAGTAAAACCGATGGCACTAAGAAGAAATTCTGATTCAACTAAATTGACATTAGCTAAGAGTGATATGCCAAATAATATGTACAAGCTAATTTGAAATGGCACAAACAGTGTAAAGATTACTAGCATATTAAGTTCTTTTTTATTCATTTTTATAAAGTTCATTTTGTTATCCTCCTAATAAATTACCTACAATCTTTGATTTTTCTTTCTGCATAAAGTTCTCCTTCTAAATATATTCATACAACAGACCGAACGGTCCGGTTCGGAATCTAATGATACTATAAGTTTCTAGTTTTTTAAACCCTTTTTACAAATGATTAACAAAATAGAAAAAAGCCAATATATTTATAACTCGGTTTCTTATTTACAATCCAATTCTAGTACTCATTAATTATTTCTTTTATAGAATGAAGTGATTAGGCTTTTACCCACAAGAACTGTGAAAGATATTATTATATAAGAAGTGAAAGTGGGAGTAGTTCTAACACTTTAGCTAAACATATTGATAAAGATTATATATAATACTCATATATCTATGCACTAAAATTAACTATATATTTTTACATCTTCTACGATTTTAGGTAAAATTAGTTGTCTAACATGACTAAATTAAACAATTGATCATGTTATTTTTGACAGAAAATTCATTTAAAAAATATAAATAATATAATTTGATTAACCTCTGTCCAAACTGTATTGTTTGAGGTTTCCATAAGATAGGGATTGATAATATATTTTTGCTTCACACTTATCTATACTTACAAAAAAACAAAGGATAAACATTACCTGGAATATTAAGCTCATTTTTATTAGGAGGACTACAAAGCATGACTAAAGTTGATACGGTAAAGGAAAAAATTATTGAAACATCTTTATATTTATTCAATACTAATGGGATAACTCGCACATCCATCCAGGATATAATGACAGCTACTGAACTACCTAAAGGGTCTATTTATCGTAGATTCAAAAATAAAGAAGAAATTGTCCTTGCTGCCTACAACAAAAGTGGTGAGATTATGTGGGATCATTTTCATAAAGCAATGGAAAATAAAAAGACAGCAATCGATAAAATTCTTGCCATTTTCCTTGTATATCAAGATGCAGCTAATAATCCCCCTATTGCTGGAGGTTGTCCATTGCTTAATAGCGCAATTGAAAGTACTGGAGTATTCCCAGAATTACAAACAGCAGCAGCAAAAGGTTATGATGATACAGTAATATTAATGGCTTCTCTCATAAAAGAAGGAATAGAAAAACATGAACTTAAAGAAGATATAGACATTAGATCGCTCGCTTCTTTTCTTGCATCTTCAATGGAGGGCGCTATTATGGCAAGTCGAGTATCGAACGATAATATACACCATCAGTATTTTATTGAACAAATAAAACATCATCTTTTCTCTTATTCTAGATAAGTGAGAACTTGCATTGCCTTCATTCAATTTTATAGACTTAAATCGAATAAACCCCTCTCATAAAAAGTATTTACTGCTTATGAGAGGGGGATTCGTTTTTAGCAAATGTAGCTTTTTGGACGCTGTATATTATGCATACTACCAATCTCTTTTTCACATACCTCTCCTTTTTATCCTATATTGCACAAAAGAAAGCCTTTTCATTTAAAAAATATCCACTTTGGTGTCTCCGTTTAAAGAATTACCTAGTTCCCTTTTCCTATAGATAGACAAAATATTGGGCACTAAATGAACTGTCCCTGAAGTAAGGTTCTAAAAATATCCTATCCATAGAGCTACTAAAACTACTACTAACAAAGCAAAACAAAATGTGATATTTCGAATCCACTTTTGTATATCATCAAAATACTTTTCTATAAATACGCTGTAAATAGAAAGCATAAGAAGGAGCACAATGAAAGTAAAGGATCCCAATTTATCGTTAAATTTTTCATTAGTAAATGTGCTTGCATGAAGGAATAGAAACACAAACATTACTATGAATAGCTCAAAAAGCCTTTTTTTATTCACCTCACCACCACCTTACAATAATTACCTTTTATTCCATTTTATCAGAACATAATGTGTAATCGTATATGAATATTATATTCATATCAAAAAGGCCAACAATTCAATATTGTTAGCCTCCACTTTCCATATTCGTACCTTTTATCACTTTACTTCCTAACAACTGGAATCCACATTTCACCAAATACTAAACCGTCTCTCTGCCCCATCTCAACCGTTGTATTTGGGCCACCAACATAGGCAAAATCTTTTGCATCTGGTAAAGCTTGACCGAAGGCAATACCAGTCAGCTTATTACTTAGCTCTTCAGCCGTTTTATCTTCCCCTTTCACCACTAAGTATTCTCCCTTCGGAAACTGGATTACTCTAGATGCTTCTTCTATTTGTGCCTCTGTCATAACACCAGCATAATACATCATCTTGTTATTCACCGCTTCACTCACAGAAAAAATGTATTCGTTTGTAGCTAAAGCTTTTAAAGTATCCAGCCTTCCATCTTCTTTAACAGCCGACCAAAAGTCTTCCTTTTCTTTATTTATCCCAGCAAAGTCTGTATAGTCACTCTTAATTTCAGTTCCAATACCTAACACAATAAAGCTATCTTTTTCTTCAATCGTATAATTTTTCATATTCAAAACCTTCCTTCTTTTAAAATGATTCAAATGATTTATCTTTTCATCTGATACGTTTATAATAACTTTAAATCATGTCAAAAAATGATACTGTTTAGGAGACTCTAATGAAAAAAGTTGAACGGATTAATACAATTATGCGGTATATCAACAATCGCTCCCACTTTACAATTTCTGAAATCATACGAGAATTTAACATATCGCGATCGACAGCTATTAGAGACATAAGAGAAATTGAAGCTATGGGCATGCCACTTGTCGCTGAAGTTGGAAGAACTGGTGGATATTTTGTTATGCATAACTCTATCCTGCCCGTTGTTCGCTTTACTGATAATGAAGTGAAAGCCCTTTTTATTGCCTTTATGGCTACAAGAAATCAACAACTTCCCTATTTAAAGAGTCGCCAATCTTTAGCCGAAAAACTACTAGGACTCATTTCTGAAACTCAACAAGATGACCTTGTTCTTTTAAATCAACTCTTACTTTTTGAAGGGACTAACCCCCATAATCCCGATCTACTTGAGCTTTCTGACCTCCCCCATCCGATGTTAGAAAAACTCATTCAAATCCTTCTATTGGATAGACATTTATTGATTACTGTCAAAGAAGAAAAAATCAAGTCTTATCCAATTTACCTATTACACCTTTATCAAGAAAAAAGTCATTGGATTATTGAAGGATTTGACTTAAAAGAAGAAAAGAAGCTGATGTTTCCTGTCGATGACCTTTTCAATATCGAACCGTACACGATGAAAAAGAGATTAAATAAGAAAAAGATTTTAGAAAAACTCCGTAAGAAGGACGAAGCAATTAACCTTGCACTTGAACTTGGTCCAAAAGCGATTGCCCAGTACAAAAAATACCATCCTTTCAAAGTTTCTATGTCTTATACAAATCCTTACCAATCTACAGCTATTTTAAAAACATTTATCGATATTCACAATTCCGATGAAGTGACAGAGATAACAAATTGGCTACTTTTCTTAGGGAAAGATCTTACAATCAAGGAAATGCCTGAAGAAGTATTAGAAGTTTTACAAGAACGATTATCCTTATATTGCTCTTGAGCGATAATCCGTTAAACCAAAAATATTGAGTTTACTTCGTTACCAGTTGTCCATATTTTCTACCATGAGTGCGTAACAAATAATAAAAGCACGGAAAATCTTCCGTGCTGTTCTAAACATATATATTATTCCAGGAAGGTCAGTTACCTCGGTTCTTACCCTAACTGACGTTTAAATGCTTTACTAGCAAAAAAGTACGAAATAATCATGATGCCTACGCACCAAGCGATTGCAATCCAAATATCGTTGCCAACAGTTCCTTCATATAATAGGGCACGAATTGCATTCACGATTGAAGTTACAGGCTGATTCTCTGCAAACGCACGAACAATTTTTGGCATCGTTTCAGTAGGTACGAAGGCTGAACTAATAAATGGAAGAAAAACGAGTGGGTATGAGTACGCTGTCGCTCCTTCCATAGACTTCGCTTTCAGACCTGGAATGATAGCTAGCCATGTGAGCGCTAGCGTAAACGTTCCTAGTATCCCAACTACTGCAAGCCATTCTAGCATATTCGCACTGGAACGGAAGCCCATTAAGAGTGCAACAAGAATAACCACTACGATAGTAAGAGCATTTGCAACAAGAGAGGTTAAAACGTGAGCCCACAATATCGATGAGCGTTTAATAGGCATCGTAATGAAACGTGCCATCAACCCACTCTTTACATCCGAAAATAATCGTACAGAAGTGTAAGCTACACCGGATGCAATAGCCATTAGCAAAATTCCTGGCAATAAATAATTAACGTAGTTATCCGTTCCTGTCTTTATCGCCCCACCAAACACGTAGACAAACAATAGCATCATCATAATTGGTGTAATCGCTACTGTAATAATTGTATCTGGACTACGCATAATATTACGCATTAAGCGCCCTAGTAATACCCCTGTTTTGCTTTTCATTTACTTCTCCCCCTTTTTACCAATAATCGCTAAGAAAATTTCTTCCAATGTCGGCTGCTTCTCGATATACTCCACTTTTGCTGGCGGGAACATCTCTTTTAGTTCAGCAAGAGTACCTGTCGTAATAATTTTTCCACCGTGCAAAATAGCGATACGATCAGCCAGTTGTTCTGCTTCCTCCAAGTATTGGGTCGTGAGCAAGATCGTTGTGCCGCTTCCAGCAAGTTCCTTAATTGTATCCCACACTTCGATCCGCGCTTCCGGATCAAGTCCTGTCGTTGGTTCGTCTAGAAAAATAACTGCTGGCGCCCCGATCAAACTCATCGCGATATCAAGTCGGCGCTTCATCCCGCCTGAATACTGATCTGCCCTCTGGTTGGCCGCATCTGTCAGGCTAAACCTTGCAAGTAGATTGTCAGCGACTTGGGCGGAACTGGAAACACCACGTAACTTGGCGATCATTATCAAGTTCTCCCTCCCAGTAAGCATGCCATCTAAAGCAGCGAACTGCCCTGTCAAACTGATACTTTGACGAACATGATCTGGTTGACGCTGGATATCAAATCCGCAAATACTTACTTCACCATTATCTTGTTTCATTAGTGTTGAAAGGATATTGACCGTTGTCGTCTTTCCCGCTCCATTTGATCCTAGCAGCGCGAAAATTTCACCACGCTGCACTTCAAAATCTACTCCCTTTAAGACTTCTTTATCTTTAAAAGATTTTTTTAACCCTTTTATAGAAATCGCTGCATTACTCATACTTTTTCCCCCTTATTAAAATAGGTTACCTTCACCCTCTATTTAGTATCACTGATAATCTGTAATACTTAGTAGTTGATTAAAATTATAACTGAATAGCGATGGCGGCAATTCACATTTGTAACCAGCTAATCAGTCGGTATTACGTATTACATTTATTTTTTTCTCAATTTCTTCATGATGCTTTCATTCAAATCTTCACGATACTTGGAAACATACGTTTTAGCGTTTGCCACTAATTCGTCAGCAAAGGATGCTACGTCCTCCCCAGTAATATCAAGCACTTGTCTGCCTTCTGCTGCACCAGCTTCAAATAAATCGATTAATTCATACTGTATGTGCAGCATATCCATCCCGTTTCCAGCCGAAAAATTCCACATGTAGTTTTGAATTTTCTTAAACACAAACTGATAGTCCTCGGGTAGTGCCGCAACACGTGCCATCATTATTTTGTACTCTTTTTTATCACCGATTAATTTTTTAAATATTTCCAACATTTTATTTTCCTCCTTTTTATAAAGCAGAACAAGAAACTCTCCAAATATGAGCCGGAACATTTTATATTATGAGGCTAGTTTGACTTCAAGACGTTAATTTTTGAAGATACAAAATCCCATTTTTTCCAAAACAATTCAAGCTCCTGACGGCCCTCCTCATTTAATGAATAAAACTTACGAGGCGGTCCCATATCTGATGGTTTCTTTTCAATATTCACAAGCTTTTTCTTTTCTAATCGTACGAGGATAGTATAAACCGTCCCTTCCACGACTTCGGTAAACCCAAGATCATTCAGGTGGCGGGTAATCTCATAGCCGTACGTTTCACGGCGGCTAATGATTTCCAATACACACCCTTCTAGTGAACCTTTCAACATTTCAGTTAAATTTTCCATGTCCTGATCCTCCTTTACCCCCTATTCTGTCTGACTTATATTCAGTATCACAGAGTACTAAGGCGAATTTTTACTGAATAGCTTTTGAGTAAAACTACACTATTCAGTATTACTTATTACAACTACATTGTATGACTAAGTAGTTGTGAATGTCAACTGATTTTCAAAATTTTTCTAAAATCCGCTATTACCTATCGTTTACTGAAAATATTTTGAGAAACAACACTACTCAGTATTACCTATTACAACTACATTGTATGACTGAGTAGTTGTAAATGTCAACTCGATTTTTATATTTTTCTAAAATCAACTATTACCTACCCCGCTAAGAAAAGAAAAGACCTCAAAACAAAAATTCTACATTTTTGTTTTGAGGCATTATTGGCTAGCTCTTCTTCTTAATCAGACAGATTATGCTTTTGTTACGATAACATCATTTCCATATCTTCCGCTGCATTTGTAATCAGTTTCAAACCGAATGTTTCTTGTAATACATCAAGCACGCCAGGTGAAATAAATTCAGGTGCCTTTGGACCGATGCGAATATCTTGAATGCCAAGACTAAATAGTCCAAGTAAAATGGCAACCGCTTTTTGTTCAAACCATGATAGGACAATACTAACTGGCAGTTCGTTCACTTCGCATTGAAAAGCATCTGCTAAAGCGGCTGCTATTTTCACTGTAGAAATTGAATTATTACATTGCCCTAAATCGATGTAACGTGGAATCTCTGTACCAGGTACAACACCGTAATCCACATCATTAAAACGGAATTTCCCGCAAGAAGTCGTTAAAATAACTGTTTCTGGCGGAAGTGACGTTGCTAATTCACGATAATATTCTCCGCCTTTTCCCGGTGCATCACAACCGGCGATAACAAAGAAACGCTTTATTTTCCCCTCTTTTACTGCATCAATAATTTCTGGAGCTAATGATAATACTGTATTATGATGAAACCCTGTTACTAACTGTTCATCCGATTCCATATGTACTTCTGGAAGTTCTAGCGCTTTTTGAATCAACGGTGCAAAATCATCATTTTCAATTTTTTGTACACCTTCTAAACCTGCAATATCATATGAAAAGAATCGATCAGAGTATGATCCTTTAATTGGCATAACACAGTTCGTTGTCGCTAATATGGCACCTGTAAATTTTTCAAAAAGACGTCGTTGATCATACCATGCCTTACCGATGTTTCCTTTTAAATGCTTATATTTTTTCAGCTGCGGATACCCGTGTGCTGGTAACATTTCAGAATGTGTATAAATATTAATTTCTTTTCCTTCTGTTTGCTTTAATAACTCTTCTAACGCAAATAAATTATGACCAGTAACTACAATCGCTTTACCTTCCACATGGTTTTGTGTAATTTGAACAGGTTCTGGAACACCAAAGTGATTCGTATGTGCCTCATCTAACAACTCCATTACTCGTAAAGCCGATTTCCCAACTTTCATAGCCATATCAATATGTTCTTGTTCATTAAAGTTAGAATTTGTTAATGTCGTATACAATGCTTCTTGCGTTGTAGCATCTACAAAACTATCCGTATACCCTAGCTGAGCAGCATGCGTACGATAAGCAGCAATTCCTTTTAATCCAAATACAATCGTATCTTGTAAACTTGCTATTGTTTCATTTTTACCGCAAACACCTATTACTTTACATCCGCCTGTTGGCGTTTGTTCACATTGATAACAAAACATGATCATCCCACCCTCTCCCAATCTTTCCTTACAAATCAAGCATAATACCCATTAGGAAAAAAGGATGTGATATCAATCACAATACTTAGTATAAATTTGTGACAGTTCATATTGTCGACATAATATTTTTATTGACACCAAAAAATCATATAGAAGTATGTATATAATTAATTTAGGAACTACTAGTCATACAAAAAAAGCTATTCTTTCTATCATTCGACAGAAAGAATAGCTTTTTTTCATTTTGAAGAACTATCAATTTTTCGATTAAATATTTTATGAAAAATCACTTTATTTACAATATATTTACACTATCTTTACAATGTTTACATTATTTATATGATATATTTATATAGAATCTACTTAATAAATTTCATGTACATTGTTATCTTTATAATCTATTATCTGATTGATAAGAGATTATGTTATATTTTCATACCAGGGGTGAATGAGGATGACTGAAACTTTAAAAACACTTATAATGCTTGATGCTACTTACGTTGTTATCGCAATTATGACGGTACTGGTATTTGTATACTTGGAATTAAAATCTCAGTAACGTATGCAGACTTCGCATTTAAATATAGTTATATAAAAGCGAGGAGAAAATTGTTTCTCCTCGCTTTTATATTCCAACAGTTTCTTATTTCAACAAATCCAATGTATGTAAAAGTATTCCTCTATCCCCTACTTCCCCATGACCAGGCACTACTGCATTTATATTTCTATATCGCGTCAGCACATTCTCAATCGATGTAGACCATTCATTTACATATGCATCAGCAACGTTTCCTAAATCTTTCGCGGACGCAGATTTCACTAAACAACCACCAGCTAAAATGTTGTATTGCGGTAACCATACGATGATATTATCCTCTGTATGTCCTTTCCCTGGATAAAACGTTTCTACTTTCATATTTCCAAACTTCAAATTTGTAACGGTTTGTAAATCTCCAATTGGTTCTTCATATCCATTTTTCTTTGCTAGTTCTGCAGTTAATGCCGTACTATGCGCTTTAATGCCTCTTTCTTTCAACGTTTTTATTCCGCCAATTCGATCAGCGTGCGCATGTGTAATAATGACATCCGTTACGCGCTTCTTAAATTTCTTTTCTACCATCTCTATTAATTCCTTCGTTAGTTTATCATCCCAAGAAGAATCGACAAGTACTAACCCTTTAGAAGTAGTAAGAACTAGACCGTTCGAAGGAACTGCCTCTCCGTTAAAATAACCTAATTCCGTATGAATCCATACATTTTTGTTTAACTGAGAAATCGAAATAGTTCCTGTCTCATTTTTTATTACTTTATGCTCTAGCTTATGTTCCGCTTTCACAGAAGAAATTGTACTAACAAATTGCGTTGTTCCTAATAAACTAACACATACCCCTAATTTTAATAATGTATTCTTTTTCATTTTCTCCACCCTTTCTTTCAAACGAAATAATTATTACCTATATTAGACAATTCACCTTAACAGTTTGTTCCATCTTTTTTTTGCATATTTTTCATACCATTAATAAAAAGCGCACAAATTTTGTACACTTTAATTTTGTTAAATTATAACATTCATACTATAATTTATTTATAACCCTTTAACGGAGGTGTTTTCAATGACTCTCTTTGCTTCCCCCTCATTATTCATACTAGCAATTATTTCATTTGCACTAGCCTATTTCATCGGAGTTAAACAATACACTTGGCTCTTATCAGGATTCAATGAACGCCGTGTGCCAGATAAAGTTAGGTTATCAAAAATAGTTGGTCTTTATAATTTAACTGCTGGTATTATCGCCACAATTGGTAGTGTCTTCACTACTCCTAATGTCAAAATCTTATTTCCTATCATTATAATTGGCCACGTTATAATCGCTGCTTATGTAAATACACGCATGGTGCATTGAAAAAAGATCACCCAAATGGATGATCTTTTTTATAATTTATCAACATATTGCTTCGCTTCTAATAAGGAAAAACCAAAAGCCTCTCTTACTCTCTTAACTGCTGTAACTGTTTTTCCTTCTTCCATAAGCTGACGCAACTCTTTATTAATTTCAGGTTCTCTATCTACAATTCCCATTTCTTTTGAAATTAGCTGTAATCTATCTTCCATCCTCTTTAAACGCGCATCCGTTTTCTTTTCGATTCTATTTAATTTTTCAATGATATAAATAAACCCAAAGACCGCTATCGGTATGATCATCCAAAATTCCATGACTATCCCTCCTTATTAGCTTTCATTTGTTTTATCCCATTATCTTATGTAAATTTTACCATAAAAAACATTTAATGTATAATAGTAATATACAACAATATTGATAAAACCTTTTATTTTAGGGGGACACTTTATGAAAAGATTTTTAAATACGTTACTACAATTTGTAGTTCTTTCAATTGCACTACATTTATTATTTGATATCGTTGGCTGGCTTGTTTTCAATGCGCCAATTAAAAATAAACAAATGATTATTTCCTTACTAACAACTTCATGGCTTATGTACATGTACCGAGATAAATTTTTTAAAACATTCACTTCGAATTAACTAAAAAAACTTCATCGATAAACGATGAAGTTTTTTCTTTTTCTCTCTATTTACTACTGTATAATAGAACTAACATTCTGTCTTTTTAAGAAAGGAGTCACTATGAACTTAAAAAGTAACAATATATACGAGAAAATGAATCAATATTCCGTTGCAGGTTTAAGCCTTGCTATTATACGTGATGGCAAACTAGACGAAACGATTGCCTTTGGAACGCTTGAATCTGGAACAACTAGAACTGTCACTACGAATTCTATATTCAACTCTTGTTCAATTAGTAAATTCATCACTACAATGCTCGTACTAACGTTATCAGATCAAGAAATCATACATTTAGATGAAGACATAAATGATAGACTCACATCTTGGAACATACCTACCAATCTATTTACCTCACAGAAAAAAGTCACCCTGCGAAATTTATTAAGTCACCAATCTGGAATTATTGATCCTCCTAATAGTTTTGGACATTATACATTTGCACAAGGGCGACCAAACATGTCTGAACTCCTTGCCGGTAAAACATCCTATTGCTCCGTACCAATAGAAATAACTTATAAACTAAAAAGCGAATTTCACTACTCTGATGCAAACTTTTGTATTATTGAACTACTACTTGAAGATATAACTGGAAAACCATTCAATCTTTTACTTGAAGAATATATCATTCAGCCACTGCAACTGAAAAATAGTATGCTATTCCCTCCTGAAGATATAAATAAACTGGAGGCCTTTGCTTGTGGGCATAATAAGGATGGAATTGTCACAGATGAAAAATATCCATTTTACCCATTCGCAGCAGCTTCAGGTATTTGGACAACACCAACAGACTTATCAGCTTTAGTTATCGAAATCATTCATTCCTTACAAGGAAAGGGCAAACTAAAACTTTCTCAAAAAACAGTACAAGATATGATTTCACCTCAAGGTTGCTCAAAATGGACTGGATTAGGGGTTTTTCTAGATAATTCTAATGAAGACTTACAAATATATTCACTTGGATGGGGCGTTGGATTTCAATGTATGCTAGTATGCTATCCATACCGAGGTAATGGTGCTGTTATAATGACGAACACTGACTTAGGTGTTCATCAAATGGAAGGAATTATTGGTGACATTTTAAAAACTTTATCTTTATAATGAAAAGAAAGAAGCTGTTCCTTTCAGCTTCTTTACTTATATTACATTTTTCGCAACAATTTTTATATGTTCTGGTGCGATAATCTCCGTTATACTTTCTTGGAAATCTTCCTGCAACATTTCTTCAATATGTTCTAGCTGCACTTCAACATGTGTGCATTCTAAATTATGTATATTTAATAGTGCATAATGATCTTTTTTCTTAATTACTAAATATTGATTCTCCTCGGTTACAAGTACAGAACCTAATCGTACTCCTAGTAGGCGTTGATCATCAAACTTCACAACCATCCCCCCTTCCTTAATCAAAAACGCGATCCGCATGTAATAAAATAACATTTCAGGTAATCTATTCTTATAAAATATATCACAATTTATTAAAATTTGAACTACCCCCACTTAACACTCTAACGAGCTGTTTGAAGTGGGGGATTCCTACGAACACTAAGGTATCCCGCAGTTTTATGAGTAGACAATCCCCGTAATCCCTACGGTTAGGAGCCTTATGGCCTCTTTTCTCAGATTTTCCGCTGCATTCACATCTCTATCATGATACATACCACAAGAAGGACACTTCCATTCACGCAGGTTCAGGCTTTTCACATCTTTATTTTTGTAGTCGCAATGCGAACAGGTTTGGGAACTAGCGAATGTTTTTGACACCACAATCACTTTTTTCCCATACCAGCATGCCTTATACAACAACATCGCTTTGAATTGTGACCATGATACTTCTTGAATCGCTTTCGCTGGATTTTGAGGTAGGGGTCTTACTGCCCGTTAATGCGGGATAAATATCATATTTTTACTAAAACCCCCTATTCTTTTATATATTTCGATACAAAAAACTTTCTCAACATAAAATTAGAATTTTCAGTTTTTATTCTTATGAAAATCAATTATAATAAAGTTAATAAATGTTTGACCTCTCCTAATTCATGTACATATGGATGATCAGTAGTCGCTGCTACTGATCTATTTTTTTGATTTCAGAAAGTAAATATGCTGCATCCTTTCCCACACCACAAATAAGTGCAGAGCCCCTTTGAGATTGCCACGGTAAACCAATATAATATAATCCTTTTACTGGACTTATTCCTCTTATATGATTAGGAAATCCTTTCTCATTCACTGCCTGCTCTATTTCAATCCATTTATAGTTTTGAATAAAACCAGTTGACCATATAATGCTTTCTGCACTATACGTGCCACCATTTTGAAACATAATGCCATTTTCTGATGCATGAACCACTTTTTCCTCTAGTTTAATTGCTCCATTACGAATAAGTTCTTTGCCTTCAAAACCAAAAATAGGATCCTTTCTCTTCTGAAACCACTTTCCCCTCTTAGTATTTACTTCGGCGTACAATAAACCTAATGTTTCTAACCAATTAAAAATGCTTTTTCTAAAAAGACATAACGGTAAAAATGTTAAAGGGTGGCTGATAGACATTGTAACTTCATGAGTTTTTGCAAGTTCTACTGCAATTTGCATTCCTGAATTCCCGCCACCTACTACGAGTACTTTCCCCTTAGGAATTTGTGATGGTGATTTATATTGTGATGAATGTATTTGAAAAACATGCGATGAAAGATTTTCTGAAACTGAAGGGATAAATGGTTGATGAAACCCACCCGATGCGATAATAACTTTTTTCGATTGTAAAATTTCTGTAGGAGTGTGCAATTCAAATATTTCTTTCTCTTTCCTTATTTTTAAAACTTCCGTTTGCAATTGGATTGGTAATTGAAAATGTCTTGCATATTCTTCTAAATACGTTGCAATTTCATCTTTATGTGGAAATTCATTCCTTTCCCCTTTTAATATCATCCCGGGTAAACTACTATATTCTCTCGGTGTAAAGAGCTGTAAAGAATCATATCTGTTTCTCCATGAATCTCCAATTCGGTTTCCTGCCTCAAGTAATAAAAAATTATATCCTTCTTGCTTCAAGTAATATCCCATTGTTAATCCAGCTTGACCCGCTCCAATAATAATTACATCTAACATCTTTTTCCTCCTTCATAAAACATATGAATATATGCTCATTCATTCATATGTTTTATGATACAATTTATTTTTTAATAATTCAATTTGTTCAACAAAAAGAAAAAGAGTAGTTCGCTACTTTATGAACTACTCTTCATTACATTTATTTAATACGTAATTACACTGCACTATCTATAAAAAATTTATATAGTAATCCCTTCCGGCTCTACTATCTCTCCTCATAAAATACGATTCTATTTGAAAACGGATCATTCACAGTTAATTCAATTATATCCCAAGGTGTTTTTTCTATATTTGGTTTTGAATAAGCATATTCTTTATTCAATAATATAGAATGATAATCATCTACATTATCTATTTTGATGCGAATCGCACCACCTGGCGAAGCATCTCCATGATGTTCTGATAAATGTATTACAGCATCATGTAACGAAATTTGCATATATAATGGCATATGTTTCTCATACTTATGTTCCCAATCCATTTTAAATCCTAAAAAATCCAAATAAAATTGCTTCGCTTTTTCAACATCAAAAATTCTAAATATAGGTGTAATCATGTATAATCCTCTCCTATTTATAAACATCTGCGGCCAATTCCCTCAAAACATCCAAGTTTACAACTTCAAAGCAACCATTGTTTTTCTTTATAATCTCTTTATCACAAAAAATATTTAATGTACGTAATAGATGCCGATAACTCGTTCCTAACAATTCAGCTGTTTCCGTTAAATTTCCACTAAATACAATTCGATTCCCGTGCTGCACCGCTCGTTCTCCCGCTGCTAACATGTAACTCGCAAGTCTATTTTCAAGTGGATATAGTAAATTAATAGTACTATTTTTTGAAAGTCGGTTTAATTTATGTGCTAACGATCCGCAAATACATCGTAAAAATTTCGCATCATGAAATAGTTGATTTCTCACTTTTCCTAAAGGCAAACCAACACAATATGAATCTGCCATTACTTGTACGTTTGAAGCAGTCTTTTGAGAATGAATTAACTCCACATCTCCTAACAACTGCAAACTATCATAAAAGCATAATAATACAGATTTCCCGTTACTTAATGTATTAAACGCTTTCGCTTTTCCTTCAACGAAAAAATATAAATAATCTATCTCTTCATTTTCTCTACAAATAAACTCATTCTTTTTAAAAAATATCAGTTCCATATACGGTTTCATATTATTACTAAAAAAGGAGTCAATATTATTTTGTTTCATATACTCTGCTATTTTAATAGAATTACATACTTTCTTCATAGTTCCCCCGCCTTTACAACTCATCCCCATTGTAATCAAAATTTTCTTCTTCTACTATGACATATGTCATAGTAATACACAATTTCAGCATGATACAGTCATTACAAATATGAAAATTAAAGGGGATATTACATTGTATAACTTTCTTTCTGTCTTTATTGGTGTGCTCATCGCCGTTATGCTGCCATTGAATGGGATTTTATCTGAGTTAATTGGCAAGTACACAGCGAGCGTTGTCATTCACCTTGTCGGTTTAATTGCAGTTATCTTCATTTTAATCATAGACAAAAATAAAATTCATTTTGATAAAAGCATTCCACTTTTTCTATATAGTGCTGGAGCGATTGGAGTATTCACTGTTCTTTTTAATAATATAAGTTTCTCCGCCCTTGGTGCTTCTATTACGATCGCATTAAGTTTACTCGGTCAATCTATTGCTTCCATCGTTATTGATCATTTCGGCTTATTAGAAATGAAAGTTGCAAAGTTTGAAAAGAAAAAACTAATTGGATTATGTTTCATCTCTTCCGGAATTATAATCATGACAATTTATTAATAGGGGGCTAGAAAATGTTATATATTACGATCGCTATTTTAGCTGGTGTTTCTATCGTTGTTGCTAGAATTATAAACGCGAATTTAGCAGCGAAAATTGGAAATTGGGAAGGCACGTTTTTTAATTATATTACTGGATTATTTTTCTCTATGTTATTTTTAATTTTCAGTTCAGATTCATTGTATATTCCAATGCAGACGTTACAATCTATTCCTATCGCCGTGTACTTAGGCGGATTAGTAGGCGTTATCGTCATTTCGCTATCGAACTATATCACTCCTAAAATATCAGCATTTTATTTAACATTACTCATCTTTATCGGACAATTATTTGCGGGGACTATCATTGATTTCATTTTGTCGCATGAACTCTCAATGGGCAAAGTTATCGGTGGCATTTTCGTACTAATTGGTCTCACTTACAATTTACTCGTAGATCGCCCTGTAAAAACTGTGAAGCATAACCAAGTTCAACTATAATACTTTGCGCCTCCCTATCATATATTAATAGAAAAGCTCTTCATACGAAGTAATAGAGAGGAGAATATTCTATTAAGAAAATCATTTTATTGCTCGGTAGCGCATTGATTATTTTTGGAATCGTATGGTTTTTTAACTCTGGAAAATCTATTCAAGATTTCTATACAGCGAATAAACCAAAGAAGAAAGCTACTATCATTTCCACTCAAAGAGATCCAAATGAGCCCCCTGTCTTTTTAGGAAAACAGGAAATAAAAGATATACATGTCGAGTCAATTAAAACCAAAAAGGATATCTTTCTCACAAAAACAGATGAATTAAAAACTTTCATTAACAGTATGGATACAGCCAAAAAAGGAAAATTAACATTAGATGAAGAAGGATCAGATTTAATAGACTGTGATATGTGGATTACTTTTGAAGATGGAACTTATAAAAAATATTTCATATGGGTAGTTGACCATCACAGTAACGAATTGATGATTGCTCAGCAAGATACTCCTGATGATGTAAACCTTACGTACTATCAATTAAATGAAGATAGTTCTAAAAAAGTTTATAACTTATTCAAAAAAATTATTTAAACGAAAAAGTCATGAGCAAATAAGCTCATGACTTTTTGCACTATATATATTCTGGGAACACTTTACATCCCTTTTCCTGTTCTATATCATGTCCAAAGAAAACAATCGGTTTCTCTTTCATCACAACTTCTTTTAAACGTTTAATTGAAGATAAGGCTAATTCCGAATCAAACCCCGCAAACGGCACTTCCCCTTCAAAATTCTCTTTCGTATAAGATGCATCAATCGTTAATAATACAAGACCAGATTTTTCCGTCTCAATTAGTAATGACTGATGCCCTGGGGAATGTCCTGGTGTATACAATAACTGAACACCAGGTACCACTTCATAATCACCTTCAATAATTTTATAGTTTAAATTCGGCAGTATACACTCTTTCAAATATTCCTCCCTATATTGTGCCGCCTCATATTCAGCACGCTGTATAATGATTGGCGTATTCGAAAAAGCACCATTTCCTCCTGCATGATCAAAATGCAAGTGAGAACTAATAATATATAGAAGGTCTTCCGGCTTATATCCTACACGTTTTAAAATAGTTACGATTCTATCTTCTTCAGTCATTTTCGGCAAAATCTGCCCCTCTGCAAATGTCCCTTCAAATAAATTTTCATTATGAACTGCACTTTCTGGCATACCTGTATCTACTAAAATAGGCCCCTCTTCTGTCTCCAAAAGATAACACCATACAGGTAAGTTCAATAAATTCCCCGGTGTGAGCGTACTATTAACAGAAGATTGATCTAACATACAACGACCTGCTGGGATGAAATAAAGCTTCTTTACTGTCATTATGTATCCACCTTTACATTTAATTTGAGATAAAGTGAAACTTTAATCAGTGGGGGTTTTCTTCATCCCCCACTGATTATTAGCCCTCACCAATCGGACTTTTAGGGGCAGTTGATCCCCCACCTAAATTCTTTGCTTTCGCTGAATTTTGAGGTGGGAGTCTTACTGCCCATTAAAGTGGGATAAAGTAACACAGTAAAAAATTCTGTTTTTTAGAAACAAACTCCTTCCACACTTTCATACCAGCATAAATAAAAAAGCGTGTACTTTTTTTACATAATGGCATTTCACCATCTATAATAAAAGAGTAAATGACTCTTACTTTAATGGAGGGAATAGAAATGAAAGCAATTGGTTTACATGAATACTTACCTATTGAAGAAGAAAACAGTTTAATTGATATTGAAGTTGAAAGACCTGTTGCTACAGGAAGAGATATACTCGTTAAAATTAACGCCATTTCCGTTAACCCAGTTGATACAAAAGTTCGCTCTCCGAAAGATAAAAAAGAAGATGTAGCGAAAATACTTGGTTGGGATGCTAGTGGTGTTGTCGTGCAAACTGGCGAAAGCTGTACGTTATTTAAAGAAGGCGACGAAGTGTTTTACGCTGGAAGCATTACGAGACAAGGTACATATAGTGAATATCATTTAGTTGATGAAAGAATTGTTGGTAAAAAACCAAAAACGTTAAGTGATGCGGAGTCTGCAGCACTTCCTTTAACAGCTATTACAGCATGGGAAGGTTTATTTGAACGTTTAGGTATTGATTATAATAAAAGAGATGAGAATACATTTAAAAACATTTTAATTATCGGCGGTGCTGGTGGTGTTGGCTCGATTGCAATTCAACTTGCAAAATGGGCTGGACTGAATGTCATCACAACTGCATCCCGCAATGAAACGATACACTGGGTTGAAAAATTTGGTGCCGATTATATCATTAACCATCACCAGCCTTTACAAGATCAAATATTAGAGTTTGGTCTAAAAGATGTAGATTATATTTTCTGCTTAAACAATACAGATCAACATTGGCAAGCAATATGCGAGCTTATTAAACCACAAGGAAAAATTTGCTCTATCGTAGAAAATGAACACCCTCTTGAGATGAGTATTTTAAAAAGTAAAAGTGCTACATTCGTCTGGGAGTTTATGTTTACAAAGGCGATGTATGAAACTGGCGATATGATCACGCAGCACGAGCTATTAAATAAAGTAAGCGAACTATTAGATGAAGGTATTTTAAAGACTACATTAAATGAAACATTCACACCAATTAACGCTGAAAATGTAAAGAAAGCGCATGCCCTGCTTGAAAGCGGCAATACAATTGGGAAAATCGTTTTAGAAAAGTTTTAATAGTAAAAAGTCCGATTTCCAAATAAGAAATCGGACTTTTTACTATCTTTATTTACTTGAAATCTCCTGATCATTTGGAACATCTAACGGACGTCGTTTTCCTATACCGAAAGCATAGAAGCTAATTGTAACGATAGCTAAGAAAATAATACCTACAACTAGTGAAATACGCGTATCATCGTTAAACCACATTCCAATTAATACCATAATTAAAAAGGCAATTGTTAAATAGTTTGTGACAGGAGCAAATGGCATTTTGAACGGATGATCTTTCATCTCTGCCCCTTTTTCTTTTCTAAAGTTAATTTGACTAATTAAAATGACGAACCATGGCACCATACCAGGAAGTACGCTCGCACTATATACATATACGAATAAGTTTTTCGGTGCGATATAACTTAAAACAACACCGACCGCTAAACCGATAATTACGCCAACTGTACCGAATAAAGGTACACCATTTCCAGAAAGTTTCGTGAAATATTTCGGTGCTTGTCCATTTACACCTAACGTGTAAAGCATACGTCCCGCACTATAAATCCCACTATTACAACCAGACATCGCTGCTGTAATAACAACGAAGTTAATAAGTCCCGCTGCTGCCGTAATACCAACTTTCGCAAAAGTTGCTACGAATGGACTACCAATTGTACTCAATTGATCCCACGGATACACAGTTACAATAACGAAAATAGCACCAATATAGAATATTAAAATACGCCAAATTGTACTTTGGATCGCTTTTGTAAGTGTCTTCTTCGGATCCTTCGCCTCACCAGCAGTAATACCGATTAATTCCACACCTTGGTATGCACCCACTACAAGTGATAATGCAAAGAAGAAGCCTGAAAAACCACCTGTAAAGAAACCGCCATTTGACCAAAGATTTGATATGCCAATCGCTTCTCCACCGTTACCAATTCCGAAGAAAATAAGGCCAAATCCTGCAATAATCATTAATAGAATCGTAACGATTTTAATCATCGCAAACCAAAATTCAAATTCACCAAATGACTTAACAGAAATTAAGTTAGCTGCGCCAAGAATAACCATTGCGATTACACCTGGTATCCAAGCTGGTAAGTCTGGGAACCAATATTGCATATATGCTCCTACCGCAATAATTTCTGACATCCCAACGATAACCCACTGGAACCAGTTACTCCACGCTGTCATATAACCAGCTAGCGGATGAATATACTTATGACCGAACGTCGCAAATGAACCTGTACTCGGCTCCATATACAACATTTCGCCCATCGCACGCATAATGAAGAAAATAAAAATACCTGCAATTGCATACGCAAGCATTACTGACGGACCTGTCCATTTAATCGTGCTGGCTGACCCCATAAACAACCCAACACCAATCGTTCCGCCTAAAGCAATCATTTGAATATGACGTGCTTCTAAGCCTCTTTTCAATTCTTTGTTTGCCACTTCACTTCCCCCTCTTAGATGATTCATAGCTGCATTTTAAAACAAGATGCCTTCCCTAATTCCTTTCGGCCTTGAAAATGATGAAGCAAACGTCATTTTACACTAGCTTTAAAGCTATCCCAAAATCGTTTTTTGCCTCTTACAAAATTCTCAAAACCTTTCACCTTCCAATATTCTATAAATCTTAAAATTACTTACCTTATATTAATTCATTAATCTGAAAAATTCAATTATTTTTTCAATAAATTAATATACATGATTATGTTTAATTTTTAACTGAATTAACAATAAAATACATCTATTCAATATGATTCCGGTATAAATATTATTACAATATAAATAACCGAGGAGAGTATTTCTTCCTTGGTTTCACATCTCATGCACTTCAATCTTTATAGTTGATAACGTAATTTCCCACACGTCCGATTCATATACCAACCAGAAATTTAATATATTAATAAACTACTAATTTCTTTAGTCCAGCCCAATTTTGAGGCAGGAACCTTACTACCTCAAAACAGCCGGATAAAATATAAAAGGGTCTCATTTTTAATGAGACCCTTTTACCATTTCATATTTAAATCATTTTTGAAGTTTGTTTACCTAAAATAAACACCTTAGTAAACACCATCATGATAACTACAATAGCCAGAAAATAAAGTGGCATCACGAGTAACGATCCCGTATGCAGCTGGCTCATTCCCCAAATTGTTATCGTTACAATTACATAGTAGCCTAAGCTAAACAATGCTCCGGCTGTACCAATAACATCTTGAAAATCTACTAACGCTAAACTTAAACAGTTAGGTAACGCTACTCCAATTCCTAATAGCAAAATAAACATCGCTACTAAAAATCCAATCATATATATTACATTCGGATTTGATCCAACAAACGTAATAACAGATAAAAGGATGGCTCCCCCTGTCATTACAAGACAACCGATATATATAATCTTCTCTGGTTTATAAATAGCAAGCAATCGTTTCGAAACTTTCGCCCCAATAATAGAAGCAGAAGCAACAACAATCCCTAAAAATCCATACATACTAGGCGATAACTGAAAGTATTCAATAAAGATAAACGGAGCTTCTGCATAATAGCTAAACAAAACACCATTCGCTCCTCCAATTAATAACCCGTATGTTACTACTTTCGGATTTGTAATTAACCTCTTCAAAACTGAAAACACATTTATCTTATTCGTTACTGAGTCCGTCTTTGTTTCCGGAAGAGAAACAAGCGTATACAGAAAAATTCCGAAACTCATAATAACTAAACTTAAAAATACGATTTTAAATCCAAACATTTGATCAAGAAAGCCACCAATTAACGGTCCTATCGCTGGTGTAAAAGCAATGACTGCCGAGATTTGAGCAAACATAACATGCCTCTTATGCCCCTCTACACTTTCACGAAGAATCGTTTGTGTAACAACAGATCCAGCACTTGCTCCAAACGCTTGAATAAAACGACTTAGCAATAAAACTTCAATGGAATTTGCAATAAAGCATAAGAAACTCCCTGCGCCATATACAACAATTCCAAGTAACATTGCCGGGCGACGGCCAATTATATCTGATAACCATCCAATAAAAAATACACCTAAAGCAAATCCAGCAAAATAGACACTTAGTGTTAACTGCACCTCATTATCCCTTACATGTAACGCCTTTGAAATGTCAGGTAAAGACGGTGTGTAAATCGTTTCACTAATTTGCGGAAATGCGACAAGAATGATCATTAACAAAAGTGATGGTACTGATACTTTTTTCATATTTCATACCCTCCTATAACTTTGAAAATCTCAGAAATAAAAAGACTTTCCTAAGCTACGGAACAGGAGGGGCCATTATAGAAATTCGATCATAAAACAACAAAGAAAACACCTCAATTACGTATGTTAATACTTATAGGAGGGTAATATTAACATTGATTTTTTAAATATACTTTTTCAATTATATTACATATTGCATTTCTTTTTCTAGTGTCGAGCCTTGGAGGATTTCTTAAAAAGATAACTTGATGCAACCACCTTTTTATGGAATAATTAGAAATAGTTTGAATTTATAGTTCTAATTATTAAACGACAGACTAGCATATTTTAATGTCGTAAAGCTTACAAACAGGAGGCCTTTCGTAATGATTGAAATTTTAAGGACAATAGTAAACTTCCTAATCTCTCTATTCTCAGGAGAATTACCAATTGTATATTATGTGTGGATTATCGCTTTATTTATCATGCAAATAATCCAGGCTACTCTCAGCTATAAGCTCTTTAAAAAGAAAGTCAATTTCAGCACCTATATGTCAACAGAATTACTCGCTTTTATCATTCTATTGTTTGGCGGTATGTTAATATCTAAGTTACTTGCCTACATAATAGACGATCCTACTATTAGTATGACAAATGTAACACATTATTTTATTTCTCTTATCATACTAACTATATTTGTCTCTATTGGCTTTATTAAAGACTTTTTACTAACATCTATTAATAATAAAAATATAGCTCTTTTTACCATTTTAGTAGTTTCCTTACTAGCTAGTATACTGTCATTCAAGTTTTTATCACCTTTCATTGCAGGTTCCTTTTCTCTTTCTAAATCTTTTATAACTACTTTAATTATTGTAGTACTCGGGTTAATTGCTCTATTAATTTCTTTAGAGGAAAAGTATGCAGATGAAGAGTAATTCTTACATCCATAGTGTGAAATTAGATGTCTATTCTTTTTGAACGGTATTACTAAAAAAGTAACATAGTCATTGAATGGAAAATTACATAGAAATGAGGAAATACAATTGAGCATTGAACAACAATTATATGATGCAGTGAAAAGTTTAATTGACCAAAGATACCCACATGGTTGGGGCGGAGCTGCAGCAATTCTTGTAGAAGATGGATCCATTTATACAAGTGTGGCCCCTGATGTAATAAACGCTTCAACAGAACTTTGTATGGAAACAGGTGCAATTTTAGAAGCTCATAAATTTCATAAGAAAGTTACACATTCTATTTGTCTTGCAAGGGAAAATGAACATTCTGAATTAAAAGTATTATCACCTTGTGGTGTATGCCAAGAACGTTTATTTTACTGGGGACCAGAAGTACTATGCGCCATTACAAATTCTAAACAAGATATCATTTTCAAACCGTTAAAAGAGTTGCAGCCATACCATTGGAGCGAAGCATATCATGATGAATTCGTAAAAGAATGGAGTACGAAATAACGTGATAACTGTTCACTAAAAAAGCACCGTCACAAATGACGATGCTTTTTCTATGTAAGAGCTACTAGAAGGTTCCCTTCTAGCCTACTCCCATTTATAAGTCCAAAATTGTTCAAGTTGCAGCCATTTTAACGTTGCTGCATCTTTATTTTTGATTTTTGCATGTGTTTCTTCTAACATCGCTTCTGTTTGTGAACGATGTGCACCTAGTGCAGCTAATTTATGCTCGAATACTTCACTAATATTATTTACAACATCCGGCTCACCTAATACAGCTTCGCGATTTCTCGTAATCGCAACTGCATGAATAACTGGACGTTCTTCTTTTGGCATACGTGATACAGCGCGAACGACAGCGCGGCCAAATGCATCATGATCTGGATGTACGCCGTGCTCTGGATAAAATGTAATAATTCGAGATGGATTTACTTCTTGAATGATCGCTTCAATTTTATCTGCAACGAAATCAACATCTTCAAATTCTAACGTTTTATCATGGAAACCAAGCATTCTTAAATCTTGAATCCCCATCGCTTCACATGCATCTTTTAATTCTTTTTCACGGATATTTGGAATCGTTTCACGGTTAGCGAATACGTTTTTCCCCATGTTACGTCCCATTTGTCCTAAAGTACCACACGCATACGTTACAGGTACTCCTTGATCTGTTAATAAGCGAATTGTTCCTCCCGCAGCAAATGCTTCATCATCTGGATGCGGAAATACAACAAGTACATGTCTCTCCATAAGTTTCCCTCCTTCTTACTTAAATGGTGTTAAGCTTAACTCAAGTGCAACTGCTAAGCGTCCTTGATTATCGTGCCCTGCAAGTAATAAACGCTCTTTATCGTCTACTTCCCAGTGCGTAATACCTTCTGCATATACCCAGCCATGATCCATTTTCAAACCAACTCGGTATGGATTCGTTCCAGTAATCTTCCCGCGCTCAAAGCGAATAATTGCATTTCGAATGAATGCACCAACCGTCATCATCTTTTCATTAAAGTGTGACGCATACGCTCCGTTCGTTGTTTCTAAATGAATATATACATCTTTATTTACAAAACGTTCAATTTCATTTTGAATAAGAGAACTATCTTTCACTATTTCCATCGGAATTCACCTCTTTAAACCATTTTACGCAAAAATAATGTAAATTGCTATCTCTATATTAGAGGACAGCGCCCACTTTTCCTAATAATTTGCACTGTGTTTCTTTATTTTTTTATATCATATGTAAAATCATCATTTTTTTCCTTCACTTTGTTAAATAGTTTTCTTTCTTTTTTGAATTTGCTACAATATATTTTATCCCGTATTTATAAAGCGAGATACATTTTGACAATTGAATACATACTTTAAAGAAGGTGACATGATTGGAACAATCAGCACATGAAGTAGCAAATTGGCAATATTATTTTGCAATTTCCGTATTTTTAGTCACGTACGGATTTATTATTTCTGAGAAATTGAATCGTGCAGTAATCGCACTATTCGGCGCTGCTATTATGATTATTTTTGGAGTTGTAGATTTACATACCGCTTTCACATCACATATTCAATGGGAAACGATTACCCTTTTAATTGGGATGATGATTCTCGTACATATTACAAGTCAATCAGGCGTATTTGAATTTGTCGCCATTAAAGCGGCAAAAGCAGCTGGCGGAAAACCGATTCGCATTTTATTATTGCTATCTTTATTAACTGCTGTCGGATCAGCATTTTTGGACAACGTAACAACTGTCTTATTAATAGTACCTGTTACACTATCCATTACACGTATTTTAAAAGTAAACCCTGTTCCTTATTTGATTTCAGAAGTGCTATTTTCAAATATAGGCGGAACAGCAACATTAATCGGTGACCCACCGAACATTATGATTGGATCAGCAAACAAACATTTAGATTTTAATGCCTTTTTACTAAACTTAGCTCCAATCGTAATTATTATTTCTATCGTTACACTTGGCATTATTTACTTTATGTATCGTAACAAACTAAAAACAACAACTGAGCAAATTAAAATATTAATGGCATTGAACGAAAAAGATTATATTAAAGATCAAAGCCTCCTTTTAAAATCCATTTCAATTTTAGGACTAACTATTTTAGGCTTTGTACTTCATTCAATTATTCATGTAGACGCTGCCGTTATCGCGATGACAGGCGCTACAATTCTTATGCTAATTGGAGTAAAAGAACACGATATTGAAGATGTATTTGCCCACGTTGAATGGGTAACTATTTTCTTCTTCGCTGGACTATTCGTTCTCGTTGGCGGGTTAATTGATATCGGGCTTATTTCTTCACTCGCAAAAGAAGTACTCGACGTAACAAATGGCGATATCGGTTTCGCTGCGGTACTTATTTTATGGGTATCAGGCATCGCATCTGCGACAATTGATAATATCCCCTTTGTCGCAACGATGATTCCGCTTATTCAAGATTTAGCTACAGGACTCGGACTATCTGTAGACTCTCCACAAATCGAAGTACTATGGTGGGCGTTATCACTTGGAGCTTGCTTAGGCGGAAACGGAACATTAATCGGAGCATCCGCAAACGTAGTCGTTGCTGGTATTGCAAAACGTGAAGGACATGGATTCTCGTATATGGACTTCTTAAAAATTGGTTTACCGTTAACAATTATTGCGCTATTGTTATCACACGCTTATATATATTTACGTTATTTAATGTAAAAGTTGTAGTGCGTAAAATTATATCGTCAAATACAAAAGGTTTGCAGCACTATGCTGCAAACCTTTTTTTATCACCAAAATATACCGATAATTGCTAATCCACCTAATATCATACCACCAATTTGTCCAACGATTGCTGGTGATAATTGAACACCTTTTCTTACTTCAACAACCGGTCTTTCATGCCTTAATTGCTGCACTTCACTTTGAAGTTGATGTACACTTCCGTGCAATTCTTTAATTAATTCCTTTAATTCAGCGACCTCTTCATTTACTGGTTTACTTTTTTCTAAATTCATTTTTCATGACTCCTTATAAGTTCAATCAGTACATTGTAAAAATTCGCCAATTATCATTATATCTCCTGCATACTACATATATAATTTTGAATGTACTTTCTAACCTTGCAGCTCAATCCATTCATCCCGCAATATCCCCATAATGATACGATCAAAACACTTCCCATCTCTTTGAACCGCTTCTCTCATACAGCCTTCCATCTGAAAACCCATCTTTTTATACAACTCAATAGCAGCTTTATTATAAGAAATAACATCAAGACCGACGCGGTGTAAATTCAATTCATAAAAAGCATATTTTAAGATAAGATAGATCGCTTCTCTTCCATATCCCTTCCCCCTATCATTCGCATCTCCTATACCAATAGCTAATAAACCCGTTCTGTTATTCCACTCTATGCCATGAATTGCAACAAAACCAATGAAGCGATCATCTTGAACTGTCCTTAACATGAAAGAAACACTATTCGATCTTCGTCCCTTTAATAGCCCATCACTCGCTATTTCCTGTAAAGATTGCGGGAATGCTACATCTGTATCAACATTTCTTAAATACTCACTATCTTCCTGCCACATAGCCATTACTTCAGCATCTGCTTCTCTCATAACTGATAATTTAATCGTTTTATTTTGAAAAAGATTCATTGTCATTTCAAACTCCCCTTTATTAAATAATGGGAATAATTATTCTAGCCTATTTATCCCCTATTTCCATAAACTGCTTTATAAACGGGATACTTACAATAAGTGCTGACATCGGCACATCTACTCTGCATTAAATTAAATTTATTGTATAATTTTTTATTTATTCTAACAATAAAAAAAGACCCTCAAAATTCAGAGGATCTTCCTAACATCGAATCTATATTATTTCGTAAACATTTTCTCCGCTTCATCCATTGCCATTTTGTTACCTAAAGCAGAATAGTCTAGCCATGGTTGGTCATTAATAATGTATATGTGCTTTCCTTTAACAGCTTTTAAGCCTTTCCAAATTGGTGTTTCTTGAAGTTGTTTAAATGCAGCTTTTGCCTTATCGTCTCTATTTACAACAACGAAAATAGCATCTGCATCAAAGTCAGATAATACTTCTTGTGAAATCACTTCGAAAGGACGGTTTCCATCAATTTTCTCTACACCATTTGCAGGTTGTAATCCTAAGTCTTCGAATAAAATTGGTCCCATCGGTCTTTTCGTACTAAATACACGTAATTCTTTTGCAGTAACGCGAATTGCCATTACTTTTTCGTTATTACCTAACTCTTTATCTATTAAACTTTTTACTCGTTTTGCTTGCTCTTCGTAATCTTGAATATATGTATCCGCTTCTTTCTCACGGTTTACAAGTTTACCAACTTGTTTTAAATGATCTCTCCACGTACCCTCATCTAAATTGAAAGAATGTGTTTTTGCAATTTTTTCGTATTTCGCTAAATCTTTGCCAACGTATTTTTCATCCACATAAATTTCAGATGGCTTTAACTGAAGTAACGCTTCCATATTCGGATCTGTTACAACGCCCAGTTTCTTCGTATCTTTCAGTTGCTCTTTTGCATGTGGTAAGAAATCTTTTAAATCTCCACCAATTACAGAACCTACTGGTGTAATTCCTAATGCAAGTAAATTATTCGTTAAGTGAATAGACATAGAGGCGATTTTTGGCTCATTACTTTTTTTCGTTGCCTCTTCATTAGCTTTCGTTTGACCACATGCTGCTAGTACTAAAATACACATGATGCTAAATAAAATAGTAAGTTTCTTTTTCATATGTTCTCCTCTTTGAAGTATTTATTTTGTTTTTGTAAGTAAATAAAGAAAATACGGTGCTCCTAAAGCCGCCACTACTACACCAGCTGGAATAGAATTTGGCTCAAATATAGAACGACCTATCGTATCTGCTAGTACTAAAATAATCATTCCGATAATGCCAGCTAGTGGAAGGAAATGTTGATACGTAGTACCTACTAACTTTCTTGCAATATGCGGAGCAACTAAACCGATAAAACCAATCCCTCCTGCCATCGATACACTCGCGCAAGATAATCCAACCGCTGTAGCTAAAAGGAGTAACCGTTCTTTTTGAACAGAAACACCAAGTCCTGCTGCCACACTATCACCGAGTGACAATGCATTTAACGTTTTAGATTTTAGCCATGCATACGGAGTTAGTATGAAAATCCAAGGTAATAATGCAAGGACATGAATCCAATCCCTTCCCCACACGTTACCAACTAACCATCTGGAAGCGAATGTATATGTCTCATCATTTAACTTGAGCGAGAAAAATAACGAAATCGCACTAAATCCAGCTGAAACAGCAATACCAACGAGAATAAGTCTAATAGGCAGTAAACCTTTTGACCGATCACTCGCAAGTATAATAATTAAAAATGCAGCTAGCACTCCTCCGCCAAATGTAAATAACGGTATTAAAATCGATGCATTCTCATTAATAGAATGAAAGAAAGTAACAAATATAATTAGCCCGAAGGATGCACCTGCATGTAATCCTAAAATACCAGGGTCTGCAAGTGCATTACGTGATAATCCTTGTAAAATCGCACCAGAAATCCCAAGGCCAATACCAGCTAACATGGTGATTATAATTCTTGGCATACGATAATCGTATAGCACTGTTGCGCTCTCAAAATCACCATAACCGAAAAGTGTTTGAATTACTTTAAGTGGCGCTATCCTCAGTGTCCCTGTATTTAAGCTAAGTAAAATGACAGCGATACCAATACAACCGAATATTGTAGTTGCAGTAATGGCTCTTTTTTTATCTGTGGTAATAAGATCCTTCACTTATAGCTCCCTCCCAACTTTACGTGCTATATAGAGGAAGAACGGAACTCCAACAAGAGCTACCATAATTCCTATCGCGAGTTCTTTAGGAGGGTTTACTGTTCTTGCCCCTAAGTCAGCTAAAACTAATAACATAGCTCCTAATAATGCTGACATAGGAATAATGAGTCGATAATTCACACCAACTAATTTTCTAGCAATATGCGGAATAACGAGTCCTACAAATCCGATAGAACCAACAGCTGAAACAGATACACCTGCAAGAATGACTACTATAATCATCCCTAGTATTCTCGTTCGGTTCGTTTTTACTCCTAAATTCGTAGCGACGTCATCCCCCATTGATATGAGTGAAATAGATCGCCCTATCCCTATCGCAAAAAGAATCGTTATAAGAATGATAGGAACTAAAAACTTCAAATGTTCCCACTTAACCCCTGCAACACCACCAGCGTACCAAAACGCTAAATCTTGACTTAAGTCATAATAAATCGCGATACCTGAACTCAACGAATGCAATAACGCGGCCATAACTGCCCCTGCAATCGTTAATCTCATCGGTGTTAATCCGCCTGATGTGGCCGATCCGATAATAAAAATGAGTACTGTACTTAAAACCGCTCCAATAAAAGAGACAATCATTAAATAGGAATATGGCATATGTGGAAAAAAGGCAAAACTAAGTGCTACTACAAACATCGCACCTGCATTTATGCCAAGCACACCTGCATCAGCTAAAGGATTTCGTGTTACTCCTTGCATAACAGCCCCAGCGACCGCAAAAGCCGCTCCTACAACTGCTGCGCCAATTACCCTTGGGAGCCTTAATTCGTAAATGATTTGATGCTGCGTTAATTTCGGATTGTAATCAAAAACCGCTGTCCACACCGTTTGCAAATGAATATCCTTTGCACCAAATGCGACGGCCAAAAATATAGATCCAATTAAACATATAATTGTTAAGCTCATAAAACATATGAACTTAATATGTATCCAGCGGTTATTGCCAGCACGTATAGTAGACTTATGTAACATGTTTCATTTCATCCTTTATATTCAGTTGTTTTTTATAATTATTTTTTATTTATAATTAATATTGATAATAATTATCATTTTCATTTAGATATTATATCCCCACTTTTTTTAAATAGCAAACTATTTTTTACTTTGTTATATATTAAAATACTTATTACAATTCCCCTCTAAAACTTACAAATACATGCAAAATAGACTACTGGTTTATTTTGCAAATTGTAGTATACTTAGTCATTATTTTGAGTTTTCTAACAAAAACAAAGGAGACACAATGTTCTATATAAAACAACTACTACACTTCACTTATGAGCAAGCATTATCCTGTTTATTCCCTGTCGTTATTTTCTTAACACTAGCCCTATCAAAAATCATTTCTATCCCAGGGTTATATCGCTATGATTTCATACTTATCGTATGTCTTCTTATGCAGTTGATTATGTACAAGACTGGACTTGAGACGAAGGACGAACTAAAAGTAATTACTGTTTTTCACTTTATCGGGCTTCTACTAGAAATATATAAAGTACATTTCGGTTCATGGAGTTATCCTGAAGAGGCATATGCGAAGATTTTTGGAGTTCCGCTATACAGCGGTTTTATGTATGCAAGTGTTGCAAGTTACATATGCCAAGCTTGGAGAAGATTGCATTTGCAAATGCATCATTGGCCAAGGGCTATTTTTGCCATACCGCTAGGAGCAATGATTTACTTTAATTTTTTCACACATCATTTTCTATATGACTTTAGATGGGTATTAACTGTCCTTTTATTCATCGTTTTCTTTCGGACATTTGTAGAATTTTCATTACGAGGCGTTACCTATAAAATACCACTTGTTCTCTCCTTTTTCCTTATCGGTTTCTTTATTTGGATTGCAGAGAACATCGCAACATTTTTCGGAGCATGGCAATATCCAAATCAACGGGAAGCGTGGAATCTCGTTCACTTAAGCAAAATTAGCTCATGGTTTTTACTCGTTGTTATTAGCATTATGATTGTTACACAACTCAAACATTTGAAGGAGTCGAAAAAATAATGCTGATTATGTAAAAAAGCCCATCACTCATTAGAGAGTGATGGGCTTTTTTACCGTCCTTATCAAAGGAGTTATAAATTACAAGAGCATAAACAGTTACACATTATGAACTACTAGTAGCTGAAGAGGTTGCTACAGATGAAGCGGCAATCGTTGCCATCATAGCTGCCTGTTGTGCTTGTATAAGGACTTCTATCATAGTTTGTAAACCTGTGCTGGTAGCTTTACTTTCCTCACCTTTCTGACTTACAAACAGTTGTATAGCAATAAGAATATTCGTATCTGTATGCCAACGGAATAATTTCTCCCCCTGCAATTTTTCAATCAATGCTTTAATAGCATGAACCTCTTTTTCTCCATCTTCAAGTAACGCTAGTAGCCCGATTGCTGGATAATGCATCTGTTTCACTTTTACCTTTTCTTCTTTTAACGAATTCCATATTTTTGTACATGTTGCAACTAACATTTCTTCACGAACATCCTTCTTTAGTGAAAGGATATGACTTAAAAACTGAAGATCATTCCCTTTACGCAAACCAGCTTTCGCTAGTTTCTGATACAGACGTTCTACACGGTCCATAAGTGTTTCTACATTCTCTGATTGTCCTGCTAGTAAAACTGCAAGTGGATAATCATTTGTACTTGTAAGAAAAAGGTGATCCTCTTTCATACGTTTATATACTTGCATCGAACGCTGAATGTGCGTGCCATGCTGTTCATTTTCTTCTGTTAAAAGCACAGATGCTGCGAGATAAGTAAATATACTTCGACTAAAACCACCAGCAACCAATTGTTCATATAAATCTAAAAAATTTCGAAAAGCTTTCTTATAATCTGTAAAGTGAATATGTAAAGTTGCGGCCACCACAAAGCGATGATAAGACTTTAAGTATGAAAACATCCCTACTTGATTCTTAATATAACTACTAATCTCTAAAAAACGTCCGATATCAAACAATTTATCACTACCTGTATACATAGCAGCAATCATCATTCCAGTTCGAGAATCACTCGTTTTCCATTTTAGTTCTTCCTTTAACTGTGCATATGTATGTGTGTATTGCTCCAACTTTTGTTCTAATGTAATCATAATATTCACCCCTATTTCTAGTTCTTCTCTACTATTATACTTATATTTCATATAGATTTCGCAACCTTATTTCTGTATTTTCTTCAATATTTTTCTATTATGTAAAACAAAAAGTAATAACTATTCTTACTATGGTAAGCTCTCATAATCCTTCAACAACAAAAAGGATAGATAATAAATTATCTATCCTTTTTGTTTATATATTATTTCACATTACACCTATATTTTGAAAAATAAGGTTGTAACTACTTACACCTCAATTTTAACAAAAAATCTGTACTTTCGTTTTTTAAATACAATTAGAACTAAAGAGCTTTAATAATACGCTCCATTGCCTTCATTTGTCCAATATGATCCGCTTCATGATAAAGCATCATACCGTATAGCTCCCCTACTGTTTCCAATCCTAGGAATGGCTCTGGAAGTTTATTTTCAAATGCTTCTGCTGGAATTTCGTTAATACGTTTCGCTTGTTCTTTTAATTGAGCGGCTAACACTTCCAATGACGGCCCCTCTGTTTTCCATTTAGATGGTCTTGATCCATATCCAAACATACCTGGATATTCAGTTGGTAATTGTTTAAATTCTTTTCCAAACATGAAAACTTCTGCTGCCGTTAATACATGACCGATATGCCAGCGAATTGTATTGTTAAACCCCTCTGGCTGCGTATCTACAGTTTTATCGTCTAGCTTCTCCATAAATTTAAGCAATTCCCCACGCGTTATTTCAAATTGTTTTAAGCCAACTAGTCTATTCATTTGATCGTGCTCCTTCTTCATGTACCATTTATTATGAACTAAGAATGTTCAACTCATTAAAGTTTTACCTTGTTTAATCTATCAGAAACAATGAAGAAATACATCTAATATGCCTAGTACAAATAATAAAAAGGTTCACCTCTCGTACATATAGAATTATTTACTACACAGTTAGTTTAGTAAATAATAGAGGAGTGTCAATTTCATGTTACATATTTTAAAACAACAATATAATCTTATTAGCTCTACAAGAGAAACTCTATTTTCATTTTTGGAAGAACTCCCGCTAGAAAAATTACATAGCACTGTTCCGAACTTCGGGAGCGGTAGCATTATAAAGACGCATATTCATGTAGCCGATTGCTATCGATACTGGCTTGGATCATTCGCATTTAAGCAAAAGCGAGCAAATTTTTCATTCGCTAGTGATGATGAAATTGAGCATGCAAATGTCGCGAAAGTCCGTGCTAGATTTAAGTTAGTAGATGAGACTGTACAACGTTTTTTAGATGAATACAATGACCGTTGGCTCGAAAATATAGCAAATGAAGTGAAATGGCAAAAAGAGCCTTGGAGTACAACACCGCTATGGCTTTTAACTCATACAGAGACACATGAATTTCATCATAAAGGACAAATTGTATCGATGGCTCGTCACCTTGGATATACTCCTCCTGATACAGATCTTATTAGTTGATTACCTAAAAACTTAGAATGAATACAGATCGAGCATGCTTTGAAAACCACTCAAAACATGCTCTTTAAATATGCTATCTTAATTTTTTATAATATGATCAATACCAAATAGTCTCCGCATAATTATATGCATCACTATTTGGAATAGCATGTTTCCCTTGCGCCTGTGCCTTTCTTGGATCTAAATCATATACCATTGGCGTATAACATGATGTTTGCCCTTTATTCACAACACCATTTCCTCCAGTACTTCCGCAAGTATATGCCTTTCCATCTGTTTTTCTTACAATTCTTGCATCAGCTTCGTTATTATAAATTGCTGCACGAGTTACTGTAACTTTTGCCCATGCTGTCTTACACGTTGTGCTAAATTTTAATTCCACATAAGAATTGGAATCAATCCACTTCTTTTCTTTCGTTACTGCTGATTGGTCACAGCTATTGTAATACGGACTTTTCCCATCATACGAATGATTTTCTGCATATGCTTTATCATTATTCGTCGTACTAAACACACTAATTAAAACGAGCAATGATAGACAGAAACATGCGCTTAGCTTTTTTAAAAGTTTCAAAGTATTCCACTCCTTTTTAATAGCGTCCTGTTTTTCCATAACCGTTATTAAACGTAACCGCCTCAGCATCTGCTGTGTATCCGAAATCAGCAGTTAAATCAAATACCATTCCTGTATACGTGCTCGTTTGACCTGTTTTTATTGTACCGTTTCCCTGATTAGAAGTGACTGATTTTTGAAATACACCATTTTTGTATTTATTCACAACAGCGTACGCATACACTCCTCCAGACACAGCTGGTGCTGGTTGATCTAAAACAAACTTAGCCCAAGCTGCATGACATTTATTGCTGTAACGTAAATACACTGTCCCTACTTTTTTACTCCCTTCGTACACAGCTGTAGACTTTGCATTAAATCCATCTGCATCACACGTTGTACTACCTCCGTATACTTTCGTTGTTGCTGGATTTTTCCCGTCATAGTAACTACTTAAATCAGTAGCAGCAAATGTACTTCCTTGGAAACTAAATAATAGCCCTACACTCGCTACACTTAATACACATACTTTCATTAACTTTTTAAACATTTTCAATTTCCTCCCTCAAAATAAGTACGTATAATAAAGACAATCTATCCCCTATGTACGCCCCTCCTTTCATGCTTCCTAGAGGCATCTTACAGAAACGACTAAACGTTGTAAATTTCCTTATGATTATTGGAATATACGAAGAAATTTACGTATCCGTCTAAGAAAAAAAGTTGAGAAATACACATGTTTTAGCATTCTTTATTTAAAACATAAAAGAACCGATACTCGTTTCATGCAAGTATCGGTTCTTTATACAAAATTGCCATTTTTTCTATTGTATAAAATAAATATTTCTCCACTTAATCCGTTGTAAAAAACTCTCTCGTTACATCAATAAATTGCTGCAGTGGCAATGTCATCCATTTATCTTTATGCCAAGCAATTTGTGTATAAATCGGTGAGATTGCACTTTCTACATGTAACTCTTCTATCGTCCCTTCTCGTATATCTTTTTCTACTACTATCGCTGGTAAAACAGCTATTCCTAAATCTGCAATAACACATTGTTTAATTGCCTCTACACTAACGAACTCAATTTTATTTGCTGGATACACATCTTCTGTACGAAGTAGCTCTTCAAATAAAGTCCGGTACGAGCACCCTAACTCTGTTAGCAACAACGTCTCACTTTCTAAATCTTTTGTAGAAATGGAAGCTTTCTCGAGTAAATGATGCCCTGAAGCAGCTACTATTTTTAATTCTTCTTTCATAAGCGGCTCCACATATAAAGTATCTTCTGTTTTACATTCGTCCAAAATAAATGCAAGATCGACTTTTCCCTCCATCAATTGTTCCTTCGCATCTTTATTGGAATGCGCTGGTTTAAATATAAGCTTTATTTGAGGAAATTGTGCTTTAAACCTCTTTAATATAGAAGGAAGTCTATATGTACATTGGCTTTCTTGCGCACCGATTATTAACGTACCTGCTATTTCTTCATCATCTTTCACAGCCATTTTCGCTTCGTTACTGAGTGCAATCATCTTGTCGGCATATAGTTGAAACTTCCTACCTGCTTCAGTTAAGAAAAGGCGTTTTCCTAATCTTTCAAATAACGGCGTACCTAGCTCAGCTTCTAACGTTTTAATTTGCGCTGTTACGCTCGATTGAGCAAAGTTTAATTTCTTCGCAGTTTGTGTAAAGTTCAAAGTGTCCGCGGCTATTTTAAATGTAATTAATTGTTTTATCTCCATTTATCATCCCTCTTTTCAATCGTAATTTCCGATTGATTTCATCGAAATAATCCTCTTTGTCTATTGATATTTGTATTGTATGATAAAGAGCATCGACAAACAATAAAAATGGAGGTATTCCATATGAAAGCACTTTGTTTCGAACAGTTCGGAAATCCGGATGTACTACAATATAAAAAACTAAATGATCCAATCATAAATCCAAATGAAATTCTTGTCCGCACGAAAGCAATCGGTTTAAATTTCGCCGATATTTATAGACGCCGCGGTGATTATCATCTCGCTGGTACCCCGCCCTTTATATTAGGTTATGAAGGGGCTGGCATTGTTGAAAAAGTAGGAGCTGACGTTACGAATATTAATCCTGGAGATCGTATTGCATTTGCTGATGTCCCATTTGCAAATGCAGAGCTAGTTGCTGTTCCGTCTGAGAAAGCAATTAAGCTTTTAGATTCTATCTCTTTTGAAACAGCCGCTTCTGTCTTATTGCAAGGTCTAACCGCACATTATTTAACGAAAGATAGCTATGAAATAAAACAAGGTGATATAGCTTTAGTACACGCTGCAGCTGGTGGTGTTGGGCAACTTCTTATTCAAATAATTAAACTACTAGGCGGAAAAGTAATCGGCCTAACGTCATCCAAAGAAAAAGCAAAGATAGCTACATTAGCTGGTGCTGATCACGTTTTTTTATATACGGAAGCATGGCATACAAAAGTAGTTGAAATAACAAATGGTGATGGAGTAAATGTTGTATATGAATCAGTAGGTTCTACATTAGAGGAGAGTTTTAATGCTACTAAAACTGGCGGTACTGTCGTATTTTACGGAATGGCCGGCGGTAATCCTGCGCCAGTTGATCCACGTATGCTTATGGATACTTCGAAAACTTTAACTGGCGGAGACCTTTGGAACGTGCTTACATCTTATGAAGAGAGAATAGAACGCTCCTCTCAATTATTCGAATGGATTGCGACCGAAAAATTAAAGATCGCAAGTTCTACTACATTCTCTTTACAAGATGGTGCCCGTGCTCATGAATTATTAGAGAGCCGAAAAAGCACAGGGAAGATTTTATTGATCCCATAATCGTTCCAATAAAAAAAGGAAGCTAGAATGTATTTCTTTGCTTCCTTTTTTAACGTTATTTATGTTCAATCTCGCTTCTTTTCAATTACCCTGTTATTTATATTTTTTCTCTACGCTTCTCTTTCTAGGCCCCTCATTTTTAAGTTTATATAATAAATGAATCTAAATATTAAAGGAAAGAACAAACCTCCTGATATCAACGATCCAATAAATACAGTATCAATAAAAGAAAGAATCCCAAATAATAGCATTCCAAAAAAATAAAATACAACTGCACTCCAATAAATAAAACGTGGAAACTTAGTTTGGAACGAATCACCTTTTTCACACGGTTTTCCAAATAACAAATGAACGAATTTAATCAACATAATCACTTCTCCATATAATTGTTAATATTCTTTTCTTCTTAGAATTGAACATAAATCACATACCATGTACCACCCATATTCACACATTCCTTACTTTGTTTTATTTCTCGTATACTTACTTTAGATTCCGAGATGAAATGTAAGGCTAATGTCCCTCCAATACACTGCAAACTAATTTGTTGTTCCTACTCTCTAATTATACCATTACAATAATTTTCATAGTTCATTTTTAACAGAATATTCCGATTCGAATTAATAAATGATATATTAAAAAATAAAAAGGAAGCTAGATTTCTCTACCTTCCTTTTCTTATTTTTATATTTCCACACTTTCTTTTCCTTTTGCAACGTAGCTCATATCTCCAACCGACTCGACTGTGTATGTTCCATTTTGATATATAATCTTCGTCACACTAGCATTTTCTACTCCAAGTTTTGTTTGGCTACTGTCTAACATTTCGATTAATGTAGTAATTAAAAGCCCATGAACGACAACTAAAACGTTGCCGCCTCCATTTGCAGCAGATTCTTCACTAATTTTATCAATCTCTGCTTTTATACGAGTAGAAAATAATTCCCAATCTTCCGCCTGTTTTGTAGGGTCCGCTGCTCTAATAAGATTAATCACTTCTTGAATAGAAAACTTCATAAGTTCTTCTGGTGATGCAACGCCCGCAGCTTTTCCAACCACATCCCACATATTTTCAAGTTTTTCACCTTCAAAAATACCAAAATTTAATTCTCGTAAATTTTTTCTTTTCTCAAGTTTTAACTTTGTTTGCTCACTATATTTTAATACTAAATTAGCAGTTTCAATCGCTCGGCCACTATCACTACTATACGCATTCGCAAAATGAACATCTTTTAATCCCGTTCCTAAATTAGAGGCAACTTCCACACCTATTTCTACTAACGGAGAGTCTGCCCACCCTTGCGCACGATGATTCGTATTTAATATTGTTTTACCGTGTCTCGTAACATATAACGTAACTACATTCTCATTGCTATCTGTTTCTCGCTTCTTCATTCAATTCTCTCCCTTTACATTTCTATATCAATTTTACCACCTTAATTATTCATTGAGCAAAATATACGTAAGTACATTTGTTTAATAAAAAAGCTATCTTTCTGTATATCCCTACAAAAAGATAGCATCTTTTATGATTACATTTTTTTAACCGATACTCCTACTCAGCAAATGCACTCGAATATTGTACAATTCCTTCTACATCTTGCAGAGCGTTCTCACTTAGCTCAATCACCATAAACACTTCATCTGGCACTTCAAATGGTGCTTTTATATTCCACTCACTTGCTTTCTTAAAACCAAATTTCGGATAGTACTCTGGATGTCCTAATACTACAACTGATCCGTATCCAAGTTCTTTCGCTTTTTCTAACGCAGCTACAATAAGCTTCCCGCCGATTCCTTTTTTCTGATGACCCCTAGCAACTGAAACCGGTGCAAGTGCTAACGATTCTACAAAAGTTGCACCTTGTTCTATCGTAATTTTAGATAACATAATGTGACCGACTATTTCTTCGTCTACTGCAACGATTGATAATTCAGGAATAAACGCGTCACATTCTCTAATACGACTCACAAGTTCATGTTCTGTTTTATCACTAAATTCTTCATGTAAAAATGCTTGTTGTACAACTTCTTCTGTTTTTCTATAATCGTTTTTTTGCTCTTGTCTAATCGTTACCATCCTATATTATCCTCTATTCTTTCTTATTTCTTTTTGGATTTTACGAAGCGCTTTTTTCGATCCGCGCTCAATATCATGCTGCATTTTTCTTTCTTTATAATCGACAAATAGTGTATTTAAATCGTATCCCTCTGGGTATAATTCCTTCGCTGCTACCTCTAACGTAATACGTTTTATATTTACTTCAACAAATTCACCGTTATAATATACAACGACGTTATAGAAATTATCTATTTCCTTATAGATAATACCAAAATCATCATAATCTAATAAATTTACACGATCGCCAATTTTGTACTCGTAATGGTTTTCTCTTTTTTCCTGCACAAATTTTGGTTTTCTAATTTTACTTTCATTCAGTTTTTCTAAAGCATATTCTTTATTTTCCATATACGCTTTCGCTCTTTGCAGTACACGCTCTCTTACGTTCATTTTATTCGCAATCCAAAGTGCATTACTTTCACCTGATTTACCGATTACTAATTTATAAAGTGGTTCTAGTGTCTCACTATTAAATTGCATTGCTGCGTTCATAAAATCATCATGCATTTCTGAGAATCGTTTAATTTCACCGTAATGCGTACTCGCCACTGTAATACATCCCGCCAGATAAAGCTCCTCTAAAATAGAAATTGCAAGTGCTGCCCCTTCGTTCGGTTCGGTCCCGCTTCCTATTTCATCAAATAGTAGCAACGTATTATTATTTGACATCCTCATAATTTCAGATAGATTTTTCATATGAGATGAAAATGTACTTAGTGCGTTTTCGATACTTTGATTATCTCCAATATCTACAAATACATTTTCAAAAATAGCAATTTCTGTTTCTTTATCTCCAGCAATGTGCAAGCCTGACATTGTCGCTAATGTTAACAATCCAATTGTTTTTAACACGATTGTTTTCCCGCCTGCATTTGGTCCTGTAATAATTAAACTACGGTAATTTTGACCGATTTCAAAGTTTAACGGTACTACTTTTCCACTTAAAAGCGGATGCTTACAATTTACTAAACGAATGTAGCCGTGATCATTTAACTTCGGCTCTATTCCATCGATTGATTTACTAAACTTCGCTTTCGCAAATACCATATCATATTGGCTAATCAATTCCATGTTAATTTTTATATGATAAATATTTTCTACTACCATGCCTGATAAAGTCGCTAAAATTTGATACTCTTCCATCGCTTCTTCTGCTTTCAAACTTGCGAGTTCCGCATTTAACTTTGTAACCGTATGTGGTTCTATAAATACAGTAGAACCTTTAGCGGACGCTTCAACTATACTTCCCGCAACTTGATTTTTATAAGAAGATTTAATTGGAATCGTATACCTATCATCCTTCTTACTAATAAAGAATTCTTGAATATACTTCTTATTTGCACTACTATTTAAAAACTTCGTTAAACGCTCTTTTATTTTTCCATCTACAGAATCGATGTTATTTCGAATTCGTTTTAACTCTTTACTAGCGGCAGAATCAATGCTATTGCCTTTTATTGAAAAATTAATTTCCTCTTCAATACTTTTAAATTCAGTCATTGAATTTGCATAAGAAGCTAATATTGGCGCAAAAAATTCTTTATCTAACATAAACTTTTTAATCTTCCTACAGCCACGTAAAAAATCTGAAACACTTACTAACTCTTCAGGATCTAAAATCATCCCTTTTTCTAATTTTTGAATCGTACTTGCGATATTTGAAATACCGAAAAAAGGAACATGCCCTTCTGCATCTAATATAGCTCGTGCTTCCGTCGTTTCATTTAATCGATTCCTTACTACTTTTATACTTGTACTCGGCTCTAATTTATTTATTAATTCTTTTCCTAATCCACTTACACAATAAGATTTCACTATATCCTTTAATTCGTTATATTGTAACTTTTCAAAAGTCATCGTATTCATTTTGTTTCTCCTCACTATGATTGATTTCTATCATAAATGAAGATACCTACTCATTAGATTCCAATGAGCCCTACATTATTCAATTACCATTTTTATACATTAAAAATATATACAAAAAAGCTGCGGGGGATACCGCAGCTTTTACATTTACAAGGCATGAGTAATAACATATGAGGAAATAAGCCATAAAAACGGATGGCAATCCCCTTATTACAAGCTTTATAAAGTATTGTAGGTATCTTCATAGGTATTGAAATAAATCCATGACAAAATTAGGGGTATGGTATACATAAAAATCCCCTGTTCTTATCCGATTTATTTCATTAAATTTTTCCTATTTAGTACCTACCGCACTCACAAAAAGCACCTCTCATTAATTTATATTATAGTCATTGAAATCTAATTTACTGAAATCATCATACTATATGTTTCGTGAGAAGTAAAGGTGTCAGACTATTCCCTTGCAGATTATAAAGCTTTCATATAATCCACCTTTTTCTCAAGTGTCTTTTTTGCCTCTTCAGCCGTTACTATATAATCTACCGCAATATGTAGTAATACATCTTTATTATCATTTGGCAACTGAATCGTTATATCATCCACACTACTCTTACTATTTTCAATTGTTTTATTGAATTCTTTTATACTTCTTGCAACCTCCGCTAATGTTTCCATATGTACAGGATTGTTTACATCTAAAATAGTATTACTTCTAAAAACTGCCGTAACATAATGCTTCGGATGTTTCTTCGCTATTCTTTTCTCTGCATCCTTATCGAAAACAATATGCCCCGTCTGCATTTGCTCGAAAGTAAACAGAGTATTATTTCCTTTTTCTTCATAATATGTATTGAATCTTTCTCGTAAATCATTCGCTCCTTTTTTTATTTTATAGTTATCATTATTTACCTTTGGAGAACTTCGTCCATCAAAGGATATTTGAAATTGCAAATGCGGTTCATCTACTTGCTGTACATAAGCTGTTCGTGTGTCTGGACCTAAAAAATCCTTACCTAGGTCGGGTATTTCAATTCGATCTAGTTTTACAGAAATACCATACTCCGATTTTGTATAACTTTGTGCTCTTCGTTCAATTTCTTCATCCGATATATCACATGATGTTAATAGTAGTAAACTAAACATGATGCTATATTTCATTATTGTTCTTTTCATATTGCCTCTCCTTTTGCTAATACTGCCTATACAGAAATGTCCTTATCGATTTTAAATTACGATTTATATAAAGAACTTCTTCTCATAAACGAAAGTGTAAAAACACCCACACGATGTAAATTTACAATTATAGTGTAATTTTACACTATAATTATTTTATCGTAAAGCAAATATAATATTTACGAAAATCACGTCAAAAACATACTAATATTTAGTTCTATAGCAATTACAATACTGTTTTTTTATTGTATCGAACTTTAAAGTAATAACTTTAATTTCATTGCAAAAAATTAAATACGCGCCTCCGCTACTGCGAATGTCATTTACTTTCCCTAATACATTTAATAATTATGACAAGCAATCATAGGAGGTTACTATATGAACGAACAATATATTATTTTACATGGACCTGCTCTTGAACCAGGTTTAATTGGCCCCACACTACCACCAATTCCACCATTTGCATTCCCTACCGGACCTACTGGAATAACTGGTCCTACCGGTGCGACAGGTTTTACTGGAATTGGAATAACTGGTTCTACTGGGGTTACAGGGCCTACTGGAATTGGAATAACTGGTCCCACTGGAGTTACAGGACCTACCGGAAGTGGAATAACTGGTCCTACTGGGGGTACAGGACCTACCGGCGCAACTGGTTTAGGAATTCTTCCCGTATTTGGAACAATCACTTCTGAAGTAGGAATCGGTTTTTCAGCAATAGTTAATACAAATGTTAATTTTACAATTCCAGGACCTGCTAGTGGAACTACTCTAAATCCATTAAATAATTCTGTTACAATTGATACCACTGGCGTGTACTCTGTATCCTTTTCAATTGTATTTGTAATACAAGCTATATCGTCTAGTATATTAAATCTTACAATAAACGATTCTATTCAATTCGCAATTGAAACACGAGTTAGTGGTGGTCCTGGGGTAAGAGCTACATCCGCCAGAACTGATTTATTACCTTTAACCCAAGGAGACGTTCTTCGAGTACGCATAAGAGAAGCCACGGGTGATATTATTTATTCCAACGCATCTCTCGTTGTTTTAAAAGTCGACTAATTCATTTAGGAAAATAAAAATTTAGGAATGATAACAATATAAAAAAGAAGAGGAAGACTTATATTTCAGTCTTCCTCTTCTTTTTTATCACCAATTCACTGCTGAACATATATGGAAACTGATCCTCCACTTACATGGAACTGCCCCCATCCATCCTTATTAATTGTTACAGTATTTGTTTGATTACCCGTCATATCGTGCCATACTTCCCCTGCATTATTCTTTCCAACATCCATCCACTTTGATCCTCCCGGTCCATCAGAGATTAATGTCGCTAAACCAGAATTAGCATGTACACTATCACCTTCTCTTGTCCATCCAATTACATCTGGATGGTCTAAATAATCACGCTGCGTACCATATGCAAAGTTTTTTCGTGCCGTCAAAATCGGATCAATTTTATCTTTTAACGCTGGAATTTCATAACTACTATTTCCGTTTGTCCCATAGTAATCACCATAGAAAACTGAAGGATAGCCCTCTGCACGAGTTAAAATAAATGCATATGCCAACGGTTTAAACCACGGACTTACTACAGATTCCAATGATTGTCCAGGCTGAGAATCATGATTCTCAACGAGAGTAACTGCAAGTGCGGGATAATTTTGCATTACTGTTCCATTTAAAATATTTCTCATATCATAATTCCCATTTCCTTTTGAAGCATAATGAAAATTGTAATGCAGTGGTGCATCAAATACAGATTGATTATAATTGACTTTCGCTAAATAATTATTTAAAGTCCCGATATCATTTTGCCAATATTCAGCCACCGTAAACATTTCTTTTCCTGTTTGCTGTCTGACATGATTTACCCAATCGCGTAAATATTCATGATCAATATGTTTAACAGCATCTAAACGAAAGCCATCTAAATTTAATTCATTCGCATACCACGTTCCCCAATTTTTCATCTCATTCGCAACATCTGGATGATCAAAATCAAGATCTGCATACATCAAATAATCATAATTTCCATTCTCGCTAGACACTTCCCAGTCCCATGCTTTACCTATCCCCCTAAATTTATAAATTCGATTTAATTTCCTTCCTTCATCCCAATCCGTTCCGTCAAAATGATACCATTTCCATTTGAAATTAGAATAAGCATCTCCACGCCCTGGAAAGTTAAACCCTGTCCATGCATTAATTTCATAATCACCTGATACCTCAATATTTCGATTGTTACGGTCTACCTCAACAGCTGTTACAGTTTCAGTATAATCTGCTCCACCTTTATGATTCATAACTACATCGCCATATACATCGATGTTTTGCTTATGTAAAGCTTCAATTGCAGATTTCAACTGTGCTTTTGTCCCATATTTCGTCCGCACCGTTCCTTTTTGATTGAATTCTCCTAAATCATATAAATCATACGCTCCATATCCTACGTCATTTTGCGTAGTTCCTTTATATGCAGGCGGTATCCAGACAGATGTAATTCCTTTCTGAGCTAAATTTCCAGCATCCGAATGCAAACGATTCCAATGATTCCCATCATTCGGAGCATACCACTCAAAATACTGCATTAACGTTCCATTGTTAACCGTATCTGCATACACTTTACTCCCTCCATATATACTAGTTAAAAACAAAACAACCGACAAACCGACTACTATTATTCTTTTCAACATATTTACACCATCCCCTTTCAAGAAAGCGTTTGCATAGTTTATCGGAATTATTATAATATTCGTGCTACAATTAGTAAAGTAGCAATCTCTCACTCTCCCACATTATTTTTTAGTCTAACTTCACATATTTAACAAATACTTCAAAGTAGTTTTATTTCACATCTTATTCAAGATTGTTTACAATTTATCTATAAAAGCATGATGGAGGGATTTCTATGACCGACTTTCAAAAACAATTTTTTTCAAGATTACATATAGAAGAAAAACCCAAAGTTTCATTTGAAGATTTACCTAACATTATGTACGCGATGGCACAAACTGTCCCTTTTGAAAACTTAAATATACTCGAAAACAACTTTACAGAAATATCAAAAGAAAATCTAAAAGAAAAAATTTTAGCAAACAACCGTGGCGGTCTTTGTTATGAACTTAATCCTACTATGTACTACTTCCTTAAAGACGCTGGATTTGATGTTCATCTCGTTTCAGGAACAGTGTTCAATGCAGCAAATTCTACATGGGCTGTTGATTCTGGACACATCGCAACTGTTTTAACACATCATAATGAACTTTATTTAATTGAAGTAGGATTCGGATCATACTTACCTCTTGCTCCTGTCCCTTTCTCAGGTGAAGTCATTCACTCTGTTACAGGAGATTATCGTATTCGTAAAGAAATGACCGAAAAGGGAAACTACATGTTAGAAATGCGTAAAAACAATGAGTTTTTAGATCAATCTTCTGCTGATGATTGGACGTTAGGCTATGCATTTTATATAGAAGAAGTGAATGAAGAAAAAGCAAATGCAGCACAAAAAATTATCGTTGAACATGAAGGCTCACCATTTAACAAAGTACCTCTTATTGTAAAACTAACTGAAGATGGGCATGCATCTTTAACAAAGGATAGTCTCACAATAGCGAAAAACGGTAAAAAAACGAAAGAAAACGTTACAAATGGGCAATATAAAAACCTTTTACATTCAAAATTCGGAATTACATTATAATTTTTCAAGCCTTGCCATTTTAGCAAGGCTTTTCATTTTCCAGCAGGGATTTTTTGCAATTTGTTGTATTTCATAGTTATATAGGAATATAACTACATATTTAGAAAGGAAATGATTATGACTGAACTTAAAGATCGACTACAAGTAGATGATAAAGAAAAATGGAATTTAACGGATATATACCATAGCATTGAAGACTGGGAAAGCGATTTTCATAAAATTGAAGTATTAACGAAAGAATTACACGAGTTTAATGGAAATATATACGATGGCAATAGCTTATTAGCTTATTTAACAAAGAGTGAAGAAATATCTAGCATAATATCTTTAATGTTCGCTTATGCACGATTACAATCTGATCTTGATACGCGTGATACTGATGCCCAATCTCTTGTCGATAAAGTGTCACAATTACATGTAAAAGTAAGTGCGGCTAAATCTTTCTTTTCTCCATTCTTACTTAGCGTAGATGAAAACACATTACATTCTTACATAGAAGAAGCAGAAGGCTTACAATATTACAAAGAAGACTTATTTGAATTATACCGTTATAAAAAACACGTATTGAATAAGGACCAAGAAGAGATTTTATCACAAATGGGCGAAGCACTTTCCTCTCCTCAGCATACATACGGCATGTTAAATAATGCGGATATTCTATTTGGTGAAATTACGACTGATGATGGAGAAAAAGTAAATTTAACACGCGGAATGTATGCAAAGTTAATAGAAGATGAGAATCGCGAGAAACGTAAAGAAGCCTATAAAGCTTATTACAAGCCATACGTACAATTAAAAAATTCTATCGCTTCTACTTTATCTGCTGCTATTAAAAATAATGTTACTGTTTCAAAGCTAAGAAACTATCCATCAGCTTTAGAAAAATCATTATTTGGCGACATGGTTCCGAAAGAAGTATATGAAAATTTAATTAATACGACGAAAAAAAACATTCAATCACTACATACTTATAATGAACTTCGAAAAGAAAAATTACATGTAGATGAACTACGCCAGTACGATTTGAGCGTTGATTTAGTAACGGGTGTAAAACAAGACATTCCATATGACAAAGCGTTTGACATCATGATTGAATCACTAGCTCCATTAGGTGAAGAATATATTGAAACATTAAAAAGCTTTAAAGATAAACGTTATATTGACGTGAGAGAAACGCCAGGAAAACGTTCCGGCGCTTATAACTTTGGTGTATACGGTGTTCATCCTTTCATTCTTTTAAATCATCACGATGATTTAAATAGCCTTTTCACTCTTACTCATGAATGTGGACACGGTATGCATACGCACTATTCACACGGATACCAACCAAGAATTTCTGCACACTATACTATTTTTGTTGCAGAAGTCGCTTCTACAGTAAATGAAGTGCTATTAATTCATCATTTATTAAAAGAAGCAAAAGATGCTAATGTACGTAATCATTTAGTAAATCACTTCATCGACAAATTTAAAGGCACTTTCTTTACACAAATTATGTTCGCTGAGTTTGAAAAAATCACACATGAAATGGCGCAGCAAGGTAAACCATTAAATGCTCAAGTCTTTAGCGAAGTTTATGAAAACTTGTTTAGAGAGTATAATGGCGACTCCCTCGTATTTGACGAAGAAGTAAAATATGGATGGGCTAGAATACCGCATTTCTATCGTCCATTTTACGTATACAAATACGCAACTGGATTCGCTTCTGCAATCCAAATTGCAGATAAGTTATTAAGCGGCGATCCAAATGCGCAAAAACATTATATTGAATTCCTTAAAGGCGGAAGTTCTGACTATCCATTAAACTTACTGAAAAAAGCTGGTGTTGATTTAACTACGCCAGAACCGATTGAAAGTGCACTAAATCGTTTTAGCTCACTTGTTGAAGAGTTTTCAGCATTATAAAAAGCATGCAGAGTATATACTCTGCATGCTTTTTCATTTCGGTTACTTTATTCTCAGTTTGTTTTCATAACTAAAAAACAAATTTGTGTCACATATTCCTCTACTAAACAATCACATTCAGGTCCCTTTACGTAAACCTCATATGGCGAATCCTCTATTACATAACCATTTCTTTCAATCCATTTTTCTAACGCTATATATGCGTAACCTATATAGTCGTAACTTCCATAGTGCATAGTAGTAACGATTTGATGCGGATTTAGTTTTTTTATTTCGCATTCTTGTACTACGTCTTTATCGTTCTCATGCAAAATTGGAACTCTTAATTCAATATCGCTTTCATTTGGGATATACTCTTCATCATAAAAAACCGTAGAAGGCGAGCCGACTATTTGAAAGTTATGCTTTTGTACCTTTTCATATAAGTCATAAAAATAATCATCCATATCATCTATATTTATTTGTAACCTTTGAGTAATTACCGTTATTTCATTTCTCATTCCAATTAATATATCGTAACTTCTATGGCGAGTAATATGCAGACCATTATTCACATTTACCATTTCATTCATTTCTGAAATAACCTGTAAATTTTGCTTCACTTCATGAGACAACTCTATAATTTGCGCTTGCATATGTTTCACAAACGAATCTTGATCTGATGACTGCAAAATGATTTTAATTTTAGGAAGAGGGAACTTATACTCTCTTAACTTTTTTATTTTCAACGCTATTTCTAACTGCCCTTGCTCATAATATCTATACCCATTTTCCGGGTTCACATATGCTGGTTTTAATATATTCTCTTTGTCATAATGCCTTAGCATCCGTGTACTCATTTTACAGATCCGCGAAAACTCAGTAATTGTATACATATACTTACCCCTTGAATACATTTTCTTATATACTTATTTTAAAACCAATCAAAAATCTTCCTAACTGAAAAATCTTCATTCTGATTGTTCAATCTTTTCATTTTTGAAGGTAACAAATGATGAGGACAATTCCACGTTAAACAATTTATTCCGCCTCCCATTGTTGATATTTCTCCTACATGAATTTGAATAGCTTGTTTCTCCGTATACTGTTGAATATATCGTAACACTTCCCTATCTTTAGCTAATCCAAACTTGGGAACGTAAATCGTATCACATGTTTCTAACATATTTATATACAACCCTTTTGCCGACGCTATTTCTTCATCATATTGTTCCTTTTTTGTATATGACGATGGAACAACTATAAATTTAGCTTCTGGCATTTGCTCTTGAATAATCTCTTGAACATTATATCTAAATTCATGATCCCCTAAAAAATCACTAATAAACATCGTATGTTCATCAATAAATTTAACCATTCCATCTGCATGTGCCAGTACATCCCCTTCTTCAGCAGGAATAATAATAACTCGGCTCACATCTAAATCCCATTCCAGTTGCTCTATAATTTCTTCTTCCTTCCAATCATAATTATCATCAAATATGCGTTCCGTTACTATAACAGTATCTTTTTTATTCCAAATAAGATTTCCACCGTCTAATATCAATGGGGATTTCACATATTCGAAGTCGTTCTTTTTCAACCATTTATTAAATTGTTGATCTAAATATCGCCATTGATCTTTCGGTAAGTAAATGGGTTGATATTTAAATTTAACTAAATGATTTGTGACGACTGGTGCAACATCTCTTAGCCAAATATCATCATACTCAAAAAAGCTTGTATGAAAGTTTTGTTCCTCAACAGATAAAGAAACCAGTTGATCAGCAGCAGATTTATGTTCATTTAAGTATTCATTAAAATAAATCAGGTCTTCATAAAATGGACGGTAATATTCATTTGATTTATCTGGTATTGCAGTAAAAATAATTCCATTTGTTTTTTGTGCCATATTATTTACCTCGCTTTTTAATAATGCTTGAATAACTAATTTCACTATGCCAACTACTTCCCTTTTCATAACCATTTTCGAAACGTGCACATTTCATGAATGGATTATAGCACGGCGAAATATTATATATTTATATAAAAAATATATAGCCTTGGTTGAGCGAAAAATTGATTCTTGACAGGGTTTTAAAATACAATAATAAAAATTTATATGAAAGTATGAAATTTAATAATAGAATCCTAAGTCCTATCATTATGAAACTAGTTAATATTATTCCTTTCAATGCCCTTGCTCCTTTTTGCGAAAAATAAAACATGACAAAATAGATAAAGGTAACAATGTACCTATTTTTTCCGTAGGTTGCTACATTTTAATCGATTACTTCAATTGAATCGGCTGTTGCTGTGTAACACAATGAATCATGCCACCATTTTTATAAAGCTCTCTTACATCAATACCAACTACTTTACGATCTGGATATAACTTCTGAATCGTATCGTTTGCGATTTTATCATTCGGATCATTATAATTAGGCACCAACACCACTGCGTTCCCAATATAATAATTGATATATGATCCTTTATAATCGAGAGCTTTTCCATTTTCTAAAATAACATTCTCTTTACTAAGAGGTAAGTATTCATATTTATATTTCTGTCCTGACGCATTTTTTGCATCTAACAATGTGTCCATATCTTTGTTCGACAACCCCCATTCAGCTAAGTCATCTTCTTTCATCGTTACAATGGTAGATTTACCATGGAATTTAGCAAATCCATCGATATGGAAATCAGTAATATCTAAATTAGGTACTCCATCTAACCAAATAAAGTTTGATACTCCTAGGTCACTAATATATTTTTCAATTTCCCTTTCTGATAAATCCGGATTTCTATTTTTATTTGTTACCGCACTCCTAGTTAATAAAGCAGTCCCATTACTGTCTAATTCAATTGCTCCACCTTCAAGAACAAATTTCCCCCAATCAATTCTTTCAATCCCTACTTGTTCACTAACATTTTCACGTACACGAGCATCATTTTTATAAGGAGTTTTCTTTCCCCAACCATTAAATGCTGGATCTAATATTTTGAGATTTTTATTATTGTCATAAACAAAAATTGGTCCACTATCTCTCGCCCATACGTCATCAATAGGAGCAATAATGAAATCAATTTTATCCATATTCAGTCCTTTATCTATTAAAAGATTATTGATACGCTCTTTCTCCCCCTCATCGTATGCGACAATGTGGACATTTTCCCCCTCGGTTAAAGCACTTGCCATCTTAACCCAAATCGGCTCTACTTCCTGCCTATACTCTTCACCATATGTGTATTCATGAGGCCATTGCAACCATGTACCTTCATGCTTATCTTTTTCATCTGGCATCGTATATTTTCCAACCTTTTTCTGTACCTCTATTTTTTCATGCTCTTTCCCTTTTGCATTTTCATTACCACCTTCAATAGAACAACCACTAATAATCGTTGTGGACAATACACTTATTAAACAAAACTTTACTACTTTTTTCATTTTTTCAACCTCCTGTTCCTATCTCCAATACTGTAAAGTTTCACATAATGTGAAGCTCAAGCTTTTTCTTCAATGTAAAAATTCCCAATCATTCTTTACATTCCTATCATTTAACTACCTATATGTATTTATTCAACTACCTTCCTTATCTACTTATTTAGCACGCTGAACTTTACGAAATAAAAAAATCGGTATTGATCATTACATATCAATACCGATTTTAAAATTATTCTTTTCCTTCTATTAAATCATTCGCCATTTTCCTAAACTCTTGATTAAATACATCATTCATACCATTTTGAACGTTAGAGAATAATATAACAAACGTTTTTTTATCCCAGTTAAAATTATTAAAAGTATTCCAACCTGATAATACGCCGTGGTTATGATAATAATCTGGATACGTATAGAAACTAAATCCATATTTTCTTGCAGGTGATGCAGTAAACATATCTAATACGCTTTGTTTAGAGAGCAATTTCCCATCCATAATAGCCTCATCTAACCTTTTCATATCTTCAACAGTCGTATACATTTCACCACACCCATACAACCAGTTCATTTTTAAGCGAGGTGTAGCTATTAACTCATTATCTTTTCTCGTATAACCTTCTGCTAAAAAAATATCTTCAGGGAGAGTTGCACCCATTCCAGATTCATGCATTTCAACGGGAGTAAAAATATTTTCTCTCACATATTCAGCGAGCGGTTTATTTGCTATCTTTTCTACAATATACGCAAGTACCATATAATTATAGTCTGTATATTTCCATCCTGTCCCTGCAGGAAATTGCAATTTTTGCGCTCCAATCCACGTTACTAACTTTAATCGTGACGCCGCATTCACCCTACCTTGTCCTTGATCTGGTAACCCGGACGTGTGTGTTAACAAATTTCGTAACGTAATGTTTTTATCTGCCGGAAACGATGGAATATACTTATTTACATTGTCTTCAATGTTCAATTTCCCTTTTTCCTGTAGCTGCATAATAGATATTGCAACGACTGTTTTCGTAATAGAACCAATGCGATATTTCGTTCTTGGCGTTGTTACTACTTTATCTTTCACATTCGCATACCCATAACCTTTTCTTAAAATCACATGGTCTTTACTAGCTACAAGAACGCTCCCATTAAATCCTTTATCTTTTAAATATTGATCTAGTTTTCCGGCTGCAACTTCATAGCGCTTTTTCTCATTTGCATCAACTTCTTGCATACCGTCCTTTTGCTTACTATTTACATTAGAAAATGCCTTTATATCATATTTCTTACCTTTATTTGCATGTATTAGTGCAACGACACTCCCACAAAAAATAGCAAAAATAAAGAAAACAATTAACCATTTCTTTAGCATATTAGGAACCCTCTTTTATCTAGTTTCACTTAACGCGCATCCATTCTATTCTATATCTGTTAATTTTCAAATACTTATAATATTACCTATCTATTATTCACCTAATTAAACTAGATTCCTTTTTCTCACATTGAGTTTTTGGCTACTCTCTATTGTATTTCTTTCTTGCAAAATTTCCACCTTACAATCGGATACACTCTACTATAATTTCAACAGCTTATGTAACATTTGTTACACATTATCAAAAAGGAGTTATAAACATGAAAAATACTGATAAACGCAATCGTTTAGATCATATGATGTTCCATTACAGAGTAACAAAAAATAACATAGTTTTAATCGAATATTACGGAAAACAAATTATGATATTAAAAGGAAATGATGCTGAAAAATTTATAAACAAAATAAATCATGCACATAACGATACAGAAAAACAACTCATTATGGCTAAAGTGACAGGCAATTTCAAAAGAGGCAATGAACGTTATTGAAAACGAATCTCATTTATATTTTGATTATACAACATATAAAAAAAGAAATGTCGCTCATTCGGCATTTCTTTAGACTTTTTTCATAAAAAATTTACATTGCTAACTTTCTTTTATTTTTTGTTTTTACGATATAAACTCACTGCCGAAACGCTTAATAATACCACTATACATAACCACGCATACGTATAGCCTTTCTCATCTACAATATAACCAAATAAAGCAGGTGCAACAATAATAGCAATTTGATTGAATGTAAGTGCCAAACTAACTGTTATCCCAACAGAATCTTCACTCGCCAATTCAGCAACTTCGGCTATAAAAAGACTAAACCATCCAATTGAAAAGAACCCTAACAATGCACTTACACCATACAATACTTCACTCGTTACTGTATGTATGCTCATGACTAACAATAAAATCAAACCGATAGAAGCACAGACAGCTATAAATAATGGCGTGCTCCGATTCCCCTTATAAAACACATCACTACTAGCTGCTAATACAACACGGCCAATCATTCCAGAAAAGAACATCACTGAAAATACTGTTCCAGCTACAATAGATGTAATAGATTGTTCTCTTACTAAAAATTTCATGAAATGTCCAACTAACACCATTTGTAATGAAATCATGCAAATACCCGTTATATATATTGGATACAACTCTTTTTTACGTATCACTACTTTTAGCTGCGTCAAAAAAGAAATTTTAATATGTTCTTTCCTTGCATCCTCTTGAACATATGGCTCTTTATAAAACATAAAAAATAATAATCCTCCAATTATACAAATGCATGCCATACTATTTATCGCGTAAGTCACATTATATTGTATTGTAAAAAACGGGATTAGTACTCCTGCTAACGCGCCACCAATCGGTATACCAGCTTGCCTTATTCCCATCGCTAATCCGCGATTTTCTTTTGGGAACCATTTTAAAATCACTTTACTTCCTCCTGGCTGAGAAACACTATAGAACATTCCAACTAATAAAAGTACAAATAACAGACCATTAAATCCATTTACTATATTAGTTAATAAAAACGAACCTCCTAACAAAAATGAACTGATAGAAATCAACAACTTTTCATTATATTGATCCAGTAACCGCCCAACAAAAAGCATACAAAATAACGGTCCAACATTTACAACACTTACTAACAATCCACTCTCCATATTCGTAAGCGCATATTCTTCTTTCCAAAATAAAGAGAAAGCTCCGACACCATATGTTATAAGTGTCGCTGTTGTTTGAGCAATCGTCGCAAACATTAACATAACCCACTTATTAGCACGATTCATCCTTTCTTCGATTAACACTGTAATCCCTCCATCCCCTTCCATTGTATGAAAGTTCTGATATCATATAAAATAAAGATTCATCATATAATCCATCAAAAAAATTGATACCTTTTCGGAGGGAAGATGCATGGACATAAAAGATTTAACTGTATTTTACGAAGTTGCAAAGGAAAGTAATATTTCTCACGCAGCGAAAAATTTGAACTATGTACAATCAGGTGTAACAATGCGTATGAAACAACTAGAAAATGAATTAGGTGTGCCTTTATTTTACCGTAATGGAAAAGGGGTAACTTTAACTTCTACTGGTGAGATTTTATTAGCATACGCTAAACAAATTATTCACTTAATGGATCAATCTATAAAAGCGGTTCAAAGTAATGGAACTGATCCTAAAGGCACTTTGAAAATCGGGTGTACAGAATCTACAACCGCGGTAAGGCTGCCATCTATATTAACGGCCTATTATGAGAAATACCGAGAAGTCGAATTGATTTTAGAAACAAATACGACCGAACAACTAATTAGGCTTGTGTTAGAACGAAAACTAGACGGAGCGTTTATAGCAGGATCTACTCAGCATACTGAACTTCATACAAATATATTTCGTGAAGAAGAATTAGTTCTCATTAGTAAAAAACCTTTATCCTCCCTTTCAGACATAGAAGATATGAATTTACTCGCTTTTAGTCATGGTTGCTATTATAGAAGTTTATTAGAAGACTGGCTTCAAGAAGAAGACATCTCGCCTAAACGAGTTTTAGAATTCGGAACAATTGAAGCAATACTCGCCTGTGTAAAATCAAATATGGGCGTAGCAATTATGATGAAATCTATATTAAATGGTCATGCACATAACTTTTCATTTAATCCTTTACCTAATAGATTCAAAAAAGTTCCTACTACTTTTATTACTAGAAAAGACATATATCACTCAGCTGCATTACAAAAATTTATGGAGATGATTTAACAATGCGTGAAAAGAAAATACGTGGGATGAAGCGTAAAACAAACACTATGATACAGCGAATTGAAGAACATACAAAAACGTTCCCTTCTGCTTTCTATGACGATGAACATTGGTATATGCCATTACCAGTTTCCCAAGCTTTTATCGATTCGTATAAAACACCTAGAATAGTAAAACGATTGTGTATACAAACTCTATTAAATCAAGCAAACCATTTAATAAAAATAAAACCGAGCGATACACATACATATAGAGTTGTTGTTTTGATTTCTATAGAAAGATTGTGGGATTCGCAAATCATTATATTTAAAAATGAGGGGTACTTTCATAATTTCTTTAATAGAAATAGTGAATTTCAAAAATGGATTCCTCTTGCAAATGAATCTGATTTTTGGAAGACGTGGGGAATTTCAATTTGTCCTACTGCCCAAATGTTGCACTTTCAAGAAGTCATTTATGATGAAGGTGAATGCTATGAAAAAGAAATTTGGTTTATTGGAGAATTAACTTAAACGGGGCACTTTCAAATGAAAAGCTTCCCTTTTTTCACCTAACAAAAGCGCTATATAATGAATTTATCATTTTACTATATAGGAGGTTTTCAAATGGTAATCCCTAAATATCCTGATGTCCCTACTCTTACGAAAGAACAAATCGATCAAATTACAGAAATCACTTTTCTAAAAGAAATAACACCACAAAAATGTGATGTCATTTTCGTTTTCGGTGGTTCTCACCCTGGCAATTGGCAAGCTCCTCTAAAAGCTTATCAACAAGGTTTAGGAAACAAAATTATCGTTACAGGCGGTACTAGTTTGCATGGCATGAAACATCCGAGCTGGAATTATGGGGATTTATCAGAAGCAGAAGTAATTGTAAATAAATTAATTGAACATGGCGTACAAAAAGACGCTATCCTATTCGAGACAAACTCCCTCCATTCTATCGCTAATGTAATGGAAGCGAAAAAGATTTTTGATTTCACAAAAATTAATCGGCTACTATTTGTATGCAAAAGTTTAGGAGCTGGTCGGCAATATAGAACATTAAAAAAACATCTACCTAATACTATTACTTGTATTCCATATACTTTTGATACAAGTTTCGATGGTGAGTTTATCATTAATAGATATAATTGGATGGAAAATGAGAAGAGTCGCTCTATGATTTTCGGAGAATACTTGAGAAATATTTGCTACGGTAAAAAAGGCGGCATTGAGCCACCTGAAAAAGAAGTTCAAGGCTTAGAAGAATATGTATCCTACTACTATAACCTAGCATAATAGGAAAAGGTATACCAAAACGTCGGTATACCTTTTATCCTATCTCACTTATTTTTCTTTTAGTACACTATGTAATCGATCAGGATAATTTGTAAACATTCCTGTAGCACCCCATTTAATTAACAATCTCATATCTGGTTTCTCATTAATTGTATAAGGGTGAATTAACAGCCCATTATTTCTAGCCATTTTCATATATGACTCATCAATAATTAGTTCCCCTTTATCATTACGTAAGTTTGGTCCAATACCAACTGCATACTTTTTAATTTCTTGAAAATCTTCATTTGTTACACTTTTTGGTTCATGTGTAATGCCAGACCATTCAACAATCTCATTATTTTCATTTGGGTAATACCAAAGCAGTTGAACTAGCGGAATATTTTTATTCATACTATGAATCTTTGTTAAACTATCTTTACTAAATGATTGAATCATAACACGGCTAGAAGACATGTTTTGACCTACTAAATTATATTTTTTTAATAAAGCTAATAATTTCTCTTCCATTCCTGGATACACATCTGGTGATTTTGTTTCAATGTAATACTTCATGCTTCTTCCGTACTTTTGGAAGATTTCTTCAAGAGTCGGAACTTTTTGACCAACATACTCTTGCTTAGCCTTTTCTGGATAAGCTTTATTAAACCAAGATCCTGCATCTAAGCTCTTTATTTCACTTAACGTTTTATCTCGTACTTCACCTGTTCCATTTGTAGTGCGGTCAACTGCTGTATCATGCATTGCAATTAATTGGCCATCCTTAGTTAATTGAATATCTAACTCCAAATAATCCGCTTTCATTTTTTTCACTAAATCATAAGAAGCAAAAGTATGCTCAGGTGCATGTCCACTTGCTCCGCGATGTGCAATGTTTAAAAACTTATTCGTATTCCATTCATGCTTCCCTTCTGCTTTCGCATGAACAGCTCCCCCAGCAAAGATACTTCCCGTCATAAAGAAAATAACTAACACGCTAATAATTTTTCTCATCCTTCTAACCCTTCCTACGTTGCAAATTTCAACAAGTTAATGAGATTTACACGAAATAGAAGATATACTTTCATCATTTTTATAAGCTTATATAAAAATTCCAATCTTACAAATACAATTCCCCTATGTTATTACTATACTATTTATTTTCCATATCCCTCCTATTCACATGTAACTCCTTATTGATTACAGTTCATCAATAAAAAAAGCCATAAATTATTTAGAGGACACTGCTGTATCCCTAAATAAATTTATGGCTTATCTCAAATATCTCCGGCCTCGATTAACTTGTCGAAATTAATCATACCAAACCTATTAATATTTGTGAATATTATTTTTTCAGTAAAGTGAAGCTTATGAGACAATGCTTCCATAGTTACTTAAAAATTACATAATAAATTACTCATTACCTCCTCCAGTATTACATCTGGATTTACCACTGCTTTTTCCGAACGCCATCCAATAAAGCCGTCTGGTCTAATTAATACAATTCCTTCATTTTCTATCCTATATAATTCAAGAAAAACATTTTCTTGAGCAATAAAATCTCCGCTTAACCCTACTCGATACACATTAATATTTATCCCTAATTTAGATGAAACATCATATACAGCTTCAGCCCAAGAACTATTGTCTACTCCAGTAAGTAATACAAAATTGTTACCAAATAAGTCTAATATAGAAACTTCTTTCCCTTTATACATCCCCCAAAAGTGCGGTGCTCGTGTTCCAGGTCTTCCATTCAAATCTACGATATCCATTCTATGTGGAGTGGCTGATTCATCTAGTATTGCTTCTGAACAATACTGATACCCCACAGTTACAGCTAAACCATCCATATTATTCAAACTACCTTCCTTCCTATTCGCAGCACGAAACAACAAACTACTCGCATAATCCGTCGTTATTTTTGCAACAGGATACCTCTCTTTATGATATGTTTCTAACAATTTTGGATTTGCCTTCCCTTTTATAACAGCCGCTAATTTCCAAGCTAGATTGTGCGCATCTTGTATTCCTGTATTTGAACCAAACCCTCCAGTTGGCGGCATAATATGTGCAGAATCGCCAACTAAAAAAACGCGATTATCTTGAAACTTTGTAGCAGTACTTTCAGTCGCTTCCCACGGTAAAACACTTACTATTTCCGGCTCAACATTTGTACTTCCTATTGCGGTTTTAAGAATTTGTTTACAACGTTCTATAGTAAAATCCTCTGGTCGCTCTCCTTTTAATGGATCGTAGGATACATGATAAATCCATCTTCTTTCGTTATCAACTGGAATAAGCGCACCAAGAACTTCCGGATGAAGTACCATAGTAAAACCAAATGCATCTCCTTGCATAAACTCACTTAAATCCGCTTCAAAATAAATATTCATATAATAGCCACCGATTGTACCTCGTCCCTCCGTACTTATCCCTAGCTGCTCACGTATTTTACTTTTCGCTCCATCCGCTGCAATTATATAATCACAATGAATAATACTTTCTTCTTCCGTATCGCGATTCCAAATCGTTGCGATTACTCCTTGCTCATTTTGTTTATAAGAAACTAATTCATGATAAAAAGATAATTCTCCGCCTAATGTTCTCGCTTCTTGTAACATCATCTCTTCTAAAATAATTTGATAACAAGCCGTTTGTTTTGATGGACTAATCTCTTCTATTTTTCGAAGTAACTTCTCATCGTTTCCATACTGAGTCGCCCGCATTTTTGCCAATTCTTCCTTATTCGCCTCAGCTATTGTATGAACGGCTATTCTTCCGCGGCAATTTTCTATTGCTTTTCCTGCCAATTTAATTCTATTTTCTAAACCTAATTCTCGAAATAACTCCATCGTACGTAAAGTAATCCCACCTGCTTTGGGATGAATTGCAGTGGACGGGTGCCTTTCAACCAATAAATAATCAACGTTATGTTTTGCAAGGAATAGCGCAGATGCTAACCCTGATAATCCTCCTCCAATAATTAAAACTGGTACGTAATTCAATTTCATATATTTACCCTCCACATCATTGTTCTGAGCTCAGTGACATAAATATAATCAAAAAAACAACAAAGATATAGACTTATATTTCATTTTAAATTATCATATAGATAGATTACGCCCCAAATTACTTTTACTTTTTCATACATCTATAATCTGTTTGAATTATGCATGTATGAAAGAGTAAAACGAAACAACTCACTTTAGTAGAGACTAACATAATAAAAACATGATAAGCAGTCGTAACCCTATAAGTTATACAGGGTACGACTGCTTATTTTTTTAAAACTTCAACCCTTCTAGTATGTAACCCTTTTTTATCCCCTATCATTATCAACACATAAAATTTCATTCGTCTCGATTTTCTTTCCCAATATTGCAGCTCATTCAACAATCATGTAGCATTACCGTATCGATGTAATGGTTCATCATCTTAAACCTTTCGACTAATTTTTTGGAGGTAAAGTGATTGAAATGAATAAACAAGAACAATTAAATGTTATAAAAAAAGATTTTACTGATTCACAAAAAGTATTATTGGCAATTGGCGATGAAACACGTCAAGCTATTTTGTTAGTTCTCATGGAAACGGAATGTCAAACTGGATTACGTGTAGGAGAAATTACGAAGCAGACACACCTTTCTCGACCAGCAGTATCGCATCACCTTAGAATTTTACGAGAAGCGGGTATTATTTTAATGCGAAAAGAAGGTACAAAAAACTTTTATTATATTGATATACGTACAAAATTAGGTGTATTAAAAAATCTTGTATTAGATATCGAAAAGCTATTGCACAACTTTTATTGAAATGTGGAGGTATAAGAAATGAAAGCAATGATAATTGATAAATACGGAAAAGTTCCAATGCGTATGGCAGAGGTACCTACTCCTGAAATAAATGAGCATGAGGTGCTTGCAGAAATTCATGCAGCTAGTATTAATCCTATTGACTTTAAAATACGCGATGGAAAAGTAAAGATGTTACTTAAATATGAAATGCCACTAATCCTTGGCAATGACTTTTCCGGTGTTATCGTAAAGGTTGGATCAAAAGTAACTCGTTTTAAAGTCGGCGATGAAATATATGCACGTCCAAGAAAAAATAAGATCGGTACTTTCGCGGAATATATAGCCATTCATGAGGATGATATAGCTTTAAAACCAAAAAATTTAAGTTTTGAGGAAGCAGCATCAATTCCACTCGTTGGCTTAACATCATATCAAGCATTATATGACATTATGCACTTACAAAAAGGACAAAAGATTTTAATTCACGCTGGCTCTGGTGGTGTTGGTACTTTTGCAATTCAGTTAGCAAAAATAATGGGTGCTACCGTTACAACGACTGCTAGTGAAGCTGGTGCCGATTTAGTAAAGTCTCTTGGCGCAGATGAAATTATTAATTACAAAACAGAAAAATTTGAAGAAATACTAAAAGATTATGATGCAGTATTTGATACAATCGGCGGTACAACACTTGAAAAATCATTCGATATTATAAAAAGCGGCGGCAACATCGTTTCCGTTTCAGGAATGCCAAATGCTCGTTTCGGTAAAGAATTTGGTTCCGGATTTTTCAAAACACTCTTATTTTCATTAGCAAGTAGAAAACTTACTGCACTTGAAAAGAAGCGTAACGCGCAATATTCATTTTTATTTATGAAGCCAAGCGGAGATCAATTACGTACTATCGCAAATTATATTGAAGCAGGTGAAATCAAACCGGTAATCGATCGAGTTTTCCCTTTTGAAGATGCTCAAAAAGCAATGGAATATTCAGAAGCTGGAAGAGCAAAAGGGAAAATAATCGTAAAAATAAAATAATAATAAAGACTCCATTTTCTTAAAATGGGGTCTTTATATTTACTGTTAAATAGACATAGTGCAGTGAAATCCTTACAATAGATTGCAAGGGGAAATATCATATTATACTTTTAGCTAATTTTACAAAGAATACATACGTACAAATACATAATAAAAAATAAACAAGGAGGAGATAAAATGACTAAAAATAATGAAGCTGGTTGGAATTTAGATAATAGTTATACGACTCTGCCGCAATCATTTTATACAGAACTTCCACCTACTCCCGTAAGTTCACCGGAGCTAGTTAAACTAAACCATTCACTCGCAATATCTCTTGGCTTTAATCCTGAAGAATTGAAAAAAGAAGTTGAAATTGCTGTTTTTGCTGGTAATGCACTCCCAGAAGGAGCTCACCCATTAGCACAAGCATATGCTGGTCATCAATTCGGACATTTTAATATGTTAGGCGACGGTCGTGCGCTTTTAATAGGTGAACAAATTACTCCTTCAGGTAAACGTTTTGACATTCAGCTAAAAGGTTCTGGCCCTACGCCGTATTCACGCCGCGGTGATGGTCGTGCTGCACTCGGTCCGATGCTACGTGAGTATATTATTAGTGAAGCAATGTATGCACTCGATATCCCAACTACCCGCAGTTTAGCAGTTGTCACAACTGGTGAACCAACCTATCGTGAAACAAAGTTACCTGGAGCAATTTTAACTAGAGTAGCAAGTAGCCATATACGCGTCGGCACATTTCAATATGCTGCAGCTCGTGGTTCTATCGATGACCTTAAATCACTAGCTGACTATACGATAAAAAGACATTATCCAGAAATTGAAGCTCATGAAAACCGATATACTGCATTACTACAAGAAGTCATAAAAAAACAAGCAAGTCTCATCGCTAAATGGCAACTTGTTGGATTTATCCACGGTGTAATGAACACTGACAATATAACAATTAGCGGAGAAACGATTGATTACGGCCCTTGTGCATTTATGGACAATTACGACCAAGGAACCGTATTTAGCTCCATTGATACACAAGGTCGCTACGCATATGGAAATCAGCCATATATGGCCGCATGGGATCTCGCGCGACTAGCTGAATCTTTAATACCAATCCTGCACGAAGATGAAAAAGAAGCATTAAAGATTGCTCAAGATGAAATTTCAAAATTTAGTGTACAGTATGAAAAACAGTGGTTCATTGGAATGAAAAAGAAATTAGGACTATTTAGCAACGAAGAACAAGATCACTCACTTATTGAGCAACTTTTAAAAATGATGGAGAAATATAAAGCGGATTTCACAAATACATTCCGTTCGTTAACTCTTAATACGTTAGAAAATACCCCTCTATTCGATAGCCCTGAATTTAAAGAATGGTACAAACTGTGGCAATCTCGATTAGAAAGACAAGAAGAATTGAAAGAAAATGCCTACGAAATGATGAAAAATAATAACCCATCCATCATCCCAAGAAACCATCGCGTAGAAGAAGCACTGGAAGCTGCTGTGACAAATGGCGACTATAGCGTAATGGAGAAACTCCTTGAAGCTCTAGCAAATCCTTATGCTTATTCTACAGATCAAGAAGAATACTGCGTTCCGCCTGCGCCTACGAATCGTCCTTATCGTACTTTTTGTGGGACTTGATTGCAATTTAAAGAATGTTTCTAGTTATATTAACGGTTAACAACAAACTTAAAAGGTGTTTTCAATATTGAAAACACCTTTTAAGTTAACTTATTTAATGTCCATTTTTAAAATCAACTAAAAATGCCAACTTCAAATCAAAAATACTTCATTCTATATTTATCCACGTTCTACTACTAAAAAATCTGGTTTTGCAGGTGCGGGCGTATCTCCATGAGCAGCATATTGTTTAGTATCAAAATTTAATACCGAAAAATTTTCATGTGTCGCTTGTTTTGGTTCAGCTAAAATGCCACCAATACTCAAAAATACAACACCAGCAGCCGTTAACCCCATAATAGTTAATCCAATTTTTCTCATTATTTCAACGCTCCTTTGTCAAATATTCTTTTTCTCGTTTCATAAGCCTTATAAAAATACTTTTCAGCCTTTTCTATATTGCCTTCTTTATGAAACTCTATCGCCAGCTTTTCAGCATATTCGCAGATATATTCGTTTAAATTTTCTCTTTCAAAGTAAGAAAAACTTTCGAGCATAATTTTTTCTACGTTTTCTGCTTTCAAACATCGGCAAAATTCATTTAGAATTAAAAAATGATACCTATATTCATCATTTTTTAATTCTTTACAAACTTCCAATCCAATTTCAATTAATTCTTTTGCCTTTTCTATTTCTCCTATTTTATAATATTCTCCTGCCTCTATAAAAATAGCTTTATAATGATTCGGCATTTTTTTAGAAACCTCTGATAAGTGTCTAATAGCCAAGACCGAAAGGTTTTGACTTGCATACAATAATCCTAAATTATGTCTTATTCTTAAAACTAGTGTTTCAGCATCATTTTTTTGCAAAGTATTTAACGCTGAAACAATATACTCCTCTGCTCTTTCATGCTGTTTTAATTTTGAAAAAGATAACCCCAAAACATTTTCACATAGTGCTACATTCATTTCATGCCCTGCATGTTTTGCAAAGATATCCCTTGCTTTCGAAGCATATTCAATAGCTGAATACGCTTGATACATTTGATATTTTAATGTAGAAACTCTGTAGTTAAACTCTGCTTGTTCAACTTCATCTGGAATATTCTTTAGTAATCTTTCCGCTTTATCAAAATAGTTACTCGCTTCACTATAATTTGAGAGAATTGTAGAATGTATAGATTTGAAAAAATAATAATAATATTCCAAAAATTCACCATTCGGTTTAGGCAGCGAATCTAGTTTATCAAAAGAATTTTTTGAAATGCCTATACCATCAATTAGCACTTTATATCGAAAATCTAAAAGATAATAGTGAAATAAAACATTTATATCTCCTTCGATAATATGTAGCTTTTTATCAATCTCTTCTTTTAATTTATTGGCTTCACTTACTCGTTGTGCTCTGATGTTTTGGTACCAATCATTCAGCATCTTAGTAATTAATTTATTACCCGTGATTTGTATATTCATTGAAACCCCTCCTCATCTATTTAAGTATTCTAAAAATAACACAATTCAATTATCTATATCCATATTTATATATATTTCTCAACAATTGTTTGAAATTCAATTTCTCAATTAATTATTTGTTCACATTACACCCATCTTTTATAACCTCTGAATATGAGTATCCTTAAAATCCGTCTCATATTTCAATCCATATCCAAACATTCGATCCATTCCAATATGCGCTGTCCATATTAAGCCAATCATTATAACTGTATCTACCTTAAAATAGACACCTATGATAGCTATTACTATTGATATAATATATGTGTGAAAAATATTATAAATTTTAGCGCCTACATGATTATTTATACTATACGCTAACATTGATAAATCCGGAGCTAAAAGGAATACAAAAAATATAATCCAACTAAATTCATATATTGAATACGCATAAATCGTGGCTAAGAAAACAACTAGTCCTTCAAAATGTAAAATACGCTTTTGCATTCTTTACCATCCCTATTTTTCTATATTTACAGATACATTTTCATCACTGAAAGTATTCTTTGCATTTTTCGACCAGATAGTTGCTAAAATCGGTCCTGCAATGTTATGCCACACTGCCGCTAATACACTCGGAAGCGCAGCTGCTGGTCCAAAATGTGCTGTTGCCAGCGCAACTCCTAAGCCTGAATTTTGCATTCCTACTTCTATTGAAATAGCTCTTCTTGTCCCTTCGTCTAGTCTAAGTACGAACGCTGTTATATATCCGAGTAAAAAACCAAACGCATTATGGAGCATCACTGCAATGAAGATAAGCAGGCCTGAAGAAGTAATGCTACTTACATTCGCTGAAACAACTGCAGAAACAATAATGATAATTGCTAAAACTGATATTAACGGAATAACAGTCATCCCTTTCGTAACAGTTGTAGGGAAAAACTTCTTCACTACTAATCCTAAAATAATAGGTAGGATAATAACTTGTACGATAGAAAGAAACATAGACATAGCATTCACTGGCATCCATTGTCCTGCAAGTAATAATAAAATAAGAGGTGTAGCAATTGGTGCTAGTAACGTTGATAATGACGTCATTGCAATAGACAGCGCTAAGTTCCCTTTTGCTAAATAAACCATAACATTTGATGCAGTGCCACCCGGTACTGAACCGAGCAACACTAGTCCAGCTGCTAATTCAGCTGGCAGATTCATAACGTAGGCTAGTACGTATGCGACAAGTGGCATAATAATAAACTGAGCACATACACCGATAATAACTGGCAATGGTTTTGTAGCAATGATCTTAAAATCAACAGCCTTTAATGTTAATCCCATCCCAAACATTACACCCCCGAGTAAAATTGTTATGTAACTAGTTAACCCAAGAAATGGTCCAGGAATGAAATATGCAATAGCTGCAATACAAATAACCCAAAATGCAAAATACTTTCCAGCTATATTACTTATCGCTTCTAGTACTTTCACCCAATCATCCCCTATCCTTCAGCTGAAAAACTTTATTCGGATTCAAAATATTTTGTGGGTCAAGAGCTTTCTTTATTTTTTCCATTACGAGTAATGCCGCCCCATGTTCTTCTTCTTGATACTTCCGTTTTCCGATTCCAACACCATGTTCTCCCGTACACGTTCCACCTCGTTTAAGAGCATATAAAACGATACTTTCATTTATTTCGTCCGCCTTTTCCACTTCTTCTTTATTGTTTGGATCAACCATTAAGAGTACATGGAAATTCCCGTCTCCTACATGGCCAAGAATACCACCAACAAGACCTACTTTATCTAACGTCTCTTTCGCATGTTGGATTGCACCAGCTAATTCTGAAATTGGTACACATACGTCTGTACTCATAAGCTTTTTACCAGGATAGCTATGAACGTAAGAATATGCTAGATTATGCCGTGCATCCCATAATTTATTTCTGGCCGCAGTTTCTGTTTCAAAAGCAACTTCTTTACATTTATGATCAAAAACAATTTCCTTCGTGAATTCAATATCTTGCTTTAGCCCTGCTTCATTGCCATGAAATTCTAAAAACAGTGTAGGTTCTTCTCTGTAACTTGTTTCATTATAATGATTTACTTGTTTCATAGATAATTCATCTACAAGTTCAATTCTCGCAATTGGAATACCCGCTTGTAGTATATTAATTACAGCTTCTACTGCATCATTTATAGTTGGAAACGACGCTCTTGCAGCCATAACATGTTCTGGTATACCGTATACTTTTAATGTTAATTCTGTAAAGCATCCGAGCGTCCCTTCTGAACCTACGAAGACACCATTTAAATGGTAACCTGATGATGACTTCGCCGCCAAATTTCCAGTATGTATGACTTCCCCATCAGCAAGAACGACTTCTAAATCACGAACTTGATCACGCATTACCCCGTATTTAACTGCTGTCGTTCCACTCGCATTTGTAGCAGCCATTCCACCTAACGTTGCATCTGCTCCTGGATCTACACTAAAAAACAATCCATACTTTTTCAATTCTTTATTAAGCTGAGAGCGAGTCACTCCCGGCTGTACTCTCACAAGAAAATCTTTCTCTCTTATTTCGAGTATTTTATTCATAAGCGAAAAGTCCATTGTAATTCCTTTTTCATATGGAATAACGTGACCTTCTAAACTAGAACCTACCCCAAAAGGAACGACAGGTTTTTTATGCTCACTCGCTACTTTCATTAATTTACTAACCTCTTCAGTCGTTTTCGGAAAAACTACTACATCAGGTAAACTACTAGTATGATAAGATTCATCTTTACTATGTAACTCTCTTACTGTCGTATTTATAACTACTCGATCTTCGGGAAGTACACCCTTTAACTCATTTACTAAACGCTCTATCGTTATTTCCATCGTACACTCTCCTACTTTCTATAAATTCGAATTACAAAATATGTTAACTATTTTTATACATAATAATCCGAAAAATTAAATAATTCAAGTTTTACATATATATAAAATTCGATTCCTACTGTCGAATAAACAAAAAGAACTTGCAATAACTATTGCAAGTTCTTTTTTATAAAACTACATTTTAAACGACTTCTTTATTAACAACATAAACCAAACTAAAGTAACTGCCATTAACGAATGGGAAAACCCTACAATATACGTTAACCCTTTAAAGTCTGCTCCATTTAACTGAAGAAGTCCTCTCGCTGCTAGTGAACCTAGCATTAAAGTTAGTGCGATATTATGTACAACAAACCACTTATTAAAACTTTTCGCTTCATGAAACGCGAATACTTTTGCTAACCCTAAAGCAATTAAAAAGAAGAAAAATCCGAGTACAAGTGTATGTGTATGCAACAGATTTAACAAAGTAGATCCTACAATCCCCTTATACTTTCCATACTCCCTTGCGAAAATTCCTGATAATAAACCGATAATCAAATACGTAAACGATGCATTATATAATTTTTTCATTATGTACCTCCTTGAGTAGAATGTGTAGTGTGTCATATTTAGTAATAATGATAGTTATATAGTAAAAACTCCTAGTTACCTAGGAGTCATTGTATAAGCATCTCACTCTTTACAATCAATCCTAATTATAAAATATCCCTTTATACAAAACAAACGAACTTTATGTGAACAAGTAGAGCATAATTAAAATATGTTGCACTTTTATATTTCGCAACCCATACTAATTGTTATAACTATTAAAGGTGGTGCAATAGATTGATAGTTCTTGAAACTGAACGACTCGTTCTTCGCTGGTTTCATTTAAAAGACGCTCCATTTATTCTTGAATTAGTCAACGATCCTGCATGGATCCAATTTATTGGTGATAAAAGGATTAAAAACTTAGACGATGCAAAAAAATACATCTTAAACGGCCCTGTTGATATGTATAACAAAATGGGCTTTGGTCTTTACTTAGTAGAGCGAAAAGAAGATTCCACTCCACTTGGTATGTGCGGACTTATTAAAAGAGATTCATTAGAAGATGTCGATATCGGGTTTGCCTTTTTAGAGAAATTCCGTTCAAAGGGGTATGGATTTGAATCAGCTTCTGCTGTAATGGAATACGGTGTACAAAAGATCGGACTGAAACGAATTGTAGCAATCACTACTATTGATAACATCAATTCAGGAAAGCTTTTAGAAAAAGTAGGATTTCAGTTCGAAAAGATAATTTCAGACTCTGGAGAAAACTTAAAGTTATTTGGGTATAACACATAATAAATTGTCAGAGTTCACTTTTAATCTAATCAAAAAATATTTCTTACATATACATTCCTAAAAGTTATTATGATTAAAATACTCATCTGTTTTTTAACATTATAACCAGACTAATTTAAATCACAATTCTGATTTTCAGTACCGTATTTATTCTTAAAAACACTCTATTTTATTCTTAAATTTGTCAAAACTCTTATGTAGCTACATGAAAATTTTATGCTAATATGTTACTAAGAAACTATGCGTTCCCTTAACCCTGTATCCGGCCCTGTATTTTTACAGGGCCTTTTGTTTATTTAATTTACTTATCACTTGCTTATATACACATTAAAAGTCATTTCAAATGTAATAAACGATAAATAATAAAATAACTTTAGATAGTATGACCTACAACTGTAATACGATTCCTTCAAATTTCTTGACGAGAAGACAAGTCATGAAAAAGGAATCACTAAAGAACAAGATAACAACTTGAGTAATGATACATCTTAATGCAAAATATTTTGGAAACCTAACTGCTAGTTAACTCAAAAAGAAGTTCTACTTAATATAGGTAGAACTTCTTTTCCCTTTACTTCACATGTACATAGTTCTCACTTATTCCTTGCTTAAAAACTTGAGAAACTCATCTTCATTTACAGGTTTACTGTAATAATAGCCTTGAATTAAATAGCATGCATTTTGTTGTAACACTATTAATTGTTTCTTCGTTTCTACTCCTTCCGCAATCACTTTCATATTTAAAGTATGGGCTAGCGAAATAATAGTTTGTATAATTTCATCTCCATCATTTGAAGTTCCAATCCTATTCACAAATTCTCTTGGAATTTTCAAAGTATCAATTGGATATAAAGGTAGATACGCTAATGAAGAATATCCTGTACCAAAGTCATCAATTGATAAATGTACACCATATGATTTTAATGCTTTTAACTTCGATAAAGTTTCTTTTTCATCTACCATGGCAATTCGCTCTGTTAATTCCAAATCAATCAAATTAGCTGGTACTCCTATTTCTTCTATGATAGATATAATCGTTTGAACAAAATCTTTCTGTTCAAACTCTATAGCTGATAAATTTATCCCCATTTTTAGATTTGTATAACCTGCAGAATGCCATTCTTTCAGTTGTAGACACGCTTGCTGTAGCGTCCATTTTCCAATTGAAATAATTTGCGATGTTTCTTCCGCGATAGGTATAAACTCAAAAGGTGAAATTAGCCCCAGCTCTGGATGTTGCCAACGTATTAATGCCTCTGCGCCAATAACCTTACCTGCCCTACTATCAATTTGAGGTTGATACAATAAAAACAATTCATTATTCTCAATTGCATTTGGTAAATCCTGCTCTAATCGTAATCGTCTTGTTATTTTTTGAGATAATGTTTCGTCGTACATACAAACAGCATTGCTACCTTCTTCCTTTGCGCTATACATAGCAATATCAGCATGTTGTAAAAGTGTTGTGGCATTTGTTCCTCCAAATGGATACAACGCTATTCCTATACTAAGGGATAAATAAAAGCTGTGTTGATTTATTACAAATGGTTCTTCAGTTATACGAAATAGTATTTCGCACAAATCTAATAGCTGTTGCTCTGTTTTGTTATGGACAATGATTGCAAACTCATCTCCCCCTATTCTTGCTATATGAATAGTCGGTGGCAGACATGTCCTAAAACGGTTGGCAACTTCTTTTAAAACCTTGTCACCAATTGCATGACCCAGTGTATCATTAATGTTCTTAAAGCGGTTTAAATCTATATACAGGAGTCCAAACTTATCCTGTGTTTTTTGTACTCGCTCAATAGATCTGTCTAATTCTTGTTGGAAGAATATTCGATTTCCAATCCCCGTCACCGTATCATGAAATGCTAGATAGTTTATCTCATCCTGTTGTTGCTTCATCCTCGTTATGTCTTTTACCATTATATAACTCCCAAAAGTTTGTCCTTCTATCATAATAGGAACAATCGTAACGTACCAAAAATGTATATCCTTCTCATTATTATTTTTCACACGTAACTGTAACGAAGACGAACTACATCGTTTCCCCATCTTTAGAGCTGCTTCCAATTCAGGTTTATCTTCATCTAAAAAAATAGAAAAGCACTCTTTTCCTATTAATGCTGCACTGTCTTTTCCTAATAACATACTTCCAGACTGGTTTATATTTAATACGGTACCATTTGAATCAATTGTTAATATAGGATCTGGATGGTACTCATATAAAGACTTAAACCTCTCTTGATTTTTCACCAAATCATTAGATTTTTTTATTAAATCTGCTGTTCTTTTAGATACTTTTTGCTCTAATTGATTATTAAACATTTTTAATGTTTCGGTTAAATCTTTGTTTTGCATTCGTACAATTGTATGACGAATCAGTACAAATACAAAGGCAATACAATTTCCCGTAATCAGTGTAGAGGAAGCAGTTTGCTCTTTTAAAGTAAAACCAATTAAAATTGCAACTGCAAGATAAGGAAATATGACAAGAAGTTTCTTTCCAAATGTCGGATTAATAATAAAGTAATCTCTTCTAGAAGATGTACTCCTTGGAATAGTAGCAGCAATGGCAATAAATAATAGAAAAACTCTATACAAACACCTTAATAATATGAGTGAACGATATGATAAACCATCTTGTAAATAGAAATATAAGTAGTCTGTAATGGACAATCCTGTTAATACTAAAATAAAAATAAATAATTTACTTTTCGCATTAAAAATTGCTGGTCGGAAGATAAGGCTAACTCCTAGTAATAGAAGCAATAGATCTATAATTGGGAAAATAAATGAAAGAAAAACATCTCCAATAGATAAGAATAAGATATTCGCAGCAGGTTTATTAAATAGGTACCACTCTAAGGTAAAAATGGCAGTAACAACAATACATAAATCACAAATCAAATATGCTTTTTCCCATTTATTACATTCCATCATGATTTTATAAAAGAAAGCAAAAAGAAAGAAGAATAAGAAAAACAACAAAAATACATCAGAGATATTAAAATTTTCTATTGGTAATTCTACATTAAGTACTTGAAAAGCAGATATAAAATTCCCTATCAAGAAACACCCTATTGCAATTGTAATACAAACCCAAAAGACTCCTAGTTTAATTTTTCTTGATGCTATAGAGTAAAGTAATGAGATAAATACTGTAATTTCAACAACTAAGGATGATAGTCGTATATTAAAATCTGATACAAAATAGTGATTCGGAAAAACAAATAAAAATATAAAGCAAAAGCTTAAATAAGCTATTAGAGCTACTATCAATACATAAAATTGTACATGTGAATGTTTACGCAATGGACCACCTTCTTGATTTTTCTAGACTTTTATTAAAAATGACTTGATAAGGCACAGCTCGTATTCATTAAAATGAGTGTTACCTACCATTCCATATTATGACCTTTTTTAAAAGATTTCTTTCTACATACCGCATTCAAATTTACTCATCATAAATTTGAATGATACAACTTAACTGTTCTTTAAATATGAGATAGAATCTAACCTTCCATTACAACATAGTTAGTCGCTTATTGTCACACTTAGAAAGAAGGAAAATATACTATCATTAACTTGGAAATTCGAATTAAATTACCAAACCAACTGTAACTATTATAGTTACAACTAGAGGTGATGTCAATTTCAAATACCTCCCATTTTAATGGACAAAAGACGTGACATCTTGAACAAAAATACGATGTTTATAAAAAAGATGTAATGTTATATCGACCTAACCAAAGAGATATAAATGATCTAGCATTAAGTGAAGATGATATTGCATCTCCCCAAAAAGAATGTTACTCTAAAAATAGAATAATGAAAGGAATGATGGATGAATAATGATTAACTAATTTATATTTTAAGTTGAATTTTATAACTTCAAACTACAAAATATAGGGTTAGTCTATCCATTTTTATAATTCATTTCATACTTTATTTGTCATAATTCAAATGATTAATAAGTACTTACTTAAGTATAAGCGACAGACTACTCCTTCCGATTAAAAATTGGGGGATTTTTTTATTCCCTTTTATGTAAGTTAAAATTTATTAATCGCTAAATTTAACTAACAAATAAAGGAGCGAAAAAAATGGCTAATTCAGATACTATTGTGACACATGTAATGCTCTATATAAGTCGTTAATATCCATCAAACTTATATAGAGAAATTAAAAAATGGATGGATGTTCCGACTTTATATGAAACGTTTCGATATATAAAGGAGGAATTATTATGTCAATGATAAAAGTTCAAGACTTAACTTTTTCATACCCAGGTAGCTTTGATAATATTTTTGAAGGTGTAAACTTTCAAATAGATACGGATTGGAAACTAGGATTTATCGGTAGAAACGGAAGAGGTAAAACGACATTCTTTAATTTATTATTAGGAAATTACGAGTATAGTGGAAAAATCCTTGCTTCTGTAGAATTCAATTACTTCCCCTATCCTGTTACAGATAAGAACAAATTTACTCATGAAATCCTTGAAGAAATTTGTCCCCAAGCAGAAGATTGGGAATTTCTACGTGAAATATCCTATTTAAATGTTGATGCCGAGGTCATGTACAGACCGTTTAATACTTTATCAAATGGAGAACAAACAAAGGTGTTGCTTGCTGCACTGTTTTTAAATGAGGGCCAATTCCTATTAATTGATGAACCAACAAATCACCTAGACACGGATGCACGAAAAATAGTCTCTGATTATCTAAGGAAGAAAAAAGGGTTTATTTTAATTTCACATGACAGAATCTTTTTAGATGGATGCGTTGACCATATCTTATCTATAAATAGAGCAAATATTGAAGTTCAAAGCGGGAACTATTCTTCTTGGAAATTAAATTTCGATAGACAGCAAGAGTACGAAGAGGCTACAAATGATCGTCTACAAAAAGACATAGGAAGATTAAAACAGTCTTCCAAGCGTTCAGCAAGTTGGTCTCATGATGTAGAAGCTTCAAAAAATGGAACAAGGAATTCAGGTTCTAAATTGGATAAGGGATTTGTAGGACATAAAGCAGCCAAGATGATGAAAAGGGCAAAAAACCTAGAATCAAGGCAACAAAAAGCTATTGAAGAAAAGTCAAAATTACTAAAAAATGTGGAGAAAACTGAGTCATTAAAATTAGAAGCATTAAAGTTCAAGTCAAATGAATTCGTTACTTTGGCTGACGTGTCTGTTACGTACGATGACCAAGTCGTGAATGAGCCAATTAACTTCGTAGTTGAACAAGGTGACCGAATTGTGCTTGATGGCAAGAATGGGAGTGGGAAAAGCAGTATCCTAAAACTAATTTTAGGGTATCCGATACAGCATACAGGTTTAGTTACATTAGGTACAGGACTCACCATTTCCTATGTCCAACAAGATACTTCTCATTTGAACGGATCGCTATCAAATTTTATTGAAGAGCACAAGATTGATGAGACATTATTTAAATCCATCCTACGAAAGATGGATTTTGACCGAATTCAATTTGAGAAAGATATATTTCATTATTCTGGTGGACAAAAGAAAAAACTGCTTATCGCTAAAAGTTTATGTGAAAAAGCCCATATGTATATATGGGATGAACCATTAAACTTTATAGATATTTATTCACGTATGCAAATTGAAGAGCTAATTCAACAATTTAATCCCACAATGATTATTGTTGAGCATGATAAGGCATTTCAACAAACCGTTGCAACGAAAACTATATCTATGTAACTCCACTCGAATCATTAATAAAGTATTTGAATGAAGTATTCAAATACGCCTAATTTCTCTACAATCCATTGAGAAATTAGCAATGGTGCCTCCTTCAATTCCTAATGCACATCTTAAAAAGAGCACTTTTGAATGAACTGCACCCCAATTGTTAGACACAGTCTAACAATTGGAGGTGCAGTTTTTCTATGGCTAAATTTACAGCTGA
>NZ_JBYTEA010000013.1:0-23010 GCF_058791995.1 Bacillus sp. EB106-04-02-XG92
CTTTTCTATCAATTGCTAGTTTTGAAACAAGGATCGTTTCTTATCTAGTAATTTACTTGGTTAGCTTGATGGGCATGTGAATTAACCCCCAAAATTTATTTTTTTTTTTTCTCTTCTTCTCCCAAAACTATAAACTTACTATTTGAAGTTCTGATTTTCACCTAAATTATTTACATTTAACACCCTCTTTTTCCAATATTTATAACAATAGTAATATAACCAACTATAAATGTATATATTTTACAATCAATTCAGCTATTACGATCATTTAAATTTCAATATATGATTATAAAAAAAGCTATCATTCTACATAATAGTCTTTTTGTTTACCAATCTACTAAATTAGGTCTAAATACAGAAAAATAAAATTTTCCTAATAATATTCGAGAAAAAACATTTATATAATTTAATTTCCGTATATTGAAATTTTAATTTATTAAATTTTATATTAATGTTATACTAAGTTTAACCAAGAAGCATCCAAGATTCTTTAATTAATCACTACATATTCCTTAAAGCAATATCAACAAGAAAAGACACTGTATAGTGTCTCTTTTTTTATGTTTTGTGCCTTTACCAGTAATAAGAGGATATATATCTATGTCCTCTTATTACTGATTGGTGTTAGAATTTCTGCCCCCACAAGCAGAATATCTGATAGACACTCATATAAGAGTGTCTTTTCTTTATTCAAAAATTATTTTTAAACAAAAACTCTTTATAAAAGAACACAGGTTCGTATATAATAGGAACAAACGTTCTCTTGATTTAGGGAGGAATCACGATGTATGACTATTCTATCTTACCGAATAGAATCATCTTATGTGTTGATTTACGTAGCTTTTACGCTTCAGTAAGTTGCATCAAAATGGGGTTAGATCCTATGTATACAAAATTGGCAGTAGTCGGTGATGTAAATAGAAACGGTTCAATCGTTCTAGCTGCCACTTCACCATTAAAAGCATTGGGTGTAAAGAAGATGGCCAGATTATACGAGATTCCTCGCAGAAAAGACATTCTTGTTGTAAATCCAATTATGGGAACATACATTAAATGCTCTAATTACATAACAAAGTTAGCTTTGCAGTACGTTCCTATTGAGGATTTTCACCAATACAGCATCGATGAATTTTTTATGGATATTACGGATAGTATTCATTTATTTGCTAACGATCCCTATGAATTCGCATTGAAATTTAAACGTGAAATATATGCGAAAACACGGATCGAATGCACAATAGGGATTGGCCCTAACCCTTTAATGAGCAAAGTAGCCTTAGATATTGAAGCAAAGAAGAATCAAAACGGCATCGCTTATTGGAAATATGAAGATGTCCCAACAAAATTATGGACCATACGACCGTTGAATAAATTTTGGGGCATATCATACAAAACGGAAGAAAAGTTGAATCGAAAAGGAATACATTCTATAGGAGATTTAGCCAATTACCCTCTTAAATACTTAAAAAAGAGCTTCGGCAAGATTGGAGAAGAATTACACATACATAGTAACGGCATTGATTTTAGCCGTATATCAGAGAAATACGTTCCAACAACAACTTCTATTGGTAAAAGCCAAATACTTATGCGTGATTACGATATAGAAGAATTCCCGATTATTCTATTGGAACATATAGAAGAAGTTTGTTATCGAATGCGAAGGCAAAACAAACTAGCTCAAACTGTCCATTTTTCCATTGGTTATAGCAAAAATTACGCTGGTGGCTTTAGAAAAACTTACACTATGAACCGCCCGACCAATTTAACAATGGATATATATAAGATTTGTACATATTTTTTACACGAGTTTTACACTGGAGAACCTATTAGATCCATAAATGTTTCTTTAACTAACTTAATCAATGAAGGCGAAGAACAAATCTCACTATTCGATAATGTAATACAACGAGAAAAAGAAATGAAACTAACGAAAGTAATGGACGAAATACGCACTAAATTTGGTAAGAACAGCATATTAAGAGGAATTTCGTATACAAATAGTGCAACAGCAAGATACAGAAACACATTGTTAGGGGGACATAAATCATGAATAACGCTAATATGCCAAAGGGGCGCGGAATGGTGAAATGGACTCCGTTCGCCGCATTAACACCTCAATTTGATGGGATACGTGAAATCATAAGGGAACAACACAAAGTCACTCGTCCGATTTTAACAACTGAAGAAAAAGAAAGAATTGAAAATATGCTATTAGGTTCCTTAGTATCAGAAGAAGAAATAAGGATTACATATTATAAGGATGGTTATTTGCTCTCTAGTTATATGACTGTTGTAGATATTGACCCGTCAACTAGCGCTGTTGTATGTACAGATGCTTTCTATAATAAGATGAAACTACAATTTTCCAATATAATCGACGTAAAATAATTCATCTAGAAAAGCCAATTCTCTAAAGGAAATGGCTTTTCTGTTTTCTTCTATAAAACCAAACATTCAAGAAATCTATTTATTGCAAAATAGATAAAATACCTCCTTTTTTGAAAAAATTCACAAATAATACATAATTAACTATATTTTTCGATTTTATTAATTTAAATATAATAATTTTATATATTAAGATTATGTTGTAAATATAATAAATGGAGGTAATTCTATAATGAAAAAAAAATTTTTTGCTTTAACTGCACCTCTTCTTTTAGCAGCATCATTAACAACACATGCAGCAACACCAAGTGAAGCGGGATTCAATAGTTTATCAACTACTCCGCCTTCTGGGATAGTAGATACTACTAATAAAAATGATGGTTTTCAGAGGGCAAAGAATTCACCTGGTAAAAAGGCTTCTGTACATAATATTGATAAAAACTCTTATAATTTCCAAGTAGATAAAGTAGGAGCCCAAGTATATACAGATAAATGGCTTACAGGAAAAAAGACTATGACTGTAGATGTTGAAAACTTTACATTTACAAAATTTCAAGGTGGTACAAAAAATGAATTAGACATTACACTCTATAATTCTAAAGGGAAAGAAGTAGACTCTAAAACTTTATATGTAAATAAAGCTAGTTCAGTGAAATTTTCCGGTTTAGATTCTTCCGAAAAATATTTTGTGAAATTCAGTGTTGCAACCAACGGGAACACTTATTCATTTAATGGATCTATCGAGTAATAAATTTAGGACAAGATAAAATGAATGTAAAATTGACGGGGGATTATGGGCAAATAATCCTGGATTGGTTGCCCTTGCTGAAGCTGTTAAGTTGGGCTATTCATTGGATCAAATTAAAGTTCTCTCTATTGGAACTGGAACAAGTTTATATGAGGTTGATAACAAACATGCTATAAGAGGTGGTATTTTATCATGGGGAGCAAACTTAGTTGATTTTACAATGCAAGCATAATCCAAGGTTGCATTTTATACTGCTTGTTACTTAATCGGTAATCGATTATCTCGTATAGATTTTGAAACAGGTGTAAATTACAAGTTAGATAATACGGAATCCAATATTCTAGCTAGACTACAACATGAGACAAATCAACAGTTTCTAAATTCCTTTGAAAAAGGTAACATCCGCACTCAATTCTTTAGTGAATAAAAAGTTTAAAGTTGTATTGTGTATACGGTAATTCATCGTCCTAAGGAGGAATTATTCAAATCACGCAAGTTAAGCCTGGATATTATATAACCATCTAGGCATTCTACATAGCTATTAAATCAAAAGCTATCTAAAAATTAGATAGCTTTTTTATTGTTTCAAAATTGTTATTGGTTTAACTGTTAACCCTGGATAAATAATTGAATAGTTGTTTTATAAAAATGTCCCCAAAAGTACTGTTCAGTGACAATAAAGTTGTTTAATTTTTAACCATTTAAACGTGCTTGTAGACAAAAATTAATAATAAAGTTATTTAAATCTTGTTCAACTAAAGCACCCGTTAGTTCAATAAGAAAAAATTATCTATTATTATTAAAGTGGCCCACCTTCAAAACCAATAGGCCATCCATCGTCTTTAAATTTTACTTTATACTGAAACTCAAAGTGACCATCATAAATAAAAGCTAAACTAAACCCCAAAAATATATAATCATCAAAATTAACCATCTTTCCAAAACATATTGTGGATAGATAGTAGTTCTTCATTTCTTGATTAGGGAAGAATTTCTGTAAATATTTTAATGCACAGCTTATATGTAGATGGAGTTCATCGAATGTTTTTTCTGCCATTTCGATAATCTCCACATCGGGATTTTCATTATTCCCCTGAATAATAATATCCACATCTTCCCATTCTCCGATATTAATACTATAAAACCACCGTTTTTGAATGAGATACTTCTCATTTTCGTATACAGGGGGATTAACTAGGTTTAATTTTTTTACCTCATCTTTAGTTAACGGTTTATCAAGAATAAGCTTTTTATGCAAAATTTCTTTGATATTAGAGACAATATATTTAGATTTGTTTAATTCTAAAGAGTCCATTTTCCACCTCATAAATTATAAAATAAAGTAAATTCCCCTTTAAGTATATCATCATCCTTATTCAACTATCCTGCACCGTTAGTTCATTAAGAATTAAAAAACTTTATTATCTCTTAACAATATTAATATTCAGATATAACCCAATCAAAATTATACATATATTGGATAACTTATGTTAAAATACCATTGAACATTATAAAAATACTAATTATTCAAACATCGAAAAGGGGCATATAAATGGCATGATAAATCAAGCTGAATGGTTGTGGCAACGGATTATCGAAAGAGGTTCAAATTCTGAAAGTAACTTTAAAGAATCGTTAAATCTTCAGCCAGGTGCAGGTGATGAAGATTTCCAACTTATTGAGGATACACTAGGGCTTACACTACCTGAAGAAATGAAGAGCTTTTATAGAGTGTATAACGGACAAATTTGGGAACCCGGGGTGAATCCATTTGTAAGAAATTTGACCCTGTCTCCCATTTCTGAAATTATATCAAATTGGGAATTTTTACAGGAAGAATTCGATCCGGATGATGATTTAGAGCCAGATATTGAAAAAGAGCTTAAACCAGCTCTTTGGAATTCTAAGTGGATTCCAATTGCAGAAAATGGTGGCGGAGATTACCTTTGCATTGATACAGATCCATCTGAAGTTGGGGTAACAGGACAGGTTTTATACTATTACCATGACTGGGGAAGGCGTGCTATCGAGGCAAAAAATATTTTTGCATTCATCGAAATTTGTTTAAAAGAAGAGAATTGTGAATAAATGTACCTAAAGTAATGTGTGCTTTAGGTGTGTAGAGATAATAAAGTTGTTTAATTTTAGTCTAAGAAATGTAATAACCACCTACTAAATTAACTTGTAGGTGGTTTTAAAGTTATTTAAAATTAAATTTAATTGTTGTAGCCTGTAATTTATAAAAATAATAAAGTTGGTTAATTCTTCTTCAACTAATGCCTCTTATTGAAAAAAGTAGCTTGCTCCATTTACTAAATTTTCATCCTATTTTACATAGCTTAATCTGCCTCAACATCTTTTTCACCTAAATTTTGAACAAATCTTAATAGATAACCATCAGGGTCCATAATTAAAAATTCTTTTTGTCCCTTTAATTTAGTATCAGCTCTATACCAATTCTCTTGAATACCAAATTTAATTGGATACTCGTTCTTTTTCAAACTATTATATAGTGGATCAATATCATTTATGATAATTTGAAAATTAATTCCTCTTCCGTAGGGATAAGATAACTCCCCAGTACTCCAATGACCATTTACTTCTTCAATCATAATCTGACAGTCATTTAAAGACAGTAAAGCAAACTTATCCTCTGGTCTTTGATATTCAATTTTAAACAGGAGAATTTCCGAATAGAAATTTAAACTTTGCTCTATATCTGAAACTGATAGCTCTGGTATTAATGTATTGAGTTTGTGCAAAAATGCTTCCCCCTTTGTTTAAGTAATTGATTATTATAACACTTACTATAAATTCTTCTTCCATTAAACTACTTCGTTAATCCTAAAAGAAGTAAACAACTTAATTATTTTTTAAAGGACTTTATTATAAATTAAACAACTTTAAAGAGCCTTACTACAATATGATTTGTAACCAGGCTCTTATATTTTTAGATCAGAATTAAATAACTTTATTATCACTTTACAAGTACACCTTTAGACAAAGTATACTTTTCACTGCGTAAACTACTTCAAAAGGTATCGAAATGTAATTAAGCCAAACTTCATAAGTACACACACTTTTTGAGACGTTGTTTGTTGAATAATTTTATTTTTAATGTAGGAAAATAGTGCTTTTAACAATTAGATACAACAAAGAGAATCCCCTTATTGTAATGGGTATGATTTTTGCATTTAAATTTCGGTGCGTGAAATTATAAAAACTACGCTACTTCTATACTCTCCCCATAAAATTCTTATAGCATTCTATAAGAATTTTATGTTATTATACAGATAGAAAATTTATTTCCATTGTTTATACTCTATTGTACGTAGCGTGAAGGACAAACCTTACGCCCTGTTAACTCGGGCGAGGTTTGTCCTTTTTTACTTTAAGGAGGAATTTACTATGAAAAAAATCTACAAAATCGGAGCAGTTATAACAACTTTATGTGTTATTGGTATAACAATCTTTACTTTAACTAAAAATGAATCAGTCAAAACAGAAACCATAACACCAGAAAAAACAATTGTATCTGCTGCCAATGTAAAAGAAGCACCTGAAAATATAAAAGATATTTCAAAAGATGAATTAAAACAAAAGATACAATCCCATGAAGAGTTCATTGCGTATTACTATCAACCAACCTGTCATTATTGTAAAAAGGCCGCACCAGATATTAATAGTATGTCAAAAAAACATGATAGAACCATCTATCGTATTGATATCTCTACACCTGAAAATCAAAGTGCCTTTCAAGAGTTCGACATTCCAGGTACTCCAGTTGTTGTAGCTTACAATAGAGGCGAAGAAGTTGAACGCCTAGAAGGGGCAGTGCCAGCTGCTACATATGATGGATTCTTTGCAAGACGTAATTCGAGCGCTAGCTAGTATAGTGCTCGTTTTTCTTTGTACGAAAGGAGAATTAACATGCAACAAAATGCCCGTATTCAATCTTTAGACATAATAAGAGGTATAGCCATACTATGTATCCTTTTTGTGAATCTACCCACTATGACGGGGCTAGATCCCTTTAATCAGGCAGGTTACTCCGGTACAGATAAAGCGATTCGTTTTTTAGTAGATTTGTTTATACAAGCAAAGTTCTACACTATTTTTGCATTCTTATTTGGCGTAGGGTTTTATATCTTTATGAAAAATACAGAAGCAAAAGGATATCCCATGTATAGGCTATTTACCCGGAGACTGTGTATTTTACTAGCCTTTGGTTTACTTCACTTCACCTTTCTATGGTATGGAGATATTCTACATGCATATGCTATAGCTGGATTTATTCTATTGTTCTTTTATAAGCGATCTACTAAACTTATTTTTATAGCTGGCTGTAGTTTCCTAACGGTTAGTTATGTATTACATACTATTGTATTTTTACGAGCAAGTTCTTCTATACCTGAAGTACCAACTTACTATCAATATATGTTTACAGGCAACACTACCAACCACACGGTAAATCTATTTACACATTATTTATATCAAGTAAAAGCACGTTTGTTTTTTCTGATGATAGAGGAACCCCAACAACTACTAATTGGGATTCCGGAATATATAGGCTTATTTTTAATCGGTTTATGGGCTGGTAAGAAAGATATTTTTAAAAGGGTACCGGAATTAATAAAGCACGTTATATTTTTACAGTGGAGCTCGTTATGCATTTCATGTCTTCTCTCTTGTCCTATTATCTACTACTTTATAAAAACGGATGTCTATTACTCTTACGATATACAACTATTAATTCTATTTGGAGGGAAGATGCTAGCTATATTCTATATTTGTACCTTACTTAGAATTTGTGAGAATAAAAAATATATAGAGTGGCTGTACCCCTTTATGAACGTAGGTAAGTATGCTTTAACGAATTACATTAGCCAAAGTATACTAAATCTTGTAATTCTTTCGTTGTCCCTTAAAGATATCTCACACGTATATTATTGGAAACTATGTATATTCGGGATTTTAATTATCTTTGCTCAAATTATATTCAGCACAATTTGGAGTAAATATTTCCGCTATGGTCCTATTGAGTTTATATGGAGAAAAGGAATTTACAAAAAATAGCCTATTTTTCTCCACTTACATGCAATTAACTGAAAAAAATGATAAAATATCATATGAAAGATTAAAGATATATTTGTGATTTTAAAATGATGTTATTAAAATTAACGTGGTTCAGGTCAGAGGAAGGCACCTTGCGGTGTCTTTTCTTTATGCATAAAAAAGCCTCGCCATCCTATGGTAATGGCAAGACTTAATTTATAGACTACTTGTTATCCGATTCATCAATTTTATTATAAACAAATTTGGCTTCTCTAAAAAGACCACCAGTGTCCCATTCCCCACCATAATGAACAAATTTCCCAGGTGAACCATCGTCTCATATACTTGGATTTTTAGGTGGTTCATAGTCATAATTTACAATACTACCAACAATATACTACAGCAAAGGTTAATAGTTTTTTCCCATTAAGACCCGTAACAATGTCGTTTATAACTTCTTTTGCTTCTTGCTAATTTTCGTTTTTAGGGATAATCACATCACAATTAAATTAAAAAAAGCAACTACCCCCGAAACAAAAATAAGTCTTTTTCTATCAAATTTACCACTTTATTTTAGTTGGATTCAATTTATTAATGTATCCACGCGCTAACTGTTTTTCGTTACTGTCAAAGATACCAATATCACCGCTAAAATTCTCCCAATATTCGCCTAAATAGTCTTTGCTAGGTGAGTGTAAATCAACATATAATCCCAATGTTCCAAAACTTGCTACTTGCCGTGCCAATGAATCTCCTACTTGTTTTGCTTGTTCTTTCGTTGTTCCTACTGGCATAATGGCAACAATTCTTGTTAAACTATCTTTTGCTTCAATGTGAATATCTTGCACTGATGTCGTATATTTGATTCCATCTTTTATTGTTTGAACACCTAATTGTGATAACTTGATATCTTTATTACGCGCACCCTCACCTTGCGCCATCTTCAATTGTTCTGCTTTTTCTTGTGCTTGCGCTTCATTTAACTCGCTATCTTTCGTTTGTTCTGCTTCTTGCTGTTTCTTGATCTCTTCTTCTTTCGCTTTTTCTTCTACTTCTTGCTGTTTCTTAGCTTCTTCCTGTTTCACCTTTTCTTCTGCTTCTTGCTGTTTCTTAGCTTCTTCCTGTTTCACCTTTTCTTCTGCTTCTTGCTGTTTCTTGGTCTCTTCCTGTTTCACCTTTTCTTCTGCTTCTTGCTGTTTCTTGGCCTCTTCCTGTTTCGTTTTTTCTTCTTTTTTAGTTTCTGTTTCTTGCTTTGCCTCCTGTTTATCTTCTGCATTTGTTTCTCGCTTTCCATTTACCTTTGTTGGTTCCGGGTCAACCATAGCTGATATAAACCATAAAACCCATGTTGCACAAAAGAATAAAGCAGCTTTCTTAAATTTTGGTTTATTCTTGAACCCTTTCACGAAAAATACGATTGAAGTAATTAATGATATTAAAGCAATTAGATTTAAAAATGCTGACATATGTATTCCCTCCAAGTTGTTTTTTACATTCCACTTTCGCTTAATACTTATTCATTTGAACTTCATTTATTTTTGTTCCCTGGCTGTTTGGCGTATCTACACTGTGATAGTTATACTTTGTGCTTTACCCAAAATTAAAAGTAAAATTTTTCCACCCTTTGCAAATTGAATTTTTCTCAACAACTTCTGACTTAAAGATATTTGTAATTATATATTCATTATTTGATAATTCTTTAAGATGTTTTTTTTATTCGTTATAGATGTTAATGAAAAATTGCGCGATTTTGTCTTCCATTTCATCAAGAAATCTGAAGCATAACAACAATAAAGTTCATACTAGCATGAACAAAAAATGATACTAGTAACCTATTAGTACGCACATATACTACAGCAAGTACAAATGCAATTAGAAAATATCCAAATATAAATGGAAAATCAAAATGTATAATAGAAAAGAAAAATGAGCTTATTAGTATACTCCAGGTTTGTTTAAACCTTCGAGTTAAGATATTTATGGCCGCATAACGAAAAACAAACTCTTCTACTAAAGGTGCAAGAAAAATAATTGAAATAAGTGCCACAGGGGATATTGCTGCAGCAGAAACTGTACTAGACGTATTTGCTGATTGTGTAGTTAACTGAAATACACTCTTATCTAGTACACTACCAACCATCTGCGCAACAAATACTAATATAATCCCAACTAAAATCCATACGAATAAATTTCTTGATAATTTAATCGATAACTTTGAATCATTCATTAATTCTTTACTATATATAAGAAAAATGATTATTAATGTAAGTGAAAATCCAATTAGTTCCCAATGTATTAGAAGTTGTTGGATAGCTTGCTGTTGGTTTCCCTGAATATCATACCAGCCTGTCTTCGCTAGTAATTGTACACCTATTATACCTACAAATTGTGTCATTATAAAATAAATCAAAATGATCAAACCTGATTTATATCTAGTAGCACTACACATATTCTTATTTACATCCTCCACTTTCTTTATCTTTTCGATACCGCTCATTGCAATAACATTTGGGAATTATTAAATATATCCCTTTCATTTTAATTAATTAAATTCAATATATAAACTTAACAATTATTATTTCATTCATATGTAGCAAACCTCCTGCAGCCTTCAAATACTTAAATCCCATTTCTAATGCACCAGTTTCACCAAATCCCTGATTAAATAATAGTGAGACATCATACTTCTTTGCGTACCCTTTTGCTACATCAATAGATACATGTTCACAAGCGCCTTTTTGAATGACAATAACATCGCATTTTTTATAAAAGGGTTGTGTTTTTCTCCACAACCCTTTTTTCCTTCTTAATCCACAGGTACTTCTTCTTGTCCATGTGGAATTTGTGCAATTGGTGTTACAATTTGTGCATATTGGTTTACCTGCACTTTAAATTGTCGTGGTTCTAAGAAGTTTACCTGTTGAATTAAAACTTCAATATGAAACGTATCTACTTTTTTTCCACGGTCAATTTTGGTAATTCGCGCATTGTAAAACTGATCCCCATTTAGGAAATATCGTTGTACAGCTTCTGTAGCCAGCATACGCTCATTACTTGTCATTTTCATCGGTTCAATACCAAATCCATCCTTTGTAAACAAGTACGGTACATCATAACTACTATTAGAAATTTTTCGTAGTAAATCCTCTACAGTTTTTGTCTTCGCGATATATTCCTCTTCTTTTGTATCAAATCCCTTTGGCTTATCTCCAAGCATCTCGATTTCATCTTGATTTACTTGCTCTTCCTCTTGTACTTGAGATTTCATCATGTAACGATGAATAGTATTATAGGTAGCAACGCCTACTACTAACACTATAATTCCCAATATAACTAAGTACTTACGAGGCAGATTCGCTAACACACTCATGACTTTCTTCATTTCTTCACATCCCAAATCAGTCTATAACATTACGGATTTGCGTCATATGTTGACCTCTTGCCGTATAGTTTAGACCTGTAATTTGTACACCTTTATTATCACCAATATGAATCATTCTTTGATTCCCCATATAAATTGCAACGTGCCCAGGGTTTTCATAGAAAATAAGATCCCCTGGTTGTGCATGATTGATATCTGGTACTTGTTTACCTTGTCCGACTTGAGCACCTGTCCAATCTCCAAGTTGTACACCTATGCTTGTTCTAAAGACATACTGCGTAAATCCTGAGCAATCTGAAGAGCCACCTGGTGGATTACGGTCTCCTAATACATATCTGACTTTTCCTTGCCCTAGCCATTTTTTCGCTTCTTCCAGTACCTTTTGTCGTTTAGCATTTGTCATGGTAGGAGAACCACCAGATGATAACCCTGGATCATCATTTTTCTTAAAGAACTTCATTGGATCCGTCGGTTGATCATTTATACGAATTTGGAAATCTAAATGGACAGCGTATCCAAGCATGTTCAGAACACCACCAACATAGTTAGAACCACCCATTTCCCCTATAATTTGTCCTTTTGTTACCATAGTTCCTGGTGTAACTGATATCTTACTCAAGTGTAAATAACGGGATACAATGCCATTTCCATGGTCAATATAGACACCTAGACCACCGTAGTTTACATATCCTGTTTGAGCTGTAACTACTCCTGCTTCCATCGACCATACAGGGTCTCCTGGTTTTCCAGCGGTCATGGCTCCAATATCTACAGCATTATGCGGTTTGTTATTATGAATTTCATCAAATGTACCTGTAATACGCCCTGATTTCGTTGGCCATTTCCAACCTTTATCAGAAATCCATTCTCCATCTCCATTTGCTACACAACCTAAATCTTTGTAATATTTTAAAACCTTAGAAACATATGTAAAATCCCCATAACACGCATTTACCTTGGTTCGGAAGTTATTCGGATCGGAGCAACCACCTGGATTTAAATGATTCTTACTTCTTGAGAACTCAATAGCTGTTTCTTCTGAATAGCCACCCTTTGCTAAAGCGTAACTAATAAAACCTTCGCCAAAGTTGTAAGACTGCAAAGCGAGTGAAATGTCACCATTGGCCTTTCCTAGTACATCTTTAAATTCCCGTACACCTGCTTCTATAGAAATATTGGGATCTTTAATACACCCTACACGAGCATTTCCCTTTACACCAATACAAGATGAGCTCATGTCTCCATATTGCCCCTCTGAAGCCTGCATCGGGTCATTTCCTGCTCCACCTGATTCCTGCATCATTTGGGCAGCCAAAATACCAACATATTGAGCAACACCATGTTTTTCTGCCATTTCTTTAATCTTTGGAAGATATCCTGTAACTTTTGCATTAAGATTGACAGGCTCCCCGCCAGGACTCACATTACCTACACACATACCACCAACAAAATTACTAGAAGGTGCTAGATGTCCATACATACCTTCTAACATCCCGGCCTCTAATATCTCACGCGCACGCTCTTTTTGACTTTTACTAAACTTTGCGAGTTCCATAGCTTTCTCTAGCCCATGAGAAGATGTTGTCACTTTTTTGCTTCCACTTGCATTAATCTCATCTATTTTTTTCTTAAAATCTGTATCTCCTAATATCTTTTTTACATCTGGTCCGGAGTAACTTTCAGATTTTGTTTTTTGCATCTCTTTTTTCTTTTTTTCACAAGGACCATTCGGTCCCACCTCACATACCTCTTTTTCCGTATATTCTTCATATTGAATATACAAGAAATATGATATAGCATCATGCGGATCTTTACCAGTTAAATCATTATCATATCGCGCCATGTCAAAGGCGACAACCTCTTTCCAATCCACATTCAGAGCCATTGAGACTTCCATATATTTTTTTACTTGTTCCTCTGTCTTACCTTCATCATCGGTAAAAGGTACAAAAGAGACTAAAATCACACACACAGCAATAATTACTCCCATAATCAAAGCGGCAGGTAATCCAATCGCTGCCACAACAGCACCCACAATTTTTAATATACCTGCTTTTAGTATTTTGGCAGCAGCTTTCGCTGCCGCCCTTCCTGCTTTCCCTGCCAATTTTGCCATCTTCCCGCGCGCTTGCATCCCTTTTTTCTTAATAAAGTGGGAAGCTACATCTTTTAAAGGATTACTTTTTTTCTGTTCATTTGGATCGTTAGGATTTTGACTCATAGACTTATCACACCATATTTTCCATTTTGAGAATTTCTTCCTCTTCGCTGTGCTAAGCGAGGGTTTGGCGCAAATGGAATCAGATTTTGTGGGTCATGTTCTGATAAATTTAAATGCGTCTCTGTACGGACTACTTCGTCCTGTGTTTGTGTTACTAAGATTTCTTCTCTTGGCTTAATACTACTGTCTTTCACTTCACAAGCTCTTTCAATCCTTTGGTTTGCTTGTAAGCGCGTATCTCCTTTTCCAAACGGTGAAATACGTGAAACTGTACCGTCTGTTGTTGTCGCAACCATGTAACTACGCTCTCTTTCTACCACCATTTGCACATTCTTATAGCCACCTTGGTCTAAATCAGACATATAGAAGTGACCATTGTCTACTTTGTGATTGACCGTAAGTGGTGGTTCATTAAATACCGGTTTCTGTTGTAAAGGTCTTTGATTTTGGTTTCCTACTAATTGATTTGGATTTACATTAATGGAACGATTAATGCTGATTTTTCCACCACTTGAATCTTGAATATACGCTGGTGAAGCTTTCATACCATTTCGGTACTGTGTCAACTGCCCATCTGCAATATTTAAATCTTGGTATACCATTTGTCCGGAACGAATGCTACTATCTCCACTACCATAACGAGATACAACTTGTGTCATCCCACTGGAATCTTTTGCTTCAATCCATGATTTGTTATTCGTCGTAACTAAACGTACAGCCCCTTTAGCAACAGATTGCGTTCCTGTATGGTCTGTGGTTGTTGGTACCATTCTCTGAATCTCTTGAATTTCTTTTGCTTCTGTTTGAACAGCTTTGTTATACGGGTTATGTTTACTTACCATACGTGCAGTCGCTTGATAAGCACCTGCACCACCAATTACACCAGCTGCATAACTTAACCCTTTTGTTACATTGTAATGGCGTTCTGCTGCATTCCCACCTAATGATGTATTAACAGCAGCAGTAGTCCCACTTATCACTCTTTGTACTGCATTCCCTCCGGATTGTTGTACAGCACTCGCAGCACTAAAGTATGCATTTGATACCGTATCAATGCGATCCGCAAGCATAAGGTGTTTCGCACCTTCCATTACACTCATGCCAAGTTTTGTACTCTGCTGTGTCATACGTCCCACCGCAGATGTTGGGATAGACATTTTACCAGCACTTTGTGCAATATTTGCTACACTTGTTGATGCATCTGCATAAGAGCGTTCAATTTCCGCAACGGAAAGATCTCCTGCACGTGCGATACTCGCTTGCGTTTGTGTCGCCGCATATACAGCTTTATTGATTGCGCCACCTGTTGCAACGCCATGTGAACGAACACCTTGAATCGCACTAGTAATTCCAGAACCTACTTGTTGACTCACCGTTCCAAGACTTGCATGGCTTTGTAATCCTTTCGTTAATTGCGAAGCAAAAGCATCTTTATTAATATACGATTGATTATGTAGACTCTTACCACTCGTATCTTTCGCCTGTACGGGCATCGCTCCCGCTTGTACTGCCGCTTGTTGTGCGACTGCTTTAAATTCATTTCCTTTTTCATTCAGGTGCGACTGCCAAGCTTGCTCTTTTTGTGGTTGAGACATAGTTGGAGACAAGTTTTTCATAAAGCTTGCCTGTTGCTCTGCTGCATAGCCCTGTTTAAAGGATTCTGTAGAGGCTTGAACCAGGTTCCCAACATTACTTACTTGTTTTGCTTGCTGGCTTCCAGTGCCACTTGTCAAACCGTGTGTTTTCACACCATTGACTGCCTTCTGAATGCCTGCTGCACTGGATATACCCATTGCATTTAAGCCAGGATTTTTTTGTAACTGTTGTGATAAGTGAGAAGCGAAAGCTTCTTTATTTGCATAGTTTGTACCGTCTTTTTGTTGCACAATCCCTGCTTGTTCTGCCGCTTGTTGTGCATAATTTTTAAATCCTTGTACTTTTTGATCTAAATGTTTATTCCATGCAGCTTCTTTTTCTTGTTGTGGCATATCTACAGGGAATTGTTTCATGAATCCAGCCTTATGGTCTGCACTATAAGCCTTCTTAAATGCAGCAGTAGAAGCGCCGACAAGAGCACCGACTTGTCCCATATTTTGATGGCCACTTTCTAACGTTTCTCCTTTTACTCCCTCAACTGCTTTTCCGACTTTTCCTAACGCAAGTTGAGAAGCAAACGCATCTTTATTGACATAGGACTTATCAAACAGGTTATTTCCTTGCTTATCCTTCGCATCAACTGGCATGGCTCCCACTTTTGTTGCCGCCTGTTCTGCGTGGTTTCTAAATCCTTGTACTTTTGCGTTTAGATGGTCATTCCATTGTTTCTCTTTCTCTTCCGCTGACATATTTTCTGGTAATTGACTCATAAACGTATCTTTATGGTCTGCCTCATAACCCTTTTGGAATGCATTCGTTGCAGCGTTAACTAAATCTCTAGCATTTCCATATGGTGTAGCGGTTTTCTTCATATTTTGTAAATCTTGTTTCCGCTGATTTGTGAAACGAGACATTTGATCACCATTTGTTTTCGCTACTTTTTTAGCAATCTCTGCATCGGAAGCATTAGGGAATGCTTGTTTTAAGCGGCTTGCCACTGCAGAATCTGGATTATCCGCTTTCCAAGATTCAAAATCTTTTGTAGCTAAATCCTGTGCGATATCTTCATCGGTTAGTTCTGGATACGATTCACCATTTAGATTTGAATACGTGTCCGCACCCTTCTTTATACTCGAACCAATATGTTTTCCTAAAGCTACAGCTCCTTCACCCACTGCAGCAACACTTCTACCAGCCACTGCACCAGGAGCACCACCTAATGCACTTCCAACTTGCGAGCCTACTACCATCGCTCCCGGTCCAAGACCAGCTCCTGCTGCCATACCTGCAAGTCCTGTCGTTGCTTTACCCATTGAACTTCCAATTTGACCTGCTTTTAACATACGAGCTGCACGAGATGTTGTACCAACATCTGTCCCTAAATTCGCTCCTAATGCATCTTTTGGGTTATCTGCATCTTCTTTTGTCTTTTCTTTATCCCCTTTATCATCAGGTTTTATTTTTGAATTACGATAATCATCACGAACACCTTTAACTAAACCAGCCACACTTGCTAAAGCACCCATACCCATCATGGTACCTGCTCTATGAATACCAGCAGATGCATTGGTGCTAAGGCCGATAAAGCTTTTTACAATCTCACCAACTGGGATAAACATGGCAAGCAATACTAATTTTATAATAGGATTTTGTGCCCCCCCAATAAGTGTAATGACTAACCATAAGGTAATTGCGTGAATCGCTTGGATTAATACTGCTCCCATAAACTCACGAATCCAATATAACGTCTGTTGTTTCTTTTGTGGGAACAACCACATTCCTATCATTACAGGGCCTAGTAACATTAATACGTACAGTGTCACCGCACGCATTAAATAATAAAAGTTTGCCCATATCATTAATCCAGCTTCAATAAATAGTCCGAATATGATAAACATATAATCGTTTTCATGACCTTTCATTGAGAGCTCTGTAATTGTCTTATAGTCAGACAGCCCCGACTTTAACAAAGGTATTTGTTGATCCGGGTTGAAATTCCCATTATTTACTCCATTTATCGCCTCTTTAAATTCCAATGTAATCCAATTGTTTAGATCAAATACAAAATTATAAAAGAAATCCAAATGCCAGAGGCAAATCGAGATAATCATTAAGTCTTTTGCATATTCAATTAATGCCGTCCGATTATTTGGATTTATAGCCGTTGCTGAGTATTTTGCTGCTGTAATCACTACACTGACGAGGACACAAAAAGCAACAAATTTAAACATGACAGGCATACCGGTATCTAATACATTTGTAACCGCGTTCTTTTCATATAAAAAATCTAGATTAGCATTATCTCCACCAAAGACTAGAACTGGAATAGTATCCATAAATCCATAAATAGGCGCTAGGAGGGTCTTTACCATATGGATAATAAGGCCACCGACCCAATCTATTATTTTCTCAAGCATATTTTCACCTTCCTTTTCAAAGGTACGCTATTATCCTGTGTACCCTTGTACTTTCTTCATATTATTTAAAAGCTCTTGAAGTACCGCTTCATTCGATTCAATGAACATCATTTCTTTGTCAGATGGATCTGTTTGAATCCAAACTGAACTATCCCCTACACGGAAGATTCCTTCTCCTTTTCCTGGGTTGTTAAGAATAATATCAAGCTCCCCGGCAGTTAAGTTAAAATTCTCTTGGATTTTTTTCTTATCAATCTTATTTTGTTCTAAGAAGAAATAAGAGAAAGTAGATTGCAAGATACCACGCGCTTTCACATTTTCTAAAATACGAACAAAGTCCTGACTGGCCCAACACATACCTGCATTTCTTTTACGTGAACGACGTGCTACTTTTTCTAAGAAGTTAACCGTTTGTTCATAATCGATAAACTGCCACATCTCATCCACATACAGTACTTTTCGTTTGATAGCATGTTCTGGACTCTTAATCCAATGCTCCCAAATATAGTTCAAAATAACGTGGAAAGCGATTGGCTTTAAGAAGCCTTCTTCTAAATGACTAATATTAAAATTAACAACGCGTGATTCATTTAACTGTGTTTCCACACCACGACCAAAATGACTTTGTCCATCAAATAATGGTTTTGAACCATCACGTAAAAATGGACGAATCGCGGCAATTAACTCTTCTGCTTTCACATCGTCCCCATGATGTTCTACTATGACATCATAGATTTCTTTTAACTCTGGCTCTGGCTTTCTCACCTGAGACTGAATTAATTGTCCATCTACCTTTTTCACTTCATCTGTATATAAGGAGGATGGATGTGAGGTAATACCATGTTTATCAAACACTTCACGAATTGCGTCTTCTAGCATCGTACGCTGGAAGACATTTAATCCCGGTTGATCAAAGTCTTGCCCACGAATAATAATGTCAAAGAATCCTAGTATTTCATTGATTTTCTCTAAAATCGGCACAAACCTTACGTATTTTACGCCATCATGCTCTACGAGTTCCTTCTTATCGTATTGTTCAAGCGCTTCTAGTTCTTCGTCTTTATCTGTAATCTGAAGTTCTGTCACTGCGATTGCACAAGGGTTAATAATGATATTACTTTCTGGTGAAATATTTAAATTAATACCACCTAGACGTTTTGTAATTTTTACGAATTCTCCCTCTGGATCGATAATCATTGCATGCGTATCTGCAAGTGATGTTTCACGAGCGAGCTTCATTTTTAAAAGTAAACTTTTCCCGGAACCTGAGATTCCCGTTACACCAATGTTATAATTTGGTGGACGATAATCTGCATTCCCGAAAGAATTTAAAAATTCTACTTGCCCAGTAATTTTGTTCTTTCCTATCGGTATACCTCCGTTAAACCTGCCGGAACCTGACACAAAAGGTGCAAATGTACACAACGCACGTCTATCGATATTTCGATAGGTATCTTGCAGAGTATTTGGTGCCCCTAGCGGCATAACAGCTTTTAAACCACTCTTCACACGATTCCACGTACTTGCTATCTTAAAGTGAGATGCTTGCATTTCATCTTCAATATACTCACATAAAACGTCCAATTCTTTCTTTGATTCGGCATACGCAACACCCATTGTACTCACCATATAGGAGTCATTTTCATTAAACTGGATTTCATCCATTAAATTGTTTGTGTCTTGAATCTTTGCATCTAAATCTTTCTCTTGGTCAATGTTTCCACGTGTACGTTGGAAAGAAAGATTCGAACGTAACATCGTAAGCTGCATATCTAATGATCGCATTGCTTTGGCTTTTGGTTCTTTATGAATATCAATCATGACATCTACTTCCCCAGCTGAAGTTAACATGTTCAGCCAATTGGTTTGCATCATACGTGGATACCCATCACGTGGAATATAAAACGGGCGAAAGAACGTATTACTTCCTAAGGATTGTTTAATTACTCCATAATCTTCTGCGTCAATTTTCATTCCTTCTGGAGCAATGACATCAAATACTGTAGTTTGATTGTCTAATTGTGTCGGTATTTCCTCTTCTTCCAACTCTTCCTCCTCTAGTTCCAATTCATCTTTTTCTTTTGCTTCTATTTTTTTCTTTTTTCCGAATAACTTCATAATTACGTCACCTCGTTATTTGATTTTTCTGTCTTTTCTTCCGCTAGCACTTTTTTCAGTAACTCTAGTTTTCTCTCATTTGTCTCACTGGTTGAATATAGGGAGAAATTCTCGTTTTCAATTAAGTCCTGGAAACGCGCTTTTACAGCTTTACGACGATTAAACGCTACGTATAAAAGCTCTATTAATTTATCTTTCGTTAACATTTCTACATTAATTTTTGCTTTTGATAGTAGATTTCGAGAAGCATTATAACGACGATATAATTCGTTAAATGCCTTATCTACAATCTTTTCTTCTAACTCGTCCTCTGTATCAGCAGTAATCGTACTAATATCAACCTTGTATGGATAAATTAAATAACGCTTTTGCTCATATCGAGGTTGCGAACGTTGCCAGTACTCTAAGTTATCGATAACTTCTTGACCATATAGTACTGTCTCTGGTGTAAGGTCCTTCGCACCTTTCATCGTTTCTGTCATTTTTCGTACAGGATCTGTTAAATCTACAAACTTACTTTGAATATATACTTTTGTATTAAACTCTAATGTGGTTAACCATGATTCAATTTTGATATCAATTGCTTCTTGTTCCATATTGGAGAGCAAGTAATAATTAACTGGATGCGCTTCCGCAATCAAGACAAATGTATCATCATGATAACGAATCATATGATTATCAATTTCCTTAATGTCTTCTACAAAAGCGTTAAAGAAATCAACATTATCCTCATCAACTTCTGATTCGGCAGGCATATTCTTTTTATTTTTCTTTCCACTTTTTTCAGCAGTGTGTTTCTCTACTCCGCCTTGCTTTTTCCCCTTTTTCTTAGACCCAAACAGCGGTTTTCCGTTCATTTTCCGATAAAAGAAAAATCCTACAATGGCTATCGCCGCAAAATATATCATTTCCAACATCTATAAATTCTCCTTTGCCCATGTAGTTGGCTCGTACCCTTTTCTCCACTTCCCTTTTTCGGAACGGCTACGCATTTTGATAAGTAAAAATCTATCTAGATACATGTGTTGTTTTTCTTTATAAATAAAAGCAAACGCTATTACACCTACTACCGTTGGTAGTGCTAAAATTAAGCAAATAAAAAACGCTACTACCGCATCAATAGGTACAAATAGCCGCCATAAAAATGGTACATATAAATAAAGAGCCGCTCCGCCACCTAATAGATAAATCAATTGGCGTTTACTTAATACTCCTAACAGCGTTTTTTGTTCTGAAGTCATGTCAACAGGAACAGTTACTTTTCTCATATTGTTTCCTCCCTTGTATAAGAGAAGCTCTCCCCAAATGGAGGAGAGCTTGTACAAACTCTTATGTTAGATTGTTGCAACCCAAGCAGCGATGTCGTACGCTTTAATCATGACAAAGCCTCCAATTGCCGCACAAGCTAAACCAATCATAGCTTGTGTACGGTTTTCAGGGTTCTTCCCTTGCGCACCAGAAAGTTTAATAGCTGCGAATACAACACAAGCAACTACCCAAATACTACCAAAACCGATTAATGTTTTTACAAGGGTATTCATACTATTTTGGACAGTTGCAGCATCGCCTTTACCGCCATTACCACCAAGGCCCTTCGTAAAACTACCTTTTGCCAGTAAAAAATCTCCTACTGATGTTGTCATAAGTTTTGCAGACAACCAATTCAACATACTTCCTGCACCTCCGGATGTTTTTGCTCGCAAAACGCAAAAAGACCCCAATACACGCACACGTCCCCTAAGGACATGGCGCATATTGAGGTCTTCTCTTATATGCGAACTGATTAATTTTTATTTTATTGTAAAATCTTATTACTTTCATATTATAGCTATACGATTTTAAAAATACAAGCCCTAATTTACACTAAAAAAATAAAAATAGACTTTTCATGTTCCATTTTTATCTAATTTCTTTGTTTTCTTTGTTTGGATCGTACCCTAACATTTGAATTTGAAACATATCACAGTTCTTAAGACCTAGAACATTCATTTCTTCTCTCAATGAACGCCATGGTTCTATTTTTATTGATTTTGTAATTTTGTCTCTAATTATATACACAATTAGTATTTAACTTGCTGCTGCCATCGATTATTTTAATTGGATTTCCTAAATTATTTGGCCCTTTGTCTACGGTAACATTATTTGCCCCAGGAATAGGGCATCTCTTATTTGTAATACCTTTGCTCTCTATAATTGTAGGGGGTCATTAAATTAGGTAAAGTAACACTAACATTAAAGAAAAATACTTTTGATGCATAAGCTGAAAAGTCATGATTGATTTTATGAATTCTCTCTAATAATTTAAAAAGTATGTTATTTTATTTTAATTACATCCTCCTATTCCCATTAATATTTTTCAATAGGAGATCAAGCGTGATAGATACTATCATAAGTGGTGTCATCATTTCTTATTGAACTAAAGGGGCTTTAGTTCAATAAGAAATAAGTGATTGTGTTTTTAGATCTCGTTCATGATTTAAGTTATTCTATTAAAGGGTGCTATTGTTGAATGAACTTTAACTTTTCAAACGACATTATTGATATATTTTGAGTACATTGAAGTATCTTATATCGAAAATTAAACAACTAGATTTTAACCCCTTCCTAAATTCAGAATAGGGTTATGCTTGTTTTAGGTTTAAAAATTAAATAACTTAATTGTCTGTTTACAACACCCCTTTTTATTTGCTTACTAAATTTACTTATCTCTATTTTTTCAGAAAGAGAAAAAAGTAACCTATTAAGTTGAAGGTAATACATTAAATAATGAATATCCTTCAGCCTGATAGGTTACTTATCTTATATTTAATAAAGAGAGAACTTTATGACATACTACAAAATTGTGAGGGCATAAAATAACTATCATTTCCAAATTCTACTCAAAAACAGTATAGTAAATTTTAAAATTTCTTCTTAATTATAAAATTTCCATATTAACTTTTTGTGACATTGAAGAAAAGATTAAAATCTTCTCCACCCCAATAAATTTTAGAGTGATCAGCATTGTCGTACAATGTAATCGATGCTATCTTATATTCTCCTGGATTCGCATACGGATTTAATTGAATGTCTGCAATCCATTTATTAC
>NZ_JBYTEA010000013.1:23107-46366 GCF_058791995.1 Bacillus sp. EB106-04-02-XG92
CTTCTACACTTACCCTTACTATATCTCCTGCTTTATATGTCTGTTTTTCTACTTCTACTTTCTTTAGGTTAGGAGGCAATTGATCTGCTTTTTTATCATTTTCAACCTTAAAATGAACATTAAAGTCTTGTCCATCCAAATAAATTTTAGAGTGATCAGCATTGTCATACAATGTAATCGATGCTATCTTATATTCTCCTGGATTCGCATACGGATTTAATTGAATGTCTGCAATCCATTTATTACTTTCGTTATCATAACTAATCCTAGCTGTACTTTCTTCACCAGTGGCTCCTCTTACTATTACAAATCCTCCCATAACACCTGACACATCATCTTCCGCTTCTACACTTACCCTTACTATATCTCCTGCTTTATATGTCTGTTTTTCTACTTCTACTTTCTTTAGGTTAGGAGGCAGTTGATCTGTGGGATTTGTTGTTGTTCCACCATTATTTTCTTCTGTTTTCTCTTTCACATTAATTGCATTATATAAAAATTGCGCATATTGCTCACGTGTTACAACGTTCTTTGGCTCAAACATATTGTTTCCTGTACCACTTGCAATTTTATTTTCTTGTAATGCACTGATAGCATTCGTAGCCCAATAGTTTTTTTCCACATCTTTAAATGTAGTAGTTGCTGTTGCTTTTAAATTAAAAGCTTTTGTTAACACAGCAGCTAACTGTTCACGTGTTAAGATATTATCAGGTCCAAATTTTTCATCACCATAGCCACTCATAATACCAACTTTAGTAAGATATAAAATTTCTTTTTCAAACATATGCCCTTTGACATCAGTAAACGGGTTTTTAATATTAGGGCCATCTGCAGGTTTCAAGTAGGCATAAATCATTCTAGCTACTTGACCACGAGTTATATTATCACCAAAACCAAAAATACCATTTCCATAACCTGCAATAATATTTTTATTTGCTAAATCTGTAATAGCATTAAAAGACCAATGGCCTTGTGGAACATCATTAAACCTTTTACCTTCTGCCTGCGCATCTATCATTGGCGTTAATGCTGTCGCCAACATAATACCGCCTGCTAATACCTTCTGTTTAAGTTTCATAAATTATCTCCTTCATTCAAATTAAGTTTATATGATTTTTTACCCTCAATATAATACTTGAGTACATTTAAATCCTTCATCTAAACTAACGTTTTAGACTTCTTAAAGAAATTATTCATAAAACCATATCTTCATATATTAATTCTACAAATTAAAACGTGCAATATATTCCTTTTATCTTATTTAGAAGTTTTGAAACACAATAAATTCTAAATAAGATATATCCACTAATATCCTATTCGAATTATTTATTACATTGGGAGAAAATTAAAAAACAGGCAATTGCATGTATAAAACAATTACCTGTTTTTAAGATTATTCTTCCATATTTATGTGGTAAAATCTTATTAACCACTGCCTCGTCATTATCTAAAACGTATTGTATGGCCCTATCAATCTGTTTGAATCTGATATTACTAACATGTCCTATATTCCTGATTTCAGAAAACAGACTAATCTCACCTTGCTGTTAGTCTACTTCATTTCCACGCTTTCCTAGTCCCATTGTTATTCCTCACTTTCTCTCAAAAGGTTAATTTTGTTTAATTTTTGCTTAATTTTCACCAATAACTATCTAAAAATTTTAAAATCGATATATAATGAATTTAATTTAAATTAGGAGTGGTTAAAATGCCTGATACAATAAGACTTGCTCTTTTCATCTTTATAGCAATTAGTGCTGTTTTCTCTTTAATAAAAGAGTTTAAAAAACCTGAGAAAAAAGCACTTTGGATTTCAATAGAATTTTTAGTTCTTTTCTGGGCGACATGGGTAATTACAAATATCATAATCTAATTTGTAGAGTATTAGTTCTTCTGAATAAAACTCAATATTCCGTCAATACTGTAGACAACCCATTTCTTAACCATATTCCATGATTGGAGCAGTTAGCTTTTGCTAACTGCTCTTTTATTTGTAAAAGGCACTTATTTAACTGGGCAACCATATAATATTCTACGTTCCTTTCTATATAAAATAGTCGTTACAAAAAGGAATCTCGTCACGAGAGCACTTTATTTAGTGCTCTTTTTTACTTATGCTTACCAGAAAGCATTTTTGTTTTAAATAATAGCTTCAAACTACTTGGTCATATTTACCAATTTATTTCCCGCTAAAACCATGTTAAAATCACCTGTGAGTACGACATAACTCAGTCTTATGAAGCTCTGTAACATTTTCTGCAGGGCTTCTTTTTTTCAACAAGCCGTTAGTTAAGTATGCTGAGTACTTTGATTTATAAAATCACTTTTTGTTCACTTTTTTGATACATTTATGAAACATTCATGTGTTATCTTCAGTACGTTCTTTTCTTTTTATAATGTCGTGTGAGATATACCATGACTTGGAGCCCTAGACCCCTAATCCTAGGGCTTCTTCATTTAAATAAGGATTTTGTTTAAATTCACCTTAATTTACATCATTATTTCCTGATATTTTAATTGTGTTATAAGTTAGAAGGAATGCTAAAGCATGAAAAAATATAATTAAAATCACAAAATGGGCAACAATTAAAAAGAATAAAAAAATAGGTAATTGTTTGTAATAACAATTACCTATTTTCACAACTATTCTCTACTATATATTTTGTAATATCTTATTAACCTCTTCTACACTTAATTCAGCAGCTTCTGCAACTTTCTCTATAGGTAACCCTACTTTAATCATATTTTGAATTAGTTGTATTATGGCTTCTTTTGCACCTTTTTCTTTTGCCGTTTCTATTTCTGATACTCTATCTTTTATTGCTTTTTCTCTAGCCTCATATAACCGTAAAAAGTCCTTATCGCTACTTAAACGCTCCCAATCCTCTATTGCTTTTTTCAAAACTGGATCTTTTTCCATTGCTATCGCCTCCAGGATTGTTGTTAATCTCTCATCCTCATGCGCAGGAAATAATAATAACCAACGCGCTAAAGAATCTTCCCATGGATTCATTCGTTCTCCTTGCCATTCTTGAATTACTTTTGGAATTTCAAGAAAATGCAACTGCATATTTTCAGTAATAATGCGCTTCGATTTCTTGTTCATCACTGTATTAACATTATGAAACTCTTGCTCTTCTGGAAACAGAATGAAATCTACTATATTAATACAAATGGTTGGTCTTAATTCCGTGTACTTCATCCCTTGAGTCATTTGGGAATAATACATGCCTGACCAATAGAACAAAGAACGCTCTATCATATCTTTTTTGTCTCGAACTTGAATCTCTATATTAATTTTTATACCACTATTTAACGTAGCTCGCAAATCTAAAATAGACAATTTATCATCCTTCTGCTCTCTTGGAAGGTGCGGATCATCTAAGTGCAAAGATTTAATTTCTTCATCAATAGATGATTGTAGTACTGCGTTAAGAAACCCAATTAATATATCTTCATTTCCTTCTACTCCAAACAAACGCTTAAAAGCATAATCAACTCGTAAATTTACTAGATTCTTTTTTACATAGACACTCATGTTCTTCCTCTACCTTTCTCGTTTTAAAATTGTATTTAAGCACATAAAAAAAGATAGAATTACAATTCTATCTTTTTCTCCTCTATTCACATCACCAAGTATGGCTTCTAGTTACTTGATATATAAAATAACCTCTTCACACATATTTGTCGCATTTGCAATTTTCATGATAGAACCCCCCTCATTATAAAATCGCTGAATGAGTTCCATTCTTTCTTGTTCCCTAGTTTTTTTCTACGTCCATTAATTGTTGCATAATATCCATATCCTTAATACACACCTTTCTTTTATATATAATCCCCTAGCTAAAATGATACGATTTATTATATTGTGCGGAAAACAGGCTTGAAAGAAGCTTGCATTGCATCATCGAGACCTTTCCCTTGTGCTGGGTTCCATGCAGCAATAATTACGTTATAACCCTCTTTCTTTAGCTTTGTCGCAAAGTCTATAAGAGCTTTTCGTACTTTTTCATTCTCTACTAAATCGGCATCAAACGCTAAATAAACATTTTCTACCATCATATCCTTTAATACAGGCATAACAATTCGCCAAGCATTTACACCAGGAATTGCAAGAACCGTTGTTCCTACTTCAGAAAGTTCCACTTTATTAAATCTCTCTGGAATCAAATCAGCAATCAGATCTGCTTTTATAGCCCCCTCTGTTATCATCACTGATTTAGTTTGATGAAGTGTACCAGAATTCCAATGTTTCAAATGAAAACTCGGTACCGCTACATGCACAGGCAGTGGATTTTCACTACCTCCTGCACCAGTTCCTTGATTTTTGTTTGCTGATGAGATCCATAAATATTTTTGCCCTTTATGAATCTTTACAACAATTCGTTCCTCTTGAGATGGAATTTCTACCTTTTTGCTCACTTCTAGTTCACCTTCAAAGATACAATCATCATTTTTAGTTATCTTTACAACATTAGGCTGTTCGATTAATTCCGCTTGAACTCCAGTAGGTGCCGTTTTCACATGAACGGAGTTTTTCACTTCATCCACACGAACCTGCCACCCAACAATTTGATTGTATTGGTTTCGAAAAGGAATTAATATACCAGGAGATCCTGACATCAAACGAAGAGAAAGTCGACCTTTTTTCATCTCATAAAAACCCGGAATTCCCTGCCAGCAATGTTTATTCCCAATCTGTTTAAATAGCTTTTCCCAAACTGTCGTATATGTATTATCCTCTTCTAACTCAATTTGTTGTTTTAAGAAAGAGCGATATTGACGTACTTGTATTTGTTCCTCGCTCATTTCTCTATCTCTTATTAAATGTGCATGATGATGCTTTTGCAATGGTATGAAATCCATTAACTTACGATTAAACACATTTAATTCCTCATTGCTTTTCTTATCATGGATCTGAACTTCATTCACCTCAGGCAATTGATACTTATCTTTTCCATTTATGTAGTGAATGTAGCTTGGATTGCCCGTGTTTTTTCCATAGATCCATTTACTTTCTACACGTGTACACGCTACTTTCTCTTGCGAAACATGCAGCATGCAATTTCCTGTATCATGACAAATTGGACACGGAACACGATAAAACTCCCACCAACTACCTCTTGGATAAGCACTTGTTAAACGGAACTGTCCTTTTTGAATGTTATAATGCATAATCCCCCACTCCTTATATATTGTTTATTATGTATAGAACAACTACCTCCATTAAACTCCTTATACTTCTATTTAGATGCTTTCTTCGTTCTACTAACAGATATACAAAAGAATATATATCACAAACTAAATAATTGTTTTTATGTTATTGTTCTAGCAAATCGGATGCTATCTATACTTCAAATGCTCTAGCAAATATCTCGTGATTTGTAGACCAATATTTTTTGATTTTCTTTTTATCTAATTTGATTGTTGTATCAAAGTATAGATACCTCAAAACTAGTATTCATTTTATATCTCCCTAAATAATAATTTTTGCCTAATGTAATAATGGATTTTACCAGTCAAACAGACTTTAAAACAACACAAAAAGGGCTTCTTCAAGTCGATTAAAAATGTGCACAGCTAATTAAATAAGCTTTATATACACTAATCGGCTCAAAGAAGCCCTTTCAGAATTAAAACAAGACATAACTTGCTTCTACAACTCAACCACAACGCATAAGGTGTGGGAATAAACGGAATCAAATAAACAATAAATATAGTTCCATATTAATAAATTCATACAAAAATTTCAACAACTTTATGTTTCCTTCATCCACTCCTTTCCACTTTTCAGTGAATATTTTTGTACTACCATATGTTTCTACCGTTTCAAATTACAATCCTAGATCTTGCTCTCTTATAACAGCTCGTGCATATCCCACCAATCCCATTAATTGTCCCTCTGATACTATCTAAAATTTATCATTTATATATATGCTATTTTAGGCTGAATTTTAGACAGACAAAAAGAACTTTTCTCTTTCGTTGGGTTCATTTGTTTAAATATGATAATCTATTAATTTGACTATTACATATTATCGTTTCTTTCATATACTGTATTAGATTGCTAGAAAGGAGGCGTAACCATGGATAGTTGCGTTGTGTTTGTAAACGGACAACCTTTTTTAGTTCTTTCAGTCGCTGGTATCGAAATTGCTAGATTAGAGATTTCTCTCCAAGTAGCATTAGCTTTAAGAGTGCTCGGAATACCAATCTGCGATTAATTAACGTACCGCTAAAGAAGAGGGCATTAGCTCTCTTTTTTTATTTTCCCCTTATCTTTCCTTTCTTAACAATAAACAAGCCGCCACCCAAATCACGGCAGCGCCTACAATAATTGCTATACACTTAATCAAAATCATTTATCCTCAAATTATTTATTTCTTTGCTTCCATACCCCATTCTCTTTACGATAAGTATTCTTTCCATTCATGAAGTCAGCTGTATTACCAGGAATGCTATATTTTTTATTCTTTTTCTTAGCCTTCTTCTTCAGCCTTTTCTCTTCTTGAATAGTTTGCAAATCCGCCTTCCATTGTTTCAACAAATCCTTTTCACGTCGCATCGAATTTGTACCCCTCGGATTAAAATGTGAACCAAATTACTAGATTCTACCTATTTATATAGATATCCTTTAATCCAAATGTTCATTTTGTTCAAATTTACGTTTATTTATCACCAATTTATGGTTATCCTTCTAAATAGACCAACAACATAATAAAATTCTTTATATACCCTTAGGAGATCTATCATGTTCAACTTTCGTGCAATACTACTCATCTTAGGATTCATTTTGTTTTTATATGGATTCATCGCTCTAGCGTTATTCTTTACAGTGTAATAGCTATAAAAAAAATATGCCCATCTTATTCAATGTAAAAAGAGCATCCACGTCAGTAGATGCTAAAATTTGTTAAGGAAAATTTCCCAATGAGCATTGAATAGGATATAAGCGGTTAGCTTGTCCTACACTATACTATATGATTTTTATATTAAAATGTTTCATCAAAATGACACCTTATACAGATGTCATTTCATAAACACAGGAGTTTCACTAAAACGCTACAATACGCTACGAGATATTGTTTAGTTCCATATCATTTCTATGCGCCCTAATATTTAATGTGTAATTTCTATACAACAAAGAAAAAGGCATCCATTTTGGATGCTTAATGTATACTAATATTAATATTAAATAACTTCATTGATAGACTTTCTAGAACAATAAATATACTAGCTGAAACTGATCTATATCCGATATTCTTTCCTGTAACATTAATAGTAATCTCCTCTAAATAGGTTTTCACATCGTCTTTTTCAAAAATTTTATCTTCAACCTTTTCGACTATTGCTACATTCTCCACTTCTTTAAAAGTTTTCAGTAATTTTGCTTCTAATAAATTAAAATCAAAATTTTCATCTTTCACCACATCAAATTTAATTTTCATTTTTCTTTCCCCATTTTTAACTAGTTAATATGTAAACATCGATATAATTATATATATTTGTATTAAATAATTCAAAAAATATGTTTTATCGACTTACTCATAGTTAACCCATCTAATAGAGAGAAATAAAATGGTAATTAATATATAATTAAACTATCCAAATATTAGGTGGTGATGCAAATGACGGAAACAATCCGAATTGCTCTTTTCACTCTCATAGGAATAAGTGCCATATTTTCTGTAATCAAAGAATTTCAAAAACCAGAAAAAAGAAAGTTTTGGATTACATTCGAAACTTTAATTCTGATCGGGGCAGCCTGGATGTTAATAGGACTTCTTATGTAACCTGTATAATTAGTACCCTCCCTTGAATAAAACCCAATATTCCGTCAATAATGTATATGACATTAGCTTTTTTCCTTGTTCCCCCTTGGAGAACTGAGCAGTTAGCATTTGCTAGCTGTTCTTTTTTGATTCATCGTCACATTATGATGAAATAGTCATATATTATCTCGAAGCAAAAAACCCTAATTTATTTTTTAACATCTCACTTTTCCCTTAAAGAGCACTTTTTAAAGGTGCTCTTTTTAGGTTCACCTGAATAAAACTTAATATTTTGTCAATAATATAGATAGGCGATGGCCATAACTCATTTAATGAAGTCCCTAACCTTTCTCCTTTCCCCCTTGGAGAACCAGCCGAGCAGTTAGTTTTTGTTAGCTGCTCTTTTATTTATGAAAAAAAAGTAAGGCAAGAGTTACTCTTTGCCTTTTTACATATATAGATAGTTTTGTTTAATTTTTTACCATTAACCAAAGAAAATATCTTATAATCGTTATATACTAAATTAATTAACTGATTAGGAGTAGATCAAATGCCAGTTACACTAGAACTTATTCTCGTCATTCTTCTAGCAATTAGTGCTGTTGGCTATTTAGTAAAAGAATTTCAAAAAACTAAGAAAAGAACAATTGGAATTTTACTAGAATTCTTGGTTCTTTTCTGGTCAATATGGAGAATATCGACTATCATAATTTGATTTGTAAAACATGAATTCCTTCGAATAAAAATTAATATTATGTCCATAATGTTGATAGGCTTGTATGCCAAAATCCATTTAGTTTTCTCTGTATCTCCTTGTATTGAGCAGTTAGTTTTTGCTAGCTGCTCTTTTACTTATGAAAAAAGATAAATTTTTTATAATGATTCTTCTTTATTTCTCAATATAAAGAGTCTTGGGTACTTAGAGTGTCACAAACCTTTTGGTTTTTAGTAGCACTCCTTATCCAACCTCACTTTCATCCCATGCCTAAAGGCGAGGGGCTTTATCGTTCGGGAAGGGCTGTAATCGTTGTGTAGGTAATAACTCCTAATCTCGCAATGGCAAACGTTTACTTTTAAGACTTCATACAGCTTGATTTTTATTTCATCTATATCAAATATTGATAACTGCCCTTTGATTTCAACCTGTTCAATCATTCTCCCATTCCTCTTTCAAATCAAATGACATTTTGTTAGTTCTACTACGCTAGTCATGTATAGACAACTATATATAAAGATGTTAAAATGTTATTGCGATGCTTATATAGTGTCATATACGACTTTTTCTTTGTTCATGGGGCTCTTACGTAGTAGTAAGAGCCATTTTTTATATAAATAGTTTATTAATATATTTATTGTAATATACAGTTGTAAAATTATTAGTTAAGTGCTAAAATTCCTTATATACTCCTTAGGGAGCTATCATGTAATTAACAAGAGTTTAAAAATTCTCGAATCTTAGCCCCTTAGAGCGCCCTCTAAGGGGCTGCAACTATTAAAATAATGTTTTATTTATGAGACATTCATGTGTTATCTTCAATACCTTTTATTCTTTTTTTATGTCGTGTGAGAGATATATACCAATCCTAGAAGCCCTAGCCCCCTTATCCTAGTTCTTCTCCATTTCAATAATAATTTTATACATTTTTATTCTTTTCAAAAACTATATATTAGTTATACTCAATATTAAAATTACATTATATTATTGTGTGAAATATCACGTGTTTCACATACAACATTTTTTGATGGCCCCTTATCTTTCCGTAAGAGGTCCTTTTTTCAAGTAAAGCTTTTGTTTAATTTATATTATAAAAATTTATTTTCATAAGAGCTTCCCTTATATGCTATACTCATTCATAAATAATTGTATAAGGAATGTTAAAAATGAATGTTAGATCGTCAAGACAATGGAAAATGCGACAAAAGTTAAAGGAACTGCAAACCAAAAACAGAAATGATACAAACCCATTGTTTAATGAGTGCCTTGAATCCCTAGGAAACGAAACTCTCATTTTTTCTCAGGAAAGAAGCCAACAGATTGCTACTACTTTAATAGATTTATTTCCTATAACGGTCTCTGGAAGAATAGATTGGGAACAGTTAGACAATCAATTAATAGCTTCAGACAAAGAACAACTAATTTCCCTTATTAGAGCAAATCAACTAGATTTTGATGGGCAGATTTTTATAATATGGGATAACTATAAAATCCCTGTAGTAAGTACAAACCTTGATAAAGTATTCCAATCACTAGTTGACGTTGATGCAGTCAGCTTTTATTACTGGTTATTAGATAAAGAATATAGATTCGTAATTGAAATAAACAATGAAGAATTGATTAGGGTTGGGTTTCGCTAATATCTCATTCTGCTGTTCTACAAAATAGAAATTTTGTTTTAACGAATTTCCCGAAAGAATTCTCCTTCCTCGAGCGTGTGAAGGGCGTAGCCCAACGGTAGGTAGGAGATGAATTTCGGTTTGGCGTAGCCAAACGGTTTTCCTTTTTATTTTGCCTCTGATATAATCAGTCTTATAAATGATAAAGGCTGGTATATAAATGAAATTAGATAGTAATAACCATTCAGTATTCTTGTTATATTATCACCTTGTGTTGGTCGTGAAATACAGAAGAAATGTGTTTGATGATGATATGTCAGACTATGCAAAAGATATGTTTGTTCGACTATCTGAAAACTATAACATCACATTAGTTGAATGGAATCATGATGTAGACCATGTTCATATTTTGTTCAAGGCACACCCTAATACAGAAATGACAAAATTCATCAATGCTTATAAAAGTGCAAGCTCTCGACTCATCAAGAGAGGCTTTCCACAAGTGAGAAAGAAACTATGGAAAGAGATGTTTTGGTCAAGAAGTTTTTGCTTATTAACTACTGGTGGTTCGCCAATAGAGCTAGTAAAGAAATATATTGAAAATCAAGGTGAAAAGTGAGGTGAAATGATATGACAAAGCATAATAAAGCATATAAATTCCGTTTGTATCCAACAGAAGACCAAGCACATCTTATGCGTAAAACCTTCGGTTGTGTACGTTTCGTGTATAACAGAATGTTAGCTGAACGGAAAGAAGCGTATGAAAAACATAAAGATAATAAGGATCAACTAAAGAAACAAAAGCTTCCCACTCCCGCGAAATACAAAGCAGAATTTGAGTGGTTAAAAGAGGTTGATTCATTAGCTTTGGCAAATGCTCAACTAAACTTGCAAACTGCCTATAAAAATTTCTTTCGTGGCCAAAATGACTTCCCAACATTCAAAAGCAAAAAAGACAGAAAGTCTTATACAACGAATGTAGTGAACGGAAATATTATGTTGCTTAACGGTCATATCAAATTGCCAAAACTGAAAATGGTACGTATCAAACAGCATAGAGAAATACCACAAGGCCATATAATCAAGTCATGTACGATTTCTATGACACCTACTGGTAAATACTATGTGTCCATTTTGACTGAATACGAAAAAGAGATCGTACAAAAAGAAGTAGAAACAGTTGTTGGATTAGACTTTGCCATGGATCAATTATACGTCAGTTCTGAGGATGAGAGAGCCAATTATCCTAAGTTCTATCGTGAAATGTTAGACCGATTAGCAAAAGCTCAACGAGTATTATCAAGACGTACAAAAGGTTCAGGGCGTTGGAATAAACAATGTATCCGTGTAGCTAAACTGCATGAAAAAGTAGCAAACCAACGTAAGAACTTTCTTCATCATAAGTCTAAAGAGTTAGCTACTTATTTTGATGTTGTAGCTATTGAAGATCTAAATATGAAGGGAATGTCGCAAGCACTTCATTTTGGAAAAAGCGTCGCTGATAATGCTTGGGGTATGTTCACTGCTTTCTTAGCTTATAAACTAAATGAACAAGGCAAACAGCTTGTGAAAATAGACAAATGGTTTCCTTCCACAAAAACATGTAGCAGTTGTGGAAATGTGAAAAATATGTCATTGTCTGAGCGAGTCTATTCTTGTATATGCGGTGTAAATCTCGATAGAGATTATAACGCAGCTATCAATATTAAAAATGAAGCAATACGCCTATTAGCGTTAGCATAGATAGCAATAAAATAACCCTTGGAACAAGGGAGTTAGCTCGGCTGTCTTAGGACGAATTCGTTAGCTACCAAAAGTAACGACTAACCGAGAAGCCCCCACTTCAAACAGTCCGTTAGGACGTTAAGTGGCGGGTAGTTCACTCAAATACCACAATCAGATGTAAAAGTTACATAAAGATTGCTATGATTCAATCTTCCTACCCTAGGAACGTTATATAATGAATTTGCAAACATCAGGTTTGCATCTTTCTGTACGACATAACTCTTTGCTAGGAGCAAATCCTAGCCTTTTTTATTTAATCCCCGTTGATCCGAAGCCACAGCTTCCTCTTTTGTTCTCAGAAAGCTCGTCCACCTCAACAAAAATAGTTGGTTCCACTTGGCGCTATGATGCCTTGAGCGATACGAGTACCCTTTTCAATTACACTAGGTTGCATGTTTTCTACTTTAGGTATTTCGATGTTATCAACCAGTACTCCAACTTCTCCAAGGTATCCATTATTACCAGGCTTCGCATACTTTGACAGATCCACATCTTTTAAACGTTTAATTTCCACTCCCAATTTTATTTTCCTTTTCTCACTATTCAGTCCGACCAAGTGATATTTCAATTTACAAATCTCACTCTCTACTAGAGTTTACTTTGCACCTACACAGTAGTTTATATTTTCATTAATTACCTCTCCCTTCGCTTCGGTAATTAACTTAGAGGTTTCGAATACACCATTCGACATTGCCTATCATAATTTCAAAATCAGGAAATATAATTCCTTTAATATAAAATATTATGAATATTCAACTTGTTACTTTTTACATTATTAAGTATTATAAACACGAGGGGGTAATAGTAAATTTTTGGATGTTTATTCTATTTTTTTTCAATATATTAATGGAGGGGAAATATGTGTTCAAAAAGTGGAAAGTAGGTATGGTTGCTTCTCTCCTAGCATTTACGACGGTTACATCCGTTGTTTCTGCGGAAGAAAAACCTAAAGATCAACCAAAATGGGAACAATGGGTAAAGGAGCATGCAAATAAATTAAACAAGCCTAATGATCAGACAACTGAAGATTTATCCTTTTTAAAAGAAACAGTACAAGATAAACGTATTGTTCTTCTCGGTGAAAGTACACATGGTGCCAAAGAAATAAACCAATCTAAAGTACGAATCATTAAGTATTTGCATGAAGAAATGGGATATGATGTACTGGCATTTGAATCTGGATTTGCAGAAGCAAATGCTGTTAACCAAAAACTGGACCAATTAACTGCTACTCAAGCCATGAGACAATCTTTAGAAAACGTATGGCATACAAAAGAAATTGAGGAACTGTTTCATTATTTAAAAGAGCAAAAGGAAAAAGGGACTCCACTGATTTTAACTGGATTTGATACTCAAATTTGGTGGGAATCATCCTTCCCACAATTTGCAAAAGAATGGTTAAAGAAAATTAGTCCTGAAATTGCTAATGATGTTGAATTAGCTGATAAAGAATTGGTCGATATAGAACGGACATTTACCCCAAAAGATAATCAGTATCCGTATGAACAATATAAAAAGGAGATTCAGCCTGTAATAGACAAATACGAAAAGATCAAAACATTTATTCAAGAGCATAAAACTGAATTATTCGAGATCGCGCCAATTAATACATATGATGTAAATCTGTTAGAAAAAGCCATTAGTATACGAATTGATACGATTAAAACACATCAAGACGCTAAGGTAAAAGAAAAAAACTTCTTATTCTCATCGAACCCAAAAGCGTCTGAGTTCTCATTCTATATTCGAGATCAGAAAATGGGACAAACTTTAGCATGGTTAAGTGACATCCAATACAAAAACAAAAAAATCATCGTATGGGGACATAACTATCATATTCGGAAGCAAAATTCAAAGATGATACTCGATTTTACTGGTATACAAAAACATAATTTTGTAGCACCGAATATGATTGATTACATGCCTAAACGTATTAAAGATCAAATGTACATGGTCGGTGTGTACGCTCATAGTGGAAGCAGCTGGAATAGCGGTATTAGTGAAATAGTTCCTGTAGAAACTGATCACACCGAACAGAGTATTGAAAAAATATTAAGTGCTGCACAAAACTCACATATATTTGTCAATTTAAAAGGTGAAAGAAACCGTCCAGAAACCTCTTGGATGTTCTCTCCTACTAAGGGAAGATACTGGGGTATGAAGGAATTTGAAGAAATTATGAATCCGATTGAACAATATGATGGTATTCTATGGCTTGATCATATTACACCATCGCAAATGAAATAAATAACAGAAATTATATAAATATATAACAAAAAGAGTCCTGATTGATACGGACTCTTTTTTGAGTTTTTACAAAAGTAAACTTTTAAACACATAATTACATTTCTATTCTTTATTTTACCACCTGAACAGATACTGGTTTCCATCCCTGATTCTCTACCCAATCAATATTAACCTTATATTTTTTATTACTTTGCTTATCTCGCACATTACCGTAGGCTTTATTATTACCATTATTCCCAATAAAATCGAAAGTCAATTGGCCCTCTGGAACATCCACAGCATAAGAAATTGCTTTTTTCATCTCACTCCAATCTACTGTTCCTTCTTTAAATTTCATTTCAGGTTTTGCTCCTTGCACTGTACCAATTGGCTTCCAAGAAGAATTAGTTTGAGAACCCTTTTCTTGAGATGCCATTTTTTCTTCCTCTTTATTTTCATTTTCGTTTTCGTTCGTTTTTACCGTTTTTTCTACTTTTAGTTTCCCTTCTAACTGTGCTGCTTCTTTATCTCCACTTTTCTTCTCTTCTATCTGTGCTGCTTCTTTATCTCCACTTTTCTTCTCTTCTATCTGTGCTGCTTCTTTATCTTCATTTTTCTTCTCTTCTATCTGTGCTGCTTCTTTATCTTCATTTTTCTTCTCTTCTATCTGTGCTGCTTCTTTATCTTCATTTTTCTTCTCTTCTATCTTTATTGTTTCTTTATCTTCATTTTTCTTCTCTTCTATCTTTACTGTTTCTTTATCTTTATTTTTCTTCTCTTCTATCTTTGTTGCTTTCTTTTCTTGAGCAATTGCTTTCTTTGATGTATCAGAAGGGGTAAACAACTGGTATGTCACTATACCAACTGTCACTAATATCCAAGTAAATGCAATATTAAAAATCACCTTTTGACGACGATTCTTTTGTTTTTCTTGAAACCTGCTTACTTGTCCCATTCTTTAAACCTCCGTGTTTATTGTTTCCTCTACTCTTTATGCATTATTCCTATAATTCTTAATATTTTTATTAAATAATAGAAATGAACTACACTTTCCATACAGGATTTCATATCATAATAAAATTTGTTTTTTTCAAGCATCTGATGTATGTTACTCAAAATAATTTAATACATTAAAAATTGATAAGCTTCAGCACTTTAGAAACCTTCAATTTTATTCAAAGGTGATTCTAATTACGTCCATATTAGCTCTTTTGTAGAAAGCTTTTTAACAATTAAGCCTCTTCTTCCCTTATTTATAATTTTTAAATTAAATTTCCCTCTATGGTATAATAAAGATGTTTCGTTTTCTAATGGGGTATGTCGTAAAATCAAAAGGGATTTTATCTCTTTTACCTTCTTTTCAGAGTAACTTTCACCACTAGGAAATTCTATTACTCCTAATGTAATCTTTAATTTGCTCTCATCAAAAAGCCACTCCTTATTAAGTTCCCTTATCTTTTGTATAAAACTTCTTTTGGTTTTTCCTATATAGAGCAATGTTTCATTCTTAGCATCTACTCTAGAGATTGTAAATATCCCCTTCTTAGAAGCTTCTTCTCTATTATACAAATCATTTATACTATACAATCCATACCATTTAATATGTACTGTTTCTATGAATCTCACCTCATTTTTAGACAATATTATAATTTCTGAATGTTCAAATTATTGTGGGTACATAGTCTTGATTACTTGAATTATAAATTGCGCTTTTCAATAATACATTTTATTATTACTAATTTCAATATATAGTTTAATTACTAATCTATATAAAAAACAAAGTGATGTCGTACCTAATATTTTATTTTTTCACGATATTAAACTATCGTGAAAAAAGATAGAGCGTTATGGAATAAAATATAATGTGTATGTACATTTCTTTTAAAAGAAATTTTGTAGTTTGCAACTGAATTACAAAAAATATAGATTTTTGAAAACTAAATTGTTAAAAAGGACTACATAGTTTAGTAGCCCTTTTTAAGTCCAGAAATCTGTATGATTGATGTTTTTACCTGTTAACCTCCGTAATGCATTAATAAGTTTGTTTGAATTTTTAAATGAATAAAAAATATATCTTACAAATAATGTAACAACTATTTAAGTGCAGCCTATGTTTTAGGACTTCTGATCAGTATTTTTGTTAGTGGTATTATCATTTTTCTATTTCAAGATATGATCCTCATATTAAATGGGATTGTAGCAGGAGCAATGGGAGGATTAATGGCATAATGATTGGTATTATGATATCTCAATCCAAATTGTATATCATTGTAATGCTATTAATAAGATTGTTTACAGCCACTTTGGTTACCATGAGTCGATGAATTCGTAGTCAACATGTAAGAATCTACTTCTTTATTTTTAGGTGTCTTCACTACTACCATTCTCTTGTTAATCGTATTACTCAATTACCACTGTGCATCAGCTTGATACAATTATATTAGATGAGGTCCAATACATATTATTAAATTTAAGATGGTTCAAGTCGGAGGAAGGACACTTAATGAGTGTCTTTTCTTTATTACACAATACCCAATTATACTTTCTTTTTTATAAACCTTATGCAATTATACATATTCACAAAAATTACACCAAATAAATATTACATATAGTAAAATAAAAATGTGAATACATTCTATAAAACAGATTCTTTTGATAGGCGCAACATACCAATTATTATAGAAGGTGTGGCGTCACTCTAATACTGATCTCAAAACTCTTGTATTTTGTAAACTAACAATCTGGTGTATATAGACGATTCTGTTTTATAGGATGTGTTTATAGGTATAACAAAGGGATAATACGGATAAGTTTATACTAATTGAACGTGGTTCAAGTCGGAGGAAGGCACCTTAGGGTGTCTTTTTTTTATAAAAATCTAATTCACTTTTTCCTTGTATAATTGCTCATATTACTTATAACTTATATGCATTTTTATAAAAAATATTGAGGGTACCTCAAATGGTAAATACAAAGACCCCATTTTAAAAAATATTGAATAAAATAGAGTCTCTTGTTAGAAATCTGAATTTAATTTTTATACACAACCTATTCTTCAAACCAAAATAAAACTTCAATTGGTACTTTTAAAACCTTTGCTATATCATAAGTAAGTTTGAATGAAGGATTATATTTTCCATTTTCAAGATTGCCAATTGTTTCCCTTCTAACACCCACCTCTTTGGCTAAATCTTCTTGAGACATATTTAACCTAATTCTATATTCTTTCATTCTAGTCTTAAGTGGCATCTTGCATTCCTTTCTTTTCTCTGCGCTCAAATATTTCTAAATTAATTATAAATGTACCTACAGGTATGCAAACTGAAATTATAACGAATAACCGAATTATATGTAAATTTTCTAATATAAAAACACTTAAGAGTAGTATACTGCCTAGTACTAGTGCTACGAAAAAAGCTCTTGTAGCAGCGATCCGAACATGCAGCATAAAAAGTTCATCTGGTACTACTTTTGCATATGTGAAGAAGAAAAAGAAACCGAAAAAATAATATGCCCATGAAATATCACCTAAAAATGTAAACAGACCTAAAAAACCAAAAAAACCAAGAAATCCTAAATATGCCAATTTATTTTTCATATAAACCTCCTATGTGATATATTTCGCTCTTAACGTTATAAATATATCACATAGACATGATAATAAAAAGGAACGAAAATAGTACAACTGTTTTATAAACGTCATGAATTCCTCTAAAAGTTACACCAATATTCCTTAACATAGTAGGATAATGGTTTGGGTTCAATACATATTATTGAAATTGAGATAGTTCAAGTCCGAGAAAGGCACCACAGAGTGTTTTTTTATGGAAAGTATTTAAAAGAAACAGACTATTGAATCCAACCTTCATACTTAGCAATATATGTCCCACCATCAGCATGTGTCCATTTGATTTCTTTTAAATACCAATATACTGTCCCGCCACAGGCTTTTTCAGTAAAAGTATTAGCAAAAACCTTGTTAGAATTTTTCACTTCTCTTACATACTTACCGTTTTCTTTTGGATAGCATCCTGCTAATTGTTTTACAGAACTTGGTGTATTAGATCCATTTTCTGTACTCGCTGACGCAGCCCCCATTCCTCCTGTTAATGCAATACCAGTTGCTAATACTCCAACTACTAATTTCTTGAACATAATAACTCCCCCTTAATATTTTTTATAACTTGCATCTTAAATGTATCACTTTTGCTATTTTGTAAATATTTTGAATTTATATAAATATTTATTTAAATTTTATCAATATTGGTAATATACTTTATCAAATGTTAAATGGAGGGATTTATAATGATATGTAATAATGCATGTTCATTCAACAAAAAATCATGATAAGATTTAACTACCTGTTCTATTTTTTTCAATTAAAATGGAAACCTTACTTCTTATTTACCCAAACGAGATAAAGACACCATATGGTGTCTTTATCTCGTTTGGGTAAACTCTTTTCTCACACTATCTCTACAAAAACAGCAAAAAAAAAGTAAAGCGCCTAAGTAGACCTTTCAATAGAATTTTATTCCTCTGTAACATTATAAAATTAGTACCTCACTTAAGAAGTTTTAAAGGACAAACTTGTTAAAGACGTTCCAACACCTAAGTCTTCATTTAATGTAATTGAGAAACAAACTACTAATGGTAATATAATAGTAATTGAGCCATCAGGATTAATTACTATACTTGGACTAGATCCGCATCCCACCACCAGGAGTAATCGTAACTTTAAGACACACATCGATACAAATATCATTTACAGTCAATGCCATTACTTATTTCCATCCCTAAAGCAATTTATACTAAAATATGTAGTAAAAAGGGCTAATGACACAGGAAATTCAAAAAAAGGTTCCTTAATTTACCTTTTCTTTCTTTTCAAAAGGACCTGCTCAATTCATTCTTAAATACATAAGGTAAATTGAACCCATTAAATTACATGAAATGACCCTAGTTTTCCCCTCCTATCTAAAGGAGGAAATATTGTTATGGGATATGGTGGTAGTTGCGGCGAAGGCTGCGGTTTTGCTGGAGGATTTGCTTTATTAGTTGTGTTGTTTATTTTGTTGATCATTATTGGCTGCAGTTGCTTCTGCTAAAAAACTATTAAGAAAGACACTCTTATAAGAGTGTCTTTCTTAATAGTTTTTTTTAAAGATTTTATATTGACCTCGTATTTATTCCCATAAGTTCTACACGATGGGCTTTCTTCCTTTGCCATATAAATTGCTCGTAAATAGTCAATATAGTCCTCTTTCCATTCTTATTAATATTTTTATCCATGGCGTAACCTTCATTCTATAACTTTGTCCGATTATAGATTAACCTGACTGATGTGTTTAAATTTATTATTTCCATAAAATTATCACTATAAAATTCACATTAAATTATTTAAAGTTCATAGACTAAAGAGTACAATATAAATTGGGTGGAAACCCAGATATATTTGTGATGTAAGAAAAGTCTTATGTAAATCGGGAGAGGCACTTCAAAATGAGTGCCTTTTTCTGTGTTTGTACAAAGAAAGCTACAATAGGAGACACAATAAATCAATAAAAAGTAGGCTAAGTTGAATATTATTGGGGGGATTTAGTGGTGAATTGTAAAATTATTGAAAAGATTGATACAGATATAAAAAAGGTATGGAAAGAAGATTTAAAAATTGATTATGCTAACTACTTTCTTCTAAAAGAGGATTCATTAAAAAATGCTTTTTACTTTCATTTAAGAAACAGACTAGGAGAAGACTTTCTAAACAAAAATAATTTACGCATATTTACAGAGTACTTGATTAATGGCGAAAGAATTGACTTAGCTATTGTTAAAATTGACTTAGTAGCAGTTGAAGACTACCATTTAAGCGACTGTGTAACTAGAGTATTAGCAGCAATAGAAATGAAATATAAAAGTGCTTCTGTAAAAGACGATGTATTCTACAAGGATGTTAATAAAATACTTTCTTTTATTAACAGTTGGGGAAATGAAACTAAACATTATTTGGCTTTCATTCAAGAGAAGTATTTAAAAACAGAAGATGTTGTAAATTGGTTAGATGATGAACAATCCAGAAAAGTTACAGGAACAGTAACCGAGTTATATGCCTATTGGAACCAAGAGAATGATGAGACTGTTTGGAGTGTTGTAGATCATTAAATATATCAAGTCGGAGGAGGGTTACCTTTGAGTGTCCTTTTATAAAAAAAAAGAGCACATAGGGGTCACCTTACATGCTTATCAAGCTTATAATTTAAAGTATTCCCAAAACGAAGATTTTATCTCTTTATAGTTATCCGTGCGAATTAAGTTCATTTTTTTCGTTTTTGGGGAGAATACATTTCTTAACTAGAAGGCGATGGGGTAACGGCAGTATTTCGAGAAAAACCATACTAAGATTTATACAGTTTTTCGGTTAATCTAATAACAGACAAGAACCGTAAAAACACACCAAGATAGGAGTGTATAAAAAAGAACTGGAAAAATTGATTGAAAATAAGCGCTAGAACTTTATAGATTCTCAGAAACATTAACTCTCTACTTAGGAAATCATGTAAATACGCTATCTATTAAGCGTTTCAAACCTTTTGCCATACCTTTAAATGCCCATAACAATTTAAGGAAAACTTTGAAAATAGAATCCCATATGATTTCGCTAAAAATAAAATCTAAAGCTTTTCGTAAACTATCTTTAGGGGATTTACACATACGTTTAAACTTACTCCATCCTTGTTTCAACATAACTCCCCCTCCTTTCTGATTTAAATCAAACGTTATTTTATTCATTTTTTCTATATAATTTTCTAAATTAAAATAGTAATCCAATTAAAGTTAAAACAGGAATAATAGTTCCTGGAATTCCAAAACCATTTAACATATTAAGTCTCTTTTTTAGCCTGGATTTACTGTGAAAATACTATTTGAATGTTTAACAATAAATCCACGCCATGTAGGCTTCTAATACATTATAACAAAATTTCTCTATATTCTAAATATACAAAATTAATTTTGTTTTTAAAAATCATCAAATAAATTAAGTCCCTACTGCTAATAACGAGAATTATGTAAATGAACTATCCATATAGGCAGCTTATTATATTTTTCTTAGGGTGTCTTTTCTTTTAAAGTAAGGAATAAGTTTTTACAGTTATACATATAAAAAATAAATCACCTGATTTTACAATAAAAAAACGCTCAAATGAGCGTTTCCTCTTTATATCTAATAATTGCTTTTTCTTTGCTTGGAACTCTTCTTCGTTAAAACGACTAGTTATCTTCTGTAGCAAGCAACCTAGTAATTAATCCAATCATGCCAATACAAACAGCATATTAATAAGTTTCCCTACAATAACTGAACTACTTAGTTTTTCTTCTGTTTTTTATTTATCGTTTTCCTACAGAAGACTCCTTCCTCAAAAATGTGAAGGTGTGAAACACCAATTTTAGGTGGGAGATGAATGTCGGTTGGCATAAGCCAACATGTTTGCTATCATTTACTTGTACAGATTGCTCTTTGAAAACTGAAGATATGAGGTTGGTTGCAGAAAAACGTTGCAACCGTAAAATCTTCAACGTTCTTTCGCCCCATACTTGCCGAAGTTGCGAAAACCAAGCTAAAGTAGGTAGTGTGGTGAGTCAACGTACAAGATACTTATGTTTTCACCGTAGGGACTACGGGTAGAGCCTGCTAAGATAACCGGTGGATACACCGGTGTTCGCAGGAATCTCCCACTTCAAACAGTCCGTAAGGACGTTAAGTGGTGAGTAGTTCAACTTAAAGTAATCCATTCATAGCTTGCCCACTCTTTTGGTTTCTTATCGTACTTGATACGACCAGTCGTACAGAATGAAGCAATCATCCATTGTACACGGTTCATCTTTGCATACGGATCAATACAATCCTCTATTTTTTTCAATTGATAACCTGTACTATTTTTCTGCCAAATTGTATATAAACGAAGATGTGTTGTTGTAACAAGTCTAGCTTTTGTTGTAACTTGCCACTTTGAGATTTTTGTTAAATCTTCTTTTACTTTTCTTTCATACTCTTGTTTTACTACTTTATAACCCTTCTCCTTATTGATTAGTCCATTTGAGAATGCAAAAGGCATTTGATGCACCTCATAGACGGTTCCCTCTTCATCTCCTAAAATATTTGATTCTACCAGGAATATATTTTTTAATTTTAACTGTTCTGTTAATTCTTTTCCATTCCGATAAAATGATTTTTTTATCTTCTGTAGTAAGATAACCTGCACAATTAATCCAATTAATAAAGGATATGCTAATACCAATAACATATTAATAAACATGTTTAGAATGAGAACTCCTATAAGCACAAATATTGTAAAGTAAATATATTTTTCTCTTTGATGAATGATTTTACTGTTCAAGCCAAGATACCTCCGTTGTGATATATAGTAAACGCAACATACACCAGTGCTCCTAATAAAATAGAACAAGCACCTGGAAAGCTCTGTATCAGCTGTATATCTTTCCTAGGTAGTTTTGCACCAAACATAGAAGCAGCATGCTCTAATTGGTCTTTAATTGCTCCTATAAACCCCAAAATCTTAATTAATCGATACACACTAGCAATCCAAAAGAATAGTAAATGAAAAGCTGTTAGTGTAATTGCGGTAAACACAGCCGATTCTTCTACTACATTGCTAACATATAAAGCTACCACCACAAGCATTTTCGTATCACCAGGTGAAGAAAATTTAAATATCTCTAACAATAAACCACATGCTAAGGCCATGCCTAGTACAATCGCAATCTCTTTGCCTGTTCTTATTCCAGCAAAATACGTGATTCCTATCCCCAAAATTAAGAATAGGAGATGCCACACATTCCTCGTTTTTCTATATTTCAAATCAGTAAATACGTTTAGGATCATGTAACTTAGTAGTAACCCTATAATATACAAAAACACTCTCTTCTCTCCTTTTCTGAATCCAAATACAATATGTTTTCTAAAAAAGGGAACTACTTCTAGTAGTAGTCCCCTTATGCTTACTATTAAATTTATATTTAGTTCCAAGAATCTACATCTGCATTTTTTGATGCTTTTGTGAATCGAGCTAGAATTGTATCATAGCCACCTTGAATTGCTTTCCATACAAATGGCCCAATTACT
>NZ_JBYTEA010000013.1:46465-89962 GCF_058791995.1 Bacillus sp. EB106-04-02-XG92
AATTACAGCCAAGGCGATTAACATACCGTTTTCTGATGATAACTGTGAGTCTTCGTTTTTTAACCAATTTTTCATTTTCGCCAACATATTATTCTTTCTCCTTTATATATTGATTTTAAGAATTGAATAAATAAGGAATTCCCTATCTAAATCTTCTATTACTTATTCCAAGAATTTACGTCTGCATTGCTTGATGCTTTTGTGAATCGAGCTAGAATTGTATCATAGCCACCTTGAATTGCTTTCCATACAAATGGCCCAATTACTAATACGATAATTACAGCCAAGGCGATTAACATACCGTTTTCTGATGATAACTGTGAGTCTTCGTTTTTTAACCAATTTTTCATTTTTGCTAACATGATTAGAACTCCCTTATCTATTTATAAATTCTATTATTTGTTCCAAGTATTCACATCTGCATTGCTTGATGCTTTTGTAAATCGAGCTAGAATTGTGTCATACCCGCCTTGAATTGCTTTCCATACAAACGGGCCAATCACTAATACAATAATTACAGCCAAGGCAATTAACATACCATTTTCTGATGATAATTGTGAGTCTTCGTTTTTTAACCAATTCTTCATTTTTGTTAACATGTGTATTGCTCCTCTTCTTATTCAATTTGGGATACTAGCTTCTTATATACTTGCAAATCCTTGCATTAAGGATTGAATAACAATAACCATTGGATAAATCACAATACAGCCAATAACTGCAACGTTAAATTTATTCATTTCCATTGGCTTATTTTGAATGAGACGGTTATAGTTCTCATGTTTTAGCTCTCGCATCATTTTAATCTGCGCGTCCATAATACGAAGGCTCTGTACCTTGTCCGTTTTTTGTGCTTGTTGCAATGCAATCGTAAAGGTATTGACTTCTGGACTATTTAAAGCTGCTGCAAAGTTACGAAATGGTTGATCCGAACCCGCATACATTTCTAATTCCGCTGTAAGTGTAGATACATATGGTCGAAGATGTCTCCCTGCATATATTTGCGCCTTTTTTACTGCTTCTAATGTTGTATGTGTTTTTAACAGCTGCAACATCGGAATTAGATACTCTGGTAATTCAAATTTCCTTGCTTCTATCGCCTGCTTGATTCTTTTCTTTAATAAATAATCAGGATAGAAATAAAGCAGTGGTGAAATCAAAACTCCCACTTTAAATAGGTAGTAATCATGAAACACTGTACATATCAAGAAAACAGAAGTGAAAATGATGGGATACGCAACCTTCATTTTCAAATATTCTTCTGGTTTCGTATCCAAACCAGCTTCTTCTAATTTTTTCTGAATCTGCTCTTTCTTTTCTTCTGTCAGATACTTATGTGATAATGACTGAAAAGGAGCGAGCATCATTTGATTTAAATTCTTCTTTTCAATTCGTCTTGCATTTTCTACATAGTTTGTAAGTAGACTACCGTTATCTTTTTTACTTTGTAGAAAGGTAGAAAATACCCAATACATGACAACGAATATCACTACAGCTAAAATCATAGTCACTTTATTTTCCTCTTTCTGTCGGGTTATAATTTGCAATCTTTTCTACGCGGGTTGCTAAGAAAAATACAATGAACATATTTACCGCTAATGCGATTTTCCCCATCATAGAACCTGCTAAAAATCCATATGCTTCTTTTGACATCAACATAATCACAATCGGCATGGCAATGACGATTAAGCAGTTCTGTACAAAGGCACGTTGTGCTTGCGACAAACTTGAACGTAATCTTGCCAGGTATAGCTTTTGTTTTTCGAAATCTTCTGCAATATCTAGTAAGACTTGCACTGAATTTGCTCCGCCTTCTCGGCTACACACTTCCAACATTTCATGGAAAAATACCAATTCCCTAAAGTTAAACGTTTCATTGAATCCTCTAAATGCACGGTGCATTGTAGTTCCACCTTCTAATAAAAGAGAAACTTTTTCTATTTCTTCTTGAATGCTTTCATGCATCATTGGTTTAACCTGAACTAACACCCGTTTTGCGTTATTACTAATTTGAAGTGCATTCGCTACAGCCTTCATATAGATAGAAAGACGATCAATGACAACCAAGTAGTAACGTTTTTTTCTTCGATAGAGAAGAAATCTCGGAACTAAAAATCCACATAAAACGGTAATCAGTGTAAAAGGATCTCTTCCAAAAGAAAAATAGAATACTGTTGCAATACTCATTCCAGAAAGAATTGTATATACCCAGTACATGCTTTTCGTCAATTTCCACTCGTACTTTTGGGCTTCTTGGATAACGGATTGTGGCAGATACATTCGTATCCCTTTGATATTCCTTAATTCCAAACGCCTTTCTTCTTTCTCATTTTCTTGTACAAATTGAGAAAGAGCAGAACCCTTAGATTTCGCAAAAAGTAAAACGAGAAATACTACACTAATAAAGATTAAAAATATACACCCATAGGCGAACAAACTATGCATACTGCACCTCCTGTTGTGAAAGGAATGGTGCATAAAGAGCTGGGTTTACAGTAGAAGAACGGAATTTCTTCTCCATTTCGGCTGACATTTTTGCTGTAACGATATGATCTCCATGAATCTTTCCTACTCTCTCATTTATTTCATCGTATTCCTCACCTGACGGAATAAATTGAGAAAGCTGATTGAACTGTATGTCATCTTGATAATCCAATAATTCAATCATCTCTGTAATATAGCGATTCCCATCATCTTTCTTTTCTAAAAAGACAACCAAATCGAATGTTTGAGAAATTAATTCATATAAATACTGCGCATCGATATTCGCACCACTTTGCAGGCACATAAGCATTAAACGTCTAACTGCTTCTTTTGCACTTCTTGCATGGACAGAGGTGAAACCAGGATGTCCTGTTTGGAAGAAGTTAATCATTTTTAACGCTTCCTTCCCCCTTGATTCCCCTACAATTAATCGCTTTGGTCCTTGACGTAAAGCATTTGTTAACAATCTATCAAAATCGATTGTATTTTCTTCTACTTCCGATGCCCTACATTGCATCGGAACAAAATGATGTTCTGGAAAAATGCGATGCAAATATAATTCAGGGTTATCTTCTACTACCAGAGTACGTTCTTTTTTCTTTCCTTTCGGAATGTGAGAGGCAAGATATTTCATAAACTCTGATTTCCCTGTACCCGTAGCTCCAGCAACTAGAATATTCATTTTAGATTTCACGGCTGCAGCCAAAAAGTCCAACATCACTTTTGACGCTTGATTAGTAGATAGCATACGCTCTTCAGAAGCACGGAGGTGATCCGCATTCTTACGAATCGTTATTGTTGTTCCGAGTCCCCCAAGTTCATCTAGCGCAATATTGATACGGATATACGGAAACACGCAGTCCACATATGGCTTTGCCGTATTTAATGACTCTGATGTACTGTTTACCATCTTATAGGCTAAAGCTTTCACTTCTTCTTCCGTCTCAAATCGGTAAGGGAAGGTACATTCTCCCTCTCCAATTTTTTCGTAAATAATTTCTTTTGTGCCATTGATATAAATATCGGTTACATCCTTATCTTCTTTTAAAGGTTCTATAATCCCAAACCCCACAATTTCGTCACACACCATATTCAGTAACTGTTCAGAAGGTACATCTGAAATGACGACTTGATTGCTTAATAGAAAGCTTTTAATAATTTGTTCTACAGCTGCTCTCTTTTCTTTATTCATAAAGGATTCACTGAGGATATCACGATGGTCTTTTACTAAAAACGAACGAATTTCATCTGTTATATCTTTAATTTGTTGAGCTGTAGTTGTTCCTAACTTTCGAGCCGATTTGGAACGAATCATGTAACCAAAGTGATATAGATCAACTCGATTTCGCTTTAAGGCGATTTGTTTTTCCTGTAAATAGCCCCACATACTCCTTGTCCCCCTTTTAATTTCGTAAACCAAAGAGACCCTTTTTCATAGAGGATTGCTGGGATGGAATACCAAGACCAGCTGCTTCCATAATTTGATGGACCTTTGTATTAATTTGAGGGGAACCAAATTGCATCCCCCATTCGTAACTCGTGCGATCCCTGTCATACGGAATGGTTACTGCTATTTTTTGAGAAGAAAGCTTTTCAATATCTTCTACATAATTTTCATCTGCCATGTTCAAAACATGAATCATACGGGGCATTGTTAGCTTTGCATCTTCAATCAGCTGTAATTCTCGCTTAATAGCTAACGCACCTCGGGGATTTCCATTTAATACATGAACAACAAGATCTGATTGATATAGGATTGGATAACTCAGCACCTCGGATAATTCAGTTGGTACTGATAGAACGATATAGTCATATTCTGTATCTACAAGTGACTCTATAAATGTCGTTACAAAGAATTCTTTGTTTTGGATCTCTGGGAATTGAGCTAAGCTATAACCTGATGGAAACACCAGAAAATCCATCTTATCGTGCAATTTTTGCATCAACCTTGGATTCACTTTTTTCTCTAATAAATCTTGCTTGGTACAAATATACTGCAAGAGATTGTATTCATTTTCTTTTCTTACAAGCTCTAATATGTTTTTACTATCGTGGCTGAGACCAGTTCCAACTGCAAAGCTTGGTCTTACTTGGTCTGCTTCTACATAAAGTACCTTTTTCCCTAAATAAGCTAACTCATTTGCTATCGCAATACTTAATGTGCTTTTTCCTACATTTTCGTTTGTCGCATAAAAGGCAATAATTCTTACTTGCCGCTCCATCTTAATAACCCCTTTCTTACTTGGATTCGTTCAGATACTGTGCTACATACTCTTTTACATTTTTAGAAATCGGATTTGTCGAATGCTTCTCTACATAGTCTAAAATGTTCTTTTGATCAGATATTTGTGAGAATCCTTCAGCTGGTTCTAACTCTTTCCCTGTTTGTTCCACCTTTTGTCCGACCGCAACAGGAATGACGTCTCCAAGTGTTTTTGCACGATTTAAGTATTGAAGTTGTTCAGGTGAAACAGCCAGTGTGTATAATCGCGTTACTTTTGGCTTTTGTTTGTCTTCTTGTTCCTCTTTTGATTCTTTCTTTTCTAACACAAATGCATCTTCTGTATTGCTATCTTTTGCAGCAGTCACGCGTACACGTTGGAACAGCCCACCGAAGACAACCTTCTCATTGTCCACTTCTTTCACAACCTGCTTAAAATACAAGTCCACATATGTGTTAGGAATAATACTATTCCCTGAACTTGTTTCCAAATCAACGAGTAACGGGAAAGCAACTTCTCCACCTTTCAAGTTTAAAATGGAAGAGTCCGGTAACTCTTCTTTCTTTACTACTTTGTTTTTAAAGAGATAGCTATTTTCGGTAATGGGTTGCCCATCATTTGTCCACTTCCCTACAACATCTCTTTTGCTTACACGTAATGCATTCGGTGGAATGGCATCACCAGGTACTGTTCGTTCCACTAGCATGTCTTCTTTAATCTCTGTATGTGCAGGTATATCCTTTGCGGCTACAACAATTTTAGTTGGTTTTACTGCATTTTCTACTGCAAAATAATTGTATCCATAGATACCCGCTACTGTTACAGCAGCTAAACCTACCGCAGCAATCTGCTTCTTTTGAAACTTAGATGGCTTCAATGTTTGTATTCCTCCTTATATAGCCTTTAAACGCAAAAAAGGACACACCTATGGCATTATGCGCCTTAGGTGTGTCCTTTTAGCTAATCTAAAGTTTATATGAAAATGTTGGATTTGATTTCTTTAATATAACAATTCAATATTATGATATATAGAGTTTAATGTCAATCATTTCTAAAAAAATATTATTTTCACCATGCTAAAGCTCTGGTTTTAAAAATAAAAAAGTCTAAAAACGTTTTAATATCAGGGTTTTCAAGTAATTAATCAACCCTGAAACATGGTGAAATCATTCTAACGTAATTAAATATTTGAGGGTGGTCAATTGCTATCCTTAAAGAGACAGCATTGTATAACAGTTGTCTCTTTTTTATCTTATTATTTATTCTGTTAGAACGAAACAAGCTTTGTCCCCGTCTCAAAATACTTTGCAGGGGCATAACTTTTCCCGTTCCGATCTTGCAACTCACTTCCAATATACAAAGATACAATCATTGCAACAACCCCTATAAAAACTGCACGTCTCACTTGTTGTTTTTTCTTTTTATCCATTTCTAATTCCCCCTTCTACGAAAAAAAGGCACATCCCATTAAGGGATGTGCCTTTGGTTTGTCCATTCAGCTACTAGTTTAAGATGGATATATTATTGTGTTGATTCATCTAATTATATATTTTATTTCCTATTTTTCATGTAATACCAATCAGTCAGTTTATGAAGTAGTTCTTCTTTACCTACCCAGTTCCATCCTACTCCACTCCCTCCAGGAAATGGATCATTCGGAAATACTCTTCTTTTTATGAAATCATCATAGGCAACACCTTTAATTTCTACTTGCTCAGTTAAGCATAGACTCATTTCATTGACACCTGCTGGAGCTGTTTCTACATTAAATGTATATACATCATCTTTTGTCTTCATTGGTGTATACCATTTGCGTTGACCATCAATAATTTTTTCTTGACCATCCCAGTATAGAGACTTAGTCGGTCTTTTACTATCAAAGACATGTCCTGTTATTTCAGACAAATACATATTTTTAGGTAAGAATTTTGATGTTAGGCCAGTATTAAAAACACTGTCTAATTCTTGTGTAGTTTTTAACCCTTCATCAGCAAAAGGATATTGTGCCGTTACTTTTGCAAATACACCAGGATAATTTGCATTCCAGTCATTTTTATATTTTCCGTTTACTTCATACGCAAACCCATAGCCAGAATGAAGCTTAGATGGTGCTAAATTATCTATACTTCCACTTAATGTTTCATAAAACATTTCTCCCATTGTGTCCTCTTTTGATACACGTTCACTTACTGATTCTACCACACCTTTTACACTCGTTAGACCGCACATCCCATTTTCATATGATGGTGCATAGATAGCTGTTTTAATAGGGTTATTTTTATAAGTGGTTTCTTCAATATCTATTCGATTACCTGCAGGGTTAATTTCCGCTTGAATTGTTCCTTTCCCCTTATGTTGCCAGCCAAGGTTCAAGGTTTTCTTTTCTCCCTCAGTTAACCGTACCTTTTGTGATGCAACTTGTTGTCCGTTATGCTTGAGCACGACTACTGTTTCAGGATTTGCATATTTCGTTTCTAGTACATCTAACTTTTTAATTTTATTCTTCTCTTTTTCTAGTTTTTGTCTTGCATTATCTAACCTGCTTGCAGCATTATCCAGTCTGTTTTCTTCCCAAGAGCAGTCTCTATCAATATAGTAGTCATGGCCCTCTTCATCTTTCTCATGAATTGGATTACGACGGCAATAACTTAAACTTGACTGTGCACTATCTCTATCGGATTCAGCACTATATACTTCCTGCTGAGATTTATTAATATTATTATTTACCTTTACTCTATATTGGTCACGTTCTGGCTTAAAATTATCGCGCGATACATCTACTCTTGTTTTAATATTCTTTCCTTCCCTTGCTGTTTCTCCTTCAATTCGGTCAGCTGAGAAATCAATTTTATATTTAAAATCATCTTCATCACCTGGATCTGGGTTAGGTGTTACTTCTGTACCACAGTTTCCATCTACAATAAAATCAACTACTTTCTCATTTGAATCCCTTTGAACCCCATCAACGATTTTCAATTTTGCAGTATAACGACCACACATTTGTGGTTGCCACCTTATATCTTCTTTCGTAAATCGTCCTGCATCGCCTTCATTTGGTTTTTGATTATCTTTTTGTGGCGTTGAACGTAAATAATTTTCTTGATGATGAACTTTTTCTCCACTTTTTGTAATATCTAGCATCCATTTCACACGATTTCGCTCACCTGCTATATGCGAATACGGGTTGCCTTCATCCAATTTAGGGCCACGTTCTTTATATCCTTTATCTTTACTTACATATTCGAAGCCGTTAAACATGAATTTAACAGGTGTATCTTTTGTGCCACTAGAGACTTTAAATTCTTTTATTTCAGGTTTACTAGTTCTTACATACCATAGGCTATATTTATTCACTCCATCTACACCTCCAGCACCTGCATATCCACCAGAAAGATAAGCTATATCGCGAATCCAATAAAACAGACCATATGATACTGGTGAATTACCATTAGATAGTGTGTGCGAATCTATATTATTTAGGACAAATTGCGAATTACCCCAATATTTATTAGAAATGATAGAGTGAGTAATTCGCTCTTTTTCCGTTATCATACGATCCCCAACTACGATAGCACTATTCCAATAACCTTCATTCGAAATCCGCACATAAGGCTCACTTAGGTCTTCTCTTTGTACTAAGTTTGCTTGTGGGTTTTCAAAACTAAAGGAGCCATTGTAAACAGCCGGGTAATTAAGATCTCCTTTGTACGCTAAATCTATGCCAGGTGGTGCATAAATACTCCCAAAACGATAAAATTTACCTTTCATTTGCAAATATCTAGAAGTAAGAGAGGTATCATCTGTTCCGTTATAAAAAGGAACATCAGCATTTTTCGCACTCGCTATACTTGGAATCATTAATGTTGTTGAGGTACACAGTATCAACAAACTTTTTTTAAATTTCATAAGTTTCCCTCCTAAAACAAAAAAGGACACACCTATACCATTAGCTGGTACGTTAGGTGTGTCCTTTCCGCATCTTATTAAATATAATATCTAATTTTTAATCTTATAATCCTATTATAAGATTATTTAGGTTCAATTAAAATAGACATTGTATCACGAATCATAGTTTTTCCAATACGAATTTTAAAATTACCTTTCTGATAGTTATTAATTGTTTTTGAATCAACAGCATTTTGAATCTCCTGATTCAAGTCTAACCCCGTTAAGTAAGTAACCCATTTTTTTGTTAATTCTACAGTTGCTGGATTATTATCTAAAAATCCAATTTTAAAAGTATCTCCTCCACCTTCTACTACAAATTGACCGCCGGCATATGAACCTTCTGGGTAATACATACCTTTATCTAGAATAGTTACAGCACCATTTAAGTTAGTGTATTTTAAATTCGTGTTATATTTACTATTAATCTCTTTTAAGATATTTTGCGCTTCTGGAGCTAATTGTTTTTTCACAGTAGGATTCTCTAGCGCAGATGGATGAAAATCAAAATCTGGTTGTACTAGGTTTTCATCTAAACCTGCTGGTACTTCAGGCTTTGTCTCTGGCTTAATTTCTGGCTTTGTCTCTGGTTTTGTTTCTGGCTTTACTTCTGGTTTTTCTTCTGGTTTCGTTTCAGGCTTTGTCTCTGGCTTCACTTCTGGCTTAGCCTCTTTTTCTACTGCATTAATAGAGTTATATAAGAACTGACTATATTGTTCACGAGTTACATGCATTTGAGGTGAATATTTATTACTTCCTGTACCAGCTGTAACACCATTTTCCTCTAATGCATTAATTGCATTATATGCCCAAGAGTTTTTATCCACGTCTGTGAATATTGTTTTTGTTTTAGTTGCTTTAAATTTAAAAGCATTTGTAAGTACCTGCGCCATTTGTTCACGAGTTAGAATGTCATCTGGACCAAATTTCCCCTCGCCATAACCAGCAACAAGCCCCTCTTTAGCAAGTGCTAAGATTTCTTTTTCAAACATATGTCCTTTAATATCTGTAAATGGATTTTTAAAACTAGCATCTGCATCTATTGGTTTTACATATGCATATATCATACGAGCGACTTGTCCACGAGTTACATTGTCACCAAAACCAAAAACATTATTTCCGTATCCTGATACTACTTTACGGTTTGCTAGATCATAGATAGCTTTTGTAGACCAATGATTTGCTGGAACATCATTGAACTTTAATGAATCTGTGTTATCAGCCGCTTTTGCTGTAAATGCTCCTGCTCCTAATAGTGATGTACCCATAATTGTTAGTACTGTTGCTGTTTTTAAAAATTTATTTGCCATTGTTTTTTCCTCCAAATATATTAGTTTTTTCATAGATTCTTTTATTGTACCGAATTTAAACGTAAAATCCAGATAATTTAACATATAAATTAATTAATTTATATAACTGTTGTTTTCAAGAGTAATATTTTTATAAAAAAAAGACTTGTAATGCATTTTATATATTTCTGGCAAAAAACTATACTAAAAAGCATAGTTTTTAAGTATGAACCTTAGAATTTTTACTTCCACTATTTAAAATAAACTTGTCCCAATCCTTCCTTACCCGCCCATATCGGAGCTTTTACACCCTCTACCCCAATTAGCTTAAATATGAAGAAATGGTGTTCTGCTTTCACTTTGAAAGAAAGGGATTGATTATGATCAATCCGTCCCTTTGTATACTCATACTTCCAGCCATCCATCTTTTCTTCTTTCATTCTTTTCTCTATCCCAGGGACTAAATCAACCCTTTTCCCATTGTAATCATATTGAAATCCACCCTTATTCTCTGCGATTTCTACCATATCAGCAGCAAAGTTATGTGCCTTTACCAACTGTATTCCATACAAAACGCCTTCGGGTAAAAGACTAATTAATAATAAAGAAAGGGAAAGGAATAGAGCCGTAGTTACTGTATTTTGCATTCTTAATGCACCTACTCTTTTTCTTTATTTTACGTTTCCACCTAATTGTTTTTCTTTTGCATTCGCATCGTAGATAATAATACTTCTTGCTATACTCTTTATCGTTTCTTTTTTCTCATTAAATTGCTTAAAATAACTAGCAGCTTCTGCATCACCTTCGACAGCAATCATTGCTGGTTTCTCTTGTACAGCATGGACAATGAAGTTACGTTTTGATGCCGGATCTTTAAAATCCGCATTACTGTTATACGCCTTTTCAAACTCTTGTTTCGCTTTTTCTGGATCAATAGCTAGTTCTTCTTCTGCACGAAGAGTACCTACTTTTACAGACTTAGCCAATGCTATCTCTCCGCCCCTTTCTAAAGAAGATTTATTATCAGTATGTGTTGTATCTCCAATCACCATATCAGTTACAAAGAATAGACACCCTACAAATAACAGCAACATACTTGCTGCAACAATAAACTTTTGCACTCCTCTTCATCCTCCCTTAACTTTCAGACTTCCGAAATCGAAACCCACTTAAAATGGAACCTTTCTTTTGATTCAACAATTGATTTGGTAGCATTAGCTCTGCTATTTCCTTCATTTTCCCCTCTAGCTCTTTATAATAGTTCCGACTAGATAGTAACGTACTGCTATTCAGTTGAGATTCAAATACATCCTCAACTGAATATGGTGGTAGAGCCGTTAATAACTTATCTCCAAAACATTCTTCTACTACTTCCTGCTTTAAAAGTGCAGGAGAAAACTTATTCCCAATGATCCTCGTTTTCTCTAAAGCTAAGTAAGAAACAAGCTTTCTCTCCTTTTGTGTAAGAGGATGTGCTATCTTTAGCAATTGATGCAGATCTGGTTCTGCTACAAAGAAGATATAATCTGCCATTTCGCATATTTCATGGTATAAATCTTTATCCCAATCGTACCCCGCATCAATAATAGATATAGGCGCTTCTTGGTTAGCCAATAATACCTTAATAAAATGGTCAAAGTCATGCTCTGTTTCTTTTTTTAGCTCTTGGTCCACTATAGGATTCTTTACAATATAATTTATTTTGCCTTGCTTCCATTTTGGGATTGATAATATATCAGATTCCTTCTGTAGCATCTCCTTATACCGCTGTAGCATAAATTCACTACGATAGTTTTCTGGTGCTTCTGTATATCCCTTTAGTAACGGATACGTATAGCCATCATCATATAAATTCTCTATATAGTTCACATCAATCCGTAGTTCATTTAAATAAGCTGCTAAAAGATGCGAAACAAAAGTAGCACCACTTCTTCTGTTCATACTGGCCACAACAATTGTTCTTCTTGGAATAGCAATACCTATTTGTTTCTCATATACCGGCTCAAAAGCCAATTTATACTGTTTTTTTATAATAGGTGCTTTGGGCGTCTCCTCTGGAACAGACTTACGCTTTTGTTTGTTTTTAAATAGTTTGTTGGATTTAGAGGCAGGTTCACTGTTGCCACCTTCCTCTAATTCACTTGATACGCCCTCTTCTTCCTCATCAACAGGAACCTCAGGCAACTTTGTTTGTTGCGGTGCCTGACTTGCTCCTATAATTTCCGCTACATTTTTAATATCCGATTCTTGTAGCAACTGCGGAATGACTTTATTATCAATATCAATTTTACGAGAGTTAAAAATATCATAGATACCAAGATAAATCAGTTTCGCCAAAAACTCATCATCATTTTCACGCTCTGTAAATACCACAATACGAATATCTCGATTAAAGCGAATATCTCTTAGCTTCTGTAAAATAATTAGTTCTCGTTTCTCTTCATGTCCCGCATCAATATTTAATCGTTTGTCATTAATACATAAAATATTGGGTTGTTCAGTATCTAGAATTTCATCTAGATACTTGATGTGCATCACATCACTATCAGCTACTTCAAATCCCGCACCAATAAAATCCTCACGTAAATATGCCGTATATACAGTATCACTAATAGCTAATACAATTTTTTTCACCATACTTAACCTCCTACAAACTCTAACGTTGGATTAAAATCATGTTTTCAATTGGAATTTGTGCCTGAAGATGAACTTTCCCAATAATCTCATTCAGAATATACTCCATTTCAACTTGTTCCATTGGACGTGGTGCCCCAAAATCAGAATTTAGTTTTACTCGTATTTCTAATCGATCTTGTATTTCATGTAAAGGTGTATCAAGATAAAGAATGCTGTAGTATAAAACACCATCTTCAATATTTTTTTGAATCATATCCTTTGTTTGATAAATAAATGTAACCTCAGCAACCTCAATAAAAGGATCGTCAATTGTTACTTTACTATTCCAATTTAGATTCCAGATCTCACAATGCTCTTCTGCATGCACAACAACTCCATTAATTGAAGGCGTAATAGCAAAAAGACGATCTATAGGAGCTTTGATTAACGAGGTAATCTCACCTTTCTCTAATTCAAAACCTTTTTCCAATCGCTCATGTTCAAAAGCACATTCAGCACCAGCGAATGCGATTTCACAGAATACTTGTTCTAGTAATGGATGAATCCCCTCATATGTTCGTACGGCAAACACACAAAACTCCTGTGTTTCATCTGTGCGAATAATTTCGTATAATTCAAATTCAGATGCATTCGCTAAGGCAAAAGGAATATCTTTTATAAAGTTAGGATTAGTATATAAATTGTCTGGAATTTGTGTTTCAGGATGATATATAAACTCTAGGCAAAGTTGATACCCTTTTAAAAACGCATTCTTAGCTGCTGCTGGGAATAAAGTTTCAAAACGTTTTACATTATTTTTAAATTTTTGTTCTTCAACTTCGTTATTAAATTCTCTTGCTTGTAAGATATTAGTTCTATTACCTAACTGCAAAAAGTAATGATTAATCATTCGATTAATACTTTCCTCAAATGTTGTATTATCCTCACAATACTTTGTAAATCTCTTTTTACTCAGGTTTACAATTTCCTTCATAGCCTGGATTCTCCCTCTCAAATGTTATATATACAAAAAAAGACACACCAATGGCAGGTTATGTGCCTTCGGTGTGTCCGTTTAGCTAGAAATTAAATCTATTAATTTGTATATTAATCTTGAATAATTGTCATTCACACATAAGAATAAAGCTATAATTTTTAAAAGTCAATAGCTTTATTACATCCTTGTGCACATATATCTATTCTTCTTTCTCTATACTTCCATGTATCTAAACTCAAAAATACAGTTAATTACATAAACTTCTATATTAATCAAACAATTTTTAGAATAATACAATCTACAGAAGATTATTTACTTAAAATCTGCAATAATTAAAGCAAAATCTCGTAATTTTATTTACGATTAAATTTTTAAAACTGCTTAACATACAATCACCCCCATATTAATATTATGTAAACAATAAAAGCACATTTTATTAATTACACTCACAGTCATATATAAACCGACATTAATATGTAAAGAAAAATCCAAGGAGAATTGTTAATTTCATATCAACATTTTAATAGAATAAGTATATATATTAAATATCATTAACATCTTATAAGATACAATTATTAATAGAAAAATTATAAATAACCATCTGTTAATATCAATATACATTTAGATTTTTATCATCTTAATGTAGAAAAACTATTACATTTCAATAAATTCTTTTAACAGACCACTATATTCAAAAGATTACTCCAAGAGATCTGGAGCTTTCATAAAAAACACTATAATCTTTATATATTATTCAACTTTCGAAACTCCATTATCTCTATTATTGATGTCATATGAACAAGAAAAACCAATTCCGCACCCTGAAGTCACATTGACATATCAACTGACATTGATATGTCAATTAAAAACCGAAAAGAAATGTTAATTTCATATCAACAGTTTCCATGCAATGAGTACAAATAATCATTAATAATTAAAAAAACGTTTTAAGGGTAATATTATTCGTAGCTATTAATCCTGTAATATAAACATTTAATAAATTAATTACTTATTAACTAAATATAAAACTTCTAATCAAATGCAAATCTCAATCTATTAATATACTATCACATTAACATTTTATCATTTTGTCTAACATGAAGTTAACAATAGAATATTGTAAAGTATTTAAATTCAATTTTATGTTAATAATAGTGGTGCAGGTATTTGCAACAGATTCAACCAATAATCGTTTACATGTTAATTATACACACGAAATCAAGCACTTATACATTCAGATCCTTGTCACTTTCATTCAAACTAACTTTTACATGTCATTCAAATCTTTTAACGTATCACTTATTTAAATGATTACTTCGAGAGACCTGGAGCTTTTGTACGAAATACCAGGATGTTTATATACCATTTGAACTTTCAAAACTACATTATCCCTATTATTGATATCATTTGAATAAGAAAATCCTCCTTGAAAAACTCACTCACATTGATATATCAACCGACATTGACATGTAACAACAAAACCCGTGGTAAATGTTAATTTCATATCAACATCTTAGCTATATTAAGTATAAATATTTATAAAAAACAATAGGAAAGCACTTTTTTAATAGAAACACTGTTAATAGCTTTTAATTCTGTAACCTGAAATTATAATAAATAAATTATATAATTACCACAAGATATAAAACCTCTAATCATGTACAAAGTTCAAGTTATCAATAACCTATATGAAACTATCGTATTAACATTTCATTATTTTAGTTAACATGAAATTGACAATAGAATATAGTAAGATATTTTAATATCAACCTCATGTTAATGATAGTAGTGTAGATTTAAGGGATTATCCATTGGAATCCTCGCCACTCTCATTTAAACTAACTTTTATATGTCAATTAAACCTTTTAGCGTACTACCATATTTAGATGATCACTTCAAGAGATCTGGCGCTTTTGTATATAAAACTATAATCTTTATACACAATTAAACATTATTGATGTCATATGGGCAAGAATAAGCCCCTTTGTGATACACACTAACATTGACACATCAACAGACATTGACATGTAATGAGAAAACTAGCTCTAAATATCAATTTCATGTTAACACCTTTAATACAATAAGCATAAATACTCATTAACAACCTTGAAAAAACAGTTTATATTAGGGATATTGTTAATAGCTATTAATTCTGTAACTTGAACTTATAATAAATAAATTATTAATATAAAACTACTGTATTAACATTCCATCTTTAGGTTAACATGAAATTGACAATGAATTATAGTGATGCGTTTAAATATCAATTTCATGTTAATAATAGGAGTGTAGATATCCATAACGGAATCAAGTACATAATTAACTTTATGTTAGTTTCTCCACTAAAGTAAGCGATATTACAGGGTGTTAAAAGACATATCCAGTCATTTTGAATAAGTTTTTCTTATATTTGTCCTCATATAAATAAGGCGCTTAATAGGAACACCTCTAATACAACGATAACTAATGATAGTTCGGTTAACAAGACATTGATAGTTGCCTTTCAAAATCCCTTTCTATGTCAATTTCATATCTCATGTTAATGTCAGTAGGGGTTAGATTTCTGTTCAAATTGGATGATTTCCAACTTTGACAAAAGCTATCCTGTTGGGAATTAAGCCAATCACATCTTCGTATTGTTCAAAAATCATAGGTGCTAACACATCGACATAAATCTATCATAAATATTCCATATACTATTAAAAATACTCGTAAATATCATATTGATCGTGACATAGAGTAAACATTAGACCCCAAAGCCCATTCACATTAATTCTAATCTTAAATCCCTAGCTATATTTACTCTCATAAAAACTACTAATTTAGTAATATTATTACCTTTTTTTCTAGCTATTATACATTACAATTTAAATTCCCTAGCTTACGTCGGCTTATTTTTCTGCACTGTCATTGATTATCTCCTCATAACTTATTTACAAAATACCTATATTTCCTTATCATTAGTATTAAGTAACGTGTTTTGTTAATCTCATGGCAACTATCATTGATCTTGCTAACATAAAGAATAGGGGTATCCATTGATAGAACATTGCCATTTATATACTTTGGGGTAACAATAGCATCAACAAATCAAGCGTATTTTATATCAATAGTCAATATTCTGTTAACAAACATTCAATTACATGTTAATTTTATATTTCATGTGAGTTACTGAATACATAGGGATTTACATACATATTAGCGAAGTAATACCTAACATGTTAATCTCAGTTCACATGTTAATTCCAAATTGAGTGTTCATGAGTTGATTTTTAAGGAGGTTGTTACAATGATTGAACAAAAAAAAGAATCACAAGACCATCAAATTAACGATGATGACATATTAGATGATAATATTTTTGAAAAAGCATGGCGAATAACTGAATTCTCTAAACTAGTTGGACGTCATCACAATACCGTTTATAATTGGTTCAATATTTTAGAAGAAAAAGGGCTCCACGAAACGTTAAGAACCCAAAATACAAATGAAAAACTCTATAATGCATTAGATCTTGAAATTGCTCTATTTATTAAACAAAAAAGGGATGAGAAATGGTCTTTAGATGCAATTATTGACCTATTACCACATCAATTCGATTTGAGACCTGTATCACCAGAAAATCAATCAAATGAAGTGTCTACTGAATTAAACCTTCAGGCCACTGCAGAAATCATTGAAAAAATGGTAACTAAACAGTTAGAGGAAAAAATAAAACATATTGAGTCTCGTTATGAAGAGAGGGTAGACAGTATACTTAAACAATTACCGCAACCAGAGGATGCTGAAACTCTAAAATTACGTCAACGTCAAGAAAGACTTGATAACTTTATTATTGAACACAGAGCACGACAGGAATTAAGAAAACAAGCAGAAGGCCTGTGGAATAGTAAAGCTGAAGATGAACGTACCAGAAAGGTAGGATGGTTTAAAAAAGAGGAAGATTTGGGTAAAAAACAACTTTTCATTGAACAGTATATACAGGATAATATAATTGATTATATAAAATCTCTTATGAATTCTGTGGAATAACAAAAAAAGTCTGGAACTTAGTCCAGACTTTTTTATTATTTTGTAGTACCAAACATCTTATCTGGATCTAGAAAATCTGATAAATCTTCATCTTCATTTGCTCCAGCATTATTTTCTTCGTCACTACCCATATCGATAAAATCTCCAAATGCAAAACCTAACTCCTCATCCTCATCAATACTCTCAATAGTACTAATTTGAGACTTTGTAAACTGAATCTGGCTTTGTCTTTCTTTAAACTCATTAAATTCTTCAACTAATCCTTTAGATAGTCTCGATGGTAATGCATCAGTTTTATAGAACGTATATACACTTCCTAAGAAATCATTTTTACTTACCAAATATCCGTTAAAAACTGTACCGTTTATAGGTAGATTATTTGAAACTTCTACCTTAGCATCATCCATAAAGGAATCATTAATATTTTTTTGCTCATCTAAGATAGCAAGCATACCAAAATGATGTACTTTTGATGCTTCTACAGAACCGTCGTTATTCTTCTTCATCAAATCAATTGGAGGATGGAAAGAGCTACCTCTTAATGATTCTTGGAACATCTCTATAATTGCATGGCTATTTTCTATCTGGTTCATATTACGTGAAACCTTATTAATTACTAAACAGCCTGTTTTCTCAAGTAAAATACGCTTAAAGTCTTGAGAATCGAGTATTACAGATGTACCAGATCCATTGGCAGCGGTATTTAGCTCATGAATAATTTCACTAATGCGTTGATTTGCATAATCCCGTGAATTGGCGATACCTTTTTTCTCATTTTCATTTAATCCCTTAAATTCATCGTAGAAGTGCTGATTATCAGCAAATACTACAAAGGCTACACCTTTGGATTTATCATTTGCTAATTTCCAAATCTCCTGTGAAAATTTATTTACTTGTCGTAATACATCGGGCCCATCTGCTCGAACGGGAAGTGTTACGACAATCCCCATTTTAATAAAATCTTTGCGCTCAATAGCATTTTCAAAGGCAATTCTCGCAAACTTTGCTTGATTTGCTTTGATTTCAGACATTGGATATTGCTTCGCAACTTTTTGTAATTCTTGTCTGATTACTGGTTTGTTATGAAAAGCCGAAAATTCTTCAATAGCTTTAATAATTGTAGAAGTTCCTGTTCCTCCACCTAAACCGGCAAAGAATAGAACAAGTTCATCAGAAGGTCTTACACGTTCAGTAATAAATTCTTTTAATTTTTCTTTTGCTTCCTCATTTGAATCAAGAACCTTTACCGCACGCTCAGGGTTCTTACCTAAACCACCTAATTTAAGTGAAACTTGATTACTTTTTGGTACATTTTTTAATTCAGCTAAATCTCCATCATTACTATTTAGTGCTAAGCAATTATATACTGCCGTGCCATCTGTATGTGTATATTCCGCAAATTTATCTACCATTCTAGTACCAGCTTGACCAAATCCAACCATTGTCATTTTAACTGCTACTTCATTTTTCAAGAAGTTTTTTGCCATTATTTTATCTCTCCTTATTTACCTTTTTTCTTTTCCCTAACTCAATAAGTACTTGTTGCCCTCTATAAGTTGAGATTAAAAATTTATATGGGTGCATAGTCTTTTCATAGATTAAAGACATTGATGATAGTGTACTTACACTTATTTCGGCTGAACGTCTAGATATATTCGTACGTTCAACTTCTAATGAATAGGATTTACCTTTTTTCTTCTTTACTCTCCTATCAATAACTACATTTTCCACTATTTCATTAATCGATATGCCCCTCATGTACTTTGTCTCTTGAAATTGTTTATTTACTACGTTTCCTATGTATAGAAATACACTGTAGAGTATTTCATCTTGTTCAAGTATATCAGCAAACATGTTTACTACTTCATCTGCAAACTTGATTGTTTGATATTTTTCACTTAAAACCTCGTTCAAGTTGTCCCCCCCTTAAAACATTGGTTAATTATTCCTAGGAACATAGTACATCATTACACGTCGTATATCAAGTCATTATAAATAAAACTTATATATAGGTCTTATATATAAGACTTGTATCAATAAACATATAAAGAATCTATGATTTATAAGGCTTTTCATATACAGCGTATATATAACGCGTATACATGTTATATCAATCTTAAATTTCATGTGATTTACATTTTAATTAATTGTAATAAATCACTATAGAAAAAACTGATAAAAACACTTGAAAAATCACTCATTTTTATTAACATGAAACTTACAAAAATATATATACGACTTATATATAAGTTTTATATATAAGTCGTATATATAAACACTGTTATAACAATGATATATCAAATTTTATTTATAACAATTAATTAATATCACCTTATATAAGCTGTATAAATAGGTTTTATATATAAATCTTATTTATACAACTTATATAAATCGCATCTAAAATATTCAATATCCAAGCACCTACTATCATACGCGTGTATATATTTTACTAAAGGGATTTCATGAAGATCTTATAACAATTCACACTAAGTTTTTTTATTACTTAATTGGTTTGAAGGGATTTATCTCTTATAAGGACGATAATTGTTAATGTTATGTTAATGCGCTGTTCTTTACCTAGTACTTGTTAGTTCACATGAATGTATATGTTGACAGAAAAAAATATGCTCTGTGCCTCATTTGAATACAATTCCATGTCAATTTCAGTCACTCTTAGAAAGCCATTAGAAGAGGCTGTTAATTTCATATGAACAACAGAAATCATCTCAGATTATAATTAACATGTAAAAAAGAGAGCCAGCGGTTAAGCTGACTAATGCAATAGTCCTTAAAATTCCTGTAAATAATCTCTTATACTAAGACATTCAAATAGTATAATGCTAAAAATTTGTATCATCGCTATGAAAAAGGAACATTTCTGTAAATTGAATTATTAACAATAAGTTCTTATCTTATTAACAGCAAAGTGATACTTACATTACACTAAAAGTATTATTAATTTAGTAGAAATAATGATAGCAATTAGAACTTCACATAAAATTAACAACTAATTAATTTCATGTGAATGGAACCTTTTTGTTAAGCACATGTAGACATACTCATTAATTTTTTATCTAAATATTTTATAAGATAGAACACGTAAAAGAATAAGTTAAATTTTCACACTGAATCTGTAACAAACGTAAGAGAGAGCACTCCAACAAAAAGCTTACTTTCTAAAAAATATAGGGAAAGCTACTTTTTGCTATTAAAAGTCTCATTATAATTTTTGAATAATTGTAATCAATTAAAATGTTATTATTCCTATCTAATAAATGTTAGGACGCCATAACATTATTTTATTAACGAAATTTCATTAGAACTATTGTTAGATGTCTAGTAGTATACCGGCCTAACAATACGAAAGGTTTAATAGATCCACATAAACCCATAATCTATAAGAGATTTATAAGTGTAATTACCATCCCAACTCTGGTGTACAAAATTGGGTATCTCTGAAAAGCAAAACCTCTTATTCATGTTTTCTTATTTTACAACCACTATATCGATGTAATAGTATATTAAAAATGATAGGTATTTATTTTAAGTCTAATTTAATATAAGAGGTGTATACTTTGTCCGGAGAAGTGTATAAATATAAACGTCCAGGTACCAAAAAACATTTTCACTTAAAAGAAGCAGACGTTTTTATGTTAACAGTTTTATATTACAAAAGAGCTCTTACAACACGACAAATCACAATGTTATATAGTGCATTTGAGGGAAGAGAATGTTCTGAAGCTAGCATATTTACAAAGCTTGATCGATACTCACAATACGGAGCTTTGCTAACTAAAAAAATAGATAAAAGGGATGACAGCATTACGAAACGCGCCTTATTTGCCTTAAAAGAAAAAACAATTGAATTTTTAATGGAGATAGGGAGAATTCCTAAAAAAAGTTCCAAAAGAAGGTACTCACGAGCAACTTCTTTTCACACAGTATGTTCACGCGAAGTCATTATCCGTACTCTTCTAGCGACTACAAAGAAAGCTCAAACCAATGAGGTATTATATAAAATGGATATTCGTTCTTTTTACCAGAAACAAAATATGACAATTGAGGATGACCAGTTGCCTTTGATTCCTGATGAACATATTTCATATCTAGATAAAAATATCTATATCGAGATGGATATGTGTAAAGAGACAAATGCTACCTTAGTTGAAAAAGTAGGTAAGTACATAGAATTTTCACAAAAAATGAATGAGAATATAACCGTTGTTTTTGTTATGTACGACAAATCTATGTTCCTTGCCGAAGATGCTGAACCACCATACGTGCGTATGAAAAATCTATTATTTTCCATACGGAAATATCATGAAATGTTAATGAATCTACCCAATCTACATATACACGTCTGCTCACTTAAAAATGCTGGAGATGTAATTTCAGATATCATCCTTGGAAAAGATGATAATCATAACTTTGAACAAGATATTCTTTTATCTTTATCTCAACGTTCAGTAGGAGATGCCGATTGGCGTTACGCATTTGTTGAAAGGGTTCAAGCGTTCAAAGAACCAATAGATGGAGGCCTTCGACGAACGTATAAGAGAGATAAAGATGTTATCCAAGATTTCTTCTTTATTTTCGGAAATGAAAATGATTACCGGATGATTGCTAGACTAGACGATGTCATATTTTCAAGAAAAGAAGGAGTCGAAGGCGTTCCACTTGTTGTTATTTATCCGAAACGTGAAAAACCTAGAGATATTCTTTTAATGAACGCTTATCACAACGTTCTACTGCTATCCTTACAAAATGAAAGTGTGACTATAGAAGCGGATGAACAGATCCTGGTACGTACCGCAAATAACATTCATCCGAAAAGACGTAAGCTTGTAGAATTATATTAATCTATTATTTTCTATATAAAACTATATAATTTTATTGTTTTTTATTATTTAAAGTGTTAGAATAGCGTTTGAACATATAATGAAAACTACAATCAAATCAGAACATATGAAATTAAGGCAAGCGACACACGCTGTTTTTACAGTGGGTGTCGCTTGCCTTTTTTTATATGGAGAAAGGTGGAAAATGATAATGAATTTACAATTTGCAACAACAACGAATGGGGGAGTGCTCTCTGCAAGAGAAGCATTTAAGAACCCAGAACTTGTACTTAAACATATTACAGAAGAGGGTGCAACGTTTAATGTTTCTTTACAAGATATCCAAGTTCCTGGAAAGCCAAATTACTTTTGGTACGATGTCATAATTGAAACAGCAACAAATAAGAAAATAGAGGTGAATATTGCAGTACTTTCTCAAGAAGAATATGACCAACTATGTGAAAGAAGTAGTATTGATTTATATTTAAAACAAACCGAAGATGCGGCGAAATTCTTTTTAGAAAAATCAAAAGAGCAATTTAAACCTGAATTCAATAATCGCTTCACATTCCATCATAAAATTCAAATATACCTGTAAAATGTAGGTGATTTTCTATGGGGACACTTAAACAACGGTTACCGTTATTTACTACAATCACCTTAATTAGTGGATTTATTTTTTCATTTGGATTCGGTCTAGTAAACTACATAAAGTTACTTTACTATGCATTTGAACCACCGTCTTATCCTATAGAAATTACATATATACCGCTTATTTTAATGTTCTTCTCTTTACTATTAGGAGAATTTAGCTTTAGGTTTTACAGCCGCATTCCTGCTTTACATGTCAAAAATGGAAATTTGTTAATCTTAATTACCTCTCACATTGCAGTTGATATCCAATTTTTATGGTTTGCAACTGCTCCGATCCATGCAAAGGTTATTCCTTATCTCACGGATAAATCAAAACATATTAATTTTGGTGAATATGAGGCAATAGGCCAGGTTTTAACAGGCAATTTTCACACACTCACTTTGATTTTTGTATTTTTACCCACAGTATTTATGATTTTGTTTACACTTTGGTATAGTGGCCATATTGTTCGTTACCGAGGGGAGATATTAAAGTGGGCACAACAATACGAATATAAAAATCACAAGTTGCAAAAATGGTTTAATAGCCAAGAAGAACAAATATATCCTGATGTAGAAATTGGGCCTCATATTGAGCATAAAGAGATGGTTCGTATTAAGGGGAAAGATAGAACGCTAAATGGAATTATTATTGGTCCGATTGGTTCTGGTAAAACATCAAGTTTAATTATTCCTATGTTAAATCAAGATTTACACTGGATGGTACGTTTCATAAATAAGTTTGAAACAGCGTATAAAAAGAATGATTATGATACAGAAGAAGTAAAAGGAACATATTTAAATGGTGTGACTGTTATTGAACCTAGTAATGATTTATGTCAAAAAGTATTTAAGTTGGTACAAGCACATAAGATCCCTGCAAGTTCTGTTTACTATATCGATCCAACTAATCCTGATACCAAAAATATAAACATTCTGCGAGGACCAGTTGATAAAGTAGCAGAGGTTTTCGCAATGGTTATTCAAGGTTTGTCTGAATCTAACAATGCGTTCTTTGAACAGGCCCAGCGTAACCACCTTAAACAACATATCTATTTACTAAAACTACACAACCCACAAAAAGATGTTACCTTCGACGACTTAATTGAGATGTATGATGATGTAGAACGTGTCCATAGTATGCATAAACTTTTAAAGGTACAAGTAGAGAAGTTATATGATTTTGTTCAAAGCGGGGATGCTTCACGTGACCAAAAAAATGAATATAAAATTATAAAAGGTATTGATGAATGGTTTGATAATACCATTCGTGAAAAAACAGGCTTCCAAGGAGAACCAGCAGTTTATAAATCAGGGAAATATCGCGGACAACCAATGCATTATGACAGAGAAGAAGAATATGTTAAAGGTTTACGTAATATCTTAAAAGATTTGGCTTCTAACGTTTTAATACGACGCGTTTTATTTGGAACATCCGATTTTGATTTCGATGTTCATTTAGAGCAGGGGGGCATTTTACTTGTTAATACAGCGAAAGGGGAGTTAGCAGACCTTTCAAACGTATTAGGAAAATTTATATTGTTAAGTATGCAGAATGCAGTATTCCGTAGAGCGCCAAATATCTCACCTTACCATCACATTATTGTCGATGAGTTTCCGGATTATGTGGTGCGGCCATTTAAAGAATTCCCCGCACAATCTCGTAAATATAAAGTAATTCTAACAATTGCTAGCCAAACACTATCTCAATTAGCTCTCGACTTCACAGAGCAATACATGTTTACCTTACTGGGCTCATTCCGTAACAAAATGATATTTGGAGATGTAACGCCATATGATGCAAAAATCTTCTCTGACATGTTTGGTGAAAAAGAGGAATTTAAAGAGGCGGAATCCGAACAAGGTATTTCTCCTATGCAAGAGAATCCTGTTAGTCGATTAGGATCAACCTATCAGAAAACAAAAGAAGTTATTATGTCACCAGGAGATATCATGGCACAAGGTGCATTCATCTGTGCTGCCCGTATTGTACAAGACAATCATGTCCAACCCGTACAACAAATTACGAGTAACTTTGTACCAAAAGAAGAATTTATTCAAGCGGTTATTCAGGTAGATATGGAAATAGGACGATATTGGGAAAATGAACGTCTCCGTCTTATTAATGAATCTATCGTCAAAGCAAATCCTATGAAGCATGTAGATGCAGAGAAGATGAAAGAATTTGTCCCTTTATTCCCTATGCAAGATGAGGAAATGGAGAAAGATATACCAATAAAATTACAAGGTGAGCAACAATACATTGTATCATTGGAGAATTATAGGGGACATAAATCCGAAAGTACAATCTCATCAAACGATTCTGCAGTTGTCAGCGAACAGATCGAGGTTGATAAAGAAGAGGCTGAAAATACATTGTATAAAGAAATTAAAGGATTCGTAATTGAATCACAACAAGTCTCTCCAGCCTTTCTGCAAAGAAAATTTAAAATTAGCTATATGAAAGCTGCTCGATTTATTGAGAAGTTAGAACAAAATCAAGTTGTAAGTTCTTATGCAGGGAATGGCCCTCGTACAGTTCTAATTTCAAATGATAATAGTATACCAATATTACCAAGAGAATCAGATATTAATACTACCCAATTACTTGATAAAAGTATAGAGAATACTAATTCACAAAAAGTAGCCCTTTCAGGCGAAGACAACGAGGTTACGCAAGGAGAGACAAGTTTCTTTAAAGATATTCTATATGACGATGTTTTAACTTTTGTAAAAAAAGCTGGTACCACGTCTATATCTTTACTGCAGGACAATTTTAAAATAACTTATACACGTGCATCGAGATTAATAGACGCCTTACAACGAAATGGCGAGTTGCCAGTATTAGAAGAAATATCAATAGAAAGTGTAAGTCCTGAAATAACTAATACAGTCCCGGAGGAACATATTGAGGAAGTCATAAGTGTAGAATTACCTCATATAGAAGAATCCCCAGAAAATGGACTTTCAATTTCAATAACAGGGGATGCAAAAACAAATATAGAATCTACCCCAATTTTAAAAGAAAAAAAAGAAAATGTAGAGATCAGTACGATTCCAGTTACAAAAACGGTTAATCACATTGAAGAGAATATGCTTGAAGAGGAAGTTGCAAAAGTTTACGAATCCATTAGCCTTACTGTTCATCAAAACTTAGAAAAAAACATGATAGGGACCATTAGAAATGATGAGGAACAGCGTGAATATAAATACATGAGCTATAAAGAACAACAAAATCGCTTGAAATCCCAACAAAAAAATAAGTATAACAATACGCAATCACAGCTTAACAAAAATGAGCAACCAAAGACCAATATATCCAATGTTATGAGTAAAAGTCTGGATGATATATTTGGTAATATCGAAAACTAGTCTATTAATATTCAAACCCTACATCTCAATAAATTTATATAATTTTTAAAACAATAATCTTACCTAAAATATGATAAAATAAAACTAATTATTATGTAAAAAATATACACAAATAGAAATAAATAGAATGTAGGTTGGTAGATATCAAAAAATCTAAGAATTTATCATTTTAGCCAAGAAGACTCCTTCCTCAAGGAGCGTGAAGGGTCACAGCCAAGTGAGTAGGTGGGAGATGAATTGGCTTCGAACAAGGGATGGCAGGAAGCCATCCCTTGTTCGACATACAGAAGGTATTACTTTACTATTCGTCGAATGTATGTTTGGTGTATAATAGTTATATACCGAAATGAAGGTGAATGAAATGATGGTCAATAAAGCCTATAAGTTTCGTATCTATCCAAATCAAGCACAAGCAATTCTAATAAACAAAACGATTGGTTGTTCCCGCTTTGTATTCAATCATTTTCTATCCTTATGGGATCACACATACAAAGAGACAGGAAAAGGCTTGACCTATGGTACATGCTCTGCCAAACTCCCTGCTATGAAGAAAGATTTTGTTTGGCTCAAAGAAGTGGATAGTATTGCGATTCAGTCGTCTGTTCGCAACCTTGCGGATGCGTATACGCGCTTTAAATCTAAGAAGAACAACGTACAATCTTATACCACAAAACAAACAAATGAAAATATTGCTGTTGTAGGGAACAAAATAAAGTTGCCGAAACTAGGCCTTGTTCGATTTGCCAAAAGTCGTGAAGTAGAGGGACGTATTGTAAATGCCACTGTTAGACGAAACCCTTCTGGCAGATATTTTGTGTCACTATTACATGTAACTTGTATTATAGATTTAATAATATTTCTACTTACAATTTTTCTATTAAACTCATACTAATTTTATACTTGCAAAAATTATATAATACCATTATATTTAAATTAATAACTATATAAATAAAGCATAACTTACGTGAAGGACACACCTTACGTACCATTCCAACGGTACAGGTGTGTCCTTTTTTACGTTCTAGGAGGAAAATATGATGGCAGAAGGTAAAGTAAACACTCAAATTACAGAAGAACTAGGGATGGCTTTTGAACCAGAGAACAACAATATAGAGGAAATGCATGTAGAAATAACCTTTAATCAATTTGAACGAGTACGAGAGCATGAATTAGAAGAATTAGCTCGTATGAAACGTGAGCGTGTTGTAGGGAAAGGATTAATTACTGTCGTTTCTGAAAAACTATTTCCAACTAAAAATGGTACATCAGAGCGTATACAAGTACTTACAATTGAAATCGGTACTCATACGACTGCATACTGTCCCATTACAGAGGCTGGAATCAATATTCCTAAAAACCCTCAGTGGCTAGTAGGAAGGACGAAGCCTGTTATTATTGAGCACTTCCAAAGAACTGAAGAAGGTAACTTCGCCGTCGTATCTATTACCGCGGGAGAACTAGCACTTCAAAAGAGGTTGTATGAAGAAGCAACTGCACAAGAGGGGAATAAAGTATACACAGGAACTATCTCTGGACATATTCCATCTGCACAAACTGTTTTAGTTGAGGTTCATGGTGTAACCGTAGGAGTGAGGTATTCCCAATGGTCACACTCCTTTGTACGTCCAGAGAATATTGTGATTGGTGATGTTGTAGAACTTATCATTGATAAAGTAGTAGAAAAGAATGGTCGTTATGAATTTAGAGGAAATAAAAAGAAACTAGAAACAGACCCAATGGATAAGCTATTAGAGCTAAAAAAACGCCGTGACCGCTTTGTAGGTAAAATAGTAGGGGTAGATGCAATTGCTGGTATTTTCGTAGAAGTTGCACCAGGTATTCAGTTTAAAGGACTAAAGAGCCGTAATCTTGCCAACCCAACTACAGAAGATGCAATAAACCAAACGATTGTTACATGCGAGCTGCTTAATATTGATGCCAAAAATAGAAAAGGAACTGTACGTATCCTAAATTATCCCCAAGGGCAGAGTAAAAAATCTAATTCATCAATTTACCAATTTTAATGAATGATTATGCGTACAATAGAGAAACAATTGCCTACTTATGTACCATCTATTCCTCATTTATCAAATGAGGATGTACAGGGACTTCAAATATATCGAATACATGGACTGGATAAATTCTATGTATTCCATTCTTATGAAGAATTGGTTAAGTTTAAGCAGCGTTTGACAGAGGAACAGTATGCCATACTCACTTTCATTGGTGTTCATACATCTGTTCGATTCAATCATTTACTATATTTATTCAAGAACAAATACTCACGTAAGAAAATAAATGATGCACTTCAAGGATTACTTTACTATCGTCTAATTGAAAAATGGCGGGTTAAGAGTTTTGATTTGGAAATCTTTGAAGAAACATATACATTATCCGATAATGGTTACAAGATCTTAAAATACTGGAAAGGTAATATGTTCTTCTTTGCTCCAGAGCGTCTTGATAATCACGGTAAATATGTTCATCTACGCTATTGGCATGATATAGACCTACTTTGCCACCTGCGTTATGCTCCTTCCTTTATAGGGCATATTATGCATCCATCTATTAGTAAAGGGGTTTTTACCCCTCCTTTAAGTTTTGCTGTGCAGGGAGGAGTAAATCAAGAATTTAATTTTGTTGTATACTCTACCTTATTAACAGATAAAAAAGATCGCTTAAGACAAATTATCGCTAGATGGAGAGATTTCGTAGAGTCAGGTAAGGATGTTATTATGAACGATTTAGGGAATAACCCTACAATCCTAGTTATTTATATTTCTACTGAAAAACAAGCAAAGCAAATTAATAATGAACTACTACTCGATCTAATTCCTGGTAAAGTATTACTATGTATAGGAGAAACGTTACATGTAGAAGGATTACAACATGCCTTTTATCAACCTCTTGCAGAAGGAAAGATTAAGCAATTAAATACAAAGCTATTCACAATAAACTAAGCCACCCTTACAAGCTATTGCTTTCTTTTAGAGGGTGGCTTGTTTATTGTATAAAAAGCATGAAATATTTATAAACAACTTAAGAGAGCTAATTATCCCATGTCTACCTCTATACAAAGTACAGATTTTACGAAATAATACTACTTGATGCCTGTTTTAACAACAATGATATATAGATGTTGTTATTATTAAAATAAAATATACAAGAAAGGAGTAATACATTGCTACGCATACAAAGAGGGTACATGTACGATCCAGATGATAATGAAGTAATTGTAAATGAAATTTTCTACGATGCTGCTTCAGCTAAAAAGCTAGGAAGTAAAATGGGGGTATTTGGTGCAGTAAAACTACCTACTGCTATTTTCCGAAAGGTTCAAGAAAATGAAAGTAAGTCCTATATAGAAAATATTGAAGTTAAAAAAGAAACTATTAGAGAAATACTTTTTTATTTAGACCAAAATCAAAAACCAGAAAAACTTTATTTTGAAATGCAGTACATGAAGTAACACCGAGAACCGAAAATAAGAGGGGATTTATAGCAGGGGAAGTAGGGACATTATTATTCAATACATATAACAACTGCATATAAAACCTCTTCTTATATTCGTTCAATTAAAACAATTGAATACAATATAAAAATAGTTTAATATAAACGTATGTTTATTGTTTAATTGATTCCGTTTATTCCCACGCCTTATGAGTTGTGGTTGAGTTGTAGAAGCAGGTTGTATTCTTGTTTCAATTATGAAAGGGCTTCTTTGAGCCGATTAATGTATATAGCTTATTTTGCTATGCACATTTTCAATCGACTTAAAGAAGCCCTTTTTATGTTGTTTTTAAGTTAGGAATCACTTGTAAATAGACCTTTTGGGCTAATAATATGCTAAATGAAAAAAGCACATATATTGTGCTTTTTTGTTTAAATTAGAGGAGGTATCATATGGAACTTTACAAAGTATGGCTTAAGAAAAAGAATGTGAGAGTAATATGTGCTCGTATTTCTTATGGAGCAGTAAGTTTTATTTAAAGGAAGCGTACATAATTGCGATTGTGTGGAATAGCTAAACTATCAAAAATTAAGTTTAACCGAACAAACTAAAATCATTCATAATGGATATGAAACATTAAGATTACTACAGGATACCTGTAATGAGATAAAAATTACTGGCAGTCCTTATACTCTTGTAGGAATAGTACAATAAAGAATGAATTCATAGCTTAACTTTTTAGTATTGTTAAGATTTTTTGAATTCAAAACGAAAAAAGATATTTAATACTAATTTATAGTAGAGTAGAGAAATGATGGAATATACAAATTATGCACTAGGGAATTTATATAGAAATAAGGTACTCGTTGCAATGCTAAAAGCACAAGGAATTAGAAAACGAAATGTGAGAGGAGCACTATAATATGATTACAGTTAACCGAGGATATATGTATAATCCAGATGATAATGAGGTCTTAATTACCGAAATTTATTATGAAGCTGCTACCGATACTAAGTTAGGAAGTAAGATGAGGAGTTTATCTTATACAGTTATTCCTAATGAAATTAAAGAAAAAATAGAGGCAGCTGCTTCATTATCCTATATGGAAAACATTGAGATGTCCCAGCCATTAGCTGTCGTGTATCAAAATGAAATTAACATGTATGGAAAACCAGAAAAATTATACTTTGAGTATACAAACATTTAAAAAGAAAAAAGACATTGAACAGTTTGTTTCAATGTCTTTTTTCTTTTTAAACTATAGAGGACCAAGGGGTTAAGGCTTTGTTTCGCATCCTATAGTGTTTTAGGTGTGTTATACTTACATTTGTAAATTATAATATTTCGTATAATGTTAGGTTTGTTTGCTACTATTCAATATATATAACTAGAGGAAGAATTATGGTTTTTTTTTAAAAGGTAGTATGTGGTGTTTGTAATAAAAAAGTTGGTTTAAATCGTTATAAAATACTACAATCTGATGCATGGCTATGCCCAGAATGCTTTCATAAAGCAGGTGGCTTGGGTGTTGTAAGTGTAAGTACGGACACTATCGAAGAATTGAAAGTTACAATCGATGCAAAGGTAGCAAAACTTGCTGAGGATCCATTGTCATGCGCTGAAGGAATGTATCAATTCTGTATAGATAATAAATTCGGTTCTGGCTTTAATGAAAAGTCGGGTGTAAAACACTTCAAGGTACTAGAAGATAACTTGATGAATGGCGAAAAAATTCATATGACTTATATCGGAATGCATGATTATCAATCTACAACAAAGCATGATGGTAATTATGCCTACGCCATAACTAATAAACGCATTATGTTCGGACAAAAAACAATGACTGGTGAAAAATTCAAAGCAGTAGATCATAAAAAGATAAATTATATATCTTTTGAAACAGGGATGTTGTTCGGCTTCATAACAATTGATACTCCGCAAGAAAAGTTCAAAGTTGCGTTAGATAAAGATTCAGCAAAATCCATTAATAATCATATCCATCAAGTTCTAGATGCTTTAAAAAGCAAACCTAATGAAGCTCAACCACAAGCAGTATCTGCTCCAATATCAATAGCAGACGAATTAAAGAAATTCAAAGAGCTGTTCGACATGGGTGTTATTACAGAAGATGAGTTTAACGCCAAAAAGAAGCAGTTGCTTGATATATAAATACAAGATAAACAAGACAAGTATATAAGAGGGAAAAAGACATTGGACGTATTTGTTCAATGTCTTTTTTATTAATCTGCAGAGGGGATATATAATGAATATTTACCTGAAATAGAAACGATTCTCTAGACATTTCAATATAGGAGATGTTTTTAGCAATGTCCAATTAAGAAACAACTATTGCATACCAGTTGTTTTTTAATTCAAAAATAAATTTTCAAAATATAATGTACCATAATGCGGCATATTATTTACTCTTAATAGTACTCCTATCAACAATACTACGAATAATAAAATAAGAGATTGCCATAATGATATCTCAAAATTCTTCAAAACAATTACCACCTAATCTACAATAATCTTATTTGAATAACAAATTTTAATCTATATATTAAAATTAATAGCTTCATTTTTAATATTTTATCATATAAATTACATTTGCTCGCATTAAAAATAAGGATAGTTTGATATACAGATATACTTATTGTTTAATTGTTTAATTGTTTAATTGTTTAATTGTTTAATTGTTTAATTGATTACGTTTATTCCCACACCTTTTTTGTGTTGTGGTTGAGTTGTAGAAGCAAGTTGCGTCTTGTTTCAATAATGAAAGGGCTTCTTTGAGCCGATTAGTGTATATATAGCTTATTTTGCTATACAAATTTTTAATCGACTTGAAGAAGCCCTTTTTGTGTTGTCTTCAAGTTTGGAGTTATTGTATCGCCAGCACTTTAGGCAATTATTTTATTAATTAGGGGGAAACATCATGAATTTAGTCATGGGAAAATCACAAGAGAAATTTCCTCAATATTCCATTGGGCTGAGGCTGTTTAGTCGTTTTTGGAATGTCATAATTATAAAACTGAATGTACTCGTCTATCGCTTGACTTAGTTCCTCAAACGCATCGTATTTAAAGTAATATTTCTCGCGCTTAATAGTCCCCTAAAAAGACTTCATTGGCCCATTATCAATGCATATGGACTATGCCTGTTTTATCTATCCGGGGTTTGATAACCAAAAGTTTTACGCATTAAGAACGTTGAGTTTATTGGTAGGAGTGCTAGTTTCCAACTGCAGCACAATATAGCTGGACATGAAACAGGTTTTCTCGCGCGCAAAGTTTAGATTCCTATATTAATTTGTAAAATAAATTCCCTTTATGTTATTATATTTTCCTTGGACTGAAAGTTTATAGTATGTATAGTAAATATTTTACAAGTTAAAATAGGGGATGTATTACGTTGAAATGGTTATCATGGGACCGAAATTTAAAAACTAGGTTAATTGGCGAAACTATGTTCAATACATTGTTTTGGATGTATTTTCCGTTTATGGCAATATACTATAGCGATGCTTTTGGTAAAGCAATTGGCGGAATTTTAATGGCAATTATACCTCTTGTAGGCATAATAGGTAATTTGTTAGGTGGATATTTAGCTGATCGATTAGGGCGTCGACCTGTCATGCTATTAGGCACAATCATACAAGTAGCAATGTTTGCGGTTTTTGCTTTATCTCATTCACATTGGATTAATTATTTAGCCTATATCGGTATTGGAATTAGCGGGGCAATATACAGTCCAGCAAGTTCTGCAATGATAGCTGATATAGTACCAGAAAAGGATAGAAGAGTAGTCTTTGCCACTTTTGTTACAGCTAATAATATCGGTGCTGTATTTGGACCGGTGTTAGGTTCATTTTTCTTCTTTCATTATCGAAGTGAATTGTTATGGACTTGTACAATTGTTACATTTATTTATTTTATAGCAATCTATTTCATAATTAGAGAAACGTTGCCAGAAGCTTCTAAAAATAATGGGGACAAAAACAAAATATCGAAAATCTTTAAAGAACAATGGAATAATTATACGAAAATCTTTAGTGATAAAATTTTCGCTCTTTATATAGTTGCTGGAATATTCATTATGATAGCTTTCATGCAACTCGATCTTTACCTTGCGTTATATGTAAAAGAATTTGTACCAACACAATCTCTTTTCTCATGGAGTACTGGTTCATTCTCTCTAAGTAATACTGAAATTTTCGGATGGATGATGGGGTTGAATGGGACTTTATTTGTTTTATGTTCTCTACCTGTTACAAAATACTTTGAGAATTGGAGCGACCGAAACGTTTTAATTATCTCTAATGTTTTATTTGGAATCGGTATGTTTTTAATAGGGCTTACAACGAATATATGGCTACTGTTCGGGTTTATGGCAATATTAACAATTGGAGAATTGATTCGTTCGCCAGTTGTACATAGTTTTGTCAGTAAATATGCACCTGAAAATGCTAGAGGACAATATATGGCAGCATCTAATTTACAATTTACCATTGGGCGCTTTATTGCACCTATTATGATTGTATTTTCTACATGGTTATCTCCAATTGTTGTGTGTGGCATTATATTACTTTGTGCCCTTGTTAGTGCGGTTTTCTATGTAAAAGTATTTCGAATGATTTCAAATACAAACATGCATAATTCTAAAAAATAGTGATGTTATTGCCATTTAGGTGACGAAATAGAAGTAGAGAAACATTTGAAAGCTTATAACATAAGAGGAGAAAATCTATCTGTATTGGTAAGTAGAGAAAGAGCCAACTCACACTGATATGATCCCCTTATAGTAGATAGGAAAATGAAAGAACACTAACCTGTTTACTATGGAGGGGATTTTTTTATGGGAAAAATTAGAGTCACTTACGATGTAGAATTTAAGAAAAAAGCTATAGATTTATACTTAAAAGAAGGCATGAGCTATAAAACCATTGCGAAAGAATTAGGTATTCATCACTCGGTTGTAAGTCGTTGGGTGAAATACTTTGAAGCTGAAGGAATCAAAGGACTAGAAGAAAAACGCGGTAAAGCGAAAGGACCAGGTTTAGGTAGACCAAGGCTTAGACCCGAAGATTCTGAAGCTAAGATCCGAAGATTAGAAGCGGAAAATGAAATGTTAAAAAAGCTCTTAGGGATGTAAAAGGAGGAATGAAAGTCGTATCCAAAACGAAAAAATTCGAAGTCATCCATGAAATAAAAAAAAACAGGTTATACAGTAACCATTCTATGCAATATTGCTGGTGTAACCAGAAGTGGATACTACAAATGGATAAAACGGCATACGACGCCTTCAATAAAACAATCCGAGGATATCGAAATTAAGAAAAAGATATTGAAGTGTCATAAAAAATTAAGAGGAATTTATGGATATAGAAGAATACAAGTGTGGCTGAAAGCCACATATAACCTTCATTTGAATCCTAAGCGCATCCAAAGATTGATGAGTGAACTAGGTATCAAAGCCGTAATTAGGAAAAAACGACCTTATTACGGAAAAAAAGAAGCTTATGTGATTTCAGAGAACCATCTAAATAGGGAGTTTCAAGCTTTAAAACCGAACGAGAAATGGGTAACCGATATTACCTATTTGATTTTCAATGGACAGCGCTTGTACTTATCCGCTATTAAGGATTTATATAATAATGAAATTGTTGCCTATGAAACCAGTCGTAGAAACGACTTAAAACTTGTGTTAGATACACTTAAAAAGGCAAAGAAAAAACGAAATGTGAAGGGAATCCTCTTACATAGTGATCAAGGGTCCCAGTATACATCTCGTCAATATAATCAATTACTTAAAAAATATCAGATGAAGGCAAGTATGTCTCGAAGAGGCAACTGTTGGGATAATGCTTGTATGGAAAACTTCTTCATTCGCTTTACGGAAGGAGTGTTTTCATTTACACTCCTTCCGTAAAGCGAATGAGGTCAAACTTGCCGTGCGTAAATATATGTACTTTTATAATCATCAAAGATTTCAAAAGAAATTAAAGAGGAAATGAAAAAAGTCTATTTATCTCGAGATTGTTGTTTTGTAGGTTACAGTGGAGGAAAAGATAGTTCTGCTACGTTGACATTGCTATGGGATGCGATTGCTGAGTTGCCGCTAGAGGAACGTACAAAACCTATTCATATCTTAACTTCTGAGGTTGGAGTGGAAACACCTGTTATGACTGCTTATATCTCACGTACATTAAAGAAAATCCAAAAAACTGCGGATAAGCAAAACCTGCCGTTTGTAGTACATAGTGTACGACCATTAATAAAAGATTCATATTGGTATAAACTAATAGGTAGAGGTGTACTTCCACCAACAGGAAATAGAAGACTACGATGGTGTACTGATTCCCGTGAACTACTCGCCACTTAGAAAGCTTGAAGTGGGAGCTTCTCAGTTCCACGACGAAAGTAACCTTTCGTCTCCCTGAGCGTTACTTCGGGGTGTTCCCCCCCTAGATGTCCAACGCATGGATGCTCTTTTGGTACGGTTGATATTTTACGCAGGAACCGAATGGCTTGGTTTTCGCACTCTATTTTCTTCCTGCAACCTTGTATATCAAGTTATCAAAGAACTTCATATAGTTAGTTTATCAAAAGTTTTTGGCTATGCCAAACCGAAATTCATCTCCCACCTATCGTTGGGCTACGCCCTTCACACGCTTGAGGAAGGAGAATTCTTTCGGGGAATACGTTAAAGTTAAACCCATGCAACGTAAGATGAAAGAAATACTCATAGATTCCCAAACTAAAAATGTAGTAGACTGCTTTGAAGAATATGATGGAGTCCTTGCGTTGGCAGTTCGTAATGAAGAAAGTGCACGTAGAAGACATAGTATTCAAAAATATGAAGTTAGTAACGATTCTTTATTTTCACGTCATAATGATATGAAAAATATATTCTGCTTTAATCTGGTCAAATTCTTAACTGGTGATGAAGTATGGATGTTGCTTTTAGATAGAGGGATTCTACCTTTTGGGGTAGATGTGGAAGAAATGAGCATACAGTATAGACAGGCTATGTTTGAATGCGGGATTAAAACAGGTGGAATACAACAAGGAAATGCTTGTGGTGCCGCACATTCACGTAGCGGATGTTGAACTTGCCTTATGATGAGTGGTGAGGATAAAATGCTAGCTCAATTAATAAATGAGGGATATACAGAATACACGTATCTACAATCATGGAAAAGCTTCTTACGCTCCATTCGAAACGATATTCGATATCGGAATGTAATGGAATAGGCGTAGTCTGCAAACACTCCTTAGAAACGAAAATAAAAGGGATTCAGATTTATTTTCAATTCATAATGATGCAGAATATGATTATATTATGTTTAATCGTACAGAAAAAGGAGATTATGCACCAGGAGGACTTACAGTAGAAGGTAGAAGAATGCTTTTAGAGTATCTACTTTATACGCAACAAGAGATGAATACGACTCTTATATCTGAAGAAGAGATCGAAGCAATATTACAAGCCTGGTATGAAACGGATCGGATTAGAGTATATCGTGATGAATTGGAGCCTATACACCACGTATTACTTGGTGAATTGGTGTTCAAGCCCGATTGTACAATAAACGAGGAAAAAACGACGTCCCCATTCCTCGTATTTTTCGTAGAAATAGATACTCATTTAGGGAAGCAGGATCTATTTCGTTGGATTAAAGAGCGGCAAAAAATTACGCACCAGAGCTTTTTCTTTTTCCCTTCAAATTATTCAAATGAATCTGCAAAACTAACATGGAACAAACTAACCTTTGTTGTATCTAGAGCAGATATAACAGGTGCAAGGGATGCTGAACGGATTGTGCGTCATTAGTTAGGGATGGATATGTACCATGGAAAGAGAGAAGAATAGCACAAACAAATGCTTATTCAGCTCTTAATTCAATCCATGAAGAATGAACCACTTTTTAAGCAGGATGAATTAGAGAGTACGAAGCTGTTGTATGCTGCAGAGTTTACAAATAGACTTTCTCGATTACTAGAAACAGAGGAGTTGCTATCTGAAGAGACAAACCATCTCTTTGTAAAAATACTTAAGAAACTAAGAAACGAGGCATTTTCAATAGCCTAATAAGTAAATAGAGGATATATTTAAAGAAAGTACCTATACTACCTAAGGTACTTTCTTCATTTTAACAGCAAGGGGACACATTATATCTATCAATATAGAAAATATATAGGGGATGATTAATTTTGCGCCTATACATATTAGAAATTATTACAGCTCACAAAATAAGCTTTCTTAATGCGACATCTACAGAAACGGCCATAGAAACATTTCAGGGAATATATAAACAATATGCAGAACAAGTACCTTTTCATGTTAGAGAAGTTCACCCTAGTGAAAAAATCATAATGGATGCAATAACCGGTGAAATACATTGTATAGGAGACAATAGCATTTTAAAGAAATGTTTAGAGAATCTTATGCACTTACATGCTCCGATTGATTGGGTTCCTTCGCTTGAACTTAATCAAGCTGTAAAACCAAATCCGCTCTCGTTTACTATACATGAAGCATGCCTTGTAAAAGGAAATCCTCAGTATAACGAGGTTGGGATTGATGTTTGGGAAAGTATTCTCCAGGTATCATTAAATGATCGTGGGGAGTTTTGGAATGCTCTAAAAAACTTTCTAAACATTGATGTACTGTCTGTATCCGAATTAGAAGGATTAATAAAAGTTAAGGAGAATAGGTGATAATAGTGCAATTCGAAGAACTACTTATGAAGTATATAGAAGAAAATAAAGAAGAACATTTTCAAGATATAATCTGCAAGAACGAACTTATGATTAAAAAGATAGATGAGAAAAAATAAGAAGTAAACAGAAGGTAACAAATAAATAAATAAATAAAAGGACGTGTTCTATACCTAGAATACGCCTTTTTATTTTTGTGTTTTTATAAATCACTGCAAATATTGATAATATCTCTTTAAAGATATCTTAGTTTTGAACCCCATCCTGCTTACCAATTCATCTTCCGATATCCCTAGCTTAATAAGACGGAGAATAAATGTATTCCTCATCTGCTGGGCAGAAATACGCCTATTTAACTCCGCTCGTTTCACTTCAAGTCGTATCATCTTTTGTATAGCAACCTCAGACAAAGCTTTTGGCGCATCCTTTTCGTACAGCCATCGATACGTTCCCAGATTAAAATCAAATGCTATGAACAAAGGATTATCAGTATATTGTCGTGGTCTTACTGGTTCCGGTATCGTTTTATAATATTTATATAGTTGTTTTGTATCCTCTCCCGTTAAAGAGATAGATCTAGTCATACCATTTTCCCCTGGAACAATTAAAGTGTTTCTAGCAAACTGTATATGGCTCATATTAAGCGATACAAGCTCTTGCAAGGATAAACCATAGTTTACTACTAAATTTATTATACAAGCGTTTCTATCCATAATTAGGGGTCGATATTTAGCTTGTCGTTCTGTTAACCCTTTTGTTGAAAGTATAGTTTGTTTTAAAAGCTTTTCTTCCACTTCGGTAATAAAATCATTATCACTTAGTGATTGATCCGGAATTAAGGAGAGGTGAATATCATCTAATGGGCTATCTATCCCTAAAAACATGTGCAATTTCTTTAAAACCACCCATATTCTGTGCCTTGTTTTAAGAGAATACTTACGTTTGTTTTCTAACTCCGAAAAATATGCTTGATAATCTTCTCCAGATAGTTCATGCCATAATTTGATATGTGAAAGTACTTCATTTACTTCTAACCATCTATGAAAATCCTTAACATCGTATGAATAACGTTGGATAGTAGAGTGTTTTCGACCTTTTTCTGTTAAATAAACAGAAAAAGCTTCTAAGGTTTCTTCTATGCTAATTGCCTCGTTCAATATAATCACTTAATTTCTTTGGGTATATTATAACAGAAAGTATGTTAAAGACCCGCTACCGCCCTTTGCTACGCACGGTTGCTGGCATATCTAAAACACAAACGGACAAACAACCCTTTGCGTTTTGGATATGTTGATTATTATTTATAAAGCAAAATAAATAGGGCTATCATAATACTCCAAAAAGGCACTACAAAAACTAATCCCCAAATAATCCCTTTAAAAAATCTAATCTCGTTATGTGTATTCGTTTCTATATAAGTTGTATCTTTTAGTACAGTCATATTTAATCCTCCCAATGATAATTGTTTCCTAAAATGAAAAAAGGACAAACCTCGTCCTTGTAGGGATACGTAGGTTTGTCCTTTTGTATGTGGGTAATGATATGTTTAATTACCATTATTATAACGGAATTTACAAATATTTTCAATTAGGTCAGACATCTTATTAACAAGCATACTAGTAATAATAAAATCTATTATAAATATATATCTTATATATTAAAAAGAAATAAAGATAAAACTATTATAGGTCATCAAAAATAGGGGAAAGATCTACTCCCACAAGGGAAAATTTGATGTTAGAACCTAAAAAATCATAAATAGTAAAAAATGTATCCGTAGATTCAATAATTATCAGACTTTCAATTCTACAAAAAAACAGAAAGAAAATCATATGTTTCTACATGAAATCGGAAAGAAATTAATACAAATCACTTTATATTTATCCAACTATGGAAATAGGCTTTATTTTCTTTAGTTTGGTAAATAAAGCAGTGTCTAGCCTCAACTTGTCCACATTTTGTTCAGAAAATGTAGCGATTTGTTAACATAACTCAGTATTTACACATAACTCACATTATTGTTGATGATTTTTATTAGATAAAATGAATAACACTAGTATTATCAAGGATGTTGTGAAAATTTTATTCACATTTGATCATATTTGTCCTCATATCCACTATTTTTATAAATATCCTTCTGATTTTTTGTAGATATAAAATCGAATGTTTTACTATACGTGAAGAATACCCAATGTGGAGTGTGGAGATTCTTGTATAGCTAGAAGAGAACTTGTATAGAAATGCATAAAAAAAGACTCCATTTTACATGAAGTCCTTCTGATTTGGTATTTATAAATAGAGAAGTAGAAAGGGGATGTTAATGAAACAAACACGAATAGCTCTCCACTTTTGATTTTTTCAAAAATAGAGAGCTTGTTGCTATTATTTTATTTCCATTGCATTTAGCACCTGATCTGGAGCTGTTATTGTTACACCAGCACGTACTAAACGTTCGAAGGTACGCATAAACTCTAGTAAATTAAATTGCTTTGGTAGCTCAATAACACGAAGTTTTTCTTGTGGCAGCTTATCAATTGCCTCGATAAACCATTCGCGCACATCACTTGGAATTGTGCGTTCTTTATGACCGCGAACTTTTAGCTTTTCACGCATTTCAATTTCTAAAGCGATATATGCATGGAGATTCACACCCTGATCATATGCATATTTTCTAAATAACGTTTCTTCCTGGTATTTTAGATAATTACGGTGATAAGACTCTTCCGTAACTGGTACTGCAAACTTCTGCTTCAGTAGTGCATGCACATTTTTAAACATCTTCTTAATGTTATGAAGAGAGTACATAGAATAATGTAGCCCAAAATTAAAGACAGCTTGCTCACGGTCACTATTTCTCTCTTTTGGTATGTGCTGGGCAATAAGAGGGTAGATACCTTCTTTTGCTGCTGTATCGAGAATTTGATATTGAGATGTTTGATGCAATAGTTTCTTCAATGTATATACAATTTTCGTTGGATATCCTTCTTTTCGATCAACCATGTCACGTAGTCCGCGAATTACACTGCGAATTTGACGGTGACAAGTATGCTTTAAGACATGAATGAATTTATTCATATCTGCAGACAGTTCACCGATGTTCATTTCTTGTAGGACTGACTCAATGAACTTCGCTTTACGAGCATAGGTAGCTTTTGGTGTAAATGGATCCCTGTGTTGTTCTTCTCCAGTTTCTTTCGAACATAAGAAGTCTGAATGGATAGACAGATATAATGTTGTATATCGTTTTGTATGCTTGACACCTTTTTGCATTTTGCAAATTTTGAATAGGGGATTCCCCGTACATGGTAATGCAGTTGTTAATTCTTCGATAACCGCACGGATCTGATGCGGATATTTTTTATGTAAGAAACGATACATCCCACCAAAGTGAGTTTTGTTGCCTCTTTCATCTTGCTTGTCCAAAGAACGTTTTAAAGTTGTTTCTGTATGTTGTTGCATTGCCATATCTAAGAATAGCTTCTTAGCCGCTACAGATAGCTTAAAGAAATCCTTTGTAAATACAACCGGACTAATATATACGTACGGATTTGCTTTTTCTGTTTCCTCATTCATAAAATGAGTCAGTTTAATTGTATATCGGCCATCTACGCCATTTTCAATGGAGATAATGTTATGTAAGTTTAATTTTTTTAATGCGATATAGAATTGAGAGTGTTGGATATAAGCAAATTCTTCTTTATATTGCTTGTAATCTTCCCACATCATATGTATTGTTACATTTGGAATGACACCATTTGTATAGCATTTTTTATGTAGGTACAAGAATACTTCAAGATCTGCATTCGTAATACCGTATAATTTATGTTTTCTTCCGGTTTTTTCTGCAATTGCAGACATTGCGCGACGTGAAAAAGATGGCTTGGCTTTTTCGACAAAGCCTTCTACGTCAGCAATACGTTCTTCGTATGTCATGTGCTGCAGAATATCTTCTAAATATGTATCTTTATAGCTGTAGTATTTCTCCTCAAATGTTTCCACAAGCTTTTGCCAAGATTTTAGTGTGACTAAAACTGCGTTTGTCTTTTCACCATTTAAGCTACGTTGATTACGTATCACAAATGATTTCCCCATCTTTTTCACCTCCGTTCTGCAAAATTCGAAATGTATGCCAGAATACTATAAAATATACCAATTTTGATTATAGCAAATCGAAATTTGGCAAAAGGTGCTCCTTTAAGAAGAAAAATAGCAACTTGCAACAGCTCATGAAGCTAGTTGTATCAAGGGATAGGAGAATTTCATAAATTTTTTTTGTGTTAAGGATACCGCAAACGTGTTGCAAGTTGTGTGATAGGTATAAAAGTAAGTGGAAAGGTACCTAAACCCTTGGTATATAAAGAATTATATTAAAATCTGTAGGGAAGTTAGGGAGAGGATACCGCAAACGTGTTGCAAGTTGGTGAACACAATCATAAAAAATGAATTACAAGGATTAACCTTGATATAGAAGGACTTGTTGGCATTTATAGATTGAAAGTAGGGAGAGGATACCGCAAACAGTGTTGCATCTTGTGAGAAAAATAAGGGTATGCATACCGCAAACGTGTTGCAAGTTGTGTGATAGGTATAAAAGTAAGTGAAAAAGTACCTAAACCCTTGGTATATAAAGGATTAGAGTGAAAATGGTAGGGAAGTTAGGGAAAGGATACCGCAAACATGTTGCATTTTATGTATGTAACTTATTCAAAATATGAGAAAAATAGCTTAAAAACTTTAAAATGACATGATTTTTTAAGAATTACTTGGTTGAGAAATAAATTATACTGTTGCAAGTTGAAAGAAATAGGGCAAGGATACCGCAAACGTGTTGCAAGTTGAGAAATATAAGGTAAATAAAGCGCAAAAGGAATGTAAGTAAAGAGAGATAGGTAAGAGAAAGAG
>NZ_JBYTEA010000013.1:90059-90478 GCF_058791995.1 Bacillus sp. EB106-04-02-XG92
GAGCAACCGTGTTGCAAGTTGAAGAGTTAAGGTAAACAAAGCGCAAAGGAATGTAAGTAAGGGAAAGTAGGGAAGAAGAGCAAACTATTGCAAGTTGAGGAATGTAGGGCAAACAAAGCGCAAAAGGAATGTAAGTAAGGAGAGATAGGTAAGAGAAAGAGCAACCGTGTTGCAAGTTGAAGAGTTAAGGTAAACAAAGCGCAAAGGAATGTAAGTAAGGGAAAGTAGGGAAGAAGAAGAGCAAACTATTGCAAGTTGAAGAGTTAAGGAAAGCAAAGCGCAAAAGGAGTGCAAGTAAAGCAGAATAGGTAAAAGAAAGAGCAACGGTGTTGCAAGTAAAGAGTTAAGGAAAGCAAAGCGCAAAAGGAGTGCAAGTAAAGCAGAATAGGTAAAAGAAAGAGCAACGGTGTTGCAAGTAC
>NZ_JBYTEA010000013.1:90576-133130 GCF_058791995.1 Bacillus sp. EB106-04-02-XG92
CAAAGCGCAAAAGGAGTGCAAGTAAAGCAGAATAGGTAAAAGAAAGAGCAACGGTGTTGCAAGTTGAAGAGTTAAGGAAAGCAAAGCGCAAAAGGAATGCAAGTAAAGCAGAATAGGTAAAAGAAAGAGCAACGATGTTGCAAGTTGAAGAGTTAAGAAAAGTAAAGCGCAAAAGGAATGCAAGTAAAGCAGAGTAGGTAAAAGAAAGAGCAACGATGTTGCAAATTGAGGAGTTAAGGAAAGAAAGACGCAAAATCTTGTAAATATCTGTTACAATAAATTAAATATAATAGTAGTGAGAAATCTTATAATGTAAACTACTTTGTTGTGATCCATGGTTTAGGGAGGAATATAAAGTGGATAACTTATTACAAATGTTTCGAGATGCCTTGTTAATCTCTGAGCCAATTTATAAGACCAATGAGCTAGTATGGAATAAGTGGAATGCATATTTTAAAGATGTTGAAAACAATAATAATAAAGTATTAACCTCACGTCATGCTTCCCCATCATTTACTGCATTAGTGTCTTGGCTAGAAAAAAAACAAGAATCCGGTACCACATTAGTACAAATCTATGCCAAAATTGATTCCTATAAGGAAGAAATATATAAAGAAATTGAAGGATTTATAGACAAAGAATTCCAAAATGTAGCATCTTCAAGCTCAATAATAGTAGAAAATGATCAAAATATCGAAGAGACAAGCATAGTAAACCATGAGGATTATTATGAGGTAAATAACTCTGCTGTTTATTATAAATTAAGAGATGGGATTGCAAAAAATCAATTTGAAGAAGATGAATTAAGTAAGGTTTTACAATATCCTATTGAAACAAAATCTTCTAATGGTGTAGCTCAGCTTTCTTCACACAAAGATGAAGATTTAAGACTTACTAATATAGAAGAAGCTGCTCGATGGAATACTCTTGTCGATGATGTAATGAGTAATATGGATGATTTAACGGCAGATTGTTTAGATGCAATTACAATACAATGGATAAACGAAGCAAAATCTCCAGATGAATTCATTGATTTTTCTTATGAGCAAGTTTTAGAGATGTGCAACATTCCAAAAACAGTAGTCAAAAATAAGGAATACTATAGAGCGGAAGATAAAATTAAAATAGCAAAAAGAATTGCGGCTTTAGCAAGTATTTTTATCTATTTAAATGATGATAATGAAGTCGTAGTATTAAATGATCGTGAAGATGAAGGGGAACGACTAGAATTAAAGCGTGAGGTTGTTAAGCGATTATTTGTATTAGATTCGGTTGTATTATGGAGACATAGTGTGACAAATGAATATATGGGCATTGAATCTTGTCGTATTAAGCCAGGCAGTTTTTTAACCAATTATTTATACGGATCAAATAATACAACAGCATTATTGTCTAAAAAAGCGCTTGAATACAATAGCTATAGACATAAATATCATAAGAGGTTAATTCGATACTTAACATGGCAATGGAGAATTAGACAAATGTATTCATCATTGAAAAAGCCATATTCTATAGGTGGGGACAAAGGGCTGCTTGCGGTAATGGATATCCCAAAAGATTGGAAACCAAATCGTATTAGAGAACAGTTAGAAAATGTTCTAATGGATTTAGAAAATGAAAAAGTAATCTCTCATTGGGAGTATAGTGATCCACTTGATGAACAACAAATTGGGAAACGTAATTGGTTTAAAAATTATTACACTAACTTAGGAATCACGATTTTACCACCTGAGGAAATGCTACAATCAATGGATAGGGTAATTGGAAAGAAGATTATAGAAGAACCTCAAGAACAATTACCTGAAGTAACAGTTGTTAAAGAGATAAAGAAGACTGTAGAATCAGTTGAACAAATAGAAAAAAAGATTCGTGACCAAATACTGAAAGTACACAATGAAAAAAAGGTAAGCATTCGTGAAATAGCAGATGAAATCAGTATTTCTCCGTCTACATTATCTAGGTTTTGTAATTATAAAACAAAACGTTTGTCTAAAAAAGCATTAGAAAAGCTAACAAAATGGTGTGAAAGACAAGAAATACTAGAAAAGATGTAACATAGACTAAATATTTCTTTTAATAATAGTCAAATTAAAAATACACATACATAATGTATGTGTATTTTACTTATATACAATTGCAAAAGTCTGAATTTTCTATATTGACGTTGATTTTGGAGGGCGAAGGTCCTACTAGAGAATCAATATAGTTATGCTGTTTAATTTACTGGAATTAAATTTCTTGTCTTATCAATATGGTTCAGTAACATACGATATTCTTCTTCATACATAGTTAAACGTTGTAGAAGAGATTGATTCTCAGCTTTTAAATCTTCAATTTGATTTTGTAACTTTGTCAATTCATTCACATCTTTATAATTTTGTAAAAAGAGAATAATGTCATCTAATGTAATAGGCAAGGAGTTTGTTTCTTTTTCTGGTGGAGAAAAGGGAATGTTGTTTCCCGCTTTTCGCTCTTGTTTTGCTTGCTGTATTTCTTCTTGATATTGTTTTCTCACATATGAATTCCAACGAAATCCACAAGCTGCAGGTGTTCTAGCTAGTAGTTTTGCTACTTCTTTGAATGCAGCTAACTGTGTTCCACCGTTACGAATATTCTGAAGTACTGTTGATGCGAGAAGTAAATCGTTATCATCAGTCCAGGAATCTTGTCTTGAGATTACCACATTTTAACCTCCTTACATGTTTTATATTACATATATGCAATTACTCAAAATGATAGAAGCTCAACTTCTATTGAAATAATTGGGGGTAAGTTAAAAGAAGTATGTATGATTTTACATGCAAAATTGCATTTAAGGTTGACTATTTTTTAAGGTGTAACTATACTGGTTACAGTAATGCAACTGAATAAATAAAATTGTTGGTATGAATTAGTTGTATTAATGATGTTTCAACAAATATTAAAGAATGAATGGAGTTGAAAATACAGTCGGATATATAAAACGTTTTGATAAAAAGAAGTTAGATAATATACATTTTTTTATAATTATATATTGATAAGAAGAGGTGCACGTTTTGAAAATTTTTAAGGGAATTCTAGTTTCTTCAATTGCATTAACAGCATTTAATGGAGTAGGCGGTATACTTCCAAGTGAAAAATCAGAAGTTGCCTACGCAGCTACTTACAATTATTCAAATAAGCAATTGAATTCTACTGTACATAAGCAAGCTACTAAACAGTTAATTTTAAAATTTAAAAATGAAGCGAATTTACCATATCAGGATAGAATAGAAAAATTCATTAAAGAAGAAAAACAGGATCCTGAATTTATTGGAATTTTAGCTGAATATCCAAATGTAACTATAAATCGACTTTTTAATTCTTTAAATCCTAAAGAAATAAAAAATCTAGGTAAAGAAATAAAAGATTCCAATCATATTTCTTCTAATTTGCTAAACTACTATATTGTAGAAACTCAAGATGATATTGATGTACAAGCATTACTTACAAAAATTGAGAAATCATCTCTTGTTGAAACGGCATATTTACAGGAAGAAGAGGCGCCACCAGAAGAGCGTTTACCAAATTTATCTGTTAATCCATATGATGAGCCTAGACTTACAAGACAAGGTTACCTTGAACCAGCACCATTAGGAATTAATGCACCTTATGCCTGGAGCATAAAAGGTGGGGATGGAAAAGGGACTACTTTCGTAGATATGGAGTATGGGTGGTTATTTAGTCATGAGGATTTAGTGAATCAAAAGATTGAATTGATATCTGGACAGAATAAAAGCGAGCACCATGATCATGGTACATCAGTCTTAGGAATTGTTTCGGCAGAGGATAATAACATAGGTGGAATTGGGATCGCACCTAAAGCTAAGGTAAAGGTTGTATCTCAGATTAGGGATAACGGAAATTATAATACAGCTGATGCTATCTTAAGTGCAGTTAACAATATGCAAGCTGGAGATATCCTTTTATTAGAAGCCCAGGCTACTTATGATGGATATGGAGATAAGAACTATCTTCCTGTAGAAGTAAAACCGGATATATTTGATGCAATTCGTCTGGGAGCAAATAAAGGAATTATTATTATTGAAGCAGGTGCAAACGGCGGAAATGACTTGGATCAATTTAGAGACCGTAGTGGTAAACAAGTTTTAAATCGTAATAGTCCTGATTTTAAAGATTCAGGGGCAATTATGGTTGGGGCAGCTTCTGCAAGGGTTCCTCATAAACGTTCATATTTCTCTAATTACGGTAGTAGAGTGGATGTGTATGGATGGGGGAATGCAGTAGATACTACAGATGCTAAACCAAGTGAATTTATAACAAATCTATATACATCTAGTTTTGCTGGAACATCTAGTGCATCGCCTATTATTGCTGGTGCTGCTGCATCAATTCAAGGAATTGCAAAAAATAATCAGGGAAAAGTATATACACCAAGCCAGATTAGGGATATTTTAAGTGATCCTAGTACTGGAACGAAATCTAACGATCCAATCTCTGATAAAATTGGTGTTTTACCCGATTTAAAAGCTATTTTATCTAAACTTGGTTTTTCACCAAACTTAAGTAATGATTCTTCCATTGTATTTCCTGAGGAGCAAGAAATAAATAAAGGGAATAAGGGAAATGAAGGATCTACTATTACATTCCCAAAAGAAGATTCCGCTAATAGTGAAGGGAACTCTAACTTCATTTTCCCAGAATAATAGAAATATCTCCTATTTAGAATAAGGCAAAATAGTATACTCAATAAGAACAAAGGATATGAATTCAATAGAAATATGAATTCATATCCTTTTAATTATGCTATTTTTACTACCTTACAAAAACGTAATGTTAGCGTAATGGAAATGAATTTTTGCAGCCAATAGATTAGGATATAATTTTGTGAGAAAAGATATGAGGTGAATAATATGAAACGAATAGTGCTTATGTGTAGTGTTTTTGTGATGTTTACCGTGTTGTTATCGGGGTGTAATTTAAATCGTCTTGGTACAGATACATATTATGTGCAAATTACCAAGGATGGTGAAAAATTAAAAGAGAAAAATGTAAATAGGGATACGACTTACGAATATAAATTACCTGGATTTGATAAGGATGGTAAAGAGAAAGAAATGGAGTTTACAGCGTTAAAAAACCTTCGTAAAGAAGCGTTTTTACGTATATATTACTCTGAGAAAAAAGGTGTGAAATCTTGGGAAGAAGTTAAAAAAGACGAACTCCCTAGAAAGGTAAAAGAAAAATTAAAGGTGGATTAATATATAAGTTTTGTTAGAGCAATATATCCCCCAATTATTAGAAGGTATATTGAAATAGGCTAAAGTTCTTTAGAATTACAAAAGTAAGAGGCTGACAGTTATTGTCAGTCTTTTACTTTTGCAAGAAGAAAATATAAAAGACATTTAATAGGTGAAGTGTAGGATTATAAACAATTATTTAAGATTCAAAGTTACAACATACCTACTCCTGACCTATAATAATTTTAGGTCAGAAATAAGCTTCTAGTTTTGTTTAAGTATTTGTAGTCGTTTAAAGGATTGATGATTGGTTATGATATAATAAAATTCAAGTATACTAAGGGGGATTAATTAAATGATTTTTCAAAGCATGATAACAGCTATTATAGAAAAATTACAAGAGACGGTGAATCCCTATTGGATAATTGTGTTTGGATCAACGGCTGAGAATAGAGAACGAGAAGATAGTGATATTGATATAGCTTATTTAAGTGACACAACTTTAGGGAACTATGAACGTTTTTTATTAGCACAGGAGTTAGCTAACATTGTTCATAAAGATGTTGATTTAGTTGATTTATCCGAAGCTTCTACAGTTTTTCAAGCTCAGATTATACATACAGGAAAGACAATATTTTGTTCGGATGAAAGACGTAAGGTCATTTTTGAAATGAAAACCTTAAAAATGTATTCAAAATTGAATGAAGAACGACAGATAGTATTTGATGATATAAAGAAAAGAGGTTCTATATATGAAGAATGAGGTTATTTTAAATAAAATTTCTACAGTAGAGCGTTGTATAAAAAGAATTCAAGATGTGTATGGAAATGACCCTGAAAATTTAGAGGATTTTACAAAACAAGATTCAATAATATTGAACATACAAAGAGCTTGTGAAGCAAGTATTGATTTAGCGATGCATATTGTTGCAGGGAAAAAATTAGGACTACCCCAATCTAGTCGAGAGGCCTTTGATTTATTGGTTACAGCAGGATTACTTAGCGCTGATCTTGCAAATAAGTTAAAGGCAATGGTTGGATTTCGTAATATTGCTGTTCATGATTATCAAAGTGTAAATTTAGATATTGTTCGTCAAATTATTGAAAAACATTTAACTGATTTTAAACTATTTACGAAAGAAGTAATGGGGATATTGGAATTTTAGGCGAAAGAACGGAATAATTGAGCTTAGAAAGAAAGTAATTCTATGACTCTCGAACCAGCTATTGAAACAATCACTTAATTTCGTAAGAAGAAAAGCGGTCATAAGATAAATTTGTTCATGTTGTAGTAAAGCTTTGCATGAAATGTATGAAGATAATAGTAGGAACAATATCCAAATACAATTTTATCAACAAATAAGTAAATATTTTCAAAACTAATTTTTATACATATAATGTATACCAAAAACAAAAAAGTTTCCCTACAGAAACTTTTTTGTTTTTGGTGAATTTACTGCGATTAATTAATATACAGTTTTTGAGAAAAATGATGAATCATGTCAAATCATCTTCATTTACACGAACATGAACGTAGTATAAAAAGGAAGCATATCCAAAATAATTAAAGGGGCTGAAAAAATGATTAAAAAACTTATTATTGGTTCTATTGCTTTAGGCGCAACAATAGGAGTGAGTAAACCTACATTTGCTGCAACAATACATTCTTCATCACAGCTTAAAGAAACTCAAAATTCCCATGTGCAATCTCTACATTCTCCATGGCAGTATTTAGGGCAAACTTCAAGGGAACTTCAAATTAAAAGTAAGGATCCAAAAGTACTAGCTTTTGAACTAGCAAAAGAAGCGCCATTTTACGAGGAAGAATTAGTAGACATATGTTCTGTAATTTTAGATACGAATGTAGATGTTGTATATTGGACAAGTAAGGAATGGGTTAGATTTGAAGCAGGAAATTATGAGTTTAAACATGAAATTAAAATTTTTAGAGACAAAGAACGTCAGCAATTAATTGCTGCACTAGAATCTTAAATCTTTTACAAAAAAGAAGCTATGCTATACTCCCCCTATAGTAGATAGGAAAAGAAAACACATTAACCTGTTTACTATGGAGGGGATTTTTCTATGGGTTAAATTAGAATTACTCGTTATACAAAATGCAAAGAAAAAAAATTGCGTTTATACTCAAAAAAGGTATAAAGGATAAAACTGTTGCGAAAGAATTAGAGATTTATTGTCCTATTACAAGTTGTTGGATGAAATAATTCAAAACTGTAGGTATTAAAGAACTAGAAGAATAACGTGGGGAAACAAAAGGATTATGTTTAGGTACTAAGACTAAACGATTGGAAGAAGAGAATGAGATGTTAGAAAAATGAAGGAAAGTATGTCACGAAAGCGAAACTTTTAGGATAATGCATGTATAAAAAGAATTCTTTCGCTATGTTAAGTGCGCAAATATATATAGTTTTATAATCATTAAAGATTTCAAAAGAAATTAAGCCACCTGAGCCCATACAAATATAGACTCAGGTGGCTTAATTCTTAGTTACGCTTTGAAAATACGGGCACTCTCTAATCTTTATTTCGTGTCTTTTACCTTAAATAAGTACAAACATAATTCATTAATCTATATTATCTTTAAATTTATAAATTTGATGCTATAAAAGCAATAGAATTATGTAATAAGTGAATCAAAAACACAACCCAAAAAGCAGGCAATGTAACCTGATATTTTTCATTCTTTTTTTTATATACCCAATAAGCATAGTTATATAAAAGACCAATTATGGTTGTACCAACTATATAAGTGATTCCATATTGATGATTTAATCCAAATATAATTGATGCCATTAAAATGATAAGGTAATCGCGATTTTTAATATAAGGAATCCAACTTAATATCCAAAATAAAAATACTTGAAAAACTATTGTTTCATATATAGGTGCCGCCAATACCCCTAATAAAACTTGCAGAATAAGAGGTGCTTCTGTTATTGGGTTTTTTTGTATTTCAGGTAAGAATAGATCTAGTGGTATAACAAATAAAAATGTTCCTAATAAAATAAGAAAAACAAAAGAAATTGTAGGCAAAGCAAACATAAATCTATTTATTTTTTTTAGCATATATATTTCTCCTATAATCTTTTATTACACATATACAAAAAGTAATATATAGTTGGGTCTCTTTTTGTTTCACATCTTTTTTCGTTTACTATTGATGGAAATTGTTCTGTAATTGAATCCTTGGCCTATATAGGTGTAGCTATAAAGTAGGCATATTTTAACACCATATTGTTAATATCAAAATATTAAAGAGCAAAATGAGATATTAATGTCACAACAATTCTATGATAAATAATATATCAAGCTTCTTAAGGAAATCTGTTGTATAGGGCACTCTTGTATTTAATATTTTACTATATGAATATTTAAGTGCATATAGTTTTGGGGGAGTATGTATTTTTGCATATTTTTAATATAAAACTTCACTTACTATGCTGCTTCATATGAATTTAAGAAAATTAAAGAATCAAGGCCAAAAAAGTCTAAGTTTAATTTGTACAAGTAAATATTAAAATTTTATAGAAAAATAAGGAAAAAAGTTATAAAATGGGAGATTGGATTCAACTTACCAATTTTTTGTTATGCAAGATAAAGATAACTACAGAAGAGGCTCTTAAAAATTCTTGTCTTTATTTAAAACTAACGATATTATGAAAAATCTTCACTGAAGGAACTCCAACAAATTTAATGTGAAATTTTTTAGAGGATAAATATGAAATTTAACATATTCTTAGTAGGCCATTAAATTTTATAGCAATTATTGTAGGCAAAGCCTTTAACACATCAATTTAGAAAATATCAGTACGAATAGAAGAGATGAGGTAGTAGAAGTTTTACGTCTTCCTTTTAATAGATTTCCAGAAGCAGCTGGACATATATTAAAAGGATGCGATTGCAAATGGGAAAACTGATATTTGTACAATAGATCAAAATGAGCTTCGAAAAGAAGAAAATAAACTTTAAATTATTTCTTTAATTATAGTGAAACTATCAGTATAAAAGGAAAGAAGATCTATCAAACGAAAAAATTGGAACGTTTGATTGAATGACAAGTCTGCTATTTTAATGTTTAAGTTAATAACAGAAATAGAACCTTTTAATAAGTTACTACTTTGTTTTTGTATTGTTGAAAATAAGAAAGGTGAAATCAATGAAAAAATATTGGCATAGGCTATCGTTGCTTCAGAAAAATGTATTACTAACGGTATTAGTAATTCTGACGCTTGTGGGAAGTATGGGGGCGTTAAGTTTTAACATGTTTCAAAATAGTATGATGTTTATATTTGAAAGGCAGTCTTTTGAAACAGGAGATACATTAATAAATCAATTAGATCTGGAAATAGTAAGAGATGTAGCAAAAGACCCCACAGCACAAAGAGTGAAGAAAGAAAAATTGACAGAGCAATTAGATAAAGCTATAAAAAATATGAAAAGTGTCGGACAAACATATGTTACAGGGGCCAAGCTAAATGATAAAGCAGAATTACAATTAGTAGCTTTGGATACAGAATTAGCAGATACGGTTTCTGTAAAACTAGGTTCTGTAAAAGCAGGTGACTATTATGAGCATCCAACTCATTGGAAGAAGACATACAACCAAGTAATGAAAACGAAACAGGCACAAATGACGGAAGTGTATGAAGATGTACTAGGTACATGGGTAACAATTCTAGAGCCAATTACTGATGAAAATAATAATATAATTGCAATTGTTGCAGCGGATTTAGACGCTTCTATTATTCCTCTTACAAAGAAAGAATTTGTAGTGCACGGTTTACTATTTATAATCATTTCATTAACAATTGCAATTACAATTCAAATATTCATCTCACGAAAATCTCTATCGCCTTTAAAGGATTTACAAGAAGGGTTACGTAAAGTTGGTGAAGGGGATTTAAGTATTAAATTGAATGAAAGGTCTGATGATATAGGGATAACTAATATCTATTTTAATAACACTATTAAAAAGTTTAATAGGATTATAGATAAAGTAAGGCAGACGGCTGAACAAGTTTCGACATCCTCACAGGAATTGTCGGTAAGTACAAAAGCGAATAGTATAGCCTTTAAAGAAATTGCAAGTGCTACTACAGGATTAAATTTAGGAGCATATTCTCATGAAAATGTAGTGCAAAAATGTTTAGGAATTGTTCAAGAAATGGAAAGTAAAATGAAAGAAATTAAAGGAGCTGCAAAACAAGTTAGGAATGCCTCGGAAGACATGGAACAGCATTCTGGAGAAGGAAAAGATTTGATTAAGCAAATTGTGAATCAAATGAAAAGAATCCAAGATACAGTTCAAGATGTATCTTCTAGTATGTTTGCATTAGAAGCACGATCTAAGGAAATTAGTGAAATTCTTAATGTAATTACAATTATGTCAAAGCAAACAAATATGTTAGCCTTAAATGCTTCTACTGAAGCCTTATGTGCTGGAGAGATGGGGAAAGGATTTTCAGTTGTTTCGGATGAGGTACGTATATTAGCGGAAAAAACCGAGGCATCTGCAAGGGATATAGCTAAATTAGTTGATGAAACCCAAGCTGAAGCAGATGAGGCTGTAAAATCCATACAGAAGATTTCAAAGGAAGTAGAATCAGGAATAACACTTGTTCAAAGTAGCGGTGCTTTCTTTGAAAAGATTTCAGAATCAGCCCAATCTGTTACCAGTCAAATTAAAGTGGCTTTGAATAATTCAAGTGACATTTTAAAAGATAATCAAACTATTGTTCAGATTGTAAATGAATTATCACACATTGCAAATACATATGTGAATAGCAGTAGCAATGTAGAGACAAGTATGAAAGAGCAAGAACTGTATGTACAAGATATTGCAGAGTTGGCGAATTCTTTGAATTGGCTTTCCCAAGAGTTACAGGAGTTAATAGGGGAATTCAAAAGTAAGTAGGATAGGAGAAGGGTTAGGTATAGGTATGACCTATGCCTTTATTTATGCCCATATAAAGAGTGAAAGCTAAGGTATATATGTAAAATGGCTAAACGAATAATTTTTTTGCATATTTTGTTGGAAATAGAGCATGATATTACCAAATTCAACGGAGGTGTTTAAAAAATGCAAATTCGCGAAAATAATAATTCAAACGAAATCTTAATAGCAGCTGCAGCAAGTGCAATTGAACAGATGAAATATGAAATTGCTCAGGAGTTTGGTGTTACACTTGGACCGGATTCAACAGCAAGAGCTAATGGTTCAGTAGGTGGAGAAATTACAAAACGTTTAGTTCGTATGGCGCAAGAGCAGTTATCTGGTCAATATAAAATTCATTAAAGTTAAAGGTATATCCCATGGAAGGGATATACCTTTTTAATTTGTCTTTAAATGGGATAGTGAAAATTTTTACTGCTAGTTAAATTTAGACACTGCAAATTTGGCTGTGAAATTCATCTTTTTCATGTAAGAAGAATTTACTCCTGCTTGAAATTGAACAGAAATATTACCGTCTTTTTGTGCTTTGAATACGCGACCGTATGGTGAATTAGCATTGTATGTGCCAATTACTTGATCATCTGCATCAAAGACTGTATAAGAAATTGGGAATCCGGAATTTTGTACAAAGACCGTAAGTTCTTCCCCTTTATTAAGATTAAATGATTCTTTTTGAGAAACTTCATAGGAACTCATAGAGTAATATTTTGTAACTTCTTGAATGTCTAAATTTGTAGTTGCCGCACTCGCTTTTGGTGCCTCTGCTCCTGGTAAGTTCATACCTGATAGTACTGCAATTCCTAATGCCCCTGCTAAAATAACTTTTTTCATAATGCTAGTTCCTCCTTTAATATATTGCAAGATTTGAAAAGGAAGTGAAAATATCACCTCTTGAAACCATTATAGTTACAACGAGAATGTTTTTCAATTAGATTTGATATGTAATTTTGCATACATAAGATGTCGATATACGGTAATCTATCTGAAGTTTAAAGTATTCTTAAATAAGGAGAGAACAAATTTTCAAAACTATGAATGAGATGGTAGCTGATTTTTACATACGTTGGTTATTTAAAAGAAAACGAAATAGAAAGGATATTCAGGGAAATTTAAAAGGCCTTGTCATTATAGACAGGGCCTTTTAAAAAGGGACACAATTGACAACTGAAGGTGACTTCATATTACCATTTTTGGTATTTTAATTCCAGGTATCTCGGTTGAGAAATAAAATGATTATTTTGTAGAGTGTGAGATAGGGGATACTACTTATCAATTTTTCAGGACGAGAAGGCAAAAGCAGAATTTTTTATTTGCTTTTGCCAAAGGATAGGCGAAGTACTTTTACTTAGCAAAATGTGTTAAACATAGATCAAAGTTATGTGAAAAACTGTTTTCAGGATAGGTTTCCTTTTTACTTTAAGAAGAGAATAAATTTTCTCAACAGGACAAATCGTAATCATCTATAAGTACTATTTATAAGGATAATAAGAAAAATAGAAATTAATAATAAAGGAGAATGCGAAATGAAAACAGTAGTAACTGATAGAGATCTAGCTGAAATCCGCGAAGAAGACGTAGATGTTTTAAAAGTAATGGCACATCCGGTACGATTACAAATTGTAAATGAATTAATGCATCATAAAATGTGTAATGTAACGCAATTAACGGAAATATTAAGACTCCCACAATCTACTGTTTCACAGCATCTATCAAAATTAAGGGGAACCGTACTTCGTGCAGAAAGAAAGGGGTTAGAGATGCATTATTATATAGATAATGCTAAAGCCCGTCAGATTGTACGAATCTTAGGTTTTTAGATAAAACGTTTTGTATTAAAAGGAAGTACATGCTTTTTATATGAGAAAAACTTGTTAGTTAGATAAATTGAAAAACCTTATAATCGAATTAATTAATATAATTCGATTATAAGGTTTTATTTTAAATATAATAATATTTACTGTGATTTTTTATCAAAGAATAAATTTAAATCTGTTTTGTCTGTGTCATCTGCTAAAGCGTTGTGTATAATATCATTTAATAATTGCATTTTTTCTTTTTCAAAGAATGGGACACTAATATGATAAGGTGTTCCTGCTTTTTCAATTCTTAAAATTGTTTGAATGCCGCTACCTGCAATTCCTATACCTATTAGTAGAAGAATTAACCCACCAATAAAACTATCACTCAAGGTACCTAATCCAAATAAGAAGATTAGAATTCCTAAAATAATAATCTTTCTTATGCTTTACCGAAAGTAAAGCTTGAGTTTTAAAATTAAAAGTACAGTCAGTTCACATTATGTAGAAAAGAGAGTAAATGAATTCTATAATAGAAAATACGTTTTTACTTCTAATTTAGGTACAATGAAAATGGAAAGATCATTTTGCGATACAATAATGAAAATGGTCGTTCCTCAGGGCTATACTTAATGTTTGTAAAATATCAAATATCCTCTTTTGAAGAGATGATGTAAGAATTGAAATTGTTTTGTTCCATATTTTTTCGTAACGTTTTTAAGCGATTTTGTAGTTGTTAGTTTAATCATCAATTAAAAGGAAAATTTGGTTTTTAAAAATGAATTAATATAAGATATTAAGTATTAATTAATCTGTATAAGGAAGTGAGTAAGCATGAAGAGAAAAATATCAGTTGTTGGTGCGGTAATCGTTAATGAAAATAATGAAGTCTTATGTGCATTACGTTCTCCTAAAATGACGTTACCGAACTATTGGGAATTTCCAGGTGGTAAGTTAAACAGGGGAGAAGAGCCACAAGCTGCATTAATTCGTGAGATTAAAGAGGAGCTGGGATGTACAATTGTTGTAGATGAGAAGGTAGAAGAAATCGAGTACGAGTATGAAACTATTGTTGTTCATCTCACTACATATAAAGCAAGAATCTTAGCGGGTAAGCCTAAAGCTCTTGAACATGCAGAGCTAAAATGGATGGGTATTAAAGACTTAAAGCATTTAAAGTGGGCACCAGCTGATATTCCTACCGTAGAAGCACTGTAGGAATATTTTAATGAAATATCCTTGAGAAAAATAACTCTATTATGTAATATATAATTATATTATTTGTTTATTAGATTCCGTTTATTCCCACACATTATGTGTTGTGGTTGAGTTGTAGAAGCAGTTTTTTTCTTGTTTCAATTTTGAAAGGGCTTCTTTGAGCCGATTAGTGTATACAGCTTATTTTGCTATGCACAATTAATCGACTTAAAGGAGCCCTTTTTGGTTTGTTTAAGTGGGTATATAAAGTAGGTTTTAAGCTAAAAAGAAATATGGTTGTTTAGAAGGAATGTGTAGTAATGAATTAAAACATTTAGTATCTAACGAAAAGAGCTATATGAAATCACAGTAAGGATGATCTTAAGTAGAGACAAGAGACAAAAGTTATAAGTACATGGTGAGAGTGAGTTCTCTAATTTTAAAGAGAACCTAATAATTTATTTATAGAAGAGGAGAAGGCCAAGTGAGAACAACTTGATAAAGATACGTAATTAATGGGAATATGTAATAGAACATAAGACTCTACATAATGAGATTATTGAATCATTTTCAAATAAACATCCACAGTAAGAAAAAGAACTGGAAGCCATCTTACTTGGTGGTGATTTTGCTTCTGGAAAAATCTCAATTTTAGAGTAAAGGGATTTACAATGTTTTTTAGTGGTTACAGGTGGGAATCTTCGTAGATATTTCTGTGATATATATTTAATTTATGAATTGCAAAAGTAAATTTCATGAGAGAAATTCTAATAAATTAAGAAAATTACGATAGATGAGTAATATACACTTAAACAGACTATTTGCTAATCATAGAAGAGTTTTTTAGTATTATATTAATTAGAATACAGCGTAGTAAATAAACGCCTTAGGAGAGAATATATGAATCATTATATTGTTATGCAAGGACATACTTATCAAGAGGAAAAAGAATTAGAAATTATTTGGTCGCCTAAAAAGGATAGAGGCGGTAACGTACCACATTCATGGAAAAGAATGATGGATGTAAAAAATGGAGATCGAATCTTTCATTATGTAAAAGGGGATATTGTAGCGGTTAGTATTGCTGAAGAAGATTGTAAGGAATCGAATAAACCGTCGATTATGAAAAGTCATGATCAATGGAATGATGAGGGCTATTTGGTGTCTTTAAAATATCATGAGTTGGAAAAACCAATTAATATACGTGAGAAATTTGAAGAGATATCGCAGCTGTTGCCAATTAAATATTCACCTTTTCAATCAGATGCAAAAGGAAATCAAGGATATTTATATCCATGTAACGAAGAATTAGCCCTCAAATTAATTGAACTAATTAGTGATTTAAACATTTATGAGAAGAAAAATGAGCAATTAGAATTATCAGTTGATGAGGTAAGAAGGACTGAGAATAACACATTAATTCCTGTGATATCTGAAACGGAATCAGAGGTAAAAGCTACAATTCGAATTGGACAGCAAAAATTCAGGAAAGCATTAATGGATCTATGGAACGGAAAATGTGCATTATGCGGAATAAATTTGCCAGAGTTATTAAGAGCAAGTCATTCAAAGCCATGGAAAGATAGCACAAGTATGGAGCGATTAAATTCTTATAATGGTGTGTTACTTTGCTGTAATCATGATGCCCTTTATGATAAAGGGTTTATTACATTTGATGGACAGGGGCGATTGCATATTTCTCCATTAATAGTAGAAACAGATTATTTGATATTTGGATTAAAACCCAAAGCTAAGATAGAAATTCGCCCAGAAAATAAATTATACTTTAAGTGGCATAAGAGGAACATTTTTAAAACAAAATAGTATAGTTTATAATTTCAAGTGTATAAAGAACATAAGAGAATTAAAGGAGATTGCTACATGTGTAACTGTAATCAATGTGGTACAGAAATGATTATGCAATTGCAAGATAGATATAGAGAATATTGTCCAAAATGTCATGATATCAGGCCAAGTAGCTTAGTATATTATAATTTACATGAACTACTTGAATATATGGAAGCAAATGAATACATGAGTAAGGAAAGTATGTTACATAACTTTCTAAAGTGGGAATTTGAGTTAACGAATGGAAGTGTATTTAAGTTATATTTAAATGTAGATAGATATGATCAAGTCGGTGATGAGAGTCTTTCAAAGCAACTAGAGGCATATATGAAGGGAATTCGATTAAAATTAAACGTTAAATATGAAGACGATTATATCTGGATTAAGGTGGATTAGTTAAGGTTCAATATATAGTGCTTTGTATTTTGAAAAGGTAGTATGAAAAAGAGAGGAGATTAATAGTGATGCAAGATTTACAAAAGGCAGTAATAAAATTTCGAGATGAGAGAAATTGGGGTCAGTTTCATAATGCAAAGGATCTAGCAATTTCATTAAATTTAGAGGCAGCAGAATTACTTGAAACTTTTCAATGGAAGTCTAGTGAAGAAGCAACAGAAACTAAAATGCAGGAAATGAAAGAAGAAATTGCTGATGTAATGATTTATTTGCTGATGTTAAGTGATAAATTGAATATTGATTTAGAAGAGGCAGTACATGCTAAGTTACTCAAGAATGCAGAGAAATATCCAGTAGAAAAGGCATTTGGAAAAAATAAAAAATATAATGAACTGTAAAACGATTAACGTTTTACAGTTTTTTTGAGATAAATATGTAAAAGAAGAGGGCTGGGAATTTGAATTGGATGTGTGTGTTGGATTCAAATGGTATACAATATTCATCATTCTCAAATATTCTTGAATTTAAAAATGGGGGGTCATTTAATTGATATCAGTTGCAGCAAAATTATCTTCATTTGAAATAATTAAGAAGAAGCGAAAAGATTTTGAGCAAGGCAGTATGAAAGACTTCGAAATTGATAGAGTACCAGTAGTCTATATTCAACGAGATAAGAAGAATTTATATGTAGGTAAGTCCACAGATATATATGAGCGTTTTGTTGCGCATTTATGTGATGAAAGTAAAACATTCAATGAAGTTATTGTAATAAAAAGCGAATTATTTAATGAAAGTTCAATTAAGCATATTGAAACATTGTTAATTGAATATTTATCTGCAGATGATAAATTTAACCTACTGAATAAAGTAAGGGGCCAAAAGATTCATACTTATAACGGGATTGAAAATGTTCAGAGTATGTTTAAGAGAATTTGGAATCAGTTAATTGAAGAAGGGATAGCTAGTGAGAAGTTAGGTGAGATACATAATAAATTTATTTATAAATATTCACCATTTAAAGACCTATCGGCTAATCAAATTGAGGTATGTAAAGACATTTTTAATACGATGCTTACCACTTCAAATAGTCGACATTTGATTACAGGGGACCCGGGTACCGGTAAAACAATTGTATTAACAAATATCTTATATGCGCTTGCTTATGACAATGAAACTGGTAAAGCACGAGAGGGTTTGAATTATGAAGATATAGCACTTGTTGTTCCGCAAACTCACTCATTAAATTTATATAAGAGCTTAATGAACAAACTAGGTCTACAAAGTATTACAGTACTGTCACCTTCACAATTTATTAAGCAGGCAAAAGGTAGGGGCACAAAATATAAATATGTTTTTGTGGACGAAGCACATCGTCTGAAACAATATTTTGGTAAACAAGCACGTGATTTAAAACATTTAGTCACTGATAATGGTTATACAACTGAGTTGGAGCTAATAGAAACATATGCATATCACTTAACTGTGGTTTATGATCCATACCAAACAATTCGACCTGCAGATATAGATACAGATGTCTTCCAACAGTTGACAGTGAATTATAAGAGGCATCCCTTACATAAACAATTCCGTTTAAAATCTGGAGAGCAATATTTAGCATGGCTGCGTAAATATCTACAAATAGCAAATAATGTTGGCGTTTATGAGGAAGGATTATTACAGGGTTATGACTTTAAAGTAATGGACTCTATTACAGAATTAAATGATTCTATCAAATCTTTAAATAAAGAATATGAATTATGTCGTGTAGTCGCAGGCTATTCTTGGAAATGGGCCACACAAAAGGATAAGAATCTATATGATATAAAAGATCCTGTTACAGGTAATACATTTATATGGAACTCAAAGGTAAAAGATTGGATTAATTTTAAAAACAGTGTAGAGGAAATAGGATGTATTCATACTACTCAGGGTGCTGATTTAAATTATATTGGTGTGATTTTAGGAGCAGAAATTGATTGCTATTACACAGGTGAAGAAAATGGAGACTACGATTTGAATAAAGCAGAAATCATCGTCAATCCAAAAGAGTATAAAGATCGAAATGGCCTTCCAATTAAGGGGACCGATTTAAATAATGTAGAGTTAACATCTTATATTAAACGAATTTATTACGTATTATTATCTCGAGGGATAAATGGATGTTATGTCTATGCAGTAAATCAAAATATGCAAAGATATTTAAAGGAAATAGTAAAAGTAAGTCAATAATTATAAAAAGGGGTTACAGAATTTACGATACGGGAAAGCCCACACAGGACCTTCGTCAGCTGGCCCCTTTAGGGGAGAGTCAACTTAATGCAGTGACCCCTGTCAATTAGACAGCATTTAAAAAGCTTAACTAAGAAACTTGAGTTCTACATTTATTCAAACGTATTTGTTTAACTTTAAATAGTGTTATATAAGTAAAAAAATCCATTTAGATCATCTAAATGGATTTTTTTGCGTTTCTAGATATGACTATTGATAAATTGGTGGTTAGCCAAAATAAAAAACGAGCTAACTTCTCATAGATAACTGTGGGAAGATAATAATTTTGTTTTGTGAGTCCTTCGAAATATTTGTAAATAGAGATGATGTTATTTATTGATTAATTAAGTTGTTGACGTTTGGAGACCAGTTTAATTGACCTAATAGCGATGTATCGGTATTCCTAAAAAACTTACCTTTGGCATTAGGGAAATTAAATAGGGTGATAATGATTACAAGTAGATTAGGTTTCTTGTGAATTTTGAATGAAAGGTCTTATCCAAAGTTGAGAAAAATCCACATATCCAAAATATTTCATCTTAATATTCGTTAAATCTGATGAAAAAGGAATTTGACGTGTTTCATAGTATAAGGGAATCATGATAGAGGATTCTATCAGTTCCTTTTCAAGATTCTTATTTAATAAAGCCCACTCTTCAAAATGTGTATGTTTATATTTAGATAGTTGTTTTCTAAGTGATTTATTTGTTTTTAACACTTTAGCTAATGGTGAATATCTAGCTGTTAAAAAATAATAAAATGATATCTCTTGATTCATCTCAAATACTTCACCATGAATAAAAAGGTCGACTTGTTCATTAAGTTTTTCATCCCTAAGATAGTTTTCAAATGGAACCCATTTAACTTGAAAAGGTATATTTTCTTTTTCTAAGATATTCATTAACCATTTTGTAGTCGCTTCTGTATACTGAGTAGCTTTTATAATAAGTGGTTCTTTAAAGTCGGGACGTTTTCTTTTTGGAATATTGATTTGATGATCTATGTCTTTCAAGCAGCTCTTAACGTTTGGAGTTTTTTGAGAATCATATTCATGAATATGATTTATATTGTTAGCGATAATAGAATGTAAGTAATTACGAACATCTATGTGCTGAATGGAAGAATGGCGCCAAGCATTCATAATTATAACGCCAAAACCGGAATTCCTTTCTACTTGAAAAGTAGAATTACATTTATGGTGTTTAGAAGATTGATAAATAGTATCAAATTCTAGAGGGACCTGAATGAATTCTACTGTATCTAGCAATGGTCTTTCTTGAAAATAATCATGAAATGCTATCAATGATGTTTTCTCCAGATTATTCTCTCCTATATAAAAACCACCGGTTCCAATAATTTGACCGTTATTTTCTTTATAAATACTTGTATTTATCATACATAACATTTGTAAACAATAACTACACCCCTTTGGATAATGTATATCAATAATTAATGGTGATACAACTTCTATTTTTTCTATGGGTGCCCATAAATCTTTATAGTATGTATGACTGCGTAATTTTGAGAGACATAGTTTCACATCAGACGCTGTTAAGATGGATCCATCATGAAATTTTATAGACTTTTTTAAATATAGTCTAAGCGTAGATTGAGTTACATCCCAACTATGAGCTATTTCAGGGAATATGTTCCCCTTTTCATTCATATAAACAAGTCGATTGAAAACATTTGCGACAATATGTGCACTATGTACATCGGCAGCCTCGAGCGGATGTGTTGTTAAAAAGGGCTTTCTTCTAGGAATAATTAATTTATCATCTGAATTATGTATATAGCCAAATTTTGAATGAAACTTAGTCATTAAGCGTAGTTTACTGTTTGGAGACCAATTATATAGTAAATATTTACTACTTTTTTCAACAGGCTGTTGGTCCATAATTTCCATTACTTGTGACTCATAGATTTGTTCTATATTTTTCAACCATTGAAGAGAGGAGGGATTTCCTCTACCTTTTCCAGAAATGAAAGTCAGCCAACCTTCATCCATCCATTTATGTAAGTAACGTACTGTTTGCTTTGTACTTAAATTTAAAAAATCTGCTAGGTCTTGTATTTTTATATTTCCTGAAGAAAATGATTGCCATAGATTCAGTAAAGTTTTATCCATTTTCCTATCTCCTTTTATAAGTGGACATGTTTTTCTGAAGTTGTCCATTTTTAATTTGATAAGTCTAGTTTAATATAACATTAGACAAGGGGAGGAGATACGATGAATTGGAAAGAATTTGAGCAAAATATAAAAGTACGCTTAATTACATCATTTTTTAATCGTGCTGTTACATCAGCAGTAATGCCTTTTATGGCATTGTTTTTTGCTCAAGAAATAAATAAAGTATGGGCTGGTTTATTTTTAATCTTAACGGTTATGTTAAGTTTTTTTTCAAATTTAATTGGAGGTTACATTTCAGATCGATTTCAAAGAAAGAAAATCTTATTGTTAACTTCTTTTTCTAGTACTTTGATGTTTTTATTCATGACTTTAAGCTTATATCCGACGGATAAGATGATTTGGTTATTTGCAATCGCTTATGTAGGTTTTATAATAACTAGCAGTCTTGGGCGTCCATCCATGCAGGCTATCATCATAGACTCAACTACACCGGAAAATCGAAAGGCTGTCTATACAATTGACTATTGGCTTATGAATCTTTCTATGGCAATTGGTGCAGCATTAGGTGGTTTTTTATACATTAATCATCAACAAGAGTTGTTTATACTACTGACTTGTGTTTCTGCTACAGTACCGATTGCTTATAAAATTTGGCTAGTTACAGAAGTTAAAGAGTGCTTAGAAAAAAGGCAGGAGAATATAGTACTTGATCTAATTCAAAATTATAAAATTGCTATTCAAGATAGAGCATTTTTAAGAGTTGTAATAGGATCTACCTGTATATTTGCAGCAGAGTTTTCTTTAAACAGTTATATTGGTGTACGACTTTCAGAAACATTCAATCCAATAAGCATTGGGGATTTTGAAATAGTAGGAGTGAGGATGCTAAGTATTCTTAACATACAAAATATGCTTTTAGTAGTATGTTTAACGTTTATTATAAATAAAATTACAGATCATCTAACTGGGAAAAAAGCGTTACTTTTAGGTCTTGTGCTCTATGGGATAGGCTATGTGGCAGTAACATCTTCAAACACATGGTACGTACTGATTATTTTTAACTTTATCGCTACTGTTGGTGAACTTGTCTACTCACCAATCAGAAATGCAGAACAAGCTAATATGATTCCGGCTGACAAGAGAGGATCATATTCTGCCTTTGCGGGTCTATCAGATATTGGGGCGGACCTAATTGCAAGAATGACTATTATCGTCGGTGCATTCTTAATTCCTACGATGATGTCTGTTTATATTGGTATGATTGTAATAATAGGTGCATTTTTCCTATATAAGGGTCTGTTTGCTAGAACTAGTAGTCATTCACAGGGAAGATTGGATAAAATTTCAATATAATATAATGCCTAAAATGAAATATACACTATTCTTTCTATAGAGTCGTAGGATAGGTGTGTAAAGAGGGATTATTCAATTTTGGAGGAATTATCATGGTAAAATATATTTCGATTCTTGGTTCAACTGGATCAATTGGTACGTCTGCATTAGATGTAGTCACTTCTCATCCGGAAAATTTTAAAATTATTGGTTTAACGGCAAATCACAATATTGACCTTCTCGAACAACAAATACATACATTTCAACCTCGAATTGTAAGCGTTAGCACAAAAGAATTAGCAGATGCACTTCGGAAGCGAATTTCTACGGGCACAAAAGTCGCATATGGAATAGATGGATTAATTGAAGTTGCAACTCACACTGATTCTAATCTTATATTATCTTCAGTTGTCGGTGTTTCTGGTCTGCTTCCAACAATTGAAGCTTTAAAAGCGAAGAAAGATATAGCAATTGCGAACAAAGAAACATTAGTTGCGGCAGGGCATATTGTGACAGATTTAGCGAAACGAAACGGCTGCCGCTTAATTCCAGTAGACAGTGAGCACTCTGCCATTTTTCAATGCTTAAATGGGGAAAATACTCAAGAAATCGAGAGGGTTATTGTTACTGCTTCAGGCGGTGCATTTCGAGATAAAACGCGTGAGGAAATGGAAATCTTACAAGCTAAAGATGCCTTAAAGCATCCCAACTGGTTAATGGGGGCAAAACTAACCATTGATTCAGCTACATTAATGAACAAAGGCTTTGAAATCATGGAAGCACGTTGGTTATTTGATATCCCATATGAGAAAATTGATGTTTTAATTCATAAAGAAAGTATTATTCATTCTTTAGTTGAATTTATAGATGGCTCTATCATGGCACAGCTCGGTGCCCCTGACATGAGAATACCGATTCAATATGCGTTTCATTATCCAACTAGATTACAATCAAACTTTAAAAAATTAAACCTATTAGAGATAGCTAGCCTACATTTTGAAAAACCAAATTTCGAAAAATTCCCTTGCCTACATTATGCATATGAATCCGGAAAAATTGGTGGTACAACACCTGCTGTCTTAAATGCAGCGAATGAAATTGCTAATGCGCTATATTTACAAAATAAAATTTCATTTTTTGATATTGAAAAAACAATTTATTCAACTCTTGAAGCTCATCATAGCATTGCAAATCCAAATTTGGAAACAGTATTAGACGCAGATCATTGGGCTAGAGAATATGCAAACGATTTATTAATTAGAAAATGAAAAAAGAGCTAGAACAAAACTTGTCTTTTTTGGCTCTCCATTTTACGTGTTCTTCTGCTTTAATATATTTACGTTCACGGAATTGTAAAGAAATGTATTGAAGATATCGCATGCAGAAGGATTTATAGTAATTATTAGTTATGGTCATTGGGAAAGTTCTTTTTATTAATATAAGCTATAAACGGAATAAAGAAACCTAAAAAAATTGGAGGTAATTATGAAAACTTTGATATATATGGTTAGACACGGAGATTCACCAAAGTCTGGAAAAGAAGGAACAAGAGGATTAACTGAAAAAGGAAAATTAGATGTTCAACAAATAACTGATATATTACAAGGTGAGGGAATCGACGTTGTTATCTCAAGTCCATACAATCGTTCAATTCTAACTGTTCAGCAGTTAGCAAAGCAAATAGGACAAGAAGTTTTAGTATTTGAAGACTTAAAAGAGAGAATCTTTATTGCTGAAGAGGAACGAATGTCGGATAAAGAATTATTTCCTTTGATAAAAAAGTCATTTTTAGACCCCGACTTTGCTTTAAAGGGAGGAGAGTCTAATGTCGACTGTCAGAAACGTGCTATAAAAGTCTTAAAAGGATTATTAAACACCTATCAAGGACAGAAAGTAGTAGTAGGCACTCATGGAGCTGTAATGACTTTGATGATGGGGTATTATGACAGTAAGTATGATTTAAATTTTTTACTTCAGACATCAAAACCAGATATATATAGAATGGAGTTTAATGGACAGGAATTGGTGGAGGTTAAAAGATTGTGGGAAATTTAATAGATTGACTTTATTCATCCGTAGCTTCCCAAAATGAAGTGTATTATAAGAAAAGGGTTACTGCGGTAATCCTTTTTCTTATGGCACTGACGGGGATTGAGTTCAACAATCTAAAAAATTAGGTTTCTTAGCGTACAAAATTCACTTTTTGTTTGTACTATTCTGAGGTGAAAAGGGAGAAGATGTTTTTTGGGCAGGATATCTTTAAATTTATTTTTTAAATCAATCCTATTTTTTTTCTTATGCGGTATGGTTATTTATTCTATATTTCAGATTATTTTTGTCTGGAGTGTTTCGACAGGATTAGGGAGGGATGATTTAGTCGGATTTTCTGATAATAAGTATGTAATTGGCCGTCCGCCTGTTAGCTATAATTTATATAAAAAAGATAGTGGAGAAACTATATTAGATAATGTTAATGGTTATAAAAAGGGGAAAACTAAAAGCTATGTTCGAAATGAAGTTGAATTTGTAGTGATAGATGAGATAAAGGGTAGCTATGACCTGTATAAAATAGAAAATGCTTCAGAAAAGGAGATAGAACCGCTGAAAGAAATGAAGGAATTAGAATAATAGAGACTATCTGAAAGGTAAAGAAGCACGCTTGTTATTGTTAGATCTAAAAGATAATTTAGACTAATAACTGAGTTTAATTTCATGAAAAGAGTATAATCTTTCCTTTCCATATGTTATTTATCATTTAATACCTACTTAAATTATTTCTTTAAGTTACATTTATAAAATATCTTGATATAAACCTATGTATTTTGTAATATATAGGTATATTGTTAGTTTATTTGATTCCGTTTATTCCCACACCTTAAGTGTTGTGGTTGAGTTGTAGAAGTAAGTGTTTTTCTTACTTTAATTTTGAAAGGGCTTCTTTGAGCCGATTAGTGTATTTAGCTTATTTTGCTATGCACAATTAATCGACTTGAGGAGGCCTTTTTTGTTTAGGTTTAAACAGGTATAAATATATATTTCTGTATAAAACAATAGATTAAAATAAGAAGTTTATATAGGGGGAGAATACATATGAGTAATTAATTTGTTTATCAGGGAAATTGGAGGGATATGTAGTTTTTTAACGTTAAATGTATACATGGATACTTGAAACTGTGATTTTAAAATAGATACATAATTGATTTGCGAATCACAGTGAAAATAACTATAGAGAAGTTTCGTAGACGACATCAACGTACTCATTATTAGAAGAATAAATTGAAGTCTACTATAAATTTTAGAAAAAGCGTATCAATTGATACGTTTTTTCTTGTTTTTCTAGTAAATATGAGGTACGATTTGAAAGGGGAAAGAATTTTAATGCATATTAGCTTTCAAAATAGAGAGACAAAAAAGCACACTAACTTTACAATCAGGGAGATTGAGCAGTACATATTAGAGTTTAAAAAATTAATTAAAAATAATCGATTTACGGTTTCTCGAAATGAAAAAAGGAAAGAGAATAGTGAATTTTTAGAGGCTAATAAGATTAACGCTAGTAAAGTGAAAGAGATTCTTCTTAATATAGGAGTACGTGATTTTTGTTATGCAGTTGATAATAAAAATCCAAATTTTGCTCATGAGAAATTGTATATCTTTTGTCCACAATATGAGCTAGATGATTGGGGACAAAATAAGTCGGTAGACATATATATTAAGACGAATCTGATTGAAAATAAGGATAGGAACAAATACATGATTGTTGTATCCTTTCATAAAAGGAATAAACCAGTCACTTATCTTTTTAGGTAAAGATAAGTGACTAATGGTTTTAGAATAAGGGAGGATTTTTATAATGGTTTTATGTGAGTTTTGTCGTGATATGGTAAAGTATTCTACTAAAGATGTTCCAAAAGTGACAGTCATTAGAGGGAAGCAATATCATTACGTAGGTAAAGAAGCAAATTGCGCAGAGTGTAAATCTGAAATATTTGTTCCTAACATTCATGATTATAATTTAGAACAATTAGATCACGTATATAGACAACAGGAACAGTTAGTTACTATTTCTGAGATAAGAGAGATTTTAGAAAAATATAAGATTGGAAAACGTCCGTTATCTTTGCTATTAGGTTGGGGAGAGGTTACTCTAACAAGATATGTAAATGGAGATATCCCGACAAAGCAGTACTCGGATATATTGAAAAGATTAAGTAAGGATCAATCTTTTATGCTAGATATTCTGGAAAGAAATAAAGATTTAATTACTCAAAAAGCATATAGGGTTTCTAAAGAAGCAATTGCAAAGCTACAAAAAAATGAGGATTTTACTTCTATGCAAACCACGAAAATCGAGGAAGTTGCTAACTATTTGTTATATAAAAATGATGATGTTACTCCTTTAGCTCTTCAAAAGCTTTTATACTACTCGCAAGGATTTTGTAGGGTGTTTACTGGAACATATTTATTTGAAGATGATTGTGAAGTAGGAAGTCACGGCCCGGTATATCGAGTTATTTTTGATAAATACAAAGGATATCAGTACGACAATCTTGAAATTAATTATGATAGTACAAATCAGTTAACTCAAATAGAAAAGGAGCTATTAGAGTGTGTAGTTAATACTTTAGGGTGTTATAGTGGGAAGAGTTTAGAGAAAATGATTCTATTTGACTTACCTTGGGCAGTAGCTGATCTAGAATTAGAAGATAATGATTTGTGTAAACCTATCTTAGAAAAAGAAAAGATAAATAATTGCTTTAACACAATAAAACAGGCATATAATTTAGTAACTATTTCTGATATTAGACAATATAGTATAAGAGTATTTGATAAAATAAACAATTAAGTGTTGTAACTATATCATTTTTAATATGATTGATATATGGATTGTTTTACTGTTAATTGCACTTATGTAAATGTATTAAAAGATAGTACTAATTATAAAGGGATAAGGCGTGTAGAATATAAACACTTTTACCACGATGTAAATATGCATATTAAATAAAAAGTAAAGTGAATTGATACATTATATGGTAAAATGATATATATGAATGCGCTTTATGAAATAAATTTTATGCTTTGGACCTTTAGCTCAGCTGGTTAGAGCAAACGGCTCATAACCGTTCGGTCGTAGGTTCGAGTCCTACAAGGTCCACTTATAAACAAGGAGAAAGCACTCAAATGAGTGCTTTCTCCTTGTTTATAATAAATAAAGGGGATTGTGACATGAAAATAATTGATTTAGAGACAGAAAGAAAAAAGAAGGAAAAATTAATGGTAACTATTCCAATTATAGAACTAATGTATGGAGAAAAAGGTGAAATTGAATTTAAAGTAGTAGGAAAAAAAGTTGTTCCACAATCCATGTTTAAGAATTAAACTACTTTTATTTCTTATAGGCTGTAGGGTCGTTATGTGGGAGATTTCTAAGTATGGAATCCTCGTGGATACTAATAAAAGGAAAAATTAAAAGTTATGTTCGAAATGGAGGTGATTTTGTAGTGATAAAGGTAGATTTCTTGTAAAATACACAAAAAGACCGTCACAGTATTGTGACGGAAAATAAAAAAATTCTGATGGTTTAATACTATCATTGTTTATTTGGAGTTTTTAAAGCATCTAACACTATTTTGGTTGCTTCTGCAATAAGCTTATCATCGTATTTAGCATCCTCTTTATCATGATTAGAAAGTATTGCAAGAACAATTGGCTTTTTATTTGGTGGCCAAATAATTGCGATATCATTTCGGGTTCCATAAGATCCCGATCCCGTCTTATCAGCTACTTCCCAACCTCCCGGAACTCCAGCACGAATTAATTTGTCTCCTGTAGTGTTCCTTTTCATCCAATCTATTAATAAATTCCGTTTCTCAGTTGAAAGTATATCTCCTAGCGCGAAAGCCTGCAGACTAGTAGCTAATGCTTTTGGGGTACTAGTATCATGAATCTCTCCTGGATGCACTTCATTTAATTCTGGTTCAAAACGTTCAGGGTTTGTAACAATATCTCCTATTTCTATCAGTGACTTTTTGAATTCACTTGGCCCACCTAATTGTTTAAGAATAAGATTTTGTGCAGTATTATCACTATATCGAAGGGAAGCATCTGCAAGCTCTTTCAGGGTCATACCTGTATCAACATACTTTTCGGTAATTGGATTGTAATTAATAAGATCTTCACGAGTATACAAAATTCTTTGATTTAGATCTTCTATTGATTTCTTTTGCAAAAGTACTCCTACGGCTAAAGCTTTGTGGGTAGAAGCGTATGCAAACCGCTCATCTGATTGATAAGTAACGGTTTGATTCGTATCAGTGTCCAAGGCATAAATGCCGAGTTTAGCATCAAATTCTTTTTCAAGCTTAGCAAAAGAATGATTAACTGTATTTTCTTGTTTGGCCTGTTTAGGTGGTTCAGATTGAGTATTACTATTGGAACAGCCTATAAGCGTTGCGCATGAAAGAAATAATACAGGTACAATCTTTTTGTAAGGTAACATGTTAAAAAACTTGTTCAAGACTATCATAAATTTTCAACCTCTTTCAAAAATATATGTTTTTTTTCTAGGTGTTCTAAATATCAATACAATTAAAGAGTGTATAGGGTAACATTCTTCTTGCATCACTCTTATCATAAACACCTGTTTTATACGTATAATGAATAGACAATCTAAGTAGCAAGTTTGTTCCGTTTAAAGAGAAATAAGAAGATGTTTTTAGAATTCATTACCTTAAACAATAGACATTTAGGGTAAAGGAGATTTATTTTAATTCCATAATTGTGGAAACGTTAAAGTAGAAATTTAAATTTTTTTGTAAAAAAGAATTGACTTTCGAGTTCGTTGTAACTAATATGGTTACATAAGGTGTAACTTATCCAGTTACAACGAAGTCCTGTTTTAAGAAAAAAGATTTATATATGTAATTGAGGATAGCGGTCTATACGTTGTCGTCCAGTACAGGAAGTTACTACTATATTAACAACTATGCATATTTTAATCGGTAGTGTTTCCTGCTTTAGAGCCATAACGTGCAGAGTTATCTTTTATGAATAATTTTAGTTGATATTTTTTTGGAAGGATTAGTTTTTGGGGAAAATAATAAGGTTGCTAAAAAAGATGCACTTTTATAAATCCAAAAGCTAGCTAGGAATTTTCAAGTGATAGCTGGACTAGCTAATAAAAATAAAGGTAGGGGATTTAAATGGAGAAAAAACAAGATAACCTTATATACGTATGGGACGCATATTGTGGATGGTGCTATGGTTTTTCAGAAAGTATTAAAGGATTTTACAAAGAACATACTGAAATGCCGTTAACAGTTTTATGTGGAGGATTATTTTTAGATGATCTACCAATAAAAAATTTCTCATATATAGAAGAGGGAAATAAAAGAATTAATCAACTTACAGGTGCAGAATTTGGTCCTTCCTATCAAAAATTGGTGGAAGAAGGGACTTTTAAAATGAATTCGAAAGATGCTGCAATGGGCTTTTCAGCTTTACGTTCATTGGCGCCAGACCGTTTATTAGAATTTACGTCTGCTATGCAAAAAGCGTTTTATTATGAGGGCCGAAGTCTGAGTGATCCTGAAACATATCGCAAGATTGCAATCGAGCATGGTTTGGACCCTGAACAAGTATTAGAACGTTTAAATGCTCAAGAAACAATAATAGATGTCCAAAATGATTTCAATAAAGTTCGACAGCTTGGTGTTAATAGCTATCCTTCCTTACTTTTACAAAAGGATAATCAAATTATTCCTATTGGTGGTGGGGTAATGACGCCAGATAAAATCGAAGCACGTTTTAAAAATTTATATTAAGAAAACTTAGGCTATAGTAGCAAACATGTTAGTTGATGCCAACCGAAATACATCTCCCGAATATTTGCTGGTGCTATTAAACTTTTAGGTGAATTGAAGAGGGAGCTTCTGTCGGAACAAGATAAAAATATGTTAACTAGTTAATAATTTTAACAAAAGGAGAATAATATTCTATGTTTAAAACAATCGATACAAATCATAAAGATGTGAAATTAACAGTGTTTAGTTCGGATGAAAAAAGTTTTATGGTCACTGCAACCTTAGTTGAGAAAGCAGGACATGCATTTTTAATAAACTCAAAATTTACTCAATCTGATTCGAAAGAAATTGTGGATTATTTGAAAAACAATAACTTATCTCTAGATAAAATCTTTATTATCCATGGAGATCCTGATTACTATTTTGGGTTAGAAAGTATAAAAGCTGCTTACCCAGAAGCTATAGCATATGCTACAGAGTCTACGGTTGAACATATTGTTCATTCTGTATTAGGGAAATTAAAAGTTTGGAAAGATGCACTTGGAGAAAATGCACCAAGTAATGTGGTATTACCTCAAGTGTTTAAGGAGGAAGCTATTGATTTTCAGGGACTAACATTTGAACTAGTTGGTTTAGATCATTACAGAACTAGCTTATTTAATAGAGAACTGAAATTATTAATTGGAGGAATAGATGTATTTAACGAAATCCATCTATTCTTAGCAGATACTAGTTCAAAAGCAGCAATGGAGGCATGGATTGAGAACTTGAAAGTGTTACAGGCTTTAAATGCTGACGTAATTGTACCGAGCCATGGATCAATTGAAAAATCCTTAGATAATCAAGCGATTACTGCAACTATGGATTATTTAAGAACTGCAATTCACGCTTCTGAGGAAAGTAAAACTTCAAAAGATTTTGTAGCAAAACTTGAAACAGCATATCCAGGCTATGCTAATAAAGGTGTATTAGAATTAAGTGCAAAAGTTGTAACAAAAGAAATGCCTTGGGGTTAATGCTATGAACAAATATCAAAAACTATTACATGAAACATATGTGTTAACTGGCGAAGGAAAATTGGATGTTTTCAAAACGTATTTAAATGAAAAAGTATCTTGGACAGAGGCTGCTGGATTTCCATATGCGGGTACTTATATAGGTCCAGATGAAGTAGTGAAAAACGTACATGAACGCCTTGGAACTGAATGGGATAATTATAGCGCTAAAGATGAAATTTATGCTTTTAATAACAATACTGTTATTGTGTATGGAAAATATAGTGGAACATATAAAACTACAGGGAAATCATTTGTAGCAGATTTTTGTCATCTTTATGAGTTTGATGAGAACGATAAGGTTAAAAAGTTTATTCAAATCGTGGATAGTGCAGCTGTTAATGAGGTATTAAGTTAGAGTTACTAGTTTCTAACATTCCTCGTATAGGGAGTATTGTTAGGAAAGATGGATTTTCCTAACAATATCTCTTACATCACATTCTGGGTAAGGTTTATCCTTTATCGGGTGTGTTATCGAATAGGAATCATAAAATTAGAAGAGGTAGGTATATATGAAATTAGAGAAAAATTTAATAGTAATAATTATTTCTGTGTTTATTTTAGGAATTGTGTCGACTTTGATATTTCAAGCTTCAACTGGTAATACCAAAGGTCATTCAACAAAGAGTGAGAATGTTGCAACAGTATCGAAAGATAATGTGACAGAAAAAGAACAGAATAAAAAGATGGTAGTTGATTTCTATAATGAAGTTTTTAACAAACATAATATCAATATTATCCCTAAATATGTAAGTGAAGATTATAAGCAACATAATCCTTTTGTTGCTGATGGACGAAAAGCCTTCATGGATTTCTTTAAGGAGGACTTTGTTAAAAATCCAAATTCCTCTGCAGAAATTAAACGTGTAGTGGCTGAAGGAGATACAGTTGCTCTTCATGTACATTCTCGTACTAATTCTCAAGATAAGGGAGTTGCTATAGTAGATATTTTTCGTATAAAGGATGGGAAGATTGTAGAGCACTGGGATGTAATTCAAGAGATTCCAAATGAGGCAGCTAATAATAATACGATGTTTTAGGCAGAAGATATATCTAATATGTGTTTAATTGTTAGAAATGTATAGAATCTTGAAATTTAGAAAAATTATGTTTTAAGCTGAGTAAAAATAAAGGGATGCCCTAGATATGGTACTAGGACATCTCTTTTTGTTTTAACGAGATTTAATTTGTAGGGTGCTTATTGCATGTATTTGTTTATCATTTAATTTTAATACTGCACCGTTATAAAATTAGATTTCCATATTAGTTTGTAAGAAAGGATGAACGTGGTCCAGCAAGACATGCATCTATACGATCTACTTGGCCTTTTGTAAACATAAACATAGTATCATCATGAACATAGTCCATAAAATTCATAAACATATCTCCATTTGGTCCATTATTACATGAAGTGTGTGGGAATGTCGGTTTTCCGTAATTTGGTTCTCCTTGATTGGGTGTATCATCAACTCTATCTGAACCACTACAAATGTCAGGTAAACGTTGATCGTCACCCCAAATATGATATAGGTTAAACCAATGTCCAATTTCATGCGTAGCTGTTCGTCCTAAATGGTAGGGTACTGTCGCAGTACCTGTAGTGCCAAAATATTTGTATTCTATAACTACACCATCTGTTTTAGTGGAACCGCCTGGAAATTGTGCATAACCTAAGACCTCTTCACCGTCGTCGTCTAAAATTTGAGGACATACCCACAAGTTTAAGTATTTATCAGATGGCCATGCATCTGTTCCACCTTTATTTTTAAATTTGACAGGATTATTCCTCATCAAAAATGATTGATTGGTTGTATGGGAACGAGTGATGCCATTTGTTTGATTTCCATTAGGATCTTTTGTAGCAAGAAAGAATTCTACTCTAGCATCACTTACAGAATCTTTAAATGCAGAAGGTACATTTGCGATATCAGGGTTTGTTGCTCGAAAATCACGATTTAAAACATCTATTTGACTTTGGACTTGTTCATCTGAGATGTTTTGTTCCTCAGTATTCCATACAACATGGACTACTACAGGGATTTTGACAACCGGCCTTTCTGATTCTAAATGCGCACTATTTAGAAATTCGTTTGTGACACGTTCAATTTCCGCACGTGCATTTTTATATTGCTCAGACTCTTCTAGTAATTTTTGATGAAGCTCAATGGTTGCGCATCTACGCAAAGTAGGTGTATTTGTTCTTTCTGATGAGTTAGTTTGATTTGGCATTATAATTTCTCCTTTTAGCTGATATCCTGTAAGTTTCCTTGAATATTTCAAATAATGTTTGATTCGAAAACTATTGTAAAAATGTTTATTGTTTTTTATTCTTAATAAATTCTTCAGTCATTTTTTCGATTTTTTCTCGTTCTTCTCTGTATTCTTTTGATTCTTTCAATAAATTTTCGTGCATACACATAGTTCCACAATTACGCCTGATAGGGGAAGTTTCTTTTGAATCATCTGTTGTATTGTTAAAACTTTCTTCATGGGTAGAGTTTTTCATGAAAATTCCCTCTTTCATTCTAAATTTGTAATTTGAGAAGCAATAAAGCCTATATTCATTCGTAAAATATCGAGAGCAAGTGGATAATGGATATGCTCGAGAGTATCGTTTGCGGTATGATCATTAGGATTCAAAGAGTCTTCGCCCTCTATTGTTAAAACAGCAGGTATTCCCTTATTAAGAAAAGATACATGGTCACTATCAAATGGATTAAGAGATACCTTAACATCGAGATCCGTATATAAAGATGCTGCATTTTTTAATCCATTAATGAGCTCTTCAGATAAAGGTGAACCTTCAATTAATGCTGCTGGTGTCGAAGTGTTTAATTTTCCTATCATGTCCATATTAATAACTGCTCGAACGCGATTTTTATCTGGAGTAGGTAGGTTCTCAACATATTGTTTACTACCTAATAATCCTTGTTCTTCTCCTCCAAAAAGGATAAAGCGCAGATCATGTTGTACGGGAATGTCTTTGAATACACGAGCAATTTCCAAAACTCCTGCACTACCACTGCCATTATCATCGGCTCCAGGAGCATTAGATGAAGGCCATCCACTATGGTTAACAGAATCAAGATGGGCAGTAATAATAATTAAGTGTTTCTCTTCATCACGATTTGTACCCATTTTATTTGCGATAACATTTTGGCTATCTTCATTATTTACGCGTATTGTTTCGCTACTAGTTGTATATCCCATTTCATTTAATATCTCACGAGTCCACGTTGCGGCTTCTTCATAAAAAGAGCTAGTAGAAAACCTTGTTGGATATGATACTAAATGTGTTAAATATGATTGAAACTGATTTTCGCTTACTTGATTAACTAGTGATTGTATAGAATTTACAAGTGTAGACTGATTATGAAAACTGCCGGAAATAAGTAATTCGTTTTCAGTATCATTAGTACCACCAGGGACAATAGGTTCTCTCATTCTTATAATTTCACCACCTTAATTATATTTTTGCTTAGAAAGCAGTATTTCAAATATAACTTGTGAACGAACTCATACGTTTATACAAGCATTAACTGGTAAATTTATATTTATCATAGTTAATTATTTATATATATATGAAGTTAAACGACATTTTTGGATGTAAATACCATTTGGAAGTATTGTTTAAATCTTAGATAATCCTCAAAAGTTTCAGGGTTAGAGAAATATAAATATCTCATTTTAAAAATGTATTAGACTAAAAAATGAATATTAGATTTTTGTAATGTAAAGAACGAGATTTTAAAAAAATGCTTTGAATAAAATGAGTGGCTTTAGATTGCTGTTCATGGGTTTTAAAGATAAAAAAGTAATATTCTTCATGATGTATATAAGGAGAAAATGAAGTTATATTTTTGATAAGTAAAAAATAAAGTTTTATGCTGCATTACATATTAATTACATTCAAATCAAACAATAGCATCCGATGGTCTTTATTTAAATCTAATGAGGTGAAGTTAATGAGTCATAGAAATTCATTTGTGAATGGACAAAATGCAATATCTTTAATTCCTTTCCGAGTATTAGAAATGGCTTCAAGTGTAGCTGAAATACCTAGTGGAGTAAAACTGATACATGCTCCGTCAGTATGGGAGAAAAGTGAGAAAGGAAAGGATATAGTTATTGCGGTTTTAGATACAGGTTGCAATACTGAACATATTGATTTAAAAGATCGTATTATTGGGGGATATAACTTTACAACGGATTATGAAAGTGATCCCAATAATTTTTTAGACAACCACGGGCATGGTACACATGTAGCGGGAATAATTGCGGCTTCTGAGAACAATACGGGAGTTATTGGGGTAGCCCCATTAGCTAAATTACTAATTTTAAAAGTGTTTGATGGAAAGGGAAAATCATCAAATGAATGGATTACAGATGGAATCATTAATGCAATAAACTGGAGAGGCCCTAAGGGAGAGAAGGTTAGAATCATTTCTATGTCCCTAAGTGGAAAAAAAGATGCCTATTGCATACATGAAGCGATAAAGTTAGCAGTAAATAATAACATACTTGTTGTATGCGCGGCTGGAAATGATGGGGACTGTAGAGAAGAAACAAATGAACTGAGATATCCAGGGGCATATCAAGAAGTAGTGGAGGTTGGTTCAGTAGATATAAATAAAAAAATTGCGTGTAAAAGTAATTCTAATAATCATTTAGATTTAGTGGCACCAGGTGAAGAGATTTGGTCAACTGATAAAGATGGCGGATATGCTAAATTGAGTGGTACTTCAATGGCAACCCCACATGTTTCAGGGGCAGCTGCATTAATTATTAAACAAAGTGAAAAAGAATTTAAAAGAATATTATCAGAAAGTGAAATTTATGGCCAATTGATAAAAAGAACTACTAACATCGGATATTCTCCGTTTTTAGTAGGAAATGGAATAATAGACTTATCAAGAGAGTGTTAAGTGAAGTGTAACATTGAAATCGTAGTAAAAACTCTTCTATAGGCAAGAAGAGTTTTTTAGTGAGTCTATAGCGTTCTGGGGGATTAGTATTTTTATTATTAATAACTATAAATAATTATATATAAATATAATGTATTTGTGTTATTATATTTATGTTGGAAAATAAAGTATATTTTTATTTACAAAAATAATTAGGATAAGAAGGGGAAATAGCATGAAAATGAAAAAAATGATTTTAACAGGTGCAGTACTTGCAGCAACAACTTTAACATCTTTAACAAATGTACAGGCAGATACAACATTTAAAGATGTTCCTACTGATCATTGGTCATATAAAGCAATTATGGATCTAAAAGAGAAAAATATCGTAGCTGGTTATGGAAATGGCATTTTTGGTTTCGGTGATAATATTACACGTGGTCAAGTTGCTAGATTGCTTTATGTATACTTGAAACCAGTAGATGTAGATGCTAAATTTCAAAATCCATTTACGGATATAAAAGGTTCTATGTTCGAAAAAGAAATCTTAGCAATTACAAAAGCAGGGATTATGAGTGGATATGGTGATGGAAAGTTCGGACCAAATGAGGTCTTGAATCGTGAACAATTAGCAGCTGTTTTAACACAAGCATTCGATTTAAAAACAACAACTGTCACTACTTTTAAAGATGTTGACAAAAATTATTGGGCTACGAAGGCAATCAGTGCAGTGCAGGAAAGTAAAATTGCTGCTGGTACAGGAAGTAACTTATTCGATCCAAAAAGAGTTGTAACCCGTGAGCAATATGCACAGTTTTTATACAATGGAATTAATAGTGTGAACAAACCAGAAACAAAACCAGAAACAAAACCAGAGACAAAACCAGAAACAAAACCAGAGACAAAACCAGAAACAAAACCAGAGACAAAACCAGAAACAAAACCAGAAACAAAACCAGAAACAAAACCAGAGACAAAACCAGAAACAAAACCAGAAACAAAGCCAGAGACAAAACCAGGAGTAACGCCAATAGGTATTCCCAATGCGTTAGTGACAGAAGATTTTTTCTTTGATAGATATTCAATTGAGATTTCACCTGTAAGAGAGGAATCTATTTCTAAAAAAGGTCAAAATCTTGTTACTGAAGTAAATAAGAAATATAATGCGAATTTCAGATATAGATACGTTGCATCAGAAATTGATTTATATACTCCTAATTTGCCAAGAATGATTGATTCTCATGGTTCATTTTCGTTTGTTGGGAAGGATAAAGATAATTTCTATTTCGTGTTTGTCGTTGACAAATCAACTGTTGAGCTAGCGGAAAACTGGATGCATATGATAAATCCGAGTTTCACCCTTGATAAAGAGATTGATAGACTAGTAAATCCAAGTCCAGAATTAAAAAAAGAAATTGATAGTTTTGTAAAAAATAATAAGGATTATATTAATCGTTTTGAAAAAGATAATCATAGCGTAGAAATAGCTATAAGTCCTCTACATTCAATAAGCCCTGGAGAGTCTGTAGTTACTCTAAATCCAAATTACTCTATTTTACATGTTTCTGTACAAGCAAAATAATATTTAAGTAATGTATCGATTTTCGTACAGAGAAGTATGGACAATATTAGAGGTTAAAGGTTTTTCGAAAAAGACCGACTGTTATTGAAGTGCACCCCAATTGTTAGACACATAATTAACAATTGGAGGTGCATTTTTATATTCGATTTAACTGTATAGATTTTTTTAACAATAGATACTATTTCATTTCTTTTGCTTTAACGATGGAGCATTCTCTTTTTTTCGTAAGCGTTTGAACCAATAATTAAAATGTCTTAATTCCTTTAGCAAGGTTTGTAAAATTCTAACAGTTCAACTGGAATATTATTTTTGTATGCTATACATGCTTTTGTATCACCAGGCTGAATGGTCTTTTTGTCAATTAACAAAAGCGCAGCAAACGTGTTTGCTTCTATCTCTAATTTATCAACGGAAAAGAATGTATTCTTACGCAGAAAAGGTGTATTTGCATGAGTATGTAGAACCGCATGTCCTAATTCATGAGCACAAACAGTTCTCTGCATAAATGGAGATAAATTAGTATTAATAACAATGAAACGATTTCTTTTTTCATATTTATAAAAACCATTTATTTCTTCATGTAAATTCCATGTTAGTACATGTATTTTTAAGTAATCTGCAAGCTCATAGGGGTTTGTCGTGTTGTATTTGTTGCTAAGTTGTTGGACTAGATCTCTAATGACGAATTTCAATGTATTCCCTCCTAAGCTCGCATCAAATATCGTCTGGTTTACGATATTTCTTAGGCACGTATTTTTTATTGATTACTTTCGTTTGTTTTACAATATACTCCATTGCATCTAATAGTGATTCTACAGCTTCTTGACTCATAGGTTCACCAGAGAACATTAAGCCATCTTCGCCTTGTAGGTCTTTCTTTATTTCTTCCATTCTTTTTGCAATGTCTTTCTCATCTTTTGGCGTTAATTGCTTCTTAGTTTCATCTGTAACAGCTCGTCCTAGTAAATAGTCCGCTGAAACTGAAAAGCAATCCGCTAATTTAGTTAGAACATCATGTGGAGGGAATCTTTCTTCTGATTCGTAGTAACCTATCATTCTTTGGGATACTCCAATTTTTTCAGCCAGTTGTTTTTGTGTTAAATTTTCTTTTTTTCGTAAGGATTTTATTCTAACGCCGATCATATTGTTCACCTCTTTAATTGAACTAATTGTTCTCTTTGGGTATATCTTAGCACAAAAAGTTCCTTTTTGCATTGACAAAGAACAATTAGTTTTTTAATCTGTATTTAGAACTAATTGTTCTTGTGGGGGTGAATTAATGGGCAACAAAATGTAAGATTTGAAAAAGAATTTATATAAAGAACTTGCTAGCTATTGTGGGGTTACGGAACGATATATTTGAATGATTGATCAAAAAGAAAGAACCCCTTCAATGAGAATTGCTAGAAAGATTGCAAAGTTTTTTGAGATGAGTGTAGATGATATTTTTTTTAATAATAAATCGAACTTTAAGTTCTTTTTAACCTCGTGTTGGTGTGAAAAGGGTGGAAAATAGATTTTGTAATGAGAAAGTTAATGGTAGTGAGTACCGAACTTTGAAAGTAGATATTTGTTCTAAACAATAATGGAGGGATAGATATTATGGGGATTTGTAGAGTTAAAAAGGATTATAATTATTCCGTCATAAATAATACAGGGTTAAAAGATAAAAGGCTTTCTTGGAAGGCGAAGGGGATATTAGCATACATACTTACACTTCCAGATGATTGGGTGTTTTATAGAGAGGAACTATCCCAGCACGCAAAAGATGGTATTAATAGCTTAAGAGCTGGAATGAAGGAATTAAAAGAGTATGGGTATATTAAAAGATTTCCGATTAAAGATGCAAAAAACAAAATTGTTAGATGGGAGACTATTATTTACGAAATCCCATTGGATGATTTTCCACCAGTGGAAAACCCACCTGTTGATAATCCTACTGCTGGGAACCTACCGGTGGAAAAACTTAAGCTACTAAATACTGATATACAAAGTACTAAAGAACTAAATACAGATATACCAAATACAAATTATCATCATGATAATCAAGATAAATCACTATCACAAAGATTAATGGATGAAGATTTTAAAATAGCTTATAGCTATTTGCTGAAAAACGGTATTCCGCTAAGTAAAACAGCTATCCCAGAGCTTGGTGGATTTTGCGGAGCATTGGGCATTGAATTGATTCTTGAAGCAGTAAATAGATCTATTGATGAAAACGTACCAAAGTGGAGGTATGTACGTGGAATTCTTAAAAATTGGGAAATCCAAGGGGTAAAAACAATAAATGATATTGCTAAATTAGATGTACAGTTTGATCTTAAAAAGAATAAAAAAGAAATTGGTTCGGGATATACCAAACGAATTGAAATGGTACCGGAATGGTTGCATCAACAAGAAGGTGAAAGCCCTAGGGAACACCCCCATAAAAATACTCAATCAACTATAGATGAAGAGCGTGAGAGATTAAAGACTTTATTAAAAAAATATAAATCATAAGAAATATTTATAAACTTTTATAATTTTTTAATGAAGGTTATCTTAACTTTGGAGATTACAATAAACACAGGATTTAAATAAAGAAAAGTAGGGGATTATGATATGTTTGACTGGCTGAAGGATTATCAGAAACTAGAAGAAGAAATCGCATATTTAGAATATAATTTAGATAAATCAAAAGTAGAGTTAAAGCGCTGGACTAGTGGAGACTTGCAAAATGTACGATTAACTGCTGAATCGGAAGGAGCTAAAGTAGAAGGTCGGATTGAAGCTATTGAATATGAATTAGGACATAAGATGAATGAAATGTTCAATTTAAAAGTTTTAATTAATAAATTTGCAGGATTAGATCATCAAATACTCAAAATGAAGTATGTTGATGGAATGACTTTAGAACAAATAGCGTTTGACTTGCATTATAGTACAGGCTATATCCGAAGAAAACATGCTGAAATAAGAAAGATTGTCAAGTTTTTAGAGAGGTTTTAATGTTACCTTTTTGTAGGCTACATGCAGTGTACAGAAAGTATTGAAAAAGTGATTTATAGTAGTAATATAAGATTTCGACGAAAGAGCAACTATTTTATGGTTGCTCTTTTTGTTGTGAAAGAAGGTGAGCAACATGAAGTAATTTTATAGGTTAACAGGTATTTGACTGATGGTCATATTTCGTAAAGTAGTAGTATTTTAGACAAAAATAATAGGGAAATAAGGAGATGTTTAATAATGAGTATATTAGCTGCTTCAGCTAAAACAAAGAATCTGCCACAACAAGTGTTACGTTGGCAATCGATGGTAGAAAGTGAATGTTCTGCACAAGGTGTTTCTGAGTTGGTTCCTTACGTACTTGGAATTATTATGGTGGAAAGTGGAGGGAACTCTGAAACAACACCTGATATTATGCAGTCAAGTGAATCACAAGGCTGGTCAATGAATACAATTAAAAATCCTAAAGATTCAATTTATTATGGAGTAAAGCATTTAAAAGGAGCTTTTGATGATGCGAAAAAAAATGGTATTACAGATTTAAGTGCCATTGTTCAATCATATAATTTTGGACGAGCTTACCTTCGCTGGTTAGCTTCTAACAATAAACAACATTCATTACCGGTAGCGGATCTGTACTCTAAAACGGTTGTTGCGCCATCGCTTGGAAATACAACAGGTGCCATGGTTCGATATAGTAACCCGATTGCTGTGGCCTACAATGGTGGTTACCGATATAAAAATGGAGGGAATTTCTTCTACGCTGAAATTGTTAAACAATATGTAGATTTTAATGCAGGTGGAGTTCCGCAACCAGAAGGAATTGGGTTCGCAAAATCAATATACTGGGAAGGCTATGGTATTAACTATTACGATGGACCACATGGTAAATATATTGCGGACTTTACGACAGCAGCAGAAGTATTATACTGGGATGCGTACTGGGGAGAAGATAATGATGTTTGGTTAGATTTAGGTAGAAGCCGATGGGTAAAAGCAGAGCATTATTATTGGAGACCTTTTAAAGCCATATCAAAATTCCCAGAAGGATATGAAGTAAGCTATTGTGATGGAATTGACGGCGCATACAAAGGCAGTATTAATTCAAAAGAACCTCTCACAGTATTCTTCCGTAAAGACGGCTGGATTGATATTGGTGGGAATCGTTGGACACCAGAGAAACACTTTGACATTGTAGATATTCGATAAAAAACAGCTCTGTAAAGGGTTGTTTTTTATCTTTAAACGGTGTTTTAGGCAAGAAGAGTTAGTTATATAGAATAATAGCTTTCAATATCTTTGGCTAATTTCAGTGACATTTAACTTATGGTTACAAGATGGATATTTTAAAAGTAGATAACAATAGGGAAATGTTCTGTCTTGTTCATTTTAAGGTTGGAAAACCTACAATATATTTAAAAATAATAAATATAAACAATATAGAAATAGAAAGGAAGATTTATATGGCAACATTTATTTATCCAACAGATACAAAGAGAGTAACAAGTGGTTTTAGGGGTGACAGACCAGATCATCATGGGATAGACCTTGCCGAAGCAGGCTATCATCCGATTTATGCAGCGGCTAGTGGGAAAGTTAGTCGTTCGTATCTTTCATCTAGTTACGGTGAATGTATTATGATTGTTCATAATATTAATGGAGTTACATGGGAAACTGTATACGCTCATATGCGAAGTGGTTCTCGTACAGTTAAAGAAGGCGATTCTGTTACACAAGGACAAACAATCGGGGTTATGGGAGAAACAGGACAGGCTTATGGTCAACATTTACATTTTGAAATGCATAAAGGCGGTTGGAATATTAATAAGAGTAATGCTGTGAATCCATTAGACTACTTGGGAAAAGGTGGCGTTGTTGGTACACCGCAACCAGAAGGAATTGGGTTCGCAAAATCAATATACTGGGAAGGCTATGGTATTAACTATTACGATGGACCACATGGTAAATATATTGCGGACTTTACGACAGCAGCAGAAGTATTATACTGGGATGCGTACTGGGGAGAAGATAATGATGTTTGGTTAGATTTAGGTAGAAGCCG
>NZ_JBYTEA010000014.1:0-129204 GCF_058791995.1 Bacillus sp. EB106-04-02-XG92
CGCATTTCCTCCTTTAAATTTTTCAATTTCTCTCCAAGTAGAATCAACATATTTATAAGAGTAATTGCTACAAACCCCATTAGTCCCAATAGACTCCTTCAAGCCTTTAATACCATCCCAATTTATTTGTATACCGGCTGCTACAATAAGAATTTCATACTCAAGCAGCAGTCCATCATCTAAAAGTAGCTTATTTTCTTCCGGAAACAACTTAACAACCCTTTTAGGAATCCAAGTTGCCCCTTTTGGAATAAGCACTTCTTGATCACGCATCGTACTTTCCTTTGAAACAATTCCTCCCCCCACTAAACTCCATAGTGGTTGAAAATAATGTTTTTTTGATGGATCAATAATTGCTATATTTTCTTTCAATAAGGGTATATTTCGTAACAAATGTGCAGTAGAAGATATTCCTGCAGTCCCAGCACCAATTACAATAATTTTATAACTATCTCTGGTCTTCATTATCCTCTTCCCATCTAAATTTAATTTTTAAAATAACTAATTCATAACCTTATTTTCATTGTAGTAACATTATTATAAGTTAAAAACACCATCATTTTATCTGACTTAAATGAATTTTTTGTTAATTTTACCATCAATTTTACTTTATGCGTAAATCTCCTATGCTACTTCCATCTTTTATATTTTTCAATACTAGTCTTTATCCAATCTTACTTTTATGCCAGTTTCTCTCTACTCTCAAAGCTATCTTTCTCTTCTTTTTCAAAGAAAACTTCCTTACTTGTAATTGGAATTTAAGAGTTCAAATAGTTTTTCTTAAATGTACAAATTTATTTAATTGGATAGAGGAATTATTATTTAAATACGGGAGGTTTTTATAACGCGCTAGGTATTCATGTAAAAAAATTACTAATTACATGGAAATTAGCTCCGACTCATATTCAATTGAGTGAAATTATTGAGGTTACCGAAGATAATATATGCTGATGTTGAAAAAGGAGAAGTAAACCTTATTATTAAAGTAGAATTATCTATTATTTTCAATGAAATAGCCCTTTTAAATATAATAAATGCATAAGTATTACTGTATTGATTAATTTTAAAAATAACCAGATTTGGATTCTAGTTCTTAAACAATACAAAAAACAACGAAAAAGAACACACTTTATTGTTATACAAGTGTGTTCTTTTTTTCGGTTTTAATAGCTATAATTACTAGCCTATAGTAACTAAATTATTTTACACCGACCTGATTCCAAGCATTTTCTATGGCTTTATACGTTACACTATCATAACCATCATAATCGGCCGCAGATTGTAATAAAGCAGTACGAGCTTGTTTAAAATCGCTAGTTGGAGTCAAATATGTTGTTAACGCACGATAATAGATTTTTTCTGCCTTTTCTTTACCAATAGAATTAATTGTCAAATATGCAGCCTTATTCGGAATACCACTATTTATATGCACTCCACCATTATCTCCCTCTTCAGTTTCCGGAAGATATTGGTAGTTTCTCATATGAGCAGGTTGTCCATATTTCTCAGGATTAGATAAGCTTCGCAATGCGTCTCCAGAAACACCAGGTGTAAATACAGCATCCCCTACATCCCAATTGGTAGGATCAACAAAATAGCCAAACACATCAGAGAAAGATTCATTTAATGCACCTGATTGATTTACGTAACGAAGATCAGCAGAATACTCTGTAACAGCATGAGTTAATTCATGTGCCACAACATCAAGAGAACCAGAAAGCGGAATAAATCTGCGACCATCTCCATCTCCATATATCATTTGCTGACCATTCCAAAATGCGTTATTTACGTTAACCCCATAATTCACAGCAGAGCGAATTGTTTTACCTTTCCCATCAATACTGTTACGATTATGGACATTTTTATAATAATCATAGACTTTTCCTGCATAGTAATGGGCATCAACTGCTGGCCTCTGATCTTTATTTATCCAAGCATTATCCTCATCAAACAAACGATAATTTATTGGATAATCTTCATCACTATGATTTACTGTAAATGTTTCAATGTAGCCGCCATTCATAGGTTTTGTTGTGTCTTTTAAGTAGTATTTTCCCTTTACACTACTAAAAGTTGTATTCAATTCTTTTTTATCACCTAATACCCCATATCCGTAGCCTTTATGAGCACTATCTGCATCTGTAACTGCATTATATGAATCTACAATTGTCCCATCTTCCGCATTAACATAGATGTGCCAGTTAGCACCATAGGGTTTAATAAATTGTAGTTTCACTTTAAACGTTAAATAGTATGTTCCATCTTTTTCGTATACAACTAAATCTGCTGTTTCATTAGTAGACTCTAGGTTTTCTTTTATCTGATCTAATGCATTTCCGTCCATTTTTACTAGCGTATCACTTTTTGTAAGTTTAATATGTTTCCAAGCATTTGAAAGTGCTGTTTCCTTTGTAATTTTTGCTTTTGTATTACCCTTTAAACTCTCCTCTGCAGCTGGATGGACATCTCCATTGACTGTAGTTACTTTACCCTCTTTATCTGTATGTACAATAAATTGTGCACCGTCAACAGGTATTTTATTTATAGATCGTGTATAAACATAATGTTTCATACCTAAATCATCTGATTTCACTTCTTTAAGTGTTAAATCTTTTTGTGGATTTATTTTAAATAATTCTTTATTTTCTTCAAGAAACTCTTTTACCGCTTTTTGAGTCTCTACCTTTTTATCAGATAAATCACCTGAAAGAAATGATGGACTTCCCTGTTCCTCATTCCAATTTTTTTGTAGTACCTCCATTTTATCCATTGCTTCTTGTTGATAGGCTTGTTCTTCTGCAAACGCAGTTGAAAAAGGAGCACATAACATTGTTCCTGCAGCAAGCAATGTAATAACCGTTTTTTTCATTCGTTTTCCCCCTTCAATATGAGTAATTTAAAAGAAATAATTGCAAAATTTAATATACAATTATTTTCGAATTTTTTGTATAAATATGAACAATTGCATATTATTTGTTTATATAATTATCGATATATAAATTCCTTATAGGGGTACCAATCCATTGCAATCAAGCTAAGCTCATACAATGCCAAATTGAACTGTTTTGCAAACAACCATATCAATTAACATTATTTTCCTTAATCCAAAAAAGATGAACACAATTTTCTATACATCATATTTGTTGGTAACTAATGTATTACTGTGACCTAGTTTGACCTAACCTTGACTGAATCCCCTTGTTGTAGTTTTTTATTTTATTATTAATAATTACGGTACATGAAATTATTAATAATAAAATAAAAAAAGCTCCCTTGAAAGGAGCTCCTTACATTACAAAACACTTATGAAATCCTTCTAATAACACTTCTACTTAAGATTTGGAGTATGCTTATAACTCAGCAAGCTCTTTAGATCCTCTCTCTTTGTGGAATTTATCTCAAAACAAATTAACTAGATAATAAAACGTAAAATAATAATGCAGCTGCCTCTTGTCGTTTCATACTTTGTTTTGATAGATAATCTGCTGATCCATCTTCATTATATATAACCTCAGGCCCTACTAAACGATGACCTACAATGTTTTTCACGGATTCTATTGCCCAATCATCAGTTTCTCCCTTTAATGTTGCATCTGCAGATGGCGCACCTAACATTTTTAAATACTGCCAGGTAATCCATGCTGCTTCTTGTCTAGCAATTGCACGGTCTGGATGGAATTGTTCCCCTTCTTTTTCATATAAAATACCAATTTCATATAACTTTTGAATATGTGGTGCATATGGATGATTTTTCACATCAGAAAACACTGGTTCTTTTTTTGAAGGTGGCGTAAAGTAAGCAATTTGAGATAACCAATATGCAAATTCTGCTCGTGTAAGAGAAGATTCTGGAGTGAAATTCCCCTCCTTATTTCCTTGTAATACCTCGTATTGATGTAAAGGATTTATAAACTTAGCATATGGATGATTTTCATCTACGTCTTTAAATCTCTCAGGCTCACTTAGCTTCACCGCTGAACTACCAGAGTTCCAATGTATCATTTCTTTCACGGTACCATCTTTGTGAAGTTTAAACGCCATATAATTCCCTTTTTCATCCTCAAATAGTAAAGGGTCTATTTGTTTTAGCTCCTGTTTACCATATGCTTTATCACTTACATATAATTTTCCTTCACTTATGTTTACATGTGACATTAGGTTTTTTAATCTCAAATCACGGTAAACCCCTTCAAATTTCTTTAATTCTTCTTCATTAGGGTTTAAATATTCAGGCTTTGTTTTATCTGGGAAATAATGATTCATAAAATCATCAAATACTTCAACAGGTAGTGCTGAACTATCTTTATTTGTAACAACAAAAACTCCAATTTTATGCTCTGGAATTAACCACATTAAAGATGAAAAACCTGGGATATTTCCACCTTTACCAAACACATATTGCCCATTATGGCTTTGCGGTGAAAAGAATTCAAACCCATATGTCATATTAGGGTATTTGGGATGTAAAGCAAATTTTGTTTTTTGCATATCTTCTACAGTTTCTTTTTGTAGTATTTGGTTATTTTTAAATTTACCATCATTCAATTGAGCAATCATGAAATTGGCTACATCACTCCCTGTAGAAAACATACTCCCTTGTGGCATATCTGTTGGTCTAGTTTGATAAAATGGGATAACATTACCTTTAGCATCATATCCTGTTGCTAACTTTTCTTTAATAAAATTTGTCATAACAAAACTACTATTATGCATTTCTAAAGGGTAAAAAACATTTTTGGCCATATATTTGTAAAAAGGTGTGTTTGTCAGATTTTGAACAATATACCCTTGAAGCATAGAAGCAAAATTATCATATGTATATGTATCTCCTGGCTTTCTCACTACTGTGGGCATATTATCTTCTACATAATCTTTAAGCATTGTATAATGATTATCTTGATAATGGATGTCCTCTGGTCTAGGATCTACGTAATCAAACCCTGTTGTATGGGTAAGTAAATGCTCCATTGTAACTGGTTCACCCATGTTATTTTGGTACTTTAATCCCCCCATATAATTTACTATATCTTTATTTAAATCAATTTTTCCTTGTTCAACTAACTGCATGACAGCACTAGCAGTAAAAACTTTTGATATTGACGCTAATCGAAAAACTGTTTTTTTAGGATCGATGGGGGTATTCTTTTCTTTATCGGAAAATCCTAACCCCTTTTGAAATAGAATTTGATTATCCTTTACAACGATAAGAGCTACACCAGCTGCATTTTCTTTTTTCATTTTCTCTGGAATTACTTTATTGGTGAATGCTTCTACCTCTTTAGGATTTAATGTTATAGGTGCAACAGTTTCGGCTTTTGAATAATTGCTCCCCAGAAAAAATAACAAAAAACAAACACTTACAGCTACTAACCTTTGAAAACAAATTTTCATTCTTTTATTCCTATTCCCCAAATTAATTCCCCCTTTAATACTAGATTTATTGATTAATCAGCTACCGGTCAATCAACCATATTCTACCATTATGTAGTGATTTTTTCTAATTTTTCTTCTATTCCGTCTTTTTAACTGTTCGTCTGAGGAATTAGTCTATAGTTACCAATAGACAGAAATTTACCAACACGAAGATATATTTATCTTGGTTAGATAAGTTTGGTGATTAATATATATGCAGCACATGAAGTGACAGGTACTGTTAAAGTGGCTGGGCAAACTAAAGATATTAGTAGAAGGGTTTACCGTATGAAAAATATAGATTGGGATTACATCGCTCCACCATCCGTTGATAAAAGCGGAAATTCGAATCTTCAACTAGCTTTAGATGTCGGGGTACCTTTTACAAAAGATAACCACAAAATTGAGTTACATCATTGAACGCAAAAAGAACCTGGAGCAATGGTTGAAATACCAGCCAATAAACATGATGAATTTACTAAAGCATTACATGGTTTAGTAGAATCAGGAGAAAGTTTTAGAAACGACAAATATCTATATAAAACAGTATAATAATTTTAGAAATAACTATAGGAAAATGAGAGCGCGAGAACATTTAGAAGGGAAATAAAAAGATGAATCACAAGATTATTTCAATCATTACCACATATGAAAAAGATGGTGATTTTATGGGAGGGGTAAATGAATGTACAATTCGAGAGGCAGCACAAATGCTAAACATTAAATTCCCAAACAGTTATCATTGGTTTTTAAAACAGTATGGTAGCGGCGGACTGGATGGTATGGATATTCATGGTTGTGAGACAACAGCTGCGGATTTTTCCGTTGTTTACCACACCAAGTTATATAGAGAAACATTTAACCTTCCTGAACAATACATTGTTTTAAATGATATCGATGGTACTGTGACATGTTTAGATACCAATCAAATGAAAGATGGCGAGTGCCCTGTTGTCTTTTTGAGTCGTTTTTCAAAGGAACTGTATGCCATTACTTATGAAAACTTCAACGACTATCTATTAGATTGTTTACAAGAATCTGTAGATAATTTGTATGATGAGGATTAATTAATTATAGAATACTAAGAATCATACTTTATGTAATAATATATATTTATAGGTTTCATATGATTTTATTGTTTTGATTACAAAGAAAAAGCCGATTATCTACCTTAGAGGAAACGGCTTTTTTTCTATGAAAATTTGCTTAGCGTACGAAATGAGCCTTGTTTCAAAACTAGCAAGTGATAAAAAAGTAGGCATGCTAAAGAAGCCTATTAAAACGCGATTTTTTCGCTAGGCAGCTTGTCTATGCTTCACCGTCGTTTTATACACAATCCCTAGAATATCAAAGACGGTCATCTTCTTATATCTATGACATTTACGACCGTTCTTTTTGAGCAGTTGATAAAGGCGATGCAGAATTTTTAAAATTTCTTCTGTGCCAACGGATATCGCTTGAAACAGTAACGGAAAATAATCTTTAATCATATAAATCGCTTTGTATTCACTCAGCTCCTGCTTTTTCTTTTCAAGCAGAAACTGTCGCATTTGAAACATCGTAGAAGAACAGAGGAGAATTCCGATGAGTTGTCCATATAAATGGTACTCTAGGCGTTCTCTTTTTATATTTTTACATTCATCAATTTCAAAGAATGACTTCCACGTTTTAAACAAAATTTCAATCTGCCAACGAAGTGAATATAATGAATGCACGTAGTTCGTCGGTACTTCTTCTAGCGACGTGTTCGTGATATATACATTCATGCCCATTAAACGTTTACTTTTATCCTTCATGACAATGCCTTTCTTCTTTTCACGTATCACTTGGTTTTTCAGACGTGTTTGCGTTTGATTCTCGGTTAAACGATGGATAATGACACGTGCTGGAAGCTTCTGATTTTGGCCAATGTATGCCTCGGAAATTTCCATCGTTTCACCAGGGATTAGACCAGACATCATTTGTGTCATATCAAGCTGGATGTATTCTGTTTGCTTTTTTAACGTACCATTGTTGAAGTATTCTGGTTCAGGGTTCTTGATATAAATGCGTGTATTCAACTTCAACCGCGAGATATAGTAAGCCTCTTTATCATGAATGGTTTGTAAGTCTCCTAAATCGAAGTAACCAAGATCACGTAAACACAAATCGCCCGCCTCTACGGTTTCAAGGCAGATGGTACCGTATGTTTTATCATTATTTTTTCCTGGTCCAAGCTGCACGTTAAGAAATTGACCACTAAGTAAATCATATTCGAATTGGATTTTCACGCCTGCCGTATTACTACCCCCACCTGAACCTTGATAGTCAGTGGCGAAATGGTCAGGCAGTTGAAACACTGTTGCATCTAAAATACGGATACGATTGAAAGTAGAGATCACGTGTGCAGAAAGTGAGTGATTTGAACAGAGTTTTTGTGTGAGAAGAGAAGTAAAGACTTCTCGAAGAAATGCGACAGCTGCTGGATTAAAGCGTTGATTCAGTCCTTCTGGACTCATGAGTGTAGCTGTATTTGCAAAAAGCTGACTACATAATCGAGTAAGAGAATCGCTTGCTACGTGTTGACTAATCCAAATACATAAAGCGGCCAAATCTCGTGCGCCATACTTACTTTTACGTTTTACGAAACCCGTCTCCTGTGCGAGCTGTTGAAGGATACTTGGAGATAGATACCGCTGTAGTTCTTCAGCGAATAAATGAAACTCATCTTGAATCGATAGAGTCATACAAAACGCCATCCTTTCTGTATTTTTCTACAAAAAGAATAGCGTTTTTTTGATTATATGGATACAAATTTATCTTAGCTTGATAGCGATGTGGCGAAACCCCTTCCTGTTCCAGATAAAAAGAAAATCGTTCTACTATATTCACATCCTCACTCCTTTCTATAAATTGTGTTGCGTTAGAATCATAGATTCATAGTTATTATAGCGCCCAATACAACACAATTAATATTGTGGTGTATTAGGTACTAGTTGCATTTTAAAGATTTCATTAATATAAGATATGATGTAGATTTTAATCATTTAATGGAGGAGAAGTTATGGAACGAATCGATGTATACAAAAAGACATGAAAATGGGTAGTAATGCTACTTGGTTGTAAATCACTTCATGATAGATATTTAAAAACAAAGATAGATAATATAGTTTCTTTGAAAGTCCCTATTCTAAACAATTAGGCAGACTAAAAATTTTAGTCTGCCTAATTGTTTTTAAATGGATAATTTATATGTTTATTTATTATATCTTTGAAGAAATGCCGTAACCTTCTCTTTTGCAAACTGAGTACTCAAACTACCTGGGTTTATATCGAATCCATGGTCAACGTCTGGAAGAAGGTAGAATTCATGAGCTACATTTTTTACAGTCAGTTCTTTGTCTAACATTTCACCTTGTTCTACTGGAACTATACGGTCACCTGTTCCTAATAATGTAATGGTCGGTGGTGTGTTGTCTTCAATATAATTGATCGGTGAAAGTAATTTATATCGTTCGGGAAATTGTGAAACAGTGCCTCCAATGTACTCTTTCATAACACCGTGTACATAATTAGTGCTCGGATTATCATTATAAAACATTGTCATATCTGCTGGCCCATACATGTTAATGACAGAGTTAACATGTACTTCTGGAACATTAGTTGAGGCTGGTAACTGTTCTTCCCCCATACTATAAGCAGCCAACATAGCGAGATTTCCTCCTGCCGATTCCCCCATTACATTTATTTTATTCGGATCAATCTGATAGGTATCTGCATTCTGTAATACCCATCCTAGTGCTGATTTGATATCTGCTACTTCATCTTTCCATCCTGCTTGTGGGGGCATACGATATTGTACGTCAAAAACGGTGTATCCTAGGTCATTTAGCCATTGTTTCCAGTGTGGCGCTTCCCCTTTATCACCCGATACCCATCCTCCTCCATGCACTAGTACAACAGCAGGCTTTAATTTGTTTTTTGAAGTCTCTTTGGCTGGCCACACATCCATCTTTAATTCAATACCATCCGTAGTTTTTCCATACACTACATTCTCCATGGGTTTTGTTGATATAGTTTGGCTGTTGAAAAAGTGGGAACTAAGAGAAACAGTGGCGTCTTTACTGTTAGCATAGCTCAACATACTAGTAATTGGCTGTACAGTTAGAAAGATTAATAGTAGTGACAATGGTACTAAAATCACCTGTGCAATTTTGGCTTTTTTCCAAAAAGCTAGTATTAAAAGAACTATTATAAACAATGTTACAATTAATAGAGACACTGGAAATAACGCTGTGGCCCAAGCGAGTGAACTCATTAATTTATCCATATCACTTGGATTCATAATATAGTACGATATTATGCCAATGATAGGGAATGCTACTAATGTTAGGATGGTCAAAATCCATTGTATAATGCCTCTAGGTCTCCAAGATGTTGTATGTTTCATTTTTATTTAACCTCCATATTATTTAGATTTTAAGTATAAAGTATTTTCATCACATTTGCTATTTAAGGGGGTCTCGCCGCATCGCTATCAAGCTAAGAAAAGCAAACACCCCAAAACGAGAAAATTGACATCTTCAGGTGAAAATGCGCAATTTTTATTGTTTTTGGGGCATTATAAAATTCTTAAGTTGATGGGCATGTGGTGCTACCCCTATAATGAAAACACCCATCCTTTATCATTAATAAAATTGGATGGGTGTCTTGTGACGCTTTAATTATTCTATTCTTACTAGGTATTAAGATATCTAAAATGATACCTTAGTTTTTCAATTGCCATTTAAAGTCTATTGACTGTATATATCTTTCTCTATATTCTTTAACAACATTTCCAACCTATCCCTAGTAACTTGATTAAAATGTGGATTTAATTCCTTTATTATGAATTCAAGTAACTCATAGCTTATGTATTCACCCAATTCCAGTGAATATTGTTCAGCCAAAAAAGACTTTAATTTTTTAGAGATATCAATCTTATCCTTTTTACTAATCTTTATCTCCATTCGATAACAAACTCCTCTTAGATTAATCTTAAAAGCTAATTAAAATAACTTTTTATTATTTATGAAAATCTGTTATTTACTACCTTATTTTATATACAATAAGGCATTCTTTTCATAACATTTAATTACCTGAGAACTGGTCAATGTTGCATATCATTTTTATTTTTGAAGTATCTCTGTTTTATATATTACACAGCACAATATATAAAACAAAGCCCAAATACTGAATTTTTAACTTTATCAACCTTTTTAGGGATTGCAATTAAAATTAACTTTTGCACATTATAAAAATTTTTTCTATAAATTTTTCATACTTTCTACCTTTTTGGCACTTTCATTACCGTAAGTTGCAATTTTCCTCATTTTTAAAATAATACACCCTAGACTCAATGCAAAAAGTGAAAATATCCCAAAGGTAACAGTTATAGTATTTAATGATAGACTCCAGCTAATTAAGAAAGATACTAGTGCCCCCCCTAAACTGGCCGATGCGATAAATAAACTAGTCACTTGATCAATATTATTTTCCATAATACGGGAAGCTAAGATTAATGTTATTGGGAATACACCCGCGATGACTAAACCAATAATGAAGATGACAAACAAATACATACCTGTACCTCTAACAAAGGGGAATAGAAATAATAGAATCACTAATGAAAAACAGCTAGATGTAATGTATGTCCAATAATTAAATTTATGAGCTAACTTACCTACAAGTATTCTTCCTATAACTATTGCTAGCCAAAAACAAGATATACTTACTGAACTGATTAATTCATTATTGGTAACAATCATGATTGTAGATAAAAAATTTGCAAGATTAGTTTCTATGCCTGCATATAAGAATGCAAAAAGTGAAATAAAGAATATAACTTTAATCTTTTCACTTTTAAATTTAAGAGTGAATGAGGAAAGGGATGCTCCTCCCTTTTCATTTTTTTGAGGAGAAAAATTTAAAAATTTTGTACGTCCAAACATGTACCAAACAAATAGTGTAAAAATAAAGAATAGTAATATTCCATAAAGAATAAAATACCATTCATAAAATTTTATTATATAATTAACTAGTAACGGAAACCCTAGCGCCCCAACCCCAAACCATACTTCGAGAATGCTAAATTTAGCAGCACTATTCCTTTCTGCTGAAATAATAAAGGAACCCACCGTAGTTTCTAACAAACCTGCTCCATAGCCTAATACAAAGCAAATAACGGCTAAATATGACCATTCTTTAATATATATAAAACCTCCTAGGACGATAGACATAACTAAAACACCTAATGTTATTGTTTTAAAATAATCATACTTTCTTACTAGTATAGGTGAGCTTAGAACACCAAATAAAAAACCCGTAAATTGAAAAAATATTAAAACACCTAATTGATCAGGGGTTCTTCCGTAATATTGTATTAATGAAGGAATTAAACTACCGATACAAACATGTATGATCCCTACAATAAAATAAAACAAGCAACCATAATAAAACATTAACCGCATCTTTCCTCAACTCCAATCCAAAATAAAAACAGGGATTTAAGTAAAAGTTCTAAACCCCTGTTTTTACCATAAAACTAAATAGTTGCTACAGATCGCTCTTTATTACTACTGCTTTTATCAAAAAACATATCCAAAATAACTTGTGAACGAAATCCATCTTCAAATGTTGCTACAGACTTTTTAAGACCACCTTCCGCAGCCTTTGCCCATTCTAAAATTTCACTTCTAAAAGAATCAGACCATTCAAAAATCTCATTTTCTGGATCGACTAGTAAAGGTAATGGTAATGCGATTTCATGTTTTTCCAATCCATCAAAGAGTATATATTTATTTGGCTCTTTAGAAGAATACTTATATTCTTTTTTCGTACCTATTACCTCTATACTAAAACCACAATCATCAGGAAATGAACTTTTAGATGTTGTAATATTAACAAAAACCTTATTTTCCAATTGGCCATAAACCTCAGCATAGTCATCAACAAAAACTGGTTTGCTTTCTTTTTCCTTAACATTTGTTTTGATTTTAGTTCGAACGGTATCCTCTCTAAAATCACTCTCAAATAAAAACCATAGTAAATCTATTAGATGAATTCCCAAATCTCCCAAGGCTCCACTAGTTCTATTACTTTGAAAATCATCTCGCCAAGTAAACGAAGTTCTCCTAAAAGCGCTATTCTTTTTAAAATGCAATCTTATCACTACTATTTCCCCTAATTCTTCATTTTGAATGAGTTGCTTTAAAGCCTTAACATAGGATAAGTAGCGATAGTTAAACCCCATTGAAGCGACTAAATTAGTATTTTTCGCTATTGTCATCATGTACTTTGCTTCTTCACAAGAAATTGCCATAGGCTTTTCACATAACACATGTTTGTTTTTTAATAACGCTTGAACTGCTTGAGATTTATGACAAAAATTCGGGGAAGATATTATTACCCCATCAACTACTTCTAGTAACTCTTCATAGCTATTAAAAACCTTCCCACCAAAATCCCCTACCAATTTATCGGCATTCTCAGAATTAACATCATACACTCCAACTAATTTACAATTATCAATAGTTGATAATGCTCTAGAATGAGCTCTTGCAATACTTCCTGCACCTATAATCCCAATATTCATTATATGAACATCCCCTTTTAATTAATAATGTGCTTTAGAGTATTTAAAATTCCAATCGAGTATTCACCTTGAGCTAGCATTGAGTGTGTTTTTTTGGCCTCTTCTGTTGCATTTTCTACTAAATAGCCATGCCTTACAGCTTGTAGCATCCTTAAATCATTCCCACTATCTCCAAAAGCAATTGCATTTGTTTTATCTAGTTCGTACTTGTCTAAAATAAATTTCACTATCTCATCTTTACCTGTTCCAAGTGGAATAAAATCTACATCATAGCAATTTTCTGGATCACCAGCTAATGGATTACATTTGTTAATATTAACTCCAACTTGGAATATCTCTCCGATTTCTTCTATCTTTTCTAAATTCTTTGCATCAATAAATTCATTTTGCTCTTCATAATAAAAATTAAATTTGTACTTAGAACTTCCTAATTGTGTCTGAGGTCTTAAAAAAATTTCATATTTTGATTCTAGCAATTTAATAATTCTTTCAATCTTCGAAGAATCAAAACCACCCTCTATAATTCTCTCTTCCCAAATTTGATCATCTATAGTAGTCCTATTACTACCAAAGTACGTTATTTCTGTACCTAATCCACTCGCCACAAAATGAGGGAAATACTGTATACCACCCTTTTTCATTTTTTCAACAATTGATTCTAAACTACTTCCCGTTACCCAACCAATTACTAAATCCCCTTTACTTCCTTGTTCATACAAATACTTTTCTAACAATTTCATATTGCTTCTTTTAGAATCATCCATGTTATGAGGATAATAAGTTTCATCAAAATCACAGAACACTACATATTTCGGGTTTTTAACCTGTGGTAGTCTTTCAAAATTTAAAGACTGTAAAACTTCATTACTTATTGACATTGAATAATCCCTCCAGAACGAAATTTTGCTCTTCTAACATCATATTTGGATGTAAAGGTAAATGTAATATTTCTTTATGAACTTGCTCTGTATTGAACATATTGTTTTGCAAATCATTTTCCTTTATCCACTTAGTATTTTGTTTATGAGATAATACCGGATAATAAATATCTGTCTCAATGTTATACAATTGGTACAATTTATTTTTCAACTCGTCTCTTCTCCCATTTTCAACTCTAATCGGAAAAAGGTGCCAGACATTATCTTCTGTCATCATAGGTAGCTTTATTAATCCTCTATCCTCTAAATCCTTTAACTCACGAATATATCGTTGAGCTAAATACACTCTTTTTAAATTGTTGTATGATAAATACTTAATTCTTTCCAAACCAATAGCTGCTTGCAAATTATCAATTTTAGAATTGAATCCAAAGTCTAATACCTTTTTATTTTTTTTATCAATTTCAAATCCATGATAACTATATTGATTGCAACGTATTGCAAGAGTTTCATTATCGGTAACTATTGCACCTGCCTTACCACATACACCAAAATTCTTATATGGATTAAAACTAAGGACAATAATATCTCCATATTCTCCAAGATTTGAAGAACCAATAGCTTGACATGCATCTTCAATAACTCTTAATTGATATATATCCGCGATTTCACGAATTTTTTTCATTTCACATTGTTTACCATACAAATGTACAGGTAAAATGCATTTAGTTTTTGGGGTTATAGCTTCTTCTATTTTAGATGGATCAATACAATAACTCTTCTGGTCTATATCTACAAATATAGGTTTTGCTCCGACCGCTAACACAGCATTTTCAGTAGCAGCAAAACTATTAGCTGGCATAATTACTTCATCTCCAGGCTGAATACCAATAGATAACAATGACACCATAAGGGCATCTGTACCACTACTTGTTGCAATTACAAACTTTTTATTTAAATAACTTCCAATTACTTCTTCTAGCTTTTTTGAGAATGGTCCACTTGTAAATTGACCTGTCGGTAAAACATCTTTTAAAACTCCAATAATTTTTTCAACCTCATCTTGAGAAATCAACCGATTAACTGGCATAAATTCTATTTTCTGTATATTTTTTCTGCTATAATTGAAAATATCTTTTTCTATATCAATATCTATTTTCAATTTGTTTTCCCGAAATAATTTCTCTTTCATCTTGTGATTCGGTAATATATTACTAATTTCAAATTCTTTTTCTTTTGTTTCCCCCTGTAGGCACTTTAATAAAGCTAAATTGTCTTTACTATGTCCAGAAATTGTAGTAAGAGTTTTCACGTTAAATCACCTCTAAGAAATTATTTTGAAAATCATGAGTAGACTATATTTTATGTTATCGATTACATGTCAACATATTTTTTACGGAGGGTTTCTCTATGGTAACAATTAATGAAATAGCTAAATTATGTAATGTATCAAATGCTACGGTTTCAAGAGTTCTAAATAATCATCCTTATGTAAATTCAGAAAAACGTGAGAAAATAATAAAAGTAATGCAAGAATTCAACTATACTCCTAGTGCTATTGCTAGGAATCTTAGGATAAATAAGACACAAACCATTGCTCTATCAATTCCAAATATAGATCATCCCTTTTTCGGAAAATTAGCTAGAGAAATTTCTAAAGAATTATTAAAACACAATTACAAATTACTAATTTATCAGACTTTTTATGAGAAAAAAATAGAACTGGAATTACTTTCATTACTAAAGAATAAAGCTGTAGATGGTGTAATTCTCGCATCCCTAGAAAATAGTTGGGAAAATATAGAACATTATTTAGCATATGGGCCCATAATACTTTGTAATGAGTATGAGGAAAATGCACCTATTCCGATAATTTGTTACGATGAATTTGAAGCTGGATACAAAGCTGTTAAACATTTAATAAGCAAAGGTCATAAAAAAATTGGCTTTTGTTTTGACTCTCTTAATAGTCAAGCACAATTAAAACGCCAACAAGGTTATCTGCATGCCTTAAAAGAAAAACAATTACCATTCAATAAAAATTGGCTATTTGGAGATGCAATTACTATTAATGATGGATTTAAAATTTTTGAGAAGCTAGATAAATTAAAAGATAAACCTACTGCATTATTTACTGGAAATGATCAAGTTGCTGCTGGAGTCATTAAAGGAGCTACTATTAAAGGGTATTCTATTCCAACTGACTTAGCTGTTTGTGGTTATGATAATCAATTAATTTGTACAGTTACAACCCCAACAATTAGTACTATTGATATTCCAATTGTTGAACTGAGTAAACGTACCGTTAACGAGATACTACTATATATAAATACAGATGAATCTATTAAACGAAAAATTATTGAATATCCTACTAACTTAATTATTCGTGAATCTACATAATTAAAATAAAAGTTTCTGCTTAAACTTATATAATAAATATAAATAAAAAGAGGACGTAAATAATAATGTGTCCTCTTTTTATCATTTTAGGCATTAAATTCTAGGTACATTCGACACAAATTGATTATTTTTTATGAATTTTATTGAAAAACATTGTAAAATACCTCCATTTTTCCTTCTATTTTGCTATGATAGTTACAATTTAATAGGACTATGATAATTCTATAGGATGGGGGAATATATAGTGAGTGTTTCAGTAAAGGGCAATGAGCAATTAACCTCTCTATTGAACGACTGGTATCGATCTATGCTATCTCAACAAGTTGTAAAAGCTACTAATCTAAAAAAGAAAATTGATGAAAAAATTAATAAGTTAAGCATTGAGTCAAATCAAGAACGTCAGGATCAAAATTTGTTACTATATTACTCATTACTTGAATTTCGTTACACAGTCTTAACAGATAGTCTCGGTATTCAACAAAATAGTTTTGATGCTATTAGTGATTACGATATGCCTACAGACCATTTTCTACGCTTCTATTATCACTTTTTCAAATCCATTCATTCCACTTTTATATCAAGTTTTACTGAGGCAGAGGAACATTATAAACTGGCAGAAAAGATACTAGTAAACATTCCAGATGAAATTGAACATGCTGAATTTTACTATAGAATTGCTACTTTTTATCATCATACCTATAACATGCTCGCTGCTATCGAATACGCAAATAAATCGAGAGCAATCTTTTCGAAGTATGAAGGTTATGAAGTAAAAACAGCCTTTTGTAATAGTTTGTTAGGGGGTTGCTGTATCTATTTAAAGCAGTACGAACAAGCTGAAGAATATCTGCATTGTGCGATTGAATTACTGCAGAAGAATAGGGAAGAAGATTCCTTGTTATACGTAAAAAGTACTATGGGGTGGCTGTATTCTGATCAAAGTATGTCTACGTTAGCTATTCGTCACCTTTCAGAAGTAACAGAAAAAATCCCTACACACTTCAAAGCTATCTTCCTACAGGCTAAGGAACATTATAAATTAGGAGGACAATTAGCAGCTAGCAAACTCATTGATAAGGGATTACAGATCTGCAGAGGAATTCATAACGAAGAATACACACACCACTTCTCTATTTTAAAAAGATTAAATGAAAATATTCCACTGGAAGAATTAGAAAAAATCATTCAAGAAGGAATCTTATACTTTGAGCAAGAAGAATTATGGGAATATGTTGTCGAATACGCCGAAATATTTGCCGCAAAATGCAGACAATTAGAGAACCACCAAAAGGTAAGTGATTATTTCCATATTTGTTACCAAGCAAGACGAAAATCAATCGAAAAAGGAGTGTTAAAATAATGAAAAAAATCAGCCTATTATTATCGGGTATTGCTTTTATTGGGGTTCTAACGGTGGGAATTTCTCAATTTTCTAAAGCGAATCAGTTTGCTACTCATGGACATTACCCTGCTCCTACATATAGTGTTGGCGATCATGGTGGTGCACCACAATAAACTTAATGTAAGTGTATGTAAAGCCCCTCCATTCGGAGGGGCTTTACATATCAAAATTTATCTCTCACTTATCACTCTGTACACGCTTAAGGAAGGCGAATCTGTTAGGAAAATCTGTTAAATAATAATAGAAATACGCTAACTATTATAACTATCGACTCTTCATATGCAATATTACATGCGAATAGTCTTAAATATTTTGTTATACTATTCATGTGGATTTTTCATCCAAAAATCCTCTTAAACGCATATTTATGTATATGCCACCCTAATTGATGAAAGTGAGAAGAATGTTTATCATTTTTCTCACTTTTTTTATTTAAATTATGTACTTGTACTTATTCTTTAGTTATTTTAAGTAATAAAAGCTCAAAAAGAGAATTCACTTTTCAAATCCAACCTATCGAATCAATTATTGTCTAATAATACCACACCATTTTTATCAACTCATTTTAGAATATTTGAACAATAATTTTATATACAAGCTCTGCATAAATTATTCATTTTCATTTATATAAGGCCTACATTTTTACTTCTTATAAATTATCAAGTATTGAATTATTATACACAAACAAAAAAACACGAAGTATTTTGTAGAATTTTGTCTATCAATATGTATGTACACCCTTATGTAGTGGATATAGACTGTGAGGTGTAAGGAGGTACCTTACAAAATAATGAAAAGGAGATTATAAAATGATTAGATTAACGAAAGTCTCAAAGTTAGCATTTACAACATTAATTGTGGGAAGTAGTTTAAGCGTCTTTGTGTCGTCACACAGTGTACAGGCTGACACCTTAGATCATAATTACCAAGACACTTTAAGATTTATACCACCTTCTAGTGCTAGGCAAACATTGGAACAAAAAAACAATATTGTTCCAGAATCAAGAGTTATTAAAAACCATTATGTAAAATACTCTAAAGCACATTTCCAAACTAAAGAAAGTATACCAAAAGAGATTTATTATTCTTCAGAAGGCTTTAAGGGCTATATACAAGCAAGTACCGTTTGGGATATGGGAGATCATTTCGCAACGCTATATTCCGGAACCGTTATTCGATGTTAGACTTTTAATCCCTTCTCTCCTAATGCTTATAATGATCAATAGCTCACTGCCAATAATATAATATCTATTGTTCAAAAAATAAACCACAAAATCTTTTGATTTCATGGCTTATCAAATATAAAGATAATGCTAAATATATACTCTAACATTACCTTCCCCAAAGTTAATTATAGAGTATTTTCTCAAAAAAGACACTCTTGTAGTGTCTTTTTTATATTATTTTAATTTACTCCCATCTTACTTTTGTTAAACTCATATATGTAATAATACATATTTTTTAGATTGTATATTATGATATACTCTCATTGTGAGCTGATACATAATTTCTTTAGATTGGAAAACTAAAACCTCATTTACCCAATTTGGGGGCGCCTTATGGCGTCTTTTTTTTGCTATTGAAGTAAAAAACAGGACCGTAATATCATTGTTTAAAAAAATTGTATACATTAACAAGAATTCCGCCTACTAACTCTTATTTTTTGTGGCTATTTATTTGTTTCAGCATAATAATTTTTCATCTCGTATATGCAATAGACAATGATAGCTAAACTCCAACTGACACCATAGTAATCATGTGTGTAGAAATCATAACCTGCCTTAATACCTTTTTCCATTACAACTAACGTAAATCCTAACGCCACCCACTTGTTAATTTTCATCTTAATATACGTTATCGCTATTATTATTAAAAATAAAATATTTGTAAGGTAGTTTATCATTAGCTCATATTTTTGAATGTATACTGCCATTATACAAGCAACGATATTAGTCGCAATGCCCAAGGCAACCACGGCTCCCCAAATCCTGTCCGAAATTCCCACTCCCGATTCAGTCCCTTCCTTAATCACATTCTTTTCCTTAATTCGTTCCTACACCCTATTCAAGGTATGCTGTATTATCCTTGTCTGATGAATATCTAATTATCTTTTCATATAGTGCAAACAAAATTTCCTCTCATAATTTTCTCTTTATTAGGCAAACTAGGTTTAAGCCGTTTGAACTAGCGGCTTCACTCTTCTGGTAATGGGGTAGTAAATTTATAGTAATTGACTAACTCATTCAGTCCATTGGCACTGGCAGACGACAAAATTGTTGTCTGCCATTTTCATGTATACTTTTTCTAAATTCATTCCAAACCATATGTTTACCGTACTGATTTTGAAAGGAATGGAATTTAATTTTTAAACAAGTAATAAAGATATAGCTCAGTCCACTTTTGGTATAGGACTTTTTCTTTTTACATATACTATTTTTGAGCCTTTTTACCAATACGTGTTCTATTGGTGTCTTGAATTCCTCCTAAAAAGGGGCGGCAGATACGACTGCATGCCCTTTTTATTTATACTGCTTTTTTAAATCCAATACAGCAATTGAAAACTAAAAATGCACTATTACATATTCTTTTCAGCCCATATTATGTTAAACTTTCTTAAGTTGTTTATTTCATAGTTGAATTATGGTTTCGTATCAAATTCAGCAATATGTGAGCTGTACCCCAAAAGAAAAGACACTCAAAAGGTGTCTTTTCTTCTTTTAATTGAAAAACATTTTTCTTTTTCAAAAAGATCCAATTACCTCAATAACCTAAACTCCTTATTTAAAGAAAATTTGATCACGGTGCTCCAAAGTTTTCATCTATATCAACAGATAAACAATTCACTTCCAAATCATATCTCCACCAATATAATTTCTTAAAAATTTTCTGTCTTGTTCTTAATTTTGTCAAAATCCTCATATAACTATACAAAAAATATATGCTATTATGTTTTTAAGAAACTATGCGTTCCCTTAACCCTATATCCGACCCTGTATTTTTACAGGGTCTTTGTTTATTTTATTTGGCTTATAAGAATCATTACGCACCAAATTTCAATAAAAAGTGTTTAAATGTTAGTTAGAATTTCTAAATATATACTACACTAAACATCAGTTAACAGTATACACATAGTGTTAACTATCTTAATTGAATATTAGTAATAGTAAGTATAAAGATTATCAATTTACTATATCTTACATTTATGTAAAAATAGATGTATGTTAAGCTTTTTCAAAATCTTTCCCCTAATAAAGATTTGAAGTAGCATTTCATGATTCTCCTTACTGTTAATATGCCTTGAAAAAGAACCCGATAGGGTTCTTTTTCTTCTCATTACATCCTCAGTAATTACTTATTTAACATACAAAAAGGACTGACAATTACTTGCAATCCTTTTTACACCTTAATATACACTTGTATTAAGTACTTAACTCTTTATTTAGCATGCATTTAAACTAAACCAGTCATTATTATTTATATATAAAACACTTCAAAATTTAGAAATACACAATAACAAATCTTTCCCAGCTTCCAGCTACATAACTATTAGCTGTTAATTCTCTACCACCATTTGCCGATATAAATCTACCATTACTTAACGCTTGTAATACATATATCCTATTATCTCCACCATTATACAAGATAAATTTTTCCCATGCCCCAATTGATGTACGATCTGCTACTACTCTACCATTTGGCTCAAACGAAACATACTTTCCATTACTTTTCGTTTTTAAAGCAAACGTATATAATTCTCCAGTCGGAATTAATTCGAATTTCTCCCATTCATTAACTGCACTACGATTTGCTACCACATTTCCCGATGGCTCAGCAGAAACATATTGTAAATTTGCAGCTTGTATAGCAACAGTCCAACTTCCATTAAATAGACTCACACCTTTTAGTGAATCGGTATTTGATTGGTCGGCTGCCAATGCACCATTCGATGGGGTTATCATCATTATCATTAGAACCATTGGCAAAACCATTAAAACTAACTTTTTAAAGATTTTATTACCATTTGCATGAGTTATGAACCTCTTCATTCCCATTCCTCCCTTAATATATATAGCACTCATATACACTATACTAAATATGTAAAATTTTGTAATAAAAGAGGGTCTTTATCAACAAATACCTTATTATTCTGTTTCTTTTTTCTCAAATTTATCATTTTCTAAAAACAAAAAAAGAATCCTTTACGGATTCTTTTTTGCCTTGCACTCTTTTTCAAATAGTGCATTTTTGCACCTACTTTTAGTATAACTTATAATTCCTATAAAATAAATGAGATTAAATAAAATTCACTTCTTTATTTTCATAAAACATCATACATACTCCTTCATAATTTTACAGATAAAATAGGGTATTTTAAAACTCATCTCTTGAACATTCCTTTAGTTGCTCCATAGCAATCTTTCGCGCATGTTCCTCACTATCTATCAAAGTCAATCCTTGTGATATATAACTCCAAAATTCATATCCACAATCCTCCATCCATCTATAAGCTTCTGTTGTGTATAGCCCATCTTTTCTTTTAATGATTTGAACCTTATAGTTTTTACTTGGAGAAAAAAACTCTTGTATAACCTGCTCCATTTATGAAACGTCCTCCTAAAATCTATTTGAAATTATATTTTCACATAAACTCGTAATCGCAACCTCTTTTACGATAAATTACTGTAACTTTTTGAAAAAATAATATACCTTACATCCTCCCAGCATTTTCTTCCTGCACTACCCAAAATAAATAATACAGTTTATATCCTACAAATTTCAATAACATTAAGCTGTTACTTCTCTCTGTCGTTCAACATATTTCTACTACATATAATTAAATATTTTTTTCAAAAACCACTTCATGAAAGAACATAAGTTCGTGTATAATAAGAACAGAAATAAGAACAAATGTTCTTGTTATTATTAGGAGGAGTTATAGTGTATGACTATTCAATTTTACCGGATAGAATCATTTTATGTGTTGATCTTCGTAGCTTTTATGCTTCTGTTAGTTGCATCAAAATGGGATTAGACCCACTTCATACAAAATTAGCTGTAGTTGGTGATGTGAATCGAAATGGGTCCATTGTTTTAGCCGCAACTCCACCTTTAAAAGCAATGGGAGTAAAGAAGTTGGCAAGGCTATATGAGATTCCTCGACAAAAAGATATTCTTATTGTGAATCCAATTATGGGAACCTATATTAAGTGCTCCAATTACATAACGAAGTTAGCTCTACAATATGTTCCTATTGAAGACTTTCATCAATACAGCATCGATGAATTTTTTATGGATATTACCGATAGCATTCATCTATTTGCCCGGAATCCAAATGAATTTGCATTACAGTTTAAACGTGAAATATATGAACATACACGAATTGAATGCACAATCGGGATTGCACCTAACCTATTGATGAGTAAGGTGGCCTTAGATATTGAAGCAAAGAAAAAGAAAGACGGAATCGCTTATTGGAAATACGAAGATATACCTACAAAATTATGGAGCATACGACCACTTAGTAAGTTTTGGGGGATTTCGCATAAAACAGAAACAAAATTAAATCAAAAAGGGATACATTCAATTGGAGATTTAGCTAATTATCCTCTTAAATATTTAAAACAAAGCTTCGGCGTGATTGGCGAAGAATTACACTTACATAGTAATGGGATTGATTTTAGTCGAATTTCAGAGAAATATGTTCCGGTTACAACTTCTATAGGAAAAAGCCAAATTTTAATGCGTGATTATACAATAGAAGAATTTCCGATTATCCTACTGGAACATACCGAAGAAGTTTGCTATCGGTTAAGACAACAAAACAAACTTGCTCAAACTGTTCAATTTTCAATTGGATATAGTAAAAGTTATTCGGGTGGCTTTAGCAAAACACATACCTTAAGCCGTCCCACTAACTTAACCATGGACATTTATCAAGTTTGTCTATATTTTCTACATCAACAATATACTGGAGAACCAATTAGAAGTATTACTATTTCTCTAACAAAACTAATTGGTGAAGGAGAAGAACAAATTTCCCTTTTTGATAACATCATACAACGAGAAAAAGAAATAAAGCTAACGAAAGTAATGGATGAAATACGCACAAAGTTTGGAAAAAATAGCATATTAAGAGGAATTTCCTATACAAATAATGCAACAGCAAGATACAGAAACACACTGTTAGGGGGACACAAAGCATGAACAACGCTAATATGCCAAAAGGCAGAGGAATGATAAAATGGACGCCGTTTGCAGCAATGCCAGAACAATTCGTCGGAATACATGAAATGATCAAAGAGAAAAATAAAGTAGCGCGTCCCATTTTAACCTCTGAAAAGAAAGAACTGATTGAGAACATGTTACTATGTTCGTTGCTATCTGAAGAAGAGATATTAATTACATATTATGAAGATGGTTATTTACTCACCAACTATATGACCGTTATCGATATAAATCCATTACATAGCTCTATCATATGTACTGATGCTTTCTATAATAAGATGACAATACAATTTCCGAATATAATAGACGTAAAATAGATTTAGGTGATTATCTTTGGAGTATTATAAAGGAGCATATAAAATGCAAGGGAATCAGATAAGAAAGAATACAGCGAGAACCATTATTCATAATGATATAAATAACTATCCCTATTTAAATATACCTATGATTATCAATGAGAAAGATGGAATAACTTACGAGATTTTAAGCGCTGGTTTTCATAATAATGATGCAGTAGCGATGATAACGACAGATGGTTTCGCTACAACTAGGGTAAATACACCGATTGTAACAGTAAAAAACAATGATGGTAGTATCCAAGCATTCCGCTTACCTTTAGAATTGGAATATTGGGTACTTTCATGTATGTGTGCTGCTTCAACAGGGAGAAATCCGTTCCCATGTAAAGTTGCTTTTGGAATCATTGATACTAAATTTCATGTCGAATTCAAGTAAAAAAGGAGCAAATTAATTTGCTCCTTTTATCGTTATAAGATTTTTAACTTCTATCCTTAAACACACTATCTAGGATTCTATCCTAGATTCTGAACTTATATCTTAAATCCACCAATTAATTCTTGAAGTTCTTCGGCCATCTGTGCTAATTGTATTGCTGAAGAATTTATCTCTTCCATAGAAGCATGTTGTTCTTCAGATGAACCGGCTATCGTTTGCATACTTGAAGAATTCTCTTTCACAGCCATAGATATTTGATTAATTGATGTATCAACTTCCATTACATCACTTGTCATTTTATTTGATAATTCCACCATACCATATACTTTTGACACGATATCATTTGCAGATTTTGAAATTTCATAAAAACTTTGTTTTGTATCATTCGCAACCTGAATCCCTGACTGCACTTCAACTACTACTTCATTCATAGCTTTTACAGTCTCATGTACATCTGCTTGTATTTCATTAATTAAACTTCCAATTTCCATTGAAGATTCGGATGATTGCTCCGCTAACTTCCTGACTTCATCGGCAACAATTGCAAAGCCACGCCCCTGTTCTCCTGCCCTTGCCGCTTCAATCGCTGCATTCAATGCTAATAAATTTGTTTGTGCTGCAATATTTTGAATTACTTCTAATATACTTCCGATTTGCTGCGATTTCTTATCTAATAATTTAATTACATTATCAGATTGAGAAACAGAATAATGGATTGACTGCATTTGCGTTACAGTTTGTTCTACTAATTGTTCACCCTCATTGGCTTTTTGTTTTGTGTATACGGATGAAGCCGATACTTCAGAAGCATTATCAGCTACGCATTGAATGTTTCGTGTTACCTCACCAATTAAATTCGCTCCAGACGCCACTTCATTATTTTGAACTTCTGCACTATTCGATATTTCTTCCATTTCTTTTGTAATTTGTTCTGTCGCAACACTGGCTTGCTCTACGCTAGCGGTTAGTTCCTCAGATGAAGCAGCCACATGTCCTGCAGATGTGTTAATTTGAGAAATTATATTACGTAACGACTCTGCCATTGTATTGAAACTACCACCTAATTGACCAAGTTCATCCTTTGAACGAATATTTATTTTCTCAGTTAAATCTCCATGACTAATTCTTTGAGCTGAAATAACTAATTGTCTTAATGGATTAATAATAGATTTAAGAATGAAGAAAATTACAATTCCACCTAACAACAATGAAGCCCCTATTATAGTGAGTGTTTTATAAAAAATAGGATTGGTAGCTTCTTCAATTTCTTTAATAGGCATTACACCAGCTATTTTCCAACCTGTTTTTTTGTTTGTTTTAAAGCTTATGTTTCGATCCTCACCATTAAGGCTATAAGTAATTACTCCATCTTCTTTCTTGTATAGTTCATCTGCTAATGATTTCTCTAATTTCTCACCTGGCTTAAGTGTAGGATGAACAACTATAGTCTTATCTTGACTTACTATAGATACAAATCCTTGTTTTCCTATTTTTATCATTTTAGAAGTTTTTACGATATCATTAATATTCAAGTCCACACCAATGACACCACTTTTATCAGCATTTTGCTTTGCAATTGCTATTACCATATTGCCTGTAGCCTTTGATTTATAGGGAGACGAAACAATAATCTCTCCATTAGCTTTTACTGCATCCTTATACCAACTACTTTCTAATGGGTTAAATCCTTCAGGTATTTTTCCAACGGGCGCATGAATAAATTGATTATTACTAGATGTAGTATAAATTGTTTCTATCTCTGGATGTAACTGTATATATTGATCAAATTTACCTTGCACATTTTGCAATTGGTTAGCGTTATAATCACCTTGTGTAAGTATCTTTGCAAAATGAGTTACATCTACATGTTTATTTTCTAATTCATCATCAACTATCTTATTTAAAATACTCACATTATCTTTCGCAGATTGTAGAATTGTATCATTAAGATCTGTTTTCGCCTCATCATAAGATGCTATTCCCACGATAAGACTAGGTATAATTAATATTGCAATAAATGCCATAGACAACTTCGTTTTAAGCTTCATTTGTTCCAATCTTTCTTTTATTTTAAACACTCTCTACTTCTCCCTTTCATTCTTACAACTGATATAGTTTATTTAATTGTTTGCTCCTTTATTTTTTCTACATTCATTTATGGTATCATTCGAAATGAAATTACCGTTATATCCTTTTACATATATCTTCTTATATAACAATTTGGTTTTTACAAGCGGAGTTTTATCTATCCACCTTTCGAATATGTTATTTTGCTATATTAAGCAATGTTAAGGCTACGAATTATTCTAAATTAACTGGATGAAACATAGACTTCATTTAAAAGATTATTTTTGACTTTAATTGGATCAAAAGTTTAATCTAGAACTATTCAAATTTGATGAAATCCTTACCATAATAAACCCCTAAAACTTAACTAAGTGAATTTATTTTTTGGATAATTATGCTTAACAGCCTTTTAACCACTCTAACCGCTTCACTTCATTCATTTATCTATTTACTACAGCCACTTTTGTATTATTGGAAACTAAACCATAAATTCTAAATAGAAGAATAAAATAAATTGGAGGACTTCATTGTAACACGTATACATAAGTTTTAAATATTAAAATGAAAAAATATTTTTTCATTATCTTATCTTTATGAATTACTAATAATAGATTGCGAACTTTTTTGGGCTAGCATTTAGATCATGATTCAAATGAATAACAGCACCAATTCATATGTATTTTGCGAAATAAACTGTTTTGAACTACCTCACTGCTGAATTACACTTGGATGAACCTTTATAGATTTTGCACGTCTCTTCGCTCCATCATTTCCATCTAAACACCTTCTTACTACCATTACTTTTTCCTCTCGCGAAAATTTAACCATAAAAAAGTACACCCCAATTGTTGTTCTTGTCTAACATTTTGGGTGTACATTAATTAAGGACGACTTGAATGTCATTTGTATGGACGATTAATTAGCACCTTTCTTTGTTCTCCCACCATGTTTCAAATGCGCCAACTACTCTCAGCAAGAAGGAACGAGAACTAAGCGAATATAAAGCGATTTATATCATAAAAGATTATTTTTCACTTCTTTATCAATCTTTACAGAAGACACCTAAGAATTAACAAAGATATTGTTTCGTCTGTTTAATCTCTTACAGAAAAACGGACGAAAATCCCATAGGCATAAGAAGAAAACAATCATTGATATCTTAGGCATAGAAGTTATGCATATAATCAAAAAAGGACAAACTATCCAAGGTGAAAAGTTTGTCCAAAACCATAATCTCTCTGGGTAAACAATATATACTTCAGTTCCGCTAAAAGTCTTTTATTCTCTTTTCATATCCTACTATTTTTGCATTAGAACTAACAATAGTGAATTAGAATAATGACTTAATACTTGCTAGAACAGTAAGTATCCCTATAATAATTACAAATACATTGCTCATTTTCCCTCTGTATTTTGCTAGTACTGGTACTTTACGAATCGCATACATCGGTAGTAGACATAAGATAGCAGCGACTAACGGACCGCTAAGGGCATCAATGATTCCAAGAATACTTGGATTTGTATAAGCAACATACCAGCATGTTAGTACAACAAAAGTAAGAATCATTGTCTTAACTGTTTTTTCTCCTATATCTTTCCCACGTTTTTTACCGGACTTGATAATCATGTCACGCATTACCTCATACGCTCCTATATAATGGCCAAGGAAAGACTTTGTAATAGCCACAAACGCAATGATAGGAGCTGCAATCGTGATTACAGGCGAATTAAGCTCATTAGCAAGATATGATAGAATTGACAAATTCTGTTCTTTCGCCACCTTAAGATCATCTGGAGTCAAACTTAAAGTACTGCTCCACACAAAGAACATAACAACAGCGAATGTCATGATATAACAAACTTTTTGTATTTGAGCACACTTAGCATCAGTAGCGTCTATTCCATACGTAGCTCTCTGTTTCATAACAAATGACGAAATCATAGGAGAATGATTAAACGAGAATACGATGATTGGTAGAATCATCCAAATCATTCCGAAATATCCTGTTCCAGTTGAAGCAGTAGAAACACTTGAAAAACTTAGCATTGAAGTATTCCATTGTGGAATTAATGATATTGCAATAAAAAGTAGAGAAGCAATGAAAGGATATACTAGCATGCTCATTATCTTTACAGTAATATCTTGACCAAAATTTAGTATAGTGATAAGACCGAGTACTAATACAAGTGATAAAATAGCCCTTGGAGGCTCCGGCATGTGCAATTGATGCACAATAAAACTACTTGCAGTATTTGTAAGTGCAACCGAATACATCAGCACGATCGTATAAATTGAGACGAAATATACGATGTTAAAAATGATACTTGCTTTATTACCGAAATACTCTCTTATTGTTCCTGTAATCCCCTCGTCGGCAGAATTCGAAGCGTATATCATTTTAGCAAGCGCCCTATGTGAGTAATACATAACAGGATATGCAAGTATAGTAATTATCAGCAACGATAATAAACCACCTGAACCTGCATTAATCGGTAAGAAGAGTACTCCTGCTCCAATTGCTGTTCCAAATAGACTCAATGCCCAGGTAGTATCCTGTTTATGCCACTTTTTAGGGTCTAGATATTTCTTATTTTTTCCTGTAGTATTATCAGCTTGAAATTCTATGTTTTTTGCAGTATTCCCATTCATATAATAATTCCTCCTAGTGTCCTATTCTTACTTCTCTATTTAAGGCATCGAAATATAGACCGTTCTTTAAAAATGAATTGTTTATAAAGTGCGCCACATCGTATATCCTTCTTTTAAGTTGATCAACATTAAAAAATTTACGAGGCATCAACCTGACGAGTTTGTTACCACTTACAAAATGTTTCAATTATATAGTAGGATATATTATTGATAATTCCCCAATATCTAGAAATCCTTAAGCGAACAATAGAGAATAGATTGTTAACTATTTCACAATATAGACGTTAACTGTTCATTGATTTGATTGTTTCTCCCCAAATATTTTATTTTTAATGGCAATCCCTGTAGGTGTAGCCGCAATTCCACCTAAACCTGTCTCTCTTAATTCGCGAGGCATCTGTCTTCCAACTCTATACATCGCTTCAATAACTTCGTCAGCATTGATGATATTGTTTACACCGGCTAATGCGATGTCCCCTGCTGCTAAAGCATTTGCCGTCCCAATGGCGTTTCTCTTTACACAAGGAATTTCTACCAAACCAGCGACTGGATCACAAACTAAACCGAGTAAATTTTGTAACGCAATTGAAAAAGCTTCAGAAGATTGCTGTGGCGTTCCACCCGCAGCTTCTACTGCAGCTGCAGCCGCCATCGCTGAGGCACTTCCTATTTCAGCTTGACATCCTCCGTACGCTCCTGATATACAAGCATTGTTTGCGACTATTGTTCCAAATAACGCTGAAGTGAATAGAAAATGAATCATATCTTCATGACTTAAATCTAACGTATCTTTAATACTAAATAGAACTCCCGGAATCGTTCCACTCGCACCTGCTGTTGGAGTTGCACAAATAGCTCCTAATGCAGCATTTACTTCATTAACACCAATAGCACTTTGGATCCCTAACACCATCAAATCTCCAGAAAGAGTTTTCCTATTTTCTCGATAATTTTTAATTTTAACAGCATCCCCTCCAGTTAAACCAGTCGGAGAAAATACCCCGTCGCCCTCAATACTTTTATTTATAGCATTTTTCATAGTCGCTAAATTTCGTTCCATTTTATTCAAAACTTCTTCATAAGTAGATTTAGTTTGTTCCATTTCCTGTTCAATTGCTAATTCATAAATTGGCTTTTGGCTTTTATTAGCTGCATCCACAATTTCTTTTATGGACATATACATATTTTTTCACTCCTTAATGTAACTAAAGAATAATGAGATTAGCTATATTGCTTAAATTTCTTAACTCCTCCTGAATATTAACAGGCAATATTGAATCTAATGCGAATACAAATAAAAATTTTCTATTTTCTTCCAAACTATAAAAATTATTAATTTCCACATCATATTGTTTAAAGATCCTGCGTAAGATAAATTCAAAGTCAGCTCTTTCTGAAATCGCAATAACAACTGGCAATGGCCCCTGCAGTTCTAAGCTAAATCCGTCAATTTCAACATGTTTAATTTCAATTAATCCACCACCAACCGAAATACCCATCGTTCTAATACTTCGACTGTCATCCTCTAAATATACATCTGCCGTATTTGGATGACCGGCAGGACTATCACCTGATTTTTCAATAAAAGTAATATCAATCCCTTTAGATTTTGCTATTTTAATAGCATCTGGCACTTTGCTGTCATCGGCTGCAAATCCTAATATCCCAGCAATAATCGCAAAATCAGTTCCATGTCCTTTATGGGTTTCAGCAAATGATTCATAATACCTAACCACGACTTTTTTTGGAAGATCTTGAAATAATTTATTTGCAACTGCTCCAATAGCCAAAGCCCCTGCAGTATGTGAACTCGAAGGACCTATCATTACCGGACCAATCACGTCAAAACAGCTTTTGTATTTAACAACCTTTTTTTCTTTAATAGATGCTACATTTATGTTCATATAAGCACCCCCATAGTTTATTATTTTTAATTGCTGTTGAATCTAAGTTATTAGACTGATCAATTGAAAATAAGATCTGTTTGATAGCGCTTTCTTTGTTGAGTTGAATAAACTTTCCTTTTGATCCACAACCCTTCATATAGTAATCATATCAGTATGTCCAATTTTAGAAACTTACTGGCAAGTTCTTTAGAATTTTCGAACCAAAACGAGGTTTGATATTTTCTCTAGAGGTTATAAATTATCTCTCGACGCCCTCATTATAACTTGTATATTTATGAGTTCAATCTTTTTTTATTTTTAGAAAGATTGAATAGACAGAATTTTGAATGGTTAATAAATTACACTTAGTATGTAACAATTATGTCCTTTGTTTGAAGCTGTATTAGTTAATAGAAAAGCAAAAATAACACAGAGTTACTTTCATTAACACATTGATTATATTGGAAAATCATTATAAGAATACTTATATTGTCCTTGGTTGGAACATCTTATTTTGGACATGAAAGCTGTTACAATAAATGATTCATGTAGATGGAAAGGAATACACGAATCAAACATAAAACAATTAATGTATATTAATTATAAATTAAGCATGAATATTTATTATCAGAAAAGAGGGACTTCTTTTGCGAATCTTAACATAAAGTAATACTTTAGCAGTATTCACTCGTTTAAATTAAATATATTCTTTTTATAAAGGTACAGCATTATGTCGGTTTTAGCGCAAATGAAAGATAAGTCCCATATAACAATATGGACTTTTTATACTATTTTCATATGAAAATCCTCTTCATAACGCAAATAAAAAAGGGCTATTTCAGCCCTTTTTTATTTATAAATCCTCTATATCATATTCAGTATATCCCTCATAATAGTAACTAATATCAATGCCTCTCATGAATACTTCACGGCTATTAATTTTATCTACTAGTGCATTTTGGAGTAAATGCTTAATTTCAATATCTTTAATTGGGCTGCGTTCCATTGCCAGTAAATAATCTTCTTTATCAATTCTAGTCCAGTCAACCACCTGTTGAATTTCATTCTTAAAAATTAAATCTAACCATATTCTAGTCGCTCTACCATTTCCTTCTCTAAAAGGGTGAGCAATATTCATTTCAACATACTTCTCAACGATTTCATCAAAAGTTGTTTGTGGCATAGTGTTTATATGTTCTAGTGAATGACTTAGATACATAACAGGAGCAAATCGAAAGTTCCCCTTCGCAAGATTAACCTTGCGAACCTTTCCAGCAAAGAAATAAATATCCTCAAATAGATAATTATGAATGTGAGAAAGACCCTTAAATGTGCCAACTTCTATGTGGTTTATTTCTCCTGAATCATATATATCTTTGGCTTTCATTTTTGATAAACGTTCTTCCACTCGGTTCAATTCCAATTGATTTTTGATACCTAATTCATTTTCTAGCACAGTCACTCTCCTCTTTTTCTACCATTAATTCTTTTACCATATCCAAATCTTCTTGTGTGACTAAATTCTTGATGAAACTTCTAGCCATAGTTTTATTTATTACCCAGTTACTCTTTTATAATATTAGAAATACTTTCTTCTAACAATTCAAATCCATTACTTAAGCCTTCTATATCAATTGTTAAAGAAGGTAACAACTTAATTACTTCATCATTAGGCCCAGACGTTTCAATAATTAAACCACTTTCAAATGCAACTGAGCAGATTTTTTTAGCTATTCCAAAAGTATTACACGCTATTCCTTGCATAAAGCCTCTCCCTCGTACTTCTCCTTGAAGTTGGGGATATTTTAAACAAATCCCATTAAGAAAACTAGTTATTTTTTCACTTTTCCATTTTAAAGCATTAATAAACTCTATATCTTGCCAATAACTCAATGCTTCTGTAGCTGCTAAAAATGCTAGATTATTCCCTCGAAACGTTCCATTATGTTCTCCTGGTTCCCACTTATCATATTCTGGTTTAATTAGTGTAATAGCCATCGGAAGGCCAATGCCACTTATAGATTTTGACAAACAAATTATGTCTGGTTTAATGTTCGCAGGTTCAAAACTAAAAAATGTACCCGTACGTCCGCACCCTGCTTGAATATCATCAACAATCAATAATATATTATATTTTTTACACAGTCTGTCAATTCCCTTTAACCATTGGGAGCTAGCGGTATTTAAACCACCTTCACCTTGAACTGTTTCTAGAATAATTGCAGCAGGTAAATCCACTCCACTTCCGCTATCACCTAATACTTTTTCTAAATATGATAAAGAATTAAGAGAATCTAAATAATTTTCATACGGCATGATAATACTATTATTTAGTGGTACTCCAGCACCCTTTCTCTTAAAATGATTACTCGTTATTGAAAGTGATCCTAAACTCATTCCATGAAAAGCATTAGAAAAACTTATGATATTTGTACGCCCGGTCACTTTTCGAGCAATTTTCAGTGCACTTTCAACAGAATTTGTACCTGTTGGACCAGGAAACATAATTTTATAGTCTAAATCACGTGGTTCCAAAATAATTTTGTTAAAGTGCTTTAAAAAGTTCACTTTAGCACTTGTTCCCATATCAAGACTATGAATAATACCATCTTCTAAAAGATAATCTATTAATACCTGTTTCATTTTTTCATCATTATGTCCATAATTAAGAGCACCAGCACCTGAGAAAAAGTCAATATACTCTTTTCCATCTACATCCCATAATTTATACCCTTTAGACTTAGTAAAAATCGTTGGAAAGCTTCTACTATAACTTCGAACCTGGGATTCCAGTTCATTAAATATATCCATTTTTGAACTAACTACCATAAAAGAGCACCTCCTAATTTTTCTTTTTTGCTATACTCACAAAGAATAATGAAAAGTTATATAATTTCTATCCTAAATTTTATACTGAATGCGTATCTTTATAGCGATGAGCTGCTATTGCTGCTTGACCAAGAGAGATTCCCCCATCATTGGTAGGTACTTGTTTGTGCATGTAAACCTCGAATTTACAAGCCTTAAGTGACTTATAGGTTTCTACAAGTAAAAACTTATTTAAAAATACTCCCCCACTAAGAACTAGTTTATTAATCCCTGTTTCTTGACGAATTTGTTTACAGGTTTCTGTAATCATCTGAACCATTGTATAATGAAAACGATAGCTTAATTCACCCTTGGTATACTTATTTTTAAGTATCAAAGATACCAACTCTTTAAACATAGGTTTTATATCAATTTTTCTAATTCCATTCGAAGCAACTATTTCATAAGATAATAAAGGATTGGAAGAATTATTGATATCAATTGCTTGCTCCAACTCAATAGCAGCCTGTCCTTCATATTGGACTGTTTCACGGACACCCAATAGTGCTGAAACAGCATCAAAAAGCCTTCCCATACTTGAAGTAAGAGGAGAATTAATTCCTTTTTGAATCATTTTTATAAGTACATCTAGTTCAAAATTATTTCGCTCTGAAATTATCTTTATTGGTAATTCTTTGACTTGTTCACCATATATTTGCGTCAATATTCCTAAAGCAATTCTATACGGTTCTTTAACGGCTTTATCACCGCCTGGTAGCTGAAAGTAATCGATATATGCCGCTCTTTGATAATTAAGAAAATCACCGATTAAAAACTCTCCGCCCCAAATATTCCCATCATCACCATAACCCGTTCCATCTAAAATAACTCCTAAAACAGGACCATCTAATTGATTATCCACCATACAAGAAGCCATGTGGGCATGATGATGCTGAACCTGTACAACTGGTAAAGTTTTTTGATCAAATGCATATTTTGTACTATAAAAATCAGGATGAAGATCACTTGCTATTACGGAAGGACTGATTTCAAAGATTTTTTGTAAATGAGCTATAGTATTTTTAAATGATTCATAAATTTTATAGTTTTTTAAATCGCCAATATGATGACTAATAAAAGCTTTTTCACCTTTAGTTAAGCAAATCGTATTCTTTAATTCTGCTCCTAAAGCTAGTACATTAGTTGATCCTTCTTTAAAATCAATTGGGTTTGGTACATACCCTCTAGCGCGACGAATTATTTGTAGTTTTGTTATTTCATCATCTAAATCAATACCCCTAACAATAGAGTCATCTACTCTAGTGAATATCTCCCTATTGTGTACTAAATAATAATCTGCAATTTCTTTTAGCTGCTCAATTGCATCTCCATCTTTATATACAATTGGTTCATCAGAAACATTGGCGCTCGTAGCTATTAATGCAAGAAAATTCCCTCTTAAAATGAGATGATGAAGTGGTGTATAGGCTAACATTACCCCATAGGTATTATTATTAGGTGCAACATCTGAAGAAATATACTCATTTTCCTTTTTGTTCAATAGCACAATTGGCCGTTCTTTAGATACTAATAAAGCTTCTTCATTTTTTGTTATTTCAGCAAAATTTTTCACATCATCTAATTGAGATGACATTAAAGCAAAAGGTTTTTCATCCCGTTTTTTTCTTTTTCTTAATTCTTTTACAGCTTCATGATTCATTGGATCTACAACTAAGTGATATCCACCTAACCCTTTAATAGCTAGGATTTTCCCCTTTTTTAACAAATCAATAGTTTTCTCTATTGGATTATCAGTGGGGACATTTGTACCATCTGCTGTTTTCAATTGAACTTGTGGTCCACATTTCCAGCAAGCATTTGGTTGTGCATGAAATCTCCGATCCAATATGTCTTTGTATTCTTTATCACACTCTTTGCACATAGGAAATTTTACCATTGTAGTATACGGTCTATCATAAGGAATATCTTTTATTATTGAATATCTAGGTCCACAATTTGTACAATTAATAAATGGATAACGAAACCTTCTATTCGTTGGATCAAATAATTCTTCTAAACATTCATTACATACATAAGTATCAGGAGATATTAAAGTTTGCCTACTGCTATGTTTTTGGCTACTCAAAATATCAAAAGAGCTATAACGATTATTGGATTCTTGTTCCTCTATCAATTTAACCTCTTGCACATAAGCCAATTCTGGGGAATTAAATTCTATATCATGAATAAAAAGTGTAATATTATTTTGTTCCCCTTCTACTTCTATCAGCACTCCATTTGAATCATTTAACACCCATCCGTTTAGATCATATTTTTTTGCTATTCTATATACAAAAGGTCTAAAACCAACACCTTGCACAATGCCTTTAACTTGATACTTTTTTATAAACATATTTATTACTTTTTTCATAAATTGTCTCCTAACATAATCGAGGTAATTCTGCCCCATATAATAACTCAATGAGTTTCAATTCACCTGATTTTGCTTCCATGAGCACTTGTCTTTCTTTTGTTTGAGTAACTTTACCAATTACCGCAGCTTCTTTACCATATTTAGTATTTTTTAATACCCTCACGACTTCCTCACTTACCTCTGGAGACACAAACATACAAACATTGCCCTCATTAGCTAGATACATTGGATTAACACCTAACATGTCGGCAGCCATAATAGTTTCTGCTAACATAGGAATATCTCTTTCTTGTATTTTTATTCCAGTATTAATTGTTTCTGAGACTTCATTTAAAACTGTACCTAACCCGCCTCTTGTAATATCTCGCATACAATGTATAGAATCACCAAAATGATTTTTTAACTCTGATATCATATGATTTAATGGTGCACAATCACTATTTATTCTCTGTTCAAACCCTAATCCTTCTCTGATAGAAAGGATATGTATACTATGGTTTCCTAGTTGTCCTGTTATAATGATATCGTCACCTTCTTGAATAGAATTTACCGAAAATGGTGATACATCTCCTTCAAAAACTCCTATTCCAGTTGTATTAATAAAAATTTTGTCTACTTCACCTTTTTTAACAACTTTTGTATCCCCAGCAACAATATACACGCCAGCTTCTTTCGCGGTCTCTCTTATAGAATCTAATATTTCTTCCAAATCTTTAATTGGAAAACCCTCTTCTAGTACTAATGCCAATGATAGATAAAGTGGTTTTGCACCACTAACCGCTAAATCATTAACCGTTCCACAAACTGCTACTTTACCTATATTTCCCTCACCAAAAAAGATAGGATCAATAACAAAAGAGTCTGTTGTCATCGCCAATCTTCTACTACTTACCTCAAGAATGGCACTATCCTCCATTTTTCCAAGGTGAACATCTTCTAGTTTTGCAGTAATAATTGAACTAATTAAATCCTGACTCAATAGTCCTCCTGTTCCATGATCTAAAATTATATTTTCTAAATCTTTAGTTAATTTCATTTATTAAAACTCCTTTTCATTTTTATTTTTGAAAAATAATATCACTTGCTACATAGAACAAGTGATATTACAACGTATTTACTTACGGTATTGCAACTCCATCAAAAGAAATATCTTCATTTTTAGAAATCGAATTACAGATTTCCTCGATACTCATAATCTTTGCACAATATGAACCTAACCACTTTAAAGCCCGTTCTTTATCTTCAGCCTTCGCTGAAACAACCGCGTCTTCTGGTACGATTACATTATAACCACGGAAAAATCCATCTGCTGCAGTTGTTTGTACGCAAATTTGAGTTTGCATACCCGTAATAATAATTGTATCTACTCCTAATTTTTTTAAGGTTTCATCTAGATTTGTCTCAAAAAAACCACTATCCTTATTTTTCTCCATAATAATATCTTTTTCATGAAGAAACTCAGGTAAGATTTCTGCACCTTTAGATCCCTTTGTGACTGGTAAAAAATCACCATATCGTTCAGCTTTCGGATCATCTTCTAAGTTAATTAACTGCAGGTGAATAATAGAAACATCATTTTCTCTCATAGTATTTAAGAAAGACACCATTTTAGGCGTAAACGCCTCCACAGCTGCAATTCTATCCTCATTTTTATTAACCAAATCGTACTGTAAGTCATTTGTAAGCACTGCATATTTCATAATAATCCTACCTCCAATTAACTAAGAATTTAATTTTTCTAAAATACAATGTTCATTATTCCACCAGTAGTAAGAATATGTCAAATATTATTTTTTATCTAAATTTTCTAAAAAATTTTCTGAAAATTAATGCCTAATAGGACTCTATTTCCCATTAGGCATTAATTTTACGCTTTTTATTTAGAATAATCTCTCATATGTAATTAAAGTTTTTCACTCTCTGTAAAAAATGATTTATGTTCTACTGGAGAAGAAAGCACTATTAAGGTTGTAGGCTTTCCATACTCTAAACACAAATTAATATAGTCTTCGAGTGTATGTACAGATTCCGTCACTACCTTTGTTAGATAACTATACATACCGGCAATACGGTGACATTCGACTACATCTGAATGTTCCATTGCGAATTTTTTATATTTGTTGCAATCCTTTGGTTCCATCAAAACAAACGCAGTAATATGTTTTTTTAATTCTTTCGGATTAACAATCGTGCGATAACTTGTAATAACCTCCTGTTCTTCTAGTCTTCTAACTCGCTCTGTAACAGAAGGGGAACTCAAACCTACCAGTTTTCCTATTTCAACCATACTTAAACGTGCATTTTCTTGAAGATGAGAAAGAATCTTTAAATCTGTTTCATCCATTGCTGGGCCTCCCCTTGATTAATTAAGAAAACATTTAATAATTCTTAAATTTTTTAAGAAAATTATAATTAATACATAAATTATAGCATGTTATCCTTTTTTAAAACTTTATATAATTAATATCAATTAATGAAAGAGAGGCTGAGTATCTTGACACAACAATCATTGAAACGCTCAATTACTTGGGTACAGGGGACCGCATTAACCATAGGAGCTGTGTTAGGGTGTGGAATCCTTATTTTACCTTCAATTACTGCAAATAGCGCTGGACCAGCTTCAATTTTATCTTGGGTTATCATGTCTATATTAGCTTTTCCTATTGTAGCGACTCTAGCGCGTCTCGCTAAAATGATTCCTAGTGCTGGAGGAATTACAGCTTATGTTCAAATGGCATTTAATGCAAATACAAGTGCCATTCTAGGCTGGATTATGTTAGGATCTATTCCTATTGGAGTTCCTATTATTGCTTTAACAGGTGCCCATTATATTGGATATGTTTTTCCAATAAGCAATCTTAGTGTTATAGGAATTGCAGCATTAATTTTAATTACCTCTTTACTCTTACATATAAAAGGAATCGAGCTATCATCAAAAGTTAGTGTGTTTGTAATTTGTATTATTTCACTTTTAATAGTTGTCGCTGTTATCGTTTCTATACCATATGTAAAATTAAGTTCTTTTACACCATTTGTACCAAACGGGTGGTCTTCCGTTGGCGCTTCTTCTGTAATTATCTTTTTCTCCTTTGTAGGGTGGGAAATGATAACCCCATTAGCTGAAGAATTTAAAAGGCCCGCTAAAGATATTTCGATTAGTTTATTTTTAGGAGCAATTTGTATCTCCATTATGTACATTGCAATATCTTTTGTAACAATAGGGACCCACTCATATGGTGATAAAGATCAGATAGCTTCCCTTAGTATTCTAATATCAAAAGGATTAGGACCGATAGGTACCTATATAACAACTATCTTAGCAATTTTCATATCGTTTAGTGCTGTACATGCTAACATTGCAGGTTTTTCAAGAATGATTTATGCTCAAGCTAGAGAAGGACATTTCCCTTCCTTCTTTGCTAAGTTACACTCTCAATTTCAAACTCCAACTAGGGTATTACTAGTTCTAGGAGGCATTTTTAGTTGTATTTTAATTTTTTATGGTATGGCACGACCAAATTTAGAAATGCTTCTTAAAGGTCCTAGTGTAATATTTATTACTTCATATATTTTTACAATGCTTGCTGCTCTTAAATTATTAAAAGTGCGTGATATAGGTTGGTGGATGGCCTTCCTATCTCTAATTATATGTATTATTGTATACTCATTTAGTGGTTGGGCTATTTTCTATCCAGTTATCTTATCAGTTATTGGTTGGATTTATATAGTTATGAATAAGAAGTATAGTACTATAACCAATCATCAAATAAATACATCAAATGAAAATTAGTTTCTACTCCTATAAACTAATACCACAGATTATATACTGTTATTAGCACTATCCAGGTTGGAATAAGTACAGTTTCAACTGACTTATAATTAGATCAATGTAATTTCATAAAATATGAATGATTAATAGAAGTTATTTTTCATCTTTCAATTAACAACCCTTTTTTATAACGTACCTCTGCAAAGAAACGTTATAAAAAAGGGTGATTGATTATGTGCAGACCCTCTTTCACCTTACTTCACATATACATAAGTTTCATTTGCAATTACAAAGTAGGTTTTATCCTTATTGTTGTGTATTTTAACAGTATAAATATAGGTTCTCGTGCAGCTTTTTTAAACTATAATAAACTCCGAAAAACCAACTAAGGAGCATAATAAATGAGATATGTTAAAGAAAAGTGGTTTGAGAAAGATAATATGTCTGAAATTCTAAAGGAACGTGGTATTCCGATTTATCCAACAATCATTATGCACTAAGTTCGTGAATACGAAAATTTTATCCGTTATTTTTGAAAAACAACAAAGCAAAAATACCTTTTTATCTTTATACTCAACATATTCTTTCCCCTCCACTACCGCTACCACTGCAAATTCATCATTTAAAACCAATGAACCCACATGTTTGCATTAACCACTCCGCATATAGTGATATATTTTATGCTACCTAGCCTTATCTCCCCTTCATAACTTCTTTTTCAAGTTGATTCCTACATGTAAACATCGCAATAATCTTTGTGCGATTTTTTTCATCAGGCTCAAATTGTTCGACGGTTACGTCACAACGAATTGTTACTATTAATTTGTGACTTTTGATTAAATGAAAATCGCCTCTTATAGAGCGCAGTTTTACTTATATTCATTCTTATGCAAATTCTGAGGCATATTCTTCGTATGTCTTTAATGTATTAAGCAATCGAGCTGATTCAATCATGATTTCGTTCGATGAATCAGTTACACAAATGACAATAAATCGATTATCATCTCCGTCTCCAAACAAGCCTTCTGATTCAAGTTCCATTAACACATTTAACGTTTCTTTCAACAGTGTATTTACTCGTATGTTAAAGTCCTCTTCGACGATATCATGATATTTGTTAATAAATTTGTTCACTTCATCAAACATTCCAAAATCGTCCCATTCGCTCCACTCAACAGCTCCGTATCTATAATAATTGTATAAAGGGTCCGACTTATTAACTTTGATTAGTCTTTCTTTATTAGCCACTGGTCCAATGCTACTGACACAATCGTCTGTTAATATGGCGTACCCATATATTGTGTCAACACCGCACCTAGTTATAAGTTCGTTATAATGACAACGAATTGCATTTTTCAACTCAACATAAAAACGTTCTTGCAGTTGCATTTTCATCGTATTTCCTCCGTTTTTTGTAGCGATCTGTCGTTACATATTTCAATCTTAACATGAAAATCAACATGAAACGTTAACTGAGCCAAAATAAGAAAAACCGAAACTAAAATCATTTCGGTTTTTCAAACTAATGAAGTCTATATTTATTTTAAAGAATGTACAAACAACCCACTGCGCAGTTTCGGTTCAAACCACGTTGACTTTGGCGGCATAACTTCTCCAGCGTCTGCGATTGCTAATAAGGATTCCATTGATGTCGGATATAACGAGAACGCCGCTTTATATTCACCGCTATTTACAAGGCGTTCTAGTTCTTCTAACCCGCGGATTCCTCCGACAAAATCAACGCGTGAATCAGATCGCGGATCGTGTATTTCAAGTACTTGGCTTAATAAATGATCTTGCAGAATAGATACATCCAAACCTTTCACGAGATCATTCGCATCAAACGTTTCCTCTTTCACTGTGAGCTTATACCACTTCTCATTTACATACATTCCAAATGTTTTTGGCTCATTTGGTTTATACGGAGAAACAGCCGCTTCTTCTACATAAAAGTATTGCGTGATTTGTTTTAAAAACTGTTCTTCTGATAAGCCGTTTAAGTCTTTTACAACTCGGTTATAGTCCCAAATAGATAACTCATCATGAGGGAATAAAACAGATAGGAAGAAATTAAACTCTTCTTCTCCTGTGTAATTCGGATATTGTTCTCTTCGCATGAGTCCTACTTTTGCTGCTGATGCGGAGCGGTGATGCCCATCTGCAATATAAAGATTAGGAATATCTTCAAATAAGTTTACTAAACTTGTAATTACTTCTTCATCAGCTATTTTCCAGGCAACATGCTTAACGCCGTCTTCTGCTGTAAATGTATAGATTGGCGCATGTTCTTCTTTCCAGCTGGCAATGAAACGCTTTATCTCTTCTTTTGTACGATACGTTAAAAAGATAGGACCTGTATTTGCATCACACACATCTACGTGGCGAATACGATCTAATTCTTTTTCATGACGCGTTCTTTCATGTTTTTTAATTGTATCATCTTCATACTCATCAATAGATGTACAAACGACAAGGCCTGACTGCGCTCTTCCTTGCATCGTCAATTCATAAATGTATAACGCTGGCTCTTCGTCTTGAATGAACACTTCTTCTCGTATAAATCGGCTTAAATTTTCACCCGCTTTTTCATATACGCGATCATCGTACGGTGAAAGTGCCGGGTCTAAATCAATTTCTGCTTTATCAACGTGTAAGAAAGAATAAGGATTCCCTTTTACAACCTCTCTTGCTTCTTCACTATTTAATACGTCATACGGTAAAGCTGCCACTTCCGCTGCTTTTTCTTCTACTGGACGAATGGCCCGAAACGGTCGGATTTTTGCCAAGTTCCTCTCTCCTTTACACAATCATTCGAACGGCTACAACACCTGTAATTTTGCTTATATTTTCCACAATATTCTCTTTTATTATATCATCAATTCCGTTATCAATATCAATCATTGTGTACGCCCAAGAATGTTTACTACGATTAATCATATCAGCAATATTAATATGATGCTCTGCTAAACATCCTGTAATTTGTCCTACCATGTTCGGAACGTTTTGATGCATGATTGTAATTCGTTTCTTTCCGATATACGGAAGTTCTACGTTTGGATAGTTTACTGAATTACGGATATTTCCTGTCTCTAAATATTCACGTAATTGACGCGCTGCCATTACTGCACAATTTTCTTCCGATTCAGACGTAGATGCACCGAGGTGAGGCGTCGCTGTTACGTTTTTCATTTTAATCACGTTTTCATTCGGGAAGTCAGTTACGTAATGCGCAATAACCTCTTCTTCTAACGCTTTTTGAAGAACTTTTTCATCTACAAGTTCTCCTCTAGAGAAATTGAATAAACGCATACCTTTTTTCATCTTTTCTACAGCGTGTTCACCAATAATCCCCTTCGTTTGATTCGTAAGAGGAATATGAAGTGTAATATAATCACACGTTGCGAAAATTTCATCTAAGCTAAATGCTCTTTGTACATGTGTAGAAAGACGCCATGCAGTTTCAACTGAAATGTAAGGATCATATCCGACGACGTCCATTCCTAAAGCTAACGCATCGTTCGCAACTAAAGCACCAATTGCGCCAAGTCCGATAACCCCTAGACGTTTCCCTGCAATCTCTGATCCAACGAATTGTTTTTTCCCTGATTCAACAAGCTGTGGTACTTCTTCACCCTCTAAATTTTTCGTCCAGCTTACTCCGTTAATAATATTACGTGAAGACATAATAAGGCTGGCGATAATAAGTTCCTTCACTGCATTTGCATTCGCTCCTGGTGTATTAAATACGACAATCCCTTTTTCTGTACAGCGCTCGACAGGAATATTATTTACACCAGCACCAGCTCTTGCAATCGCCTTTAAGTCTTTTGAAAAATCTTCTTGATGTAAAGAATAGCTGCGAAGTAAAATACCATCTGGGTGATCCATTCTCTCCCCTACTTCATAACGCTCTCCGCTAAGAACTTGTAAACCTTTTTCCGCAATTTGATTTAACGTTTGAACACGAAACATATCCCCATCTCCCTATCTATTCTCAAGCTCAAATTCCTTCATATAATTTACTAATTGCTGTACGCCTTGTACTGGCATCGCATTGTAAATACTAGCTCGCATACCACCGACTGAGCGATGTCCTTTTAGCGTAACAAGACCGCGTTCTTTCGCTTTTTGTAAAAACTCATTGTTCAGATCTTCTGACGGTGTTGTAAACGGAATGTTCATAAGTGATCGATACGTAGGATCAACCGGTGAAGTAAACAATGTTGATTCATCTAAGAAATTGTAAAGAAGTGAAGATTTCATTCTATTCTGTTCTTCAATCGCAGATACCCCGCCCTGTTCTTTCAGCCACTCTAGTACAAGTTTCGTTACGTAAATACTAAAGGACGGCGGTGTATTATATAAGGAGTTATTTTTACTGTAAGTTTCATAGTTTAACATCGTAGGACAAGAGCGATCTGCTCCTCCAATTAAATCTCTTTTTATAATAGCAATCGTTAAGCCCGCTGGCCCTAAATTCTTTTGCGCTCCCGCATATATAAGGCCAAACTTCGTAACATCATATTGTTCTGATAAAATATTTGAGGACATATCCGCAACGAGCGGGACTTTATCTAAATGTGGAACTTCTACATATTTCGTCCCCTCAATTGTATTATTCGTTGTAATATGTACATAATCTAGTTTTTCATCGCTCAGTAAACCGTCCAATTTAGGAATTGTAGTAAACTTCGCTTGTTCAGACGAAGCAATCACTTGTACTTCCCCTACTTTTTCAGCTTCTTGCATCGCCTTTTTAGACCATGAGCCAGTCAATACGTACCCTGCTTTTTTATACGTATTCATTACATTTAACGGTATCATAGAGAATTGTAATGACGCACCGCCTTGTAAAAACAATACATCATATTCATTAGGAATGTTCATTAATTCACGAAGCAGGTTACTCGCTTCATCTATAATACTTTGAAAATATGAAGATCGATGACTCATTTCCATAATAGACATGCCTGTCCCGTTATAATTTACAAGCTCCTTTTGCACTTTCTCTAAAACTGGCAAAGGGAGTATTGATGGTCCAGCTGAAAAATTATACACTCTCTCCATCACCCTGAAAACCTCCCTATTTCTCATTTTTATTAATTTTTAAACTTTCTGAATTATAACCCGAAATATAATACGTGGTCAATTTGTTTTCCACTATTACGGCGCAAGACGCAATGGAATCGCTTGCAAGTGTAAACTACTTTTTATAACCACACAAAAAAGTGTTAAGTACATAATCGTACTTAACACTCTAGTAATAAAATATAATTGCTAATTGTCCGTGAAGAACCGATCAAAAATTTGATAAATTGCAGAAAGACCAATGAGCCAATAAATAGTGTCCACAAGCGCCGGCATAGAACCAAACCATTTCTCAACTACATTGTAATCTAACGCTACAAATAACCAATTCAAACCGCCAAGAATCACCAAAATTACTGTAAGGTAAGACAAAAATTTCATTATGATTGCCCCCTAGGTGATAAGATGGTGAAAGGCCTTTCACTAGAAATATATGTGGTAAAATTCAAAACTTACCTATTTCATAAAATTTATTTTCGGTACCAGCCGTTAATAACTGCCTCTGCTTCTTTACTATGTATTTGATACGCATGCGTACTATCATTAGATCCAATAAACCAAATTGAAAAACCTTTAAAATATGGTTTCGGTTCTAATACATCACGGTAAGCGCGCCATCCGTTTAATTGTATGTCTTTTGAAAACACATTAGAAACATCTGGATTCCACGGATTTTGCAAGCCTAGTTCACGCGCCGGAACGTTAAATCCGCCAAAGTAAACTGGTTTTCCTGTTGCATTATGTAATTGTTCTAGTTGCTGAACAACATTTTGTCCACGATTATATACTGTTGTGGCAAATAAACTTTGCTTCACTTCTTCGTATGATGGATTTCTTTTTCCTGAAACTTCAAACCAACTATCAATACTAACAATATCCACCTTTTTTAAATATGGACGATTTATTTTTTCTATAAACTTCGCTTCATAAGATGGATCAAAGCTTGCAGTTAACCACCAATTCATTTGATACAAAACATTTCCTTTATATTGCTGACGGACGAAATCAATCGTATCGCTCCAATATCCTTCTGCATATTCCATATTCACGAAATTAGAGGCAATCTTGAGCCCGTACACATTGTATTTACTTGTAATCGAATTAAAAATGTCTTGTAAAATAACCGTTTTCCAATTCCAGAAGAAATCATTAATGTTACTTGGGTTCCATTCTGTCTCTCCAACATTCCCCTGCTGAATATACGGGAACGGTTCCACTATAACTTGAATATTACGCTTTAATAATTCTTGAATTAAAATAATAGCTTGTTGCTTTTGCGCTTGATTCATTACCATGTTTGTAGAAGTCACGTTCGGAATATCTACTTGAATTGGTACATTTACTGTATTTAAATTTAAACGCTCTACATCAGCTAAAACTTTCGCTACATTTCCAACTTCCCATACCGTTACGTTTCCTGATTTTATTTTTCCAGATTGAACAGTATTTACATCTGCCTGTACATTTCCTTGAAAACAAAAAGAAAATAGCATGATAAACACTCCTAAAAAACTTATTAAACTCTTATTTTTCTTCACAACTTTCCCCCTATAATTTTTGGCTTTCTTGATTATTTTATACAACGTTTCATATATATTCCACAAAAAATCCAATAAATTTTTATTGATAAAAATGCTATTCATCCTTTATTCACATTTTATTCATACTAAACTCCTAAAAATAGTAAGATAAATAAAAAAGGAACGGATTTCCGCTCCTTTTTTATCTTTTTACGATTATCAATCCATTTCCCTTTTAGGCTCTACCAACATGATGTGGGATTCCTTTTCAGTGAAAGGTTTATGCTCAACGCCTCTCGGGACAATAAACATCTCGCCCTTAGAAATTTTCACCTGTCCATCACGAAAATCGATGAACATCTCCCCTTCAAGCACGATAAATAGCTTATCCGTATTAGGATGCTCATGCCATATGAAATCCCCATTAGCTTTAAAAAGCTGAATTTGATCATCATTCATTTCACCAATCACTCGTGGATACCAATAATCGTCAATTTTAGATAATTCGTCATTTAGTTTAATAGGTTGGTAATGGATAATAATCCCTCCTCATTTTTAACTTCCACTAGATTACAGTAATCTAAGTAAAAAAGTCGTCATTAAGCTTAAAAAGAAAATGCTCAGGCCAGAACTTTTCATTCAGATAGTACAAAGGAGTAATTTCAATGAAAGTTCTTTCAATCCAATGTTTCCTTTAACTCTCCATAAGTATAGAACAGTGATTTTCAAATAAGAATGGACCCCTGTTGACATTAGTATGGATTATTGATGAACTTCTCGCGATATTTAGTAGGCGAAATGCCAACTCGCTTCTTGAAAACTCTACTAAAATAAAAAGGGTCTGGGATTCCAACAGCCTGCGCAATTTGTTGTACAGGCACATCACTTGTACATAACATTTTTTGAGCCATCTTTATACGATAGTTCAATAAATATTCTGCTGGCCCTATACCTGCATGCTTTCTAAACACGTAAGAAAGACGATTTCGATTAACATTATTTTGTTCTGTAAGCATATGTATTGTGATATCTTTATAATAGTATTTGCGAACGTAACTAGATATTCGTTCGAATAAAGTATGCGACTCATAGTTGTTTTCTCTATTAACAACACTTAATAAAGCTTCATTCAACGCTTCGCGAAACAGCATTTCGGTCTGAAACATCGAAATGCCTCCACGCTGATTATACAGATCCCAGAGACGCATAAGTAATTCGACAAGACGAGGAGATTGTCCTGTTAATAATTCAAAATGCTGATGAGTAAAGCCAGAGTCTTCTCGTTCTGAATTGCTTATCCTATATAAAACAAGAATATATTCCCAGTTTATTTCACCAAGCATTTTATGGGCTAATTTCATTTTTGCACCCCCATGTATAACTTTTCCTGGAGAAAGGGTATACGGCGTACCATTAAATTGAAATTGCGTCTTCCCTGTAAGTGGAAATACAAATCCTGGGAAAGAATCTGTAGACTCAGCACAAGGCACACCTGGATTTTTAGCATAACGATATACTCCTTCTACTCGGAAAGGATTATTGGCAAGATACTCTGCTAACTCATTCACGTCCAACTTCACAATGCAAGCCTCATTTCAATAATAGTTTTCTTGTAATTCGCGAGATTAATTTGTGTACATTCTGGGCAACACTAAACTAAAAATAGTCCATACGACTTAACAAGATCTGGTTATTAACCTATAAATATATTGTTTTTCATTTATTGACAAAAGTATCCCCCTATATTATTGATAATGATTTTCATTGTAGTTTGATAAAAAAACATTTGTCAAGTTGGATGGCCTAGAAAAATGACGAAACAAGTGGTACAGAGGGACAGTTCTGTTGCAAATAATACCTGGTCTTTGTTAACTAATTCCCCTCAAAACTGGAATGATCATGTTAATAGTTGTAATAGCTTTATTAGTTACAGCACTTGCATCATGTGGAAATAATCGTAATCCTGAAGAAGTTGCTACAGCGTATTTCGAAGATGCAAAAGAAGGAAATGTTAAAGATTTTGGCGAGTTATTCACTCCTGAAGCGAAGAAAATCGTTGCTTTTGTGGGCGGAAATGCAGACCTAATGAGATCGGTTAGCAAGGATCTTAAAAGCTATAAAATTCGAAAAGTCGAAGAGAAAAATGAAATTGCTACAGTAACTGTTGATGCTGCATATAAAGGTAATCCTAAAAAAGTAATCGTAATTGAACTTGAGAAAACGGATGATGGTTGGAAAATTAGTAAATCATAAAAAAACGGTCTAGAATTCTAGACCGTTTTTTTAGTTCCCTCAATCTTCTTCTTCAAAATCACGTAGATATCTAATTCTTGCACAATGTTAAACATCATTGGCTTTGCTTCATTTATTCCAAAACATTCTATGTAGACAACGATTTCGAATATGGAAACAGACTACTATTAAATTAAATGATAGTAGGCTGGCTGTTAAAATTATTTAAGAACTGGGTTATGTTCTAAATGATAAGCTTTCATTATCAAAAAGATTATTACTAGCCCCCTCCACAAACAAAAACACCCTATCACTTCGGCTCTAAATTTAACACCTTCCCCTCTATCCCATCCGTATTCAATGTAGTCGTATGATACGTTCCATTTACCCAATCATCGATTTGATCATGATACCAATCACTTCTAAAATGTCCTGATTGTCCTGGCCCTACGATATGATAACCATTTGACATATCTTTCGTATCAATCACGAATCGCCAAGACGCTCCGTGATTGACAATACCATTTTCTCCGTAACTCGCTGCTTGAACGGTAACTTGGCTGCCGCCAATTGGAACTGGTTTTTCGCGATTAAATGCAAGTAACGCTAACATACTAGATGATTTTGAAATTGGATGTGTAAAAGCAAGTTGATGGTAATCGCCCCACTTCCACTCCGCAACATTCGGTCCATATTCCTTCTGCAATTTCTTCATTACATTTTCATACGATGTATGCACAACTTTTGTGAAGCCTCCGTACTTCGTAAACCAAGCGCTATTTTCTCCCGCTACTTCTTTTCGAATCAATTCATCAACAACTTGTGACTTCCCTTCAAATAACTCCATCACATCTTTCGGTATTTCTTTTAAAAATAACGTATTCGAAATCTCTTTCATTAACAAATGGAATAGTAATGGTGCTGCTTCATCTTTACTATCGTAAAAATTCCACTTCGTTAATTGCTTTACGCCTTCTTTCTCTACTTCATTTAAGGATGCTTTATTTAACTCTTTTAACAATATAGGAGCAAACTCTTTCCCATATAAGTTTTTTTGGTCCATCTGTAACTCTTCTAAATCTTTCACCGTATACTTTTCCTTCTCTTGTAAAAACTCTTGAATACGCATTTGTCTATATGGTTGTGCCCACGTATTACTAATATGGTACGGATAATGATCATCCACAATTTTATTATTCGCAGTTGAAATAAACCCTTGTTTTGGATTGATTACTTTTGGTAGCTGATCAAACGGGATATACCCTTCCCATTCATATTCGTCAGTCCATCCTGGCACCGGCAGACTACCATCACCTTTTTTACGCACTGGTATATTTCCATTCGCTTTATAAGCAATTGTGCCGTCATTTGATGCAAATACAAAGTTTTGAGTTGGTGTATGAAAGTCTTGAAGTGCCGTTTCAAACTCATTCCAATCTTTCGCTTTATTCATATTTAATACAGCCTTTAATTCAGCAGAAGGCTCCAAAGCAGTCCATTTCAAAGCGAATACTGTTTTCGTTTTCTCTTTCCCCTTATCCGCAAACTCTGAAATAACTGGACCATGTCTCGTAACCGTCACATTATATGGAATTGTTTTCCCGCCTTTTACTTTAATAGATTCATCAACAACTGTAGCTTTTTCCCACTTATCTTTATACAAAAATTCATTTTCATTATTAGGATTTCGCTTCTCAATATATAAATCTTGCACATCAGGACCTGTATTCGTAACGCCCCATGCTATTTTGTCATTGTGTCCTAATATAACGCCTGGTACGCCAGCGAAAATAACGCCACTCACATTCAAATCTTTCATTTCAAGTTTCGACTGATACCAAATTGAAGGCGTCGCAAGAGATAGATGAGGATCATCCGCTAAAATCGGCTTACCAGACGCACTCTTCTCACCGCTTATAACCCAGTTATTACTACCATTAAACTCTGGCGGAATAATCGTTTTTGCAAAACTTTGTGCTACGTCCACATTTGTATTTTCCAGTTCAGCTAGCAATCTAGGCGCATCTTTCGGATATGTAGGAAATAACTCATTTGCTTGCTCTTTCGGCAAATTTTTTAGCGCCCAATATCGAAATGCCTGTCCGTGCCAATGTCCGCCTAAATCAAACGCCATATACTTTCCAATTGTTAACGTATCAACAATGGACCATTCAGCAGGTTCATAGCCCAATATAGTAAACTCAACTGGCAATTTCTTTTCCTCTTTTGCCTCGCGTATAAAAGCGTTCACCCCATCGGCAAATGACTGCAGGGCATATTTCGCTTCCCCGTCATATTGACTAACAGACGCTTCGGCTGCTCGCCGTAAACCGAGCGTTCGAAACAACTTATCTCGATCAACAGCTGCTTCCCCTACAACTTCACTTAACATCCCAGAAGCTTGCCTTCTACTTAAGTCCATTTGAAACAAGCGATCTTGCGCTTGTACATACCCTTGCGAAAAATATAAATCATGTGCATTTTCCGCTTTAATATGCGGTACCCCTTTACTATCCCGCTTCACCATAACAGCACGTTGCAGGTCCTCTAGTTTTATCGTTCCATCTATCTTTGGTACAGACCTAAGCGTATATATGTTCAAAAAAATCGCTATACAAATAACTAACAAAAGGACGATACTACTAGACCAAATAAAAATTCTCTTACCTCTAGTTCGTTTCTTCTTTATGACGACTTCCATATAACCCCTCCTTTCTCAAACTATTCGCTTCTATTTAAGGAAGAACCTTTTAGAAAAGTTGAAAACCCATACTTTCTCATACTATGGATCATACAAACTACATACCTCTCTTTTATGTAAGCCTTCCTTTCCTTCAAGAAAATCTACTCGTCCTATCTTACACCAATTCCTCAAAATCCCCTTCACATAAACAAATGTTCGCTTATTCTGTTCAAACGCAATCTTAAGAGCCTCTAATACTCTTTCTCCTGAAACTTTTTGTATCCACTCTTTCAACTCCTTCACGATATAAGGAGATAGATTACTTATATGTTGTTCGTAAAACTTATACACTTCACTATGCCAAATATCCTTTTCTATCTCTTCTTCCTTCTCCTCAGCAACTACTTCTAAACTACTATTATCCTCTTCTGCCGGCATACCAAAATGCTGCAATAACAATGGAATCTTCCATTCTTCTTCCAGACATGTACGTAAAAACATATGTATGAACTCTTTATTTTTTACAGTCTTTAACTCACGTAACACACACTTCTCTATATTCGTATTTACAATAGGGTTATAGCGTAGCCAATTTAGTATGTATAACTCTTTCGTTTCCGCATCATATAAAATCTTCCCGTATGCAACAAATCTACTTAACAACTTCTCAACAGTCTCCATATTGTAGCCTGTTTCTAGTTCTGCCACACGCTTCGGTAATACGTAAATTCCACATTGCTTCGTTTTCGTACCAGTTAACAAATATATGTAAAAATAACGCTCCTCTGGCGTTAAATCTAGTATGAATTCATCTTGCCAAAAGTTCACCTGCACATTACGGTACACCGCCATATGTTCCCCTCCCCTTGTATTCATAAAAAGACAGATTTCAACCCTTCCATATACATATAGGAATGAGGGCCTGTTTTTTGCGTTTGAATTCCAAATTTTTTTAACTACTACAACGACGGTTTTATTTTTTCGCGCTTTTTTGTTCTTGTAGTTGTTTTTGTTTTGTTTTTTCTTAGTGATTTATTACTTGGTAGGTGCTTATAAGGGGCTTGGAAGGGGCTTAATAGCGGCTAATATAAAAAGGAGCTGCTCCAAATTCTCATTTTGGATAGCTCCTTTAACATCCTTATTACTTTTTCTTGCATCAGTACAAACTTTTACATACCATTCATTTACTTCTGCATAGCGTCTAACATTTTCACTAAAAAGGCAGCCGCCTCACCACGAGTTGTTGTACCTTTAGGATTAAACTTGTTATCTCCAACACCAGTTACTACCTGTAAGCTGTATAATCGCTGAACAGGCTGTTTGTATGCAATCAAATGTTGATCTGTAAATGGTAATGCGACTAAATTACCTGTAACACCTTTATACTGTAATGCCTTGTCAATCATAACTGATGCTTCTTCACGAGTGATTGGTGCATTTGGGTCAAAAATACCTTCACCACGACCGCTAATAATTCCTGCACTTGCACTACGCTTTATCCCACTATGAAGTGACGGATGCGCTTTGTTAATGTCTACAAATGTCTTATTTCCTTCTGGTAGTTTAAGAGCATTTGAAATTAATGTCGCAAACTCAGCTCTCGTTACATTACGATAAGGCGCAAATACACCATTTCCTTCCCCGTACATAATTCCTAGGCTGTTCAGCTTGCGAATATGCCCTTCAAACCATCCACCTGTAATATCATCTTTTGGTTTTTGTGCTTCTTTATTTGGTACATTATAGTTTATCTTAATCCAACTTGGATTATAGAAAATCCACTCATTATTACCTACTTTATACCAACCGTTTTTAACTGCTAACACTTTGTAACGGTCTCCATTTGAAGCTTTACGAACAGTTTGATGTTCAAGTCCTGCACCGCTACGTACATTTATACCGTCACCATTCACTACAAGCTCCATATTAGGTTCAGCTGGATTATATTCATTTGAATCAAATAGCTCGTTTCTTTCTTGTAAAGGCGAATCAATTTGTGCGTTAACACTTGCATACCATTGAATACCTTGTACGAAGCTAGTCCAATTCCCACGAGAAATTAAAATATCAGGACAGTTTTTTCCGCTCCATTGTTGATGCCTATAAATATGGTCCGCGCTAATTCCTTCTTTGTTCATTAAGTAACCTGCAAGTCTCTTTGCATTCTCTAACGCTTTATTGTAATCCCCATCTTGGTTAACTGAAATTTCAATACCGATAGACTCTCTGTTTCCTGATCCATCACCATCTCCTGCATGCCAACCGTTTTCATTTGTTGGTAAGTGCTGATAGATTTGTTTATCGTCCACTGTAAAATGCCATGATGCTGTTCGGAACGTACCTTCCGTTGCTTGTTTATACAAATATTTCGCATGATTTTCAGCATTCGCACCACGAGCTGTATTTGCTGTCTCATGAATTGTAATATAACGTGCTTTCATCGGATTAGCCGGGCGAATATCAGGGTTTCCTGCTGGAACAATCCACTCTACAAACGGGACACCTGCAAGTGTTCCATATTTCTTTGTCGTCATCGCTGCACTATATTGAACAGCTCTTGGCTTTTCAACTGGCTTCATTTCGCGAGTAGAACCATCATTTCGACCGTCTACATGTTCAAATGCCTTTTCAATATTTGAAATCGCTTCATCTTCCGCTACTTGACCTGTTTTCGCTTCTTTCATTTTATGTAACTCTTCTGTTTCATCATGTTTATGCTTATATTCTTCTAGAAGTATTTTTTCATTCTCTGATACTTCTGCTTCATTAATTTGTATGTGATCTGGAGTTTCTAGATTAAAATTCGAATAACTTAATCCGCTTGTTCCACGTTCCCCTTGTGCAATACTAAGCTGGTCAGTATGAGATTTGTTTATCTCTTCTGCTGATATTGCTAAAGGTGCGCTCCCTAACATTACTAAACTTGTTGATAGTGTGATTACTCGTTTTTTAATATTCATTACTGTATGAAATACCTACACAGTTCGTGTAAGCATCCTAACCTCCCTTTATTTTCTCATTCGTGAAAAACTATAAATCTACTATGTATGTATAAAACTATGTTTATTCCACCCTTTTATAAATACTTGCATTTTATCCCCAGCAGGCGAATGATAGTTTCTATAAAATTCCTTAACAGACATTATTTTATAACCAATTGCAATTGCCGTCAAAAGCACTTACCCTCATACACACTACTACTTCTCAAAAATAGATTAGGATACCGTTTACTGATTTTCTTCAACAAGAAGGATTTTTATAATTTTTCATAACTACTATGTATCTATTAATTGGATCCTGTTTCGGTGTACTTTTTCTATCTGAACTTCTAAAAAGGGATTATACTAATGAAGAGAAGCAAGCATACATACGATATTCAGCAAATAGGATATACTAAAAATCACACCGCTAGAATGGCTTAAAAACATTATAAAAATATAGTACGAGTTTATTAGATAATGCATTAGTTAAAGGGGATTAACTGATTGTTACACACGTTTGTTTACGATAAAGCGAAGTACCATTATGAAGGTGATTTTCCTGAGGACTTACCAATTGATCAAGCTTTTGTACATACTGGTATGTTTTTAGGATGGATAATTGAACATCATTTATGTAGTGAAGAATTTGAAGACGAGTCTCAAGACGAAATTAAACAGTTTAAACTTAGCCAAATGACTGGCACAGAAATTTATATGAACTGGGATGGCGTTTTGGCAGACGACATGTTAAATGACGAAGGCAACCAATTCGCGATGTATTACTTTAATAATGATGAGGAATGGAAATATATAAGTGATTACTCAGACGTTTTTATAGACGAAGAAACTCTCTACCACGTGAAAGATACTTGGGAAAACTATTTCAAATTAAAAGAAGTTATTGATAATAGCTATAATTTTTGGAAAGACAACTTACAAAATAAGTAATTATAACAAGTCGATTTCTTATTTTAATAAGGAATCGACTTTATTAATAGTAAAATATTTTTTATTTTAGCTTCTATTACAAATTCCCTTTAACGTTTTCAACAATTTCGTTTATCGTATTTCGATCAAACTTATCACTAATTTCGTATGGCTCACGATCTTCTACTAATTGTACGCCGACGATATCGTTGCGATTTTTACCATATTGCACTTCAATAATAGACCCACGCTCTATTTGTTTCCAAACGAGACTTGCTTCATCTTTATTATCTAAAATAATACAGTCCTCAATATTTTCATCAATCCCAATTAACTTGTTGTCATCCATATATCCAATCTCGTATTGTTGACGTTCTTTCGCTTTTCCGCTTACTACTGTACCTTTGCTACCATATGAGTAATCCGTATAATCCTTTTTCTCAGATTGTACCGCTTTCGTCTCCTGTGCTTTAGTTTTTTCAGCGTTCCCACAACCCATGATAAGACTAATTGGCATCGCCGTGGTTAGTACTACTCTAGTAAATTTCTTTATCATTTCTAAGCAACTCCTCATACTTACCTTTAAATTCCGTTTGTAAATTTATTAAAGAATAACATGCATACTAAATATTCATTGAAAAAACTATACAAATGTATTTTTTATTCTACTGCAATTTTTTTGTATCTATAGATAACTTGTAGCAGTTACAAAATTAAAACCTTCACAATTACTTACTGAATTGTTATATTGAAAATTATAAATTAAAACGATAGAATTATAGGATTTATTTAATTTAACTACTTCCTTAATTCGAGAGAGTATTTTATCATCATATGAACATCCCGTTAATAACATAGAAATGTCATCGCTCGCTTCTTCTAACACTTCCTTTTCAATAAAATCCTCATCTACATCAATCATATCTATATTAAAATCAACAAAAAATCTTGCTGGTATAGCGTCTCCTTCTTCATCATATGTAACATCGATATATGCATCTAACTGATCTTGCGTTTGCATATTACCGAACCATATTGAAACCATTCCGTGTACTTCCATTGTAGTTCTCCTTTATTTTTTATCTTGCAGAACCAATTTTATAACTTACTGATTACTTTAAAAGTCGAGATTTTTATAAAAACTATTTCTTCTTTCCTTTCAGTCAAATAGGATTATTCGGAAATTCATTATCATACTTATTAATTAGCTCTTTATCATTTTCATCAATTGGTACTTCACCTAAGTATTTATGTTTCCAAATAATCATCTGATCACTAAAACTATATTCTGTATCGAACCAATTTGTATAATCGAAATGCATGTTAAATTCCCCACTATGTTCCAGAGACATTGTAAAAGAGTACCAAAGCTCTTGCTGATTATCTTTGAAAACATTTCTTAATCCCTTACTCAATTTATATAAAAAATCTTCTTTCCTTTCAAACTCCTCTTCATCAACTTCGTATTTAAAAGGAATTTCTACACTATACTTATAATTTTCTTTATTTCTGAAGTTGTTATAGAAAAAGTAAGTTCCCCCTCCATCTTCTGATATTTGTGCATAAAAATAAAATTTCTCCCATTCTTCTGGAATCATGGCATGAACCGTTTCCGCTATCTCTCTATATAATCGATTCAATTTTATTTCCAATTGAATTCCCCCTATTTAATTTTCACCACTTATTTTTTCTATATTATACCATTCTTTTAATTAGCTCTTTCTTTACTATAAAGTGTAATGTAGTTCATCCAAAAATCAAACCAAGTTTCGATGCCTTTAGAAAGTAGACATACCTCTTGAATACAATTAGTATTAACATAAGAAATATGAAAGACTTAAAAAGGCTCTTACATGAAGGAAGGAAGTGCACAACTATGGATGTTAAAACAGTTATGCAAGAACTTGAAGATCTAGGTAAGGAACGTACGAAAAAAATATACATATCTAACGGTGCCCATGAGCCAGTTTTTGGCGTAGCTACAGGTGCTATGAAACCAATCGCCAAAAAAATAAAATTAAACCAAGAGTTAGCTGAAGAACTTTATGCGACAGGCAATTACGATGCTATGTACTTTGCAGGCATTATTGCCGATCCGAAAGCTATGAGTGAGTCTGATTTTGATCGCTGGATAGACGGAGCGTATTTCTATATGTTGTCTGATTATGTGGTGGCAGTCACTTTATCAGAATCAAATATTGCACAAGACGTTGCTGATAAATGGATTGCAAGTGGGGACGAGCTTAAAATGTCTGCCGGGTGGAGTTGCTACTGTTGGCTTTTAGGAAATCGCAAAGACAATGAATTTTCCGAAAGTAAAATTTCCGATATGCTTGAAATGGTGAAAGATACAATTCATCATTCTCCAGAACGAACAAAATCCGCTATGAATAATTTCCTAAACACCGTGGCAATTTCATATGTACCACTACATGAAAAAGCAGTCGAAACTGCAAAAGAAGTTGGTATAGTTGAAGTGAAACGTGATAATAAAAAAAGCAGTTTGCTACATGCTTCAGAGAGTATTCAGAAAGAACTTGATAGAGGAAGACTTGGTTTTAAGCGTAAATATGTAAGGTGTTAAAAAAGATTCGTATTAGGGTGTCAATCTGATAAAGATTGATCCCTTTTTCATTCAGGTTATATATCCCCTCATTTACTTTTAACTTATATTAAAAAATAATATCCTGATAACCTACTTCCATTACCTTTTCATTTAATAATCGAACTCCTACACCATTTTCTATATCCCACGTACAATTAAATGTAATTCCAACCTCTCGTCCTTCCGTAATATCTGCATACGGAACAACAATACCCTCTAAACCGATCATCTCTAGTATTTGATCAGTTGTTTCAACTAATGGATAATTTTCTTGCACTCCAATATCATATCCCAATTCACATCGCCTTTGTTTGTAATAGTCTAATATAGACTGTAGTAAACTTATTTGTACCTCTTCCCAATTTTTTATTAATGATTGATACGCTACATACTGCCCTTCATCAAACATCTCATCTTCTTCACCATCTATCATCAAATCAATCTCAGTGACATTGCCTATAAAAGTTATAGGCATACGCTTACCCCAAGCATAATTATATTCAATCTCTCCAAAAACTGAATCGTTCACTCTCATTTATCCGTCACTCCTCTCGCACTTATTACTAAGGTGTCCCTGTTTATTGTTAACTCCCATCAACACTTAACATTTGAAATATTCTTTCAAAAACATATAAAACGTTGGCCAACTCTCCTTTAATTCTCCATTTAAAAGTAATGCATCTCCACCTTCAAAATTTACTGAGTAAACTTTATCAGTTACACTATCAAGGACCAATGCAGCATTTGCTGTCATTTCCGTTAAAACTAAATACTTATTAGGAAATCCATGTTCCTTTCGCGCAATCATTGTGTAATATTCTATATTATTCTCTTCATCTATAATATCAAGTAATTCATAAGGAACGTACTCTTCCCAAAAAGGTCCTGCAAATCGATAATAAAACTCTCTAAATGTATTAGCCACTTCTACACCTAACCTATTTATTACTTTATTCACCTGATCTTTATCTTCCCGTTTATATATGTCTTCTTCCAAAACTTCTTCTAAGCAATTTGGCAAAGCATGCATTTGTATCCCTCCTTTATAAGGTTTATCCATGTATTTATGAAGTGAATTAGTAAGCTCCCTACAAACTACCTGTATGACATAGAACCAATAAATTTCACTTCTAAACCATCAAACATATCTTTTCTTTTCGCTTCATTATATTTAAAATCATAAAGAACAATAGCAAAGTTAATATCTTTCGCTAAACTATCTCCATTTATTAGCTTTTTTATTTTAGGAGTAATTCGTTCACTGTAAGAAAAATCACTTAAAATATGTTCAACGTCCCTTTTATTATTCTCATAAAAATAAAATTCAATATTATCTTCATCATAATAACCGAATTCAAAGCTCATCCCAAACTTTGAATGAACTGAATCACCATCTATCGTGTAATCTATATCGACATACTCCTCAAGATTTTGGAGTGATCTAGAAATTCCAAACCAAACTGAAGCCATTCCACTATATTCCACTTTTCCACGCCCCTCTAGCCGGTCTATAATTCATATAAACATTCTTTACTTTACTATTTTTGTAATCTCAAACTAGAAATCAACTCATTTAAACTGTTCGAAACCTCTATAAACAACCACGTTCGAAATCCTCGAATTCGTTCTTTCCACTTACATTATTTAAAACAACTAGTGAACCATTTCCTTTTATCCCTATAGGAATCTTATCTAGTCCCTTAATAACTCGTGATTAAGTCTTCATCCTCATATCTAGGGTCTTTCTCCACTTTACCATCTTTTGTTTTGATGACTTTTAGTCTACCTAACCACTCTGCTCCGTTATATGTCTCTTCACTTACCCATACATTATGCTTTTTACCGTCTACCTCAACTACTAATGTTGGGTGTGTAAATATGAATTCCTCCTCTACATGCCTACCTACAATTTCTGCATGTAATGATGTACCTTCTTCAACTAGTTTACTATTCTGATACCCTTCGATAATAGATAATCCAATAAATACAAAGAATATCAGTCCAAATACGGTCACTTTCTTCTTTGTACTCCATTTATTCTTTGCTTTTAATTCCTTTTGTCTTGCTTCTCTTTCTTCGCGTTCATCCAAACTCTCATTTAAAGCGTCTTCCCATGCCTTAATTTCTGCTTCGATTTCCGCTTCGACTCTTGCTAATTTTTCTAGTTGTTCATCGGTTGCTACCATCTCATATGAGTTCTCTTCAACTAAACGAATTTCAATACCCGTTTTTCTTATTTCTTTTAAGTCTTCTTCTGTACCATTTAACTCTCGAATGACTTCTCCTTGTTTGTTAACGAGTTTAGCGTGAATGTTTTTTTCTCCTTCTTCTTAAACATCTGAGCTCCCCCTTTATTTGTTTCCTATCATAGATAACCCTATTGCAATTAAGAGAAAGAAAACGATAATAAGGAAAGCCTTCCCTTTGCTTACTTGTGTTGTACAACCTTCCAAGACCGCCCATATAAGAATTGGGAAAAGAAGAATTCCTAGGAGAATATCAACCAACTTGTTGCTACTCTTCTTTAGTGGTTTTTCTTCTACTATCGGTTTTATCTGAACAGCTTCTTTTCTTATTTGTTTCGGCTTCTTTTTCTTGCGTCTATGATTCACCCAACATACCCCTTTTAGAATAACTTTTTACAACTATAAAAATACCGGAATATCCCCTTTTCATTTCCAATTATTCATATAAGCTCTCAATTTCCATACACCAAAAAGAACCTTTTCCCATACACTTATCATCAATTTTTTCTAATTTTTCTTTCAACCAACTTATTGTACACTCTGGTATATTATTATCGATAAAGGCATCCTCACCATTTATCTCTACTGCCCTATCGATCATTTTTGAATATACTAATAAACATGCTGCAAATTGATGTATAGAAGAATTCATAAACACTTCTTTATACGCATCACTATTATTTAGAAATACTATATTTTCTTGTTTTTCAATTATACAAATTGGATCTCCAGAACTTGTTGTTCCTAAATACCAATATTTTCGAAACTCTTCTGGCATTTGAAATACATTTATAATAGACCTTACGAAAGACTGAGATGAAGTAAATTCTAAATATGGTGGCGGTGTTTCCGGTAAGCCTCCTATAGCCAAAAATCGTTTCACTTCAGCTGAAAAGTTTTTGTTTATTAATTCTTTTTCAGGAAATGTAATGAGTGGGCCATCTTTATTAACATCCCATTTCTCTCGAAAATCCTCTGGTAGTATCATTTTTTCACCTTCTTGATGTATTTATAACTTTTTACATTTAGTTGAGCTACTAGTTGTTTTTTTATTTTCTCCCATAAAACATCTATTAAAGCTTTCCGTTATAATAAAAATCACTCCTTAACAGAGTGTCATAGAATGATTCATCACATATATCGTTTTCTTATACGACTACATGTCCATAAAAATACTTTTTACCAATCTTCCATTCTTTCTTTGTTAAAACATCGATATATGACATCAACTCTCTATTTTTTTCATTTGTTATTATCGTATCGTATTGAATAGGACATTTGATTCCACTCCAAATTGATAAAACGGAAGGTATAGTAACAACATTATAAGTAGTTCTATCTCTTAAAGAACTCATAACTTCCGAAACTAACTCCTTTGCCAAATCTCCAGGAAAAGATAGTCTATTACGATAATAGTATTCTTGCGTATCGTTATTTTCGATAAATTTAGAATAAGCTTCATTAAATTCTTCTAACGATACTTCATAATACTCGTCCTCAATTCCAAGCATCCATGAAAGTTCATTTCTTATAGCTTTTTCAACAAAGGTATCTTCCCACTCTTCTAGTAATGCTAAAAGATATGGTACTACATGATATGAAAGAGTTTCATCAGCACTTACTACAAAATTATGAACTCCATCCTCTGAAGCACTTGAAAGGAATTTCAAATTATTCGTTTCTAATAAATCATCGTGAGTAGCTGCTGAACAAAATAGTCTAGTGCATAAATTCAAAACAAGCTCATCTCGAGTACTATTCATAAGTTCGATTAGTAACCTCTTTACAGAGAAATCACCAAGCTTTAACAATTCATTAATTAAAATAAAGGATTCTTTCTCTGTTGCACTATCCCTTAAGTTAGACTTAAGAGTTTCAATTGTATGATTAGAAACTTCTCCATACCAAATATCTTTTTTTAAATGCTCTAAGTCCATCATTCTCTCTCCTTTTATTGCTGCTTACATTTATACGAACCATTTCATATGAATAATATTATTAATCATGTAACTTATTTAAAAACTCCGTAAAATTATTAGCAATATGGAATACATTTTCTCTTGCTCTTTCCTCTGCTTCCTCAGCCGTAATCCCTTCACTTTCCATCAATGTTTCCTTTTCCCATGCTCCCTCATGTTCCCAAAAGACGACAATTGGATCTTCTTTATGATTTTTATAATCAAAGCAAATTAAATTTCCTGCTGAATCAAATGCGAATGGCACCAATTCATTTGGCAGAGTAGAAATATACTGGTTATATACTTTAACGATATATTCACTACTATCTACATCATAAGAAAGTAAAGTTCCAAATACCTTTGTTATCGTATCTATTTCAAATTTACAAGGTAATACAGCTGAACCATTATTATTTGTAGCACATTCTACATAGTCACTTGGAAATATATACCCTATCTCTTTTCCCACATTGTTTATATATTCTGCTGAAACTAGCTCATCCGGTACTGGCCATGTTAAGTCATTTCTCATTTAACTTCACCTCCTAACAAATCACATCACGTTTATCCGAAATAACTAATTGCATCATCAACCAACCATGCCAGTCGTATGTCTTCTTTCGTAATCGTTTCATTGTTATGTAAGTCTTCCCACGCAATTAAATCAATTGACGCAGTCCACAAAATGTTGTCACTGCCTTTTGATGCACCGATTCCTAATGCCCCTGTGACATCTGCTATTTCAATTACATTTTCTGAGAATCTATTTTCAAATCTACTTATTTCACTTGATTTACTCAATTTCGAATACATTCCTTTCATCACCCACAGGCATAAGTACTTTGTGAGTTTTCCTGTTTTATTATAATTGGTCATGGTAAAGCCTATATAGAATTATAGCTATAATTCTATATAGGCTTTTTTTCACCTGGAATTTTAAATTTATTTACATCATATTCTTTAATTATATATACTTTTATAGCTTCAAAATCTTTACCAAATGCAAGAGATGGATTTTTAAGAAATATATTATTTCTTCCTCATCATAAATTCGGGCTTTAATTATTTCTTTGTCCGAGTGAAACGATAAATTGACTCCTTTGTAAAAATATTCGTAGTATCCCTCTTCATCCTGCTCACTCTTATCTTCAAAAGGAACAGATTCAATATGATATATATTCCCATTTATATTTATTGATTTCATATAGCATCACTCCCTTTTCAAGAATATTCATAAGAAATTAAATAGTCTCTGTCAATCATACCAAAAATAAGGGATTTACTTTTAGAATTTATAAAAAATATATAGGATTAAATTACAATCTTTATATTTTTTTTCATATTACTTCATTATCTCTGTACAATTGTGTAATGTGTCACAGAAGTAGACATATTGCAATGAGTCGCAGTGAAGTGGAATATCCCTTGAGAATATAAAATAAGAAGATCAATTTAGAAAGACTATCTAGTTCGATCTTCTTTTATTGAATTTTTAATTAATGCAATTTTACCCTTAAAATAATATAATCAACGGGTGGATTATTATTTACATCCTCAAAACTGGGTCTAATTTTAAAATCAAATTCATTTGTTATATTTTTCAATGAATAAAGGTTTGTTCTATCTACACTTGTACGGGGGAGCAATATATCCGAAAACGTAAAACGCATGAAGAATATGTTGCGGAACTATTAGAAAACGCGGGTATGATATGCCGCAGAGGTTTTAGAAGTTCATGGCGATAATATCGAAGTTATAGGAACATACAAAGGCGCTAGAAATACCACAGAACACAAATGTAACTCATGTAAAAATATATGGGAGGCAGCACCAACAAATATTTTAAAAGGAAAGGGAGAGAAACATTATGTCAAAGTTATTACGTGAATTATCTAAACCGGATAGTGAGGCCCTGCGTTCCGAAGCACTAGAACAGTTGAAAGTTACTTCAGGTAAAATTGTTATTTGTGATCCTCTTATTTTTAATAAAAATCACTTCGAACAAACAATTCAGCCAGGTACATATCCAATTGTTGCTTGGTGGCATAAGGAAGATGGAGTCATTGCTGGTGCCGAATTGAAATTGTCGGAGTCAAAAGCGGTAAGATGGAAGATGGCAACAAAACCAGGACAAAATGTCAGTGAACTGGAAGACGGATATATTTTTGGTTACCCAGTTGATACAGGCTTAGGGTGCTTTGCAGATGTTGAGGCAATTGATAAGTTAGAAGAAATAGAAGATAGGTTACAACAAGAACTAGGAGAAGAATTTACTAGTTTGTATGATGATCTTATAGATGACATACTAACAGAACATAATGAAGATTGGGGAAATTGCGTGGTGTGTGAGGAAACAGGAAGTAATATTATTATATTCCGTTCAGGTTATGGAGATGGATTTTACCCTTCCTATTGGGGAATCGATGAAGCAGGAAAAATCGTTTCACTTGTTACTGATTTTCAAGTGCTACATGAGGAAAATTGAGGACAACATCAATAATGATATAAGAATCAATATTTTTTCTTTTACAGCGTCAAATATTCCTCGTCTAATATTTGCAAATAACCCGTGGGATAATCTCCTTATATACTACTGGTTCTAATAAATAGGGTTATATTCTTAAGTGAATATAACCCGTCATTAATTCTAGTTGTTTATTAACAGTTTTTTATTTAAATAATTTATTAACTCTACTGATGTAGAGTTAATAGTGCACTGTTTTATCACGATACAGGTGAACTTCAGATACTCTACGCTCCGAAATTACTTTTTCTATGATTTCTTGGCGATTATATTCTACCTACATCGTTTCACAGTTTCCCCAATGAGTAGGAGCGGATTTTTCGTTTGACCCAAATACATCTAGAAGACGATTCAATATCTCTTCCTCGGTAAATGCTACAGTCGGATACATTGCGATTGTAAAATAATTCGGTTTCATTTTTTTGTTCTACAATATTCCCTTGTTCATCATATTTTTTAAAAGTCATTTCACGTCCCGCAATACATTCAGACTCATGCTTCTTCATTCCGTTTTGAAAAAATTCAACATGGTAGCCTTCAACCGTGCTTCTATTCATATTGCTGATTCTTTTTATATTTCCATTCTCATAAACATCATAAGCTAAACCAGTAAACAATTTTTCTTTACCATCATCTGCACACTCTACTATTCCTAGCCCATAAGGTCCCCCATATTCTAAACACTCTTCAAACTCAAGGCCATTCTGTATTATATACTCCTTCGTTAACACACCATTTAACATTTTCAATCCTCCTTTACGATATTAGCTAATGGTTAAGTCTGTTATGTAAAAGTAAGTTTTTATCGTAATACACTTCTATTTTTATTATGTAATTTCTATATACAATGAGGGGGATTTTCTAATATTTTTTTATAACGTATATATCCATCAATATATAATTTTAACTTTTAAATACATATTTTTTCTGATTTTTAAATTCACTCCTCAATCGCCTAATGAACTAATAAATCCCCTTAGTTATTTTTCATTTTGCACAGTATGTATTAATTACGCACAAATAAAAAAACTACAGTCTAAAAGTATATCATTGTAGATTCTTACATTTACTCTTCTTGATAATGCACTATATCATAGGGATAATGTGGTGTCTCTTTCAAAACTGCATTATCTTAAGTCTATTTATAGTACTTAATGCATCTTTCTTGGAAAGGGATTCTATCATCAAACAGCACTTCTTCTTGCAGAAACTTTATTATATCCTCTATTTTCGCAATGAATAATGCGAAAAAATCGCCCGAATTAGGATATGAAAATAGTCCATACCCCTTTGGTGACAGTATTTTGTTGACCTCCTGGATCTTTTCCGGTAAAAATTCATAATTAAATGCTTCTAATTTTTCGAGTTCTTCTTGTGTCGCTAATTCAATTTGGTGGGCAAATTCATAATCAAGAATAAAATTTACAATTTCTTGGTATTGCTCACCTTTATAGTCAACGTATAAAAACTGTTTCGTCGTCAATCCATATTTTAATAGGTCTTCATGTAAGTCATAACTTCCTTGCTCCTTCAAAAACGTTTCCAAATCCTTGCTATCAGGAAATATAATCTGCGCTATTTCTTGATTAGGCATATTAGCTTCCTCCCTTTTATTGAAATAATTCTCCATGCTTGTTAGGAATATATTCCGGGTAGTTTTTACGATAAAATTGATCAATCATCTGAAGCACAGGGTCCCACTCAGGGTATGGCTCACGTTCTCCAAATACCATTTTCGCTTCTGGAGTATTCATCAGAAAATTATCGAATTGAGTAGGTACTGGCAATCCTAGTTTTTTTCTTACATGGATCAAGAACAAGATTTCATAAGGATAAAATCCGAATCCAAAATCACCAAATTCACCTAGCTGTCCGATTTCAGAAGCTAATGCAGAATGATACTGAGACATTATCGAAATTAGATGTTCTATTTCTTCTAAATCACCAGTCGACCAACGTTCCAGCACTTCATCATAAATGTTTAGGTCTTCAGGGATTAAGTCACATCGCAGTTCAGCTTCCTTAAACTTATTTATCACGGCTAGATGCAATTTTTCATTCGTTCCCATGATGGTTTTATTTTTATACTGCAAGTACAGCTCTAGCAAAAACCAAATATGTCTATCCTCTTCATTGGCATCTATTAAATGTCCACCGAAGTGATGAGCCATAAAATCATATAATATATTTTCTTCTTTCTCCCATCCATACATTGCAAAATGAACTAATGTGAGGACGACTTCGCTAAACGAATATCCCAAGATCATTCTTGGATACCTTATTGTATAGAGATCCTGTCCCATGCATTGGTAAAATAAGACCTTCTGCATGTTTTTTAATCCTTCTGCATTGTTTCCACCGTTGATCAATACATCGTTTTTCCATAGTGACAAGTGATATGAAGAAATTTTGCTTAGATTTATTAATAGTATGTGATCTTTCTCTGTTTCATTTTGCTCAATAATCTTCTCAATCTTTCTTCTACTGACATTATATTTATCTTTAACATCTTCAAATTTGATTCCATCCACAAAATTTTTGCTATATCTTTTAAAAGCCATTTCTAACTTTTTTTGATTCATAACTGCATCCCTCCTATGAATACATCTATTTTCTTCTTTAGCCTTTCCCCTTAATTCACTCTCACCTTCAACGAGCTCATATATTTCTATACAATTTGTATTATCTATTCATTCATATAACTTATCACCAGACACACTTTTCTGTTCAATCCAAACCTCGCATTTACACAGTGCATCTCTTTCAGTAAATTAAAGCAATAGAAACTATCTTTAGTTTTTTCTTCTCTTATTTTTTACCACAACTGTTTGCTAAGTGAACATGTTCATTAAAAATATTGTTGTTAATTTGTTTTTCATATTTCTTTAATTCTTCATTGATTTTACTGCCAGTTTTACTTTCAAAACTTTTCTCTAATTCTGCTGCTATATCTCTTAGACTTGTTTGTAATTCATGAAATGCCCCTATGTTTTTTTGAAGAGCATATGTATCTTCTTTTATAATGTCTATCGATTTAAACCCTACTTCTGTTTTTAACATCACACGCTGCATTTCTCTTTCAATCTGTTTTTTAGCAGCTTGTAACTCCTCAACAACCTGATCCGCTAAATCTCCTGTAACACTTTCGATTTGCTTTTCTATCTTTTTAATTTCCCCCATAAAATCCATCATATAATTATCTCCTTATCTAAACTGAAAATTCCCTGCTAATTGATTATCTTTATCCCTAAGTGAATTTGCTGCATCACTAATTTCGTTCCCAAATCTACTTAAACTTTTTTGTTCTTTTCTTAAAAGATGAATTAATTCTTCTGCTATGTGTACATCGTGAAAATAGTCATTTCCACCTTCTTTCGTTTTGGCAATTCGTGAGATGGCTTCATCTATTTCGTATGCTTCTAATAGATGATATTTCCCACCTGGCCCTGTTTCATATTTTAATTGACTCTTCAACTTTTTAACCGCTTCAGCTTCTCTTCTTTGAAACTCTTCTATATTTTTTGCGATATCTGATAATCGATTACTGAGCAATTGAATTTTTTGTGCTTGTCTTATAATATCTTCAGGCTCTAATTTTAATAGGGGACTTCCATTTGAATGAAATGTTCCTCTAAATGTATCTCTGCCGTGTCCTTCCATAGTTAAACGTGTAAAAAAATCTTCTTTTTTATCGTTCTGTCTCACTGTAAATTGCTTACCAATTAGAGGCGCACCGAATTGAGTATGGTTACCAATTGGATCATTCTCATGTGTATAATCCGTAGCTTTGTTTTCCATTTCCCCTCTATCTACTCGTTTTTTTGCTTCAGGACTTAGCAAACGATAAGGATTTGGTGCAGCCCATGTAGTTGCATAACAATCTAATTCTGCAGCGATAAGGTCCGCTTCTGCACCACCTTTACTATGTCCAGTAGTATGAAGATAATAAGGGGTATATTTTGCTACGATGTCATTTTTTGCCCATTTTAATCCAGTATCAAATGATGTTGCAGAATCCGGTTTTATTGTTTGACTATTACTTGGAGTAATTACTTTAGAATGTGTTTTAATTCCAAACGTAATTTGATCGATATCTGTTTCGAAATCTGCTAATTGCGTAGGCTCTGTTCCACGAAATGCTAGGATTATCTCATCATAATGTGTTGCATTTTCATCATATTTGTCTGCTGGTACTACTGCGATAGCTTCTAATCCATTTTTTACTTTTTGACAATCTGCATCAATTGATTCTATAACTCTCCATTCTTTTCCGTTACTTCCTTTTATTTTTGCTCCTTTGTGTAAATAACTGTCTTCATAAACATGGTCTGATAGTTTAAAATAATCTTCATCTGTCGCAATTGGATTCTTTTTAAATTCACTCATATGTTTCAACTCATTTCATGGTATATTTTAACTATATTTAAATATAAGGGGATTTTTTATGAAGAAAAAATTGGTAATTATTTTATCCATTATTTGTATTATAGCAGGAGGGTATTTTACAATGGAATACTTAAAACAGAAAGAAAAAAAAGAAATTTTTTGGAAAGCACAAGAGGCAAGAGTAACAAAGTATATTCATTATAATGTTAAAAATGTAAAATCTATTACATTTACAAAACAAGATGTAAGTCCAATGGGTGTTCCTAAATTAAAAGGGTATATAAATAAAGATGAAAATTTATGGTTTGTAGCTCATATTAGTACGACAGAGAATTTTGAAGATGATTTTGGATGTTCTGGAGAACTATATGATAACTATGTTAAAAAACCTGAAAAATCAATATCCCAAATTGAAAGGGAAGAGAAGGAAAAGAAATAAGAATAGTCTCTGCACTACTCTTGTCTTCCCTATCCCATTTTAAGAAGAATGTAATGGTAAGTTTTTTATAAGGGGAATTTCTAATGAAGAAAGTAGTTATTTTGATTGTATCTGCTTTGGTGCTCATAGCAGGAGGATTTTTTTCTTTGGAATACTTAAAAGATAAAGAAATAGAAGAAAAGTTTTGGAAAGTACAAGAAGCACGTGTAGAAAAGTATATTCGTTATAATATTCAGGACGTAAAATCTATTACGTTTACAGAACGTGAAACTAGTCCTATGGGAATTCCTAGATTAAAAGGGTATATAAATAATAACCAACAATTAGATTTTGTAGCTCGTATTAGTACTACAGAAAATTTCGAAGATAAATTTGACTGTTCCGCGGAATTAGGAAAACTTATAAAAGCCCCTGAAAAATCCGTATCCGAAATTGAAAAGGAAGAAAAGAAAAAAATCCAAGAGTAGTCTTTACGATTACTCTTTTGTTTTCCTATAAAAAATAAACCAAAAGTTGGTTATTTGTAATATAGTAATAACCATTTAACTATCTATAAGATAATTTTTTTATTTTTGATAACCATATGACTATTAATTTCTTTATTTTAGTCTTATTCTTTTTCCAACCTTTATTATCTCTCATCCATCTTACGTTTTATGTATGCAGCGATTTCTATTCTCTTGTTTAGCTATAGCTATGTCTCTTACATTTGCAGAAACATGAATTATTCAACCGAAGATTTATAATCACTCTTTACATTTTTTAACCCTTCTATTACATTATTTATTCTTATTGATAAATCTTTTATTTCCTCTACTGTCAATTCACCTTCTGCCTCTTGAAGATTAAACATACTTAGCCTCTTTGTTATACCTTTAATACGCCCAACAAAGACCATATGATGATCGACTGCTATTTCTCCTATGGCAGTATCAACGATAACATCTTCAAACTTTCCTAAATTATCAAATTCATCCGCTAGTTTTGCTATAGCATATCGATACCCTCTCTCTTCATCTAATAACTCTTCATACGCCTCCCGAATTGCATGAAATAATTCATTATACTCCCAATCTTTCATACATCCTCCCTCAAAAAAATCCCCACGCTTATGTGAAAATACCCTTTCAACACAAATATGAGGACTTCCTTATTTCATTACTATACTTTATACATTTTATTCGTTAGAATCTTCGTCTTTCAATTTATATACTCTATCTCTTTTCTCATCACTTTTGACAAAAATAAGCTTTTCTTCTTTAACAAACCCTTCTAATAGTAAGCATACTTGCCCATATGCTTTAGGCTTATTCGTTGTGAATCTCTCATCTGATATTTTACCAGCTCGTATTAATTGTTCACATAACTCAAGTGCACTTATTTCTTCACAATTAATTAATTCTAAAATATCCTTTTGTAAGGGCGATAAAGGTACGGGGATCTCAGCTACCTCCACCTTTTCTCGTTTGTTTTCTTCTTCAAATAAATCTTCGAATGAAATTTGATTCATACTTCTTTTCCTTTCTAACGATTGATTTGTATAACATGAACTGAATCCTATAGCGTATGTATTATTATGTATTACTTACCTTTTTTCAAAAATCTCAAACTCATGTACATCGTTTCATATAGTATATTTCGATTATACCAAATATACGTTCTGTTTTCTATTGTAGAATTCGTTATAATAAGGATGAAAGTAATAATGAACATTTTCTCGTTGTTAATTGTATACTATCTGTAAAAAAATAGAAATAAAATTTGTATAATAAAATAGTACGAGTAAAATTTTATTATAGAAAGGTTCTGGTAATATGTTAGGTATTCATGTTGAAAAAACAAAAGATGAACTAATTATTTCATGGCAATTCTCTAAAATTCATATTCCATTATGTGAAATCACTGAGGTAACGGAAGATAATACATATGCTGGTGTTGAAGAAAAAAGCGCAATCCGAATTGGAACAGCATATGGTACAACTGATCGTATTTTAATTAAGACAGTAAAGCAAAATTATTTACTATTCACTACTAATAGAGTATCCATTTTAAATAAAATAAAAGCTTAATTGTTTTTCTTCCTATATTTAAACGTTAAACACTTTCATTCTATTATAGGAAACGCTACAAAAGGTTCGTTGATTACTCCTGCTCCTAATTCGGAAGCATATGGTGAAACTATATAACACAAACACCCTAGCTCTTCGCTAGGGTATTCTTAGTTTTATCTATAATACAGTAGTTCTACAATTCTTATTTATTTTTATGAACTCCTTGTAATTGACTAAGAACCTCATTGGCAGTCCTCTCAAATCTTTTAGGGTTATCAGCAATAATTTCATTAAGTAAATTAATTATCGTTAGTTGTATATCATGATTCATTCCTACAAGTACTTTAGCATACTCACTTCTATATAAATCATTATTTAAAATTCTTATGTTTAGTAGCATTGCCCACTCTTTTGCACTCTCAACCATTTTTGGTAAAGCTTTAGGCATCTCTGTTAGATATTTTCCCATTTCAAAATCTTCAATAAAATGAACTAGACCAAACATAACTTCTTCCTCTTGTGTTTCATCCTCAAATACTATACACAACTCTTTAATAAGCTTCTCATCATCACAATCTGCTAAGTTTTCTAATACACTGTCAAACTCTTCACATTCCGATTGATTTTTTAAAAATCTACAACTATATAATCTCTTAACCTCAGAATGATAGTCCATATAAATTTCTCCTTTTAAATGAATTGGATAATTAAATTAATATGATCATTAGTTTTCAACTTTTCTATTACATCAATTAAATCCATCTTCAAATACTTCTTGTCCATTTTTATTACACGTAGTTAATTCATCATTGCCTAATAAATTTGTAAGTTGCCATATATTCATAATAGCTCTCCTTATTCTCAAGCATTACAAGAATTATATTTTGCTTTTTATAAAACTTCTCCCTTATTTTATCACTTCTTGTTTTTCCTCTATCACTATCTGTTAGTTAATTCTTTGGCGATTGTTTCAGCTTTATGTAATTCTTCTAATAATGTATGTGGATAATCATTGTGACTGTCCATATATGCACGTACGCCACCCACAATGGTTATTCCCTTAATATTCTCGTTATTTTCTAATATTTCTAACGCTTTCTTATATCTTTTATATATTAATTGTAAAATACCACTATTAATATCTTTCACATAGTCTTTCTCCAACTTATGTATCACGACTTTTACTTGTTGAATTAACTGCCTTTTCTTGTTCACTATGTCCTCCTATTTAATTATCATAAATTTTCTTTCTATTTTTCACCACTCCAACAATGGCCTTTCCTCAACTATTACTTGTATCTAGTTCTATACATATATTCCTTAATAACATTTCGTTTACCAACCAGCATGTTACTAAGAAAAGACCCTCTTTTGAAAAGTCGAATCAAAAGAGAGCCTTTCTTTATGACTATATTTCCTATCCATATCTTCTGTCTAAAAGACTATTTAATTATTATGCATTTCTACGTTTCATAAATAATATTGCTCCAAGAGTTAATAACAAAAGACCGGCTCCGACTGAGAACCACGTAAAGTACATATTTCCACCTGTAGCTGGTAATGTTCCTGCTTTTGATGTTTTTCCTGTTTTAGGTTGCTCCGATTGCGGTTTTTCTGACTGTGGCTTTTCTGGCTGTGGTTTTCCTAATTTTTTCTCTTTAAACTTCACCGTATGGCCTGCATCTTCAATGTCAACATTGATTGCTACTAAAATATCATCTTGATATAGCTCTTCAAATACTACTACTTCTTTACCTTGTAGCTTAGAAGCATTAAATGTGAAATCAAGTGTGATAGAACCATTTTTCTCTTTTGCAGTAAACTTAGATTCTACTGCTACTTCTTTACCATCAACTAGTAAAGGCTTCTTTCTTGCTTTATCCATTAGTTTACCTTTTGCAACATATTCTTTTCCTACGATTAAGTCTTTGTATTCCACTTTATCTTGGATTGTGACAGATTCGTTTGCATACATCTCTTTTCCACCATCTGCTTTGTTTGTTGCTGCTGTTTTTATTGTTGGTTCTACGAATCGAACTGTTTGCCCTACATCGTTAATATCAGATTGAATTGCCGCTAAAACGCCATCTTGATATACCTCTTCAAAAACTACTACTTCTCTTCCTTGTTGTTCTGCACCTACGAAAGGAAAGTCTAATGTTACAAAACCATTCTTTTCTTTTGCTGTAAACTTTGTCTCAGCTTTTACTTCCTTTCCATCTATTAATAATGGTTTGTTCATTACTTTGTTCATTAATTTACCTTTTACAACATATTCTTTTCCTACGATCAAGTCCTTATATTCCACTTTATTTTGGATCGTGATGGAATCTTTTGCATGCATCTCTTTTCCACCATCTGCTTTGTTTGTCGCTGTTGTCTTGATTGTTGGTTCTACAAATCGAACCGTTTGCCCCACATCGTTAATGTCAGATTGAATTGCCACTAAAACACCGTCTTGATATACCTCTTCAAACACTACCACTTCTCTTCCTTGCTGCTCTGCACCAACGAAAGGAAAGTCTAATGTTACAAAACCGTTCTTTTCTTTTGCTGTAAACTTAGTCTCTGCTGTTACTTCTTTTCCATCTATTAATAATGGCTTATTTATAACTTTGTTCATTAGTTTACCTTTTACAACATATTCTTTTCCTACGATCAAATCTTTATATTCCACTTTATCTTGGATTGTGATGGAATCTTTTGCATGCATCTCTTTTCCACCATCCGCTTTATTTGTTGCTGTCGTTTTGATTGTTGGTTCTACAAATCGAACCGTTTGCCCTACATCATTAATATCAGCATGAGTTGCCACTAAAATACCATCTTCATATAGTTCTTCAAACACTACCACTTCTCTTCCTTGCTGTTCTGCACCAACGAAAGGAAAGTCTAATGTTACAAAACCATTCTTTTCTTTTGCAGTAAACTTAGTCTCTGCTGTTACTTCTTTTCCATCAATTAATAATGGCTTATTTATAACTTTGTTCATTAGTTTACCTTTTACAGTGTACTCTTTACCAACAACTAAGTTAGTGTACTCTACTTTGTCTTGGATCGTGATAGACTCCTTTGCATGCATCTCTTTTCCGCCATCAGCTTTGTTTGTAGCTGTTGTTTTCAATGATGGAATCTTTTCAATTTCTGCGCTAGCCTTTGGTAACATTAAGTTAAAGAAAAGAGATATGACAGAGAGTAAAGCTAGAATCCTAATTACATATTTCCTCCCCATATTTACAACCTCCTGTTTGATTTAGATTACAAACATTTCAATATATAAAATAGTCTTACCAAACAACAATTCCATTATAAAACAAATAATTACATACTTTAACATTTTATTTCAATTTTCCGAATTTTAATTATAGGGATTTACCAATGACTTATTATGAAATGAAGCGTATTTCCTGAAACAAACTAGGAATTACGTGCTCGATTTAATTTATACATGAAAGATGATTCGGTGAGAATCATTGAGGAAAATAGGTTGTTGGCAAGAATAAACGATGAGTTGTGTGTAACCATATATAATAAGTATAAAAACGTATGAGATGAGATATTCGATACAGTAAAAAATGAGACACCCACCCTATGATAGCACAGCTATCATAGGATATCTATTTTCAAACACCTTATATCTATAACCCTAGTAGAGATTATTTTTGTGTATGAATATATTCTTTAATTAGTTTCAGATCACTTTCTTTTCATCAGGAGAAAAAAAACTAACTTTTTATACTTCCAATTCTTTTTTTCTGTAAAGATGCCGATAATTTTTTTATAGCATTATTCAAATTAACTCATGATGGTACTACATTTTAAGGGTCATTGCGTCCAAACCCAAAACACTATTCTTTATGTTGCTTTTTTAGCAATTCCATTCCGTACATGAATCTCTTAATAGAATCCTCGTTCTTCAATAATTCACTTAAGTATAGCAACACATCAAACTCTTCAGGATCTGCATCATAATAGATCATTCCTGGATCAATAAAAGGCTCATAAACTATATGGCAGATATCTTGTCCTGCTATTGTGACACTAAAACATCTTTCAAATTTGGAAATATACCTATTTACACAAATGAAATTGCCTAAGGATGTTTCAAATGAAAGGCCATTATAGAAAAAATATAGTTTGTTATTTTTAACATATACACCAACTACCTGTCCATCCTCACTAAATCCTCCAACACCTTGCCTAACCAACTGTACCTTGTTCTTTTCAACTATTGAATATCCGCTAGTTTCTAACATGATATATGTTCCTACCTCGGGGTAATTATTCATTATTATCATAAATCCCCCCTCCTAATTCTTTAATTCTAATAGTATATATATTACATAATCTTTTTACATTGATTATTAAACTAATTAGATTTAAGTATGAGATTAAATTGTATATTCCCACATTGTCATTCATACAAATTCACCTCTGAAAGATACTCATAATTATACCCAACTTTACAATTACCATCTATCATCAATAGATATTCTATATTTATTGATACACTCCAACAAATTCTAATTCATTACTTTTAAATTTAACCTTTCTTTCCTTAGCATTGTATTCCAAATTGTAAATTAAAATGGCTGCGTTAAATTTCTTTTCACAGTTTGTATACTTAAATCGTTGAATAAATTGATCAACGTAAGAAAAACCTTTCAATAAATCCTTTATATTATTTTTTGATCGACTAACCCATTCCTTTTCAACTAAATCACGATCATAATAAATCAAATTAAAGTCCTTTTCGAAATTAGAAGATATACTATCTCCATCTTCTGTATATTCATTATTTGTATAATTCAAAAATTCATCCTTACTCTCAAAATTCCCAACCCATATGGATACTTTCTCTTTCATAATTCTACTACCTTTCTATTCACACATTCTTTTATACATAAATCTACAAACTATTTATTAAACTTTCTTCTCATCATTATTAGTAATAGGATCGTCATTTAATACATACTTTTTGCCTATAGTTAAAAATTCAGTTCTATCATTTGAATCCTCCTAGTTATTTTGTATTAATATTACTAGCTCCTATGTTGGTAACTTCACATGAAGCGTAAATATATACTTTATCAGCTCTATCTTTAACATATTCCATACATATGGATACCATATCAGCTTGCAATTCACTAAATCTATCTTCAAACTCTTTCATACTACATTTCCCTCCTTTTATAAAATTTTTAATTTTGCATTACCTGGCTTACCATCTATATTGTAAGTAACTATAAATTTGTATGGACTCATATCATTCCCAAAGTATATTACATCAACCTTAACTGTTACTTCTTTTGGTGGTTTTTCTTTTAAAGCTGCAGCTCATATATTACGAATGAATAATAAAACAATATTATTGTCTCTATAAATATAGGCTTCAAAATTTAAAGTACAACATCCTGATAACCTACCTCTGTTACTTCACCTTTCATAAGACAAAGGCCTAATCCATTTTCCATATCCCACGTACAGTCAAATGTAAGTCCAATATCAAGAAAATCGATAAGATCATTATCCGGAATAAAAATTCCAACTAAGGTTATTTTTCCAAGAACTTGAGTAGCTGTTTCTATTAAAGGATAACTTTCGTTAGGCTCAACATCGTAACCAAGTTCATATCTTTTTTGTTTATAATAATCTAATATAGACTCTAAAATACTTTGTTGTAATTGTAGCCATCTATCTATTAAAAAGTTATATGCCGTATATTGTTCTTTCTCAAAATGACCATCATCTTCTCCCCTAACTATTAACATCACCTTAACTTCGTTCCCAAAAAAATCAATGTTTTTATATCCAATCCAATCATAATTATTAAACTCAAGTTCGCCAAAATCCGCATCATTTATTTTCATTACATATCTCCTTTATTGTTTACTCTTTCTACCGAAGTTCGTTCCACCCTATTTACGTGCACTTCCATTAAGTAATGTTTCTTGATTTTTTATGAAGAATGGGGTATTGTCCATTTCTTTTGCTAATATATTTTCAATTATATAATATTAGCAAATTTTGTTAACTTGAATTCATATAAAATAATTTTATAGCATTGCATGCACTAATAAAAAAAGCACTTGGTTGCCTTAAGTAGACAACCAAGCGCTTTAATTTCATATGTACTTGTAAAATAGAAAATAAATAGTAAGTCTAATTCATTAGAACGAACCTTATACCTCTACTGGCCCCATAAAAGCAGTAATAATAAGAATATGTTCCTTCAATTTGACCTTTTTTAAGTTCTCTACTTTTTCTGCTCCACCTAACCCTAATAGAGGTGTATAACCAAAACACTCATCATACTCTAACTCATTGTATTGTTTAAGTGCTTTGGGATAAGGCTGCCAAGATAAATCTTCATCCCTGAATTCTAAATCAGCAATATTTTGAAAGAAAAATTTAAATGTAAACATAATGGTCTTTACTATACCATACCTGTAATTAAGTAATCTAACATATCCATCTGACCAAATAACCAAGTCTCCCATACCTGTAGCAAACAATACTATTGAATCCTTATATCTTTGACTACTCTCCTCCAAAATCTCTTTAAATTCCTCTGGATTTACACTTTTAAAATATCCTTGCATAAATGTACCAAATCCATAATTACTCCAAAAATTTATTATTTCATTTGGTACTACGTGTTTATACTTTTCAATGAGTTCACTCGGTACTTTATTATGTAACTTAAAATCTTTTAAATATTGCTCCATTTAAACTCCTCCTTTAATGTATTAACTTTACATTCAAATAAGTATTTTTTAGTTGTTCTTCATTCATGCTCGAAGATATTTTTCAAAGAAAGCAATGAAGTTAAGTGGGGGATCAACTGCCCGTAAAAGCCCAATTTGTGAGGGATGATAATCAGTGGGGATGAACAAAACCCCCAATTTCACTTTATTCAATACCTTGATTAAGAACATAAATACTAAATCTCCCCAGCAACTTGATCTAAATTATGTATGACTGTTTGAGTTTTCATTCGCTTCTTTAAGTGTTAACCCTTGTTCAAATAGCTTATCAATTTTATCTCTTAATGCTCTTTTTCTTGCTGCCTATTGGTATGCATTTCTATTTTTCACACCTAAATTTAAATTGTGAAATGAGGTTTTCTAAGCTGTTTGTAATTTGTTTATACTCATTTAATTCAAAATCCTCAACTAAAATTTCACCTGTATTGTTGTCTAGCACTATTAACATCCCATTTGATTCATAACCAATTGGGATATACTTAAAAATATCATTTTTAGATTCCGCATAGTCTTTGACAAGTGAAATAAAATAATCTGGTTCAATCCCTGGAATAACAGGATGCAAATTAATATTATAAGAAGAAATCCATCCTGTTAATTCTAAAAACCAATACGAAGTGAAATACTGCTTCACCGAATCATGTAACTGAACGTTGTATTGACTTTCAATTTCATCAAAGGAAAATTCCACTCCCTTCTCCATTGGTTTCCAACAAATATATCCATTTTCATCTTCTTCACCCAAATATATAAATTCATCTACATCTTCATTCCATGCTATTTGCGGTAATGAGTTGTTGTACTCCATCCATTTATCTATAAATCTTCCGAAATAGTCTTTCATAACCTCTTTCATATTAGAAATCACTCCTCAATAAAGAATTATTCTTCTGGTAAGTGAATATCGATGAAAATGTCAGTATTACTTAGCTGACTGGAAACTACATCCAGAAATTTCAATCCATTTTCCGAAACACTATGTTGGAAATGTATATCAATTATTTTTTTCTCAAAGTTGTCTCCGTAATCTTTAAAGTACTGCTTATCTTCAATATATATTAAGTAATTATTAATTTTTTCTTGTAGTACGTCTAGATGCATGTCTTCATATTCCCAGTCTAGATAGTCTATTATTAACAACTTTAGGTTTTTACCTTCTACTCCAATTGCATCTATCTGGTCCAAATCTATAACTGCCATATTTTCTCCTATCCTATATATGTCTATTGCAATAATCTACAATGTACTCATATATATTTTTTCTTCATTAGGATCATAAAGATCTGTCTGTTGAGATTAGTTAGTTTCTACATTTTCAAATCCTGCTATGATGTTATCTATCGTTTCTATTAATTGAATTTAAATTATTTATATAGTCTAAATAATCTCCTAATAAAATTATAACATGCCTATGTATAAAAAAAGCACTTGTTGCCTTTCGTAGACAATCAAGTGCATTAATTTCATATGTTTTTTAAATAGCATAAATTTTGTAGGTCTTAGCTTGATCTTAATCATATCTTTCTATAAAATACTGCAGTCCAATTGTATCTAACACTCGGTCTACACTTCATATCAGACATTTTTTCATATAAATGTTCTTAGTATATTATTTTTGTAACTTTAAATTAGAAATTAACTCATCTAGACTATCCGAAAGCGCTTCAAACGAACCTCGTTCAAAACCCTCCAATTCAACCTTACCACTTACATTATCTAACACAACTATCAAACCGTTCCCTTCTACACCTATTGGAGTCTTATCAACCTTATTATGATTGTTTTTATACCCTTCTAAATTACTTTCGAAGGAATCCAATTCAATATTTGGTAATACAGGTTCTAACCTAATATAATGATTATCAACAAATCCATCTAAATCAGCAAACCAATAAGAATTAAAATAATAATCAATTGAAGTGTGCAATTTAATTTCAAATTTTTCCTCAATCGTCGTTAAATCATTCTTATTATTTTTTTCAATAGGTTTCCATGAAATTTCTTCTTCATCATCCATTTCACCTATATATATAAATGAACCCACTTCTTCGTTATATGGCGTTTTAAATAAAAAATCTAACCCTTTATCAAAATATTCTTTTCTTAAATTAAAATATTTGCTCATAGCATCCTTCATTACCAAAATAATCACCCTTACTTTTCTAATAGTTCAGCATATTTTGGTCATTTCCCCAAATTCCTGCGCTTTTCTCAGCATTATGAATCCCCCTAAACCTGGATGTAGCTTTGAGGGTACATCAACAGTTTGACCTCCACCACCAATGTGATGATGTAATAAAGTGTCATTATATAATTCTTTTAAATCATATTGGGGGAAATGTTTTCTAAACCTAAAAATCTCTTTAAGTTTATAGACTTTGTATCAAAATTTTAAAACCCTTTTATTCAAAACCGATAACAATCCATTCATCTACAAAATTCCAAAAGTGAACATTATATTTAGGCTGACTTTTAGCTGACCAAAAAATAGCATTGTTATTCTTACAATTTTCATAATCTATAGCTATGTAGCTCCCCATACCATTACTAAAGAATCCAAAAGATGTTTTTAAATTAATCTTTATAGGTTCTTCCAATTCATCTATAATCCCCCACTCTAAGTCTTCATCCCCAAAGTAAGTTATAGCTTCTAATGGCATCAATCCCATCGATTCACTTGTGTAATCATAAAATCCATTATGAACATTTTCGTAAAAGTCCCTAATAGATTCAGGAATTTCTCTCCATGAAGATTCTAATTCCTCATTATTAAAACTATCTTTAGGATTTCTTCCTTCATAATATAAATCTTCTCCACCTTGATTTTTTATTGTATACAAGATTGAATAGGTGTCCTCACTTATCATCAGTTCAATATCCTCAAGGTATTCTGATAAGTAAGCAATAGTATTAGATAAATTATTATCTACATATTTTTTCCATATACTTAAAATTTTCTTGATTCTCTTTTCTCTATTATATTCACTAAATACTTCCACCCATAAATCAGGAATTAAAGATGCATTTATATTCTTAAATTCATTTGCATTAATCAATTGAATATCTTCATTATACTCTCTTAATATATCTAACTTAGAACTCATTTTTCCCCATCCTTTTTAATATTATTTTATATTATTCTTTGTTAAAATCATCAATTTATTTTTGCAATATTCTTTCAAGCTGTTTTTCTCTTGTAATCATCTTACTCCTAAAGTCAGGACTAACTTCTATTTCATCTGGTGTCCCCTTTTTATAATGTGTCCATTCTTCATACGATTTAGATTGCTTTGAAGTGTTTGCAGATTTACTTAATCCTGTAAAGTTTTCTGGGTTATTTAATACTTCTAACTGTTGTTTTTCTGTTAAATTACCAAAACCATCCATATTTGTGATTCTGTCTATAGACACAATATGATCTGCTTCTAGTGAACCTATAAAAGTTTTTCCAGGAAGAGCTTGATCTTCCGTTTCTATCTTTTTATTGTGGCCTTTATTTACTTGTTTTCTTATTTTTGCTGTCGGTGTTTTTTTCTTAATGCTTTATATTCTTCATCTGTAATCTTTCTCTCACCGCACCTAGGAGGAATTCCACTTTCACCCGTACCCTTACCAGATGGATTTACAAATCCAATATCTTTAGTAAAAGACCTCAATGGTATGTAAGATAGGAATAACCTTAAAAATTAATTTTTCCATTTGCATAAAAAAACAGCAGAGATTTCTAGTACCTATCTCTACTGTTTTGCTATTCACTTCCAAAACAAACTAATTTTTCATACTCTGTTATGTGTATTTCTAACAAATAGTAATGCTTAAATTGCAACATCTTGGTATCCTACCCTAGCTACTTCTTCATTTATTAGACGAATACCTACCCCATTTTCCATGTCCCATGTACAGTCAAATGTTAGTCCAATATATCTGCCTTCAAAGCGTCTAGCAGATGGGACATAAATCCCCACTAGCCTGATCCTTTCAAGAAGCTGATTAATCGTTTCAAGTAAAGGATAATTTTCATTATATGAAACATCATACCCAAGCTCATGTCGTTTTTGCTTGTAATAATCTAAAATTGGTTGCAAAATACTTTGTTGAAGATGCCCCAAATTTTGTATTAAAGAATTATACGAAGCATACTGTTTTTCACTAAATTCACCATCTTCTTCACCGTCTATTATCAAAGCAATATCGGCTTCTTTTCCGCAAAACTCAATGGTAGTCTCTCTACTCCAGACATAATCATATTCAAGCTCCCCAAAAACTGCATCATTTATTTTCATTTTAAACCCTCCCTTTCCATTTATCGGAAATTCACTCTTACTTGAAGGCTGGTGGAATATCAACATCTCTATCACCCGTACCCTTAACCCCATCACCCTCCAAATTCGAGATCCTACTCTGAATACTCGTTTTTTAGGCATCATGGGATTCTTGGAATTTCCCGCTATAGTTCGTTCCAGTTCTAGCGACACTTCCATCTGGCAGTATTTCTACACCTTTAACGAATAGGGATACGGAGTCCATGTGCAGTGATAATCAAGTTGTTTAATTTTGTGTCTAGAAATGCAATAACCTTCTGCCTGTTAATTTGGTACGAGGTTATTAAAGTTGTTTAAAAATAAGTTTTATTTGTTGCACTTTTTCATTTAAGTGAATAATAAAAGTGTTTAATTTCTGGATAGCTAATAATTAATAATCACCCCTTTAATATTCAATCCCAAACATTAAAAATTACTTCACCGATATTTTCTGGTCGCCAATATTTAGCATCTTTTAATTCTTCTTCTGTTAAGTTGTGTTCCCTAGGTATAAAAGGCTTTTCTAAATAAGCTTTCGACAAAACTTGATAGTACGCTTCAAATTCACTTTCTAATATGGGCATATCAATAAAACTAAAAATAATTTTTCCTTCTACATTTTTATCCGCAAAAGCTAAGAAAGGATAAAACTCATGCAATAAAATAATAAATTCCTTATCGTCTATTATCACTATCACTTCAAAAAAATTTTTTGGATAGTGTGGTTGTATCCATTCTACTATTTTGAATTTACATGTCCTCAATACATCATAAAATATTCTCTTTGTTTCATTTTCATTATGGGAATTTAAATGTATTGCTTTCAAACCTGTAATATGTGGCGGTATTTTCACTCCCAAAACCTCATTCCCTTTTATTAACTAACCACAGATATCGAAACATTATTCCTTTTATTATACGAGAAACTCAAAAGATGGTATTAAATTTCAATTCTGTACGATTTTTTAAACAACTTTATTATTCGTGGTCAGTCCACACCTTTGGCTAATATATTTTCAATTATATAATAATAGTAATTTTCATTAGCCTGAATTCATAAAAAATATTTTCTAAAAATTTATAGCATGCCTATCTAATAAAAAAGCACTTGTTGCCTTTCGTAGACAATCAAGTGCTTTAAGTTCATATGTTTTAAGTAGCATAGATTTGTAAGATTTATAAGATCTGTAAGTTTTGTATTAACATTACGACACATTTTACATGCCATGACAACTACTAAGTTAAAATTGACGAGTTTGTACGGGTTCTTAGTTTAATATACTTTCCATGTGATTATATTCATCACCCAGTAAAATGTCATCTCACCTAAGCTCGTACTTTGTTTTTTCGACGTACAATGAATTAGAGAAACTATTCAAAGTTGCATAAACTCTACCTACTAAATTAGGATTTTTTTGTTTATATAAAAACTTTGCAACAGAACCTTTAAACTAAACTTCAAATCCAATTACTATCCATTCATCAACAATGTCCCAAAAATTCATATTATATCTAGGCTCTTTATTCGTCCACCATAAAGTCGCATTATCATTATTAGAATTCTTATAATCTACTGCAACATAACCACCCATACCACTTTTAAAGAAACCAAAAGTAGTTTTTAAATCAATTTGTAAAGGTTCTTCTAACTCCTCAATAATACCCCATTCATCATCATCAAAAAAAGTTACATTTTCTAAAGGAACTAAACCCATAGATTGACTCGCATAAAAATAGAAACCATTATGAACAGTTCGATAAAAATTTCGTATTGTTGAAGGAATCTTATCCCAAGATTTTTCTAATTCTTCATTATTAAACTCATCTTTGGGATTTCCCCCTTCATAATATAGAATTTCCCCATTATCTGTTTTAATAGTGTATAAAATTGAATATTTACTATTTATATCCATAAACTCTACTTCCTCAAGGTGCCTAGACAAATAAGAAATAGTGTTTCTTAATTCCACTCCTACTTGCTCTTTCCATATCGATAAAATACTCTCAACTCTCTTGTCTACATTTTCTTCTTGAAACAATTCATACCATGAATTTGGTATTTTCCCACTATCAAGTTTATTAATCTCATGGCATGATATAAGTTGTGCATTTCTTTTATATTTTCTTAAAAAACCAAGTTTTTGTTCCATAATTCTATCTCCTTTATTTATCTATATACTTTTTTATTTCCTTTCAACAAAATCATCAATTTATTTTTGTAATTTCATTTCTAATTCTTTTCCTTCTTTATCATCTCTTCTCTAAACTTAGGATCAACTTCAATTTTTTCTTTCTTATAAATTGTCCAATCAGAATAAGATTTAGACCCCTTAGATTTATTGGCTGCTTCACTTAAACCTAAAAAATTCTCTTCATTATTTAAAACCTTAAGTTGTTGTTCCTTTATTATTTTATAAAAATTTTCCATATCCGCTATATTTTTCATTGATACAATATGATCAGCTTGAAGTCTATCTGTAATATACTTACCAGGTAAAGCAGGGTCAGGCGTTCCTATTTTATCCTCAATGCCCTCATTAACTTTTTCCCGTGGCTTTGCAGTAGACGTTCCATCTCTTAATTCATCATATAATTCCTTTGAGATTCTTCTTTCCCCGTATCGAGGCGGTGCTCCAATATCACCCGTGCCCTTAGTTTCACTCTTAGCAACAGAAAATAACGCTCCAAGTGTTTTTCTTTCTCCTACATTCCCAACACCAGTTGCCAAAGGTTCAGGGAATACATTCGGGATATGAATATTATTAATCTTCTTTCTGACATTCTTCATACTATTCGGCAACTTATTCATGAATGCCGTTACTTCTTCCAACTTACCAACTATTTATAAAGTCAAAGCATATCAATCAATTAAAAAAGCACTTGTTGCCTATCATAGACAATTAAGTGCTTTAAGTTCATGTGTTTTTAAGTAGCATAAATTTATAAGTATTTTAGTAAAAGTATGACACCTTATATGCATCGTGACAAGTACATTAAAACTTACGAGCTCGTACGAGTTCATTAGTTTCAGGTTCATTTTAAGTGGTATATATTCGTAGCCAAATAAAACCTCATCTCACCTACGCTCTAAGCTCGTACTTTGTTTTCTGTTCTTTCATTGCACTCCATGATGATACAACCATCATTAGTCTGTACTTTTTAACAGCCTATTTTAAATAGCAACATCTTGATAACCTACTTCATCTACCCTTTCATTTATAAGACGAATTCCTAAACCATTTTCCTCATCCCATGAACAATCAAACGAGATCCCTACATCACGTCCATCGCGAAGGAAATCATACGGAACAGAAATACCTACTAATGTTATATGTTCTATTAATTGATCAACTGTTTCAATTAATGGATAATCTTCATTAAATGCAACATCATAACCAAGCTCATGCCTTTTTTGTTTATAATAATTTAAAATTGGTTGTAATATATTATGTTGGATTTTCTCCCAATTATCCATTAATGAATTGTATGCCACATATTGACCTTCATCAAATTTACCATCATCTTCTCCTCCAATTAATAATGCTATCTCCGTGTCCTTTCCTAAAAACTTTATGGTTCTGTATCCTACCCATGTATACTGATAATCAAGTTCTCCAAAAACTTTATCATTTATTGTCATTTTATAATCTCCTTATTATTTATTTGCAAATCCTCCAGGTTCAAAAGCTCCTGCGTTTATTTCACCAACTCCACCAAGGTGTCCAAATTTGGCGTTGATTTCTGTTGGCACAAGTTGTATAGTAACTCCATCATTTAACTCATGCCATGTTAATTTATTTTTCACTCGGTATTTTTCTATATCTTTTGCCGTAATTCCACCAGCTTCCATTCCAAATTGGTTTGCCAATTCTGGTGAATTATTAAGCTGATCTGCTAACCTTTCATTTGCTTGCTTAAAATTATAATCTCTAGCAGTATTTCCTTTAGCCCCTTTTCCACCTAGCATATAATCGATTTCCAACTGTGCCTTTGCTACTGGTGAAAAATCAGGAACTCCATTTTTATACTCAATTCCATTAATACCAGCTTCATTTAAGATTTTCTGTAACGTAGGATCTGGTGGTGGTTTTAGGGTACATAAAGACTCACCTCTAACCCCTTCAAAAACGACATTTGAATTCGTTTCTGCGGGTGTTTGCTTGAATCTTGATTCATATGTACTGGCAAATTCCTCTTGCTTGAAGGCTGGTGGAACTTCAGCCTCTCTATTACCCGTACCCTATGTTGTAATCTTAAACTCTCACAATAAAAAAGCAAACCATGTAAAACCTTATTAAACTACTTCTTTTTCTTCCACTACCGGCAATTCATAAGCTGTTTTATATTTCATCATGCCATATACAATGTTTACAAGCCTTCTCATAATACATACCAATGCTTGTCCTTTTGTTTTTCCCTCTTTAAGTTTCTTTTGATAATATGCATGAAACACTGGGTTTCTGGGTAACTTACTTCCTTTTGCTACTTGCACTTGCTGTACAGCTAAATTATAAAATAAAGCATGTAGCGCCCTGTTTCCTTGTTTGCTTTTGTGTGTCTTACCTTTCCCACCAGAACCAAAGTAAACAGGCGCAATCCCCGCGAATCGTGCTAATTTGTTGGCATTTGGAAATCGCCTTACATCCCCAATTTCTGCAATTAATGCTGATGCCGTCACAAGTTCTATTCCCGGCATCGTCTCTAATTGATAATCTAGTAGATTTAATAACCGTTTTAATTCTCTTTCGATGTATTTCATTTCCCTCTTTTTAAACTCAATATCCCGTACAATACTTCTTACTAAAAAATCTCGCGTTTCTTGATACTCTTTCATTGTTTGTCCATCTTCTTTTACAAGTTTTAATATGTCGCTTGCTTTCTTTACTGAACATGTATTGTTGCTAACATCTAATAAAAAAGCTGTTAATTGCTTTATATTTACCCCCTCTAAACAAGAGGGTGACGGATATTGCTGCCAAAATGCTAATGCTGTTTTTCCATCTAACTCTGAGAAAAACTTTTTATAGCTTGGATAATGATGGTTTAATTGAATATGTAGTTGGTTCTTTAATGCACTTTGTGCTTTTACTAATGCATTCCTTCTTGAAACTAGTTGTTGTATCGACCAAAATAAATCGTTTGGCTTTGCATCTGGCAGTTGATTAAATTTGTTTATCAGTATGCGTGCTACACATTCCGCATCCCAACTATCATTTTTTTGTATCATCACTTGGCTCTTTCGCTCTAAAAATGATAAAGCTGGATTTACTTCTTTCACAACTCGTTCATGGTCTACTAAATATTTCGCTAACGCTCTTCCATAACCACCAACATCTTCTAAACCAAATACAACAGTTATCCCATCACACACATATGTCTCTACTTCTAATAAGAACTTCGAAAATGCAGATGGTTTATTCTCAAATTGTATTTCTCCTAGTTTCTCTTGCCAACAATTAATAATAACAGCCGTATGCTGCTCTTTATGTAAATCTACTCCTACATACAAATAGTTCTGCCTATGATGCATAACTCATCCCTCTATTCAATGATTTAGTCATATATAAAAATGTCGGCAACCTTAGTTCGAGCGTTCATCTTCCGATGCGCATAGGTACGCAAGCCTAGCCATTTTCATCACTCTAGTAGTATGTATAGTAAAATGAGCTAATTTTTTAAGTGAGTTTATAAAATAATTGCTGAATGTTTCCCATTTGTCTGTATTTGACCATATGTGTATATCCCTCGATAAAAGCTCTCCCGGTCTAACATGCGTTTCACTTGTACTTTCGTAAACCGTTTCCCTTTCTCTGTACGATAGCCTTCTGCATTCAGTCGTTCTGCCAATTGAGTCAGCGACCACTGCCTAAAAAAGTGTCGTAACTCAAATAGTCTACGTACAACCACTGCTTTTTCTGCATCTACTTCTAACACTTTTTGTCCTTTCTTGACTGTGTACCCAAACATCACACCGCCACCCGCATATCCACCTTGTTCCGCTTTCTTCTTTCTGCCTCTACTCAGCTTCAATGCAATCTCGAGACGTTGATATTGATCTAGTAGTTCTAACATGCCATTTACTAAAAAATCATTTGGGTCATGCGTGTATATACTATAATTGGGTTGTTCAATCGCTTTCACATCAACCTTATGTTTCTTTAGCTCTCGTTGTATTAATACTTTTGCCATATCAGAGCGCCATAACCGAGATGTATTTAATACAATCACGCGCCTCACTTGTTGATATGCCATATCTGACAATAGTTCTTGTAAGCCTTCACGTTCAACTGTTAATCCATTTTCATCAACAGTTGCGCCACTTAGTCCTCTATCTTCATATACATGAAGCAATTGTAAGTTATTTTCCATACAATAACGTTCGATTTCTTCTACTTGATACGTTAAGCTATAACCTTCACGCACTTGTCCTTCTGTTGAAACTCGTACATAACCAACTACTTTCTCTTCCATATTGATTCCTCTCCCGTTACAGCAATTAAAGTTCCTGTAACGTTTACCCGTTTTTTGCGGATAACGTGTGCATAACGTCCATCCGTTAAAACGTACTTTACGATGAATTCAAAAAATAACACAACCCTTTATTTTTTCTTCTACTATCGTCATACCCTGTACACAGCCATTACAATCTATAAAAATTAACAATTAATGCACTTATAAAATTATACGTTTACCAACTTATTTCTACGCTAAAATGCAAAAAAGCACTTGTTGCCATAATTGACAATCAAGTGCTTTAAGTTCATCTATTTTTAAGTAGCATTAAATTTGTAAGTTTTGTAGTAACAGTATGACACCTTTTATACGTCATGACAACTACTACGTTAAAACTTACGAGTTTGTACGAGTTCGTTAGTTTAATATACATTCCATGTGTTTATATTCATCGCCCAGTAAAATGTCATCTCGCCTAAGCTCGTACTTCTTTTCCTATTCTATCATTGCACATAATACTCTATGATGGTACAACCATCATGAAGTACTTACTTTCAAACACTTATTTCTTTTTCTAAAACACTAACCTTTATTCTGCTGAAGGATTATAATCAACCTCTACATTTTTTAGTCCTTCTATTACTTTATTTATTCTTCTCGATAAGTCTTTTATTTCTTCTAATGTTAATTCATCTCCTGCTTCTTGTGGATTAAACTTGCTTAATCTCCTTGTTATACCTTCAATAAGCCCAATAAAAACTTTATCATGTCCAATTGCAATCTCACCAATAGCAGTATCAACAATAACATCTTCTATCTTACCTAAGTTATCAAACTCATCTGATAGTTTTGCTATAGCATACTTATATCCCCTAGCTTCATCTAACAACTCTTTATATGTCTCCTGAATTGCTTCAAATAATTCATTATACTCCCAATCTTTCATAATTACTTTCCTCCAAAGAATTTAGTTTAAGGAATAATTCTATTACCATTGTTGTGTACGACTTCTAATTCAATATTTTTATATTTAGCTGCAAACTCTGCTATAACTTTATTACAACTGTCGCAAGTATCCAATTCTGTAAATAACTTAATTCTACCACTAGCTTGTGTATTATCCCCAAGCCTAGAAGCTATATCATTTAGTATTTTATACTCAGTATCTGTATTCCTTAAATAATTAAATCCATTTTTACCAACTGCTTCTGTAGCCTTAAACATTGGATTTTCAGGTTGTAAAGAAATATCAGGCACCTTATGCTCAAGACTTCCCTTAAGTTCATTTATGCTACTTTGAGCATAAAATTCCGATTTGCTTATCCCACTGACATCCACTTCGGCAACAGCAAAATTACCAGATTTCTTATATTTACTCGATAAATTTCCTCTTAGTTCCTTCACTCTATCAATTATATGCGCTTCTGTTACTGAATCTATTTGTCTAGTTGGATATACTTTACCCGTACCCTTAACCCCACCACTCTCCAAATTCGAGATCCTACTCTGAATACTCGCCTTTGAGGCATCATGGGCTTCTTGGAATTTCCCGCTATAGTTCGTTCCAGATTTAACGACACTTCCATCTGGCTTTATTTCTACACCTTTAACGAATGGGGTTACGGAGTCCACACCTTTTGCTACTAGACCTTTAATGAAGTAGTCCGCATCATTAATCTTATCTACGGTTTTCCAGCCTTGTATTTTTAAATTTTTTAATAGATTATTTTCCTTAAGCGATTGTACCACATTTTTACCCAAATTTGGATTAAAACCAGGCATTCCTTCTTTGAATTTTAATAATTTCGCTAAATCAGCTAATTCACTCGTGTCTTTGAATGCTTTTACTCCTTTTCCTACTGCTCCAACAACTGGGATTGCGTCTAATCCGCCAAAAATGATGTTTCCTACCCGCTCTTCTTGGCTCAATTTCCGGTGTGTTCCCCAGTCTTCTCCGTCGATACCACTTTTGATTTGTACAGCGCCGTATACAACTGCCGCAGCGGTTCCGAGTGGTGGGCAAAGGATTGTTGTGATGATGATTCCTAGGCCTATTCCTATGTCTCGCACCATTTCTAGTTTTTTCTGTTCATCTTCTATCGATTTATATTCAAATCCTCGTGTGGATGGGACTACTTTCTTGTATTCTTCATAATTTAATTTTGCATCTGGGTTTTGTTTTTTTAGTTCTTTGTATTCCTCTCTCAGTACGTTATCAAATGCAGGTGAATCTCTAAAAATATCTTCTACTGTTATTTTATCTTTTTTTGTTTTTATTGTTTGTGGTACACTTCCGTACCCTGCGTGCGCATCTGGTAATACTGTCGTTGTTGTGGAGCCAATTCGGTTATCTGTTTCGAAACTGAGAATAGATGTATCTCTCATTTTTTGAGCGAATTTATCCATTTCTACTAAAAAAGGTTTATCTATATGTTCAGAGACCAATCGCCCTGCTTCTCCGCAATATCTTTGTAATGTCGAATAGCTATCAAGTAATTCCCCAATTTTTTGCGATTGATCTTTTGGGTTAAAATGTATACTGCCATCTGAGTCTAAATCTCGTATTCTTCCATCAATTTTTTTCAATAATTCATTTGCGCGCTGTAATTTTATGAGTGCATCTTTTGTAATTCGATTCATACCATCCCCCATGTTTTGCCATGGTTCAGGTCTATATTTCACATCCATTTCGTTTTCATCCCCCCAGCCGTATGGTGATTTCTACAACTTACTTAATATTTCACGTAATTGTTCGTCCTTTTCAAGCATTTCTACACATGCGACCCTTACAAGTCTCGCCGACCTAGAATAGTGTTCAGCAAATTCAAGTGTTTTGTGTAATATATCAGGATATTTTTCAATTACTCTCATCGCTTCACCTTTTTGATAAAAATCACTGCTTAATAAACTCTCAATATTCGTTCCAATAACGTCTACATGGATTTTATATATATCTTCTAATTTCATTACTATATCAAGTAGTTCTTGAAAATTAACTAATACTTCTTCTCCACCACCAGAACCACCGTCTCCCATTGATACTTGCATTATTCAATACCTCCTAACGAAAATTGTCTCGGATCAACTAATTTTTTATACGGCATTTTTAACACGTCATACAATTTCTTATTCACCGCATAGAGGCTCACCCAGTCATATCGATTACGTTCTACATCTATTTGAACGTAATCTTCTCCTTCAGTGAAATATAAGAAACATTCCCATTTTCCTCCTCTATTACTACGAGGCCTCTTATACGTTTCTATCGCTATAACATCTTTATTTGATAAATCTTTTTCCTCAAATGTTTGTTGTTCTGTTTCTGTCATTCTCTTTGAGAAAAATGTATCTTCTATGTCCCTCGGTTCTCTCAATAAGAAAGGGATGCGTGTTAATAAGGAAAAATATACGTCTGGCTTTGGTATGTAGTCGATCTCGTATTTTTTATTTGGTTCTATTTCTGTTAATACAGCCACTCGGTCTTTATCCTCTTTCAAAAAGCCAATTAATACATTATTCATTCTCGTGTATTCATGACAATTTTCATATTCCTTTAATAGTTCAATTATTTGAAAAGCGGCATGGGTAATCCCATTTTCACTTGTAAGTAAGCCCTTTTCTTTTAAACTCGCAGTTGCTTTTGTGACACATTCTTCATCAAGTAAAATAATTACGTCACGGTTTGGCAATCCAAATATATCCGTAACCCCAGCTGCACCTGCGAGAACATATAATTCAGCAGGTGCAAAAATCATTTCTTTCCCCATTCTTTTATTCCTCATTTCTCCATCACAATTTTTTTATCGCCCTTACTTCCGATATATCGCCATACGTTTGAATACTTTTCTCTAACTCTTTCAAAGCTTTCGTATGTCCTTCAAATGCCTCTACCATTTCTGAGTTATATTGAATGATTAAATCCAGATAACTTAAAAAGGCATCTCTCGTTTTTCCATTCCATTTCGCACATGTAACGTACGCTTTTAAATTTTTCGCTTGATTTAAAGAATCTTTCATGCCGTTCTCTATGTTTTGTGCGTAAGAAATGGCACTTGCAGTATTACTTCCTATAATTTCAACCTCTTTACCACTCATGTTTGTTCCCTCCATTCTTTGTATACTTAATGGATAAGTTTTTCAATTTCCTTTTTCTTTTCTTCAAAAGCTCTGGTCGCTGCAGCGTATGCTGACGCTTTCTCCGCTTCCGCTTTCGCTTTATATTCCAAATACTTTGCATAAGCTGTACCTATCGCAGATCCAACATTGCTTAATTCACTTTTAAAATAGGATAGTACTGTATTTAAGTCTTCATCCTTTTCATGACGTTTTTGTTCAAATTCCACTGCTGGAATTTTATTTGCTTCTAAGCCATTACTTTTACTCTCATAATCTCTCTTCGCTGATTCAGCCTCTTGAATGTATTGCTTTAACTCTCTTTCTTGATCTTTTAAATAATCATGTAATGTATCATACTGATCTCGTTTTCTCGCGCTTTCTGTAAAACCCGATGCATTTAAAAAAGCATTATACAATTCATCTAACATCTTTCTCCCCCTTTATTACAATAACTATGTAGTTAAATTCGTATATTTAAACATGAATATTCATTACATTGAGAATTTATAAATAATTATTTTTGCATATTGCTATTTTATCAAAGGGGTTTTAACATTTCCATATTTTATAAAAAGCTTTCGCATTTTTCTTCAATTAAATAGCAATGAATATTTATCATCTAAAAATTGTAGTTTCATATAGATTATTGAAATTTTATCCACATTAAGGAAATCAATGAAAAATGATCATCATTAACATGTTATAATTGCGATGTATACATTTAATTGTATTAAATGTATATGTGTAATACGTATATTTAATAAAGTTAAATTAAACTGGGGAGGCTTTCTCAAATGGGCAAGAAAACAAGCAAAGCTAAAAAAATTATGGGATTCTTAATCACCACAGCACTAACAACTACAATGATGGTAGGCACAGCAAACGCACAAACAACTACGAATAACTATAAGGTAGCTAGCAATGCGAACACTGTATTTACAGATGTACCAAAGGATCACTGGTCAAAAGATGCTATTGATTACTTAGCGTCAGCAGGACTTTTTAACGGATATGGAAACGGAAAATTTGGTTTTGGGGATAATATTACTAGAGGCCAGGTAACTTCTTTAATCGCTCGTCATTTAGGTTTAACAGCAAACAATGAACAGAGCAATATGTTTAACGATATTAAAAATCATATGTTTGAAAAGGATATTAAAGCGATTGTACAGGCCGGAATTATGACAGGTGATGGAACAGGTGCTTTTCGTCCAGATGATGCATTAACTCGGTATGAAATGGCAGTAGTATTAAAAAAAGCATTTCAATTACAATCAAAAGGACAAAGTAACTTTAAAGATGTACCTCAAGATCATTGGGCCTATGAATTTGTAAATACGCTACGTAGTAACCGAATATCCTACGGTGATGCGGCAGGTAATTACAATGGCAACATGCTTGTGAAACGTGAGGAATATGCACAATTTTTATATAATACAATAGCAAAAAACAGAGATTATAATTTCAACATCAATTCAAAAGAAGAATTGAAACAAATGTTAACAACAGCTTTACAGAACGGAACGTTTGGTCCATTTAAATTAGATGTATTAGGTAAAGATCTATCTGACGTAAAAAAAGAATTTGGAGTGCCTGATGTTTGGAAGAAAGCACCATGTACAGAATGTGATGCACCTAATATAGCGGGATACGGCGATTATAATATTGACATGTACCCTTCGGACGCTAGATATATATGGGTGAAAATGGATATCTCTATCAACGAATTAAAAGAGTGGTTTGGTGAACCAGATGGAATCGGAGAGGATATGACTAGTGAAGGCTTTATATATAAGCGAGGAAGCTATTCTCTTTATTTCAGCTTCTCTGATGGTTATATTCAACGCGCTGAAATCTCTAAAAATAAATTCAATTAATAAGTTACAAGCAATATAAAATATATAAAGCATAAAAAATCCTTCAAGAACATGCTTTTTCTTGAGGGATTTTATTTTTCTCTATCTATTTAATATAATCCAAAACTATATAACTCCTACTGATTAAACTTTATTTTTCTTCATGCTCCGCATCCCATTCACTTAAATATGTTGCATATTCTAGTTCATCTGGATCATCATTTAGCATAGAAAGAAACTCTAATTTATTTCCATCACAATCTAGAAAATATACGCTTGCAGCTGGCATCCACCTTTGGACAATTGGTTCTCGATTTCCTTTCCCTTGACTCCCTACTACCTCTATTCCACGCTCCTCTAACCACAATTTAGAGGTCTTTAAAAACTCTAAATCTACACGAAAAGCGAAGTGTTTCATCTCAAACTCTTCATTACTATGTACTTCCCATAACCCGAGCATTTGCTCTTTATTTTCTCCTACCCAAAAGAACGCAACTCGTCTATTCGATAATTTTTTCGCTAATGCTAAACCTAACTTATTTTGATAGAAATCTATCGCCTTTTCTAAATTTCTTACATGTAAATGAGTTTCATATATGTTTTGTATCATATTATATTTTCCCTCCTCTACCTTCTGATTTTTAAAATATAAGTATTTGTTTTTATCATACAAATACTTATATTTTTAAGCATCCTACTTTTGTATCATTGTTCTTTCCTTCAAATGTATAGGTATCCAGCTTTAACTAATATCCCAACGCTGGAATTCAATACAATGAAACTAGTGAGCTTTTATGAAAAATTGGCTCTCACCTACTTTTCTCCCATTACAAGCTTTACTGCCCACAAATAGCAGGATAAAAACACTATTTACATTCATAAATTTTTATAATGTAATAATATTAACATCTTAATAATAGAGGAGGAACCTTTCTGGATAAAACCAAAGTTATGGCTTATTTTAGTACAACTGGTGATATATTCCCTGTTGAAGCAATTACTGACGCCCTAAGTATGGAGCCTACAAGAAGTTATACAAAAGGTGATGTTGTTGCAAGACATGATAATCCGAATCCTGTATCCACCAAAACCCTATATAGAGAAGAAACTGCTTAGACTTTAAGCACTGGATACCAACAATCATACGATATAAATAATCAGTTGCATGTTATTCTGAAATCCCTTGAAGGAAAAACAGAACAATTAAAACATCTCAAGCAGAAATATAGTTTAGAGTTTCTTCTTATGGTAGTGATTCAAGTGGAGAATAACGAATCACCCGCGATGTATTTACAAAAAGAGATTATTAATTTTGCTAGCTCCATTCAAGCAGAAATTCATTTTGACCTATATATTTGTTAAAAATAAAAACGCTATTGATATTGAAATCAACAGCGTTTTCTTATGTGATTCTATGTTTTATCTTGCTTGTACCCAAAAGCAAATTCTTTTTATATAACGTATTACTTCAATTTCCCCTCAAAGACAATCTTTCTACCGCACGGTTCAACTTCTGTTTTACCGTTTTTCTTCACTTCATGAAAGATTGGTTCTTCCATACGACGAGACGGTGCATAGCCTTCTTGTTCCATACGCGCTAAGCAGTCTGTAATTGTTTCGTTTTCGAGTACTTCAAATTTCTTTTTATTAGGTTGTTTTGTCATGCCCTAACCTACTTTCTATTTTTCTTGATGCGAATTGATTCTTCATGTAGACGATATATAACATTGCGAGAATTCCTATTATAATCATAACCGCAATAAAAAAGCTTGTATACTGTATTTTTTCTATAAATACGCCTCCTAATACAGGTCCCAGTATACTTCCTAAACTAAAGGCGATTCCAGACAATATATTACCTGCTGGCAATAAGTGTCTCGGTAATAAATCTGTCATAAATCCAAGGCCTAATGAGAAGCACGATCCAATGACCATACCCGCTAATAGCATACAGGCAAAGACAATCCAATAATATTGGTCAAATACAGCTGCCAGTAGGAAAATACCCGTACTTATACTGAACGTCCACGTTAAAATACGGTCTCTTCCGTATTTATCACTTAATATACCGAGCGGAATTTGTGTAATAATGCCCCCAACTGCAAATGCCGGTAATAAAAAGGATACTTCTGAAACAGACCATCCTTTACGCAGTGCGTATACTGGTAAGTTACTATTTAACATTGCTTCCAGTACGCCGTATGCAAGTGGTCCTAGTAATGCAATCCACCCTAATCCAACAACTTGTTTATAACGAGAAAATGATGATTCACTCTTCACTTCTCTTTCATCTTGCGCCGGGAATGCATTTTTTGTTGGTAATAGTAACAGCCAACCTATTAGACAAAGTACAGTAGATATAATAAATGGCGTTGCAAGACCGTACTGAACAGTGCTTGCTAAATACGGACCGACGGCAAAACCAATTCCGAAGAATACACCGTATATCGATACTTGTCTCCCTATTTTACTTGGGTCTGATGTTGTCGTAATCCATGTTTGTGTTCCGACATGGAGCATATGATCTCCGACTCCAACTAGAAATCTAAGAATAAACCATACCCAAAATGAAAAAGTTTGTGTAAAAAAGAATAATGAAATAATAACGAGAAACCCACCAATAACGATAATTGGCTTCATCCCAAACTTTTGCATCGGTTTTTCAAGAAACGGTGAAATAACTAATATCCCAATGTATAATGCCGTCGCATGAATACCGTTAATACTTGAACTAACCCCTTCTTGTTCAAAAATCATTGCAATGGCCGGTAAAAGCATCCCTTGTGACAAACCCGAGATTGCTACAATTCCAACCATAATCCAAAACGTAAAACGCATTGACATTCCTAATCTCTCCCTTTTGTAATCCACCACACTCATTATATATTGTTTGCTATGTAATAAGAAAGAACTAGTGGATGAAATAATTTTTTCCCACAAAAAAGAAGCTAGACACATTTCATCTAACTTCTTCCTCACCCTACTTATCTTCTAACCAATCCTCTACATGTTTTATAAATACATCTAAACAATCTATAAACGGTGAGTGTCCGCAATCCTCTAACACTTTCAACTCTGCATTCGGTAAATGTTTTGCTAATTCCTCACCGACTACTTGCGGTACGACATAATCTCTGTCACCTTGTATGACGAGTGTTGGAGCTTTAATATGATGAATTTTCTTATTTCCCTCTATAACCCCGTTATGTTCATCTGAAATATTAAATGTAATGAGCGCATAATTTACATCTACGAAATTACGCTGCGTTAACATATCATCTAAATACTTTTCATAACGATCCGGTTCCGGTTGATTATGTGTATATATTAATAAATTCCATACTGTACGGTAATATAATTTATTCATATTTTTTATCGCGTCTAGCACTGGAGCAATTTGTACTGGATCTTGTGCAACCTCTTCCTTCGTCTTTACTAAACTTGATACGATCGTCTGCCCGTTTATATCTTTTTTAAAAATTGGATATCCCTTCATGCCCACTGATTCTACTAAAATTAACTTTTCTACAAATGTTGGATGATTCGCTGTAAATTGCATCGCAACACCACCGCCCATTGACCAGCCCATTAATGAAAATTTCTCTAGCTTCAATTGATCGACAAATAGTTTTACATCTATTGCAAAGTCTTGTAATGAATCTATCGATTGATTATATGTTGATTGGCCAAATCCTCTTAAATCAAGAGCGTAAATATGGTATTGATTTTGCAGCTTTTCAATAACTAAATCCCAATGTTGTGACGACGTCATGTTCCCGTGAATGAGTACAAGAATTTCTGTATTTTGCCTTCCAACTTCCTGATACGCAATCGTTTCTCCGTTCGATAGTGAAACAAACTCCATTGTTGCAGGCTTAATCATCACAAGTTCCCCCATTCTTTTTAATAGAAAGAAAATTTTTTACTTAATTAAAGAATAGCATGCAGAATGTACGTTCGCAACATAAAACCTATGCGAAATTTTTACATAAATCAACATGTCTGTTACTAGACAATTATAATAAAAAAGTATATAGTTAGCTAGGTAACTAATTTGAAAGGATTAAAATACATGGACGAAAAACAACATTTTTTTCACATTGTCAGCCAGACTTCTCGCAAGTTTACGAAGAAATTTAATGAACGCGTATCTCCCACTGGGTTATTTAGTGCGCAATGGGCTGTAATTTTCCGCATCAATCAAACTGGTTCTTGTACACAAACAGAGTTATGCCAGTATTTAAATGTTGAATCACCAACGATGACTCGTACGTTAACACGTATGGAAACGATGGGATGGATTATTCGTACAGAAGGAAAAGATCGCCGTGAGAAGCTTATTTCTTTATCAGAAACAGCGATAAAAATGATTCCGGTATGGCAAGAAGAAGTTGATACTTTCGAAGAAAAGACGCTAGAAGGTATTAACGAAGAGGAGTTACATCAAGCATTTCAAGTGTTACAACAAATTATTAAAAATCTAGATTAAATTGGAGGGATGACGATGCAAAGTGAGAAACTTTGGACGAAGGATTTCCTCGGAACTTGTTTTAGTAGTCTATTTCTCTTTTTAACATTTTATATGCTTATGACTACTTTGCCTGTCTATGTAATAGACGGGCTAAAAGGAAAACCTGAGGAAATTGGTTTAGTTGCAACTGTTTTTCTTATTTCATCTGTTTTATGTCGACCATTTACAGGAAAATGGCTCGATGATTTAGGAAGAAAGAAAATATTATTTATTTCACTTTCTTTATTTTTAGCCGCTACTGTTATGTATTTCGGTGCGCAAAGTTTATTTTTATTACTTGCCCTTCGCTTCTTACACGGCATTGGCTTTGGTATGGCAACAACTGCAACGGGTACGATTGTCACAGATGTTGCGCCAGCTCATAGACGCGGCGAAGCACTTGCCTATTTCGGCGTATTCATGAGTCTGCCGATGGTAATTGGTCCTTTTTTAGGTTTAACAATTATTTCTCATTTTTCATTTACAGTATTATTTATCGTTTGTTCCGTATTTTCATTGCTTGCATTTTTATTAGGACTACTTGTAAATATTCCGCATGAAGCACCAGTAAAGAAACAAAAACAAGAAAAAATGAAATGGAAAGACTTACTTGAACCATCTTCTATTCCGATCGCTCTTACAGGATTTGTTTTAGCCTTTTCTTATAGTGGCATTTTATCCTTTATTCCTATTTATGCAAAAGAGCTCGGTTTAGCTGACATTGCAAGTTACTTCTTTATTTTATACGCACTTGTTGTTGTAATTTCTCGTCCATTTACAGGTAAGATTTTTGATCGCTTCGGTGAAAATGTACTTGTTTACCCTGCTATCATTATTTTCACAATTGGGATGTTCATTTTAAGCCAAGCACAAACTTCATTTTGGTTCCTTGGTGCAGGTATGTTAATCGGTTTAGGCTATGGAACATTAATTCCTAGTTTCCAAACGATTGCGATTTCTGCCGCTCCAAATCACCGACGTGGTTCTGCGACAGCTACATACTTCTCATTCTTTGATAGTGGTATTGGCTTTGGTTCTTTCATTTTAGGTATCGTCGCAGCGAAATCAAGTTACCATAATATGTATTTCATCGCAGCTATTATCGTTGCGTTCACTTTACTTCTCTATTATGGATTACACGGACGAAAACAAAAATTCAAGAAACAACATACAGACGGAAAAGTTTCCGCTTAACATGAATAAGGAAAGTAAACTTCCCCGTTTACTTTCCTTATTTTGTATTTCTTTCAATAGAAGCGTATACTTATAATAGAAATAAAAAAAGGAGGGACCCCTATGAATCTTAAAAAATCTCCCCTACTCTTACTCATAATCACATTTATATTTGTAATTACAGGGCTCGGTTTTACATACTTCAAGCATAATAAAACAATCCCATCGAAAAATAACGTGACGAAGAAAAATTGGTTAGATGATCCGTACTTACGCTGGTCGTATACACATATGAAAGAATTCACTTTAATTAACGAGGTGAAAAATAACCCGGATCAAGTTTTCCACTTCTCTACCGCATCGCAAAACTTAGACGATTTTGCTGTGGCGCGTAGATTTGGAAATACAACTCCTCTAAAAAACCTTTTAGACGATAACAAAACGGATGCTTTTGTCGTTGTACACAATGGACAACTTGTATATGAACGATATTTCAATGGCTATAACGAGAGCGAACCGCATGGCATGGCGTCATTAGCAAAGGTATTTACCGGAGCAATAATACAATCTCTCGCTGAAGAAAACCGTATTGACTTAGAAAAAACGGCTGACACATATATAAAAGAATTAAAAAATACACCGTTCGGAAAAGCGACACTGCAGCAATTAATGGACATGCAAGTTTCTGCACAGTACCCCACTCACGGATATGAACATCCAGCGTTAGAAAATCAAGATGCACAACTATATTTAGCGAGCAATATTTTACCTAGAGGTAAAAACTACGACGGGCCGATGAAAATTTATGATATGTTACGAGAAGCAGAAGAAACTGCACCGCCTGGTTCCGATTTTTCTTACGATAACGGATCAGCGGAAACACTCGCTTGGGTGATTCGAACGATCACAGGTAAATCATTAGCGGAAAATGTTAGCGAGCGCATATGGTCTCAAATTGGTATGGAAGAAAACGCGTATTACGTTACAGATGAAACGAAAGTAGAACAAGCAAGTGCTGGCTTAAATGCAACCGCTAGAGACATGGCTAGATTCGGGCAATTACTATTAAACAACGGGGACTATAACGGAAAACAAATTCTCCCTTCTTCTATTACTGAAGATATAAAAAATGTCCAAGAAGGTGAACTTGCAGTTGGCCCTGGCGCTTCCATTTCTTATCATAATCAATGGTGGATCCCGCACAATGAACAAGGTGCTTTTGAAGTGTTAGGTAGTTACGGACAAACACTTTACATCGATCCGAAAGCAAATATGGTCATTGTCCACTTCTCTTCTAACGCTACGCCAAGTAATGAAATACATTCTGTTTACTCCAATATGTATATTGATATTGCCCATCATTTAGAGAAGCTTCCACAGTAGTGGAAGCTTTTTCTTGCCAAGGTGTTTTATTTGAATCCATTCCCCCCATCATGGTTATTCATCCTTAAACTTTTTATTCGTAATCCAATAATACGTTACGAAGAGTGTCAATAAAATCCAAACTATAGCTAGTAATCCATTAATTATTGCATTTGAATTTACTGCCCCCGTGACTAACGTTTCCATTGCATGTTTACTCATACTGGCTGGATTAACCTGATCTACTATTGGAATCAAACCGACGATTATTCTACAACCTAAAAGAAAAGCAATTGAAATGAGTGCAATAATACCTTGACTGTGAAAAATAGCACTTATCATAGTTGTGAAAGATACGATAAAAAGAACCCAAATTAAATAAAATAGTAATCCAGTAATCATGTACGAAAACGGAACAACAGTAAAAAGATAGTTTGTATATAGATAAGAGGTAAAGTATCCAATCATTACACTAAGCGCTACTATTACATAATTTGATACTATTTTCCCAGCTATATACGAAGTAACCGTAACAGGTCTTGTTAAAATAAAGGCTAACATACCATTGGCTTTATCTGTTTGAATGGCACCCATCATAGAGATTACTAGAATCATAAGTCCGAGCTGATCAAACTGAGACCCCAAAGTACTCGCTAGTACTTCGCCTCCTTTTTGTGCTGTCATACTTGGATCAATGGTAATTCCCTGCCCTCCACCTAATGCTCCTAAAATGGATGGTAAGTAATGCGTTACTATTGGCTGTGTCGCTCCTAAAAATATAAAAACAATTGGTAGCCAAATGATCTTAAAATCACGTAACATTTGAACACATTCTTTTTTTATCAATATCATTGATTTATTCATTTTTGCACCACCAATTTCAAGAAAATTTCTTCTAACGTATCGTTGCTCATTTCAAATTTAACGATGTCCACTTTATGTTCGAGTGCATTTTGCAGTAACATATTTTTATTTATTTCAATACTCTCAACCTTCACTTTGACTTTAAGTCCTATCACCTCTACGTCCTTCACATAGGGCAAATTTTTTACAACGTCAATCCACTCTCGATCTTTAGCTGTAATTTCAATGATTAATTTATTTTCACTATTGCGGTGTAAAAGCTCAGTAATTGTTGTATCTTCTATCTTTGTTCCATCTTTAATCATGACAAATCGCTCACAGATCTCTTCTGCATCACTCAATATATGGGTTGATAATAAAATAGTCGTATCTTTTTTTATTTCTTCAATTAGATTTAATACTTCCCTTCTGCCTATTGGATCTAATGCAGATACCGGTTCATCCATGACAATAAGCGCTGGTTTATGCAATAATGCTTGTGCAATACCAAGTCTTTGTTTCATTCCCCCAGAAAAGGTACTCACCTTTGAACCTTCTTCTCCACTTAATCCAACTTTCTCCAAAATTTCTGGTATCGACTTTGACAACACTTCTTTTTTCATCCCTGAAAGTTGCCCCATAAACATAAGGGTTTCTCGCGCCGTCATCCAATGAAAAAAATTAGGGTATTGCGGTAAGTAGCCAATTTCCCTTTTCATTTTTGATATTTTTATCCCATTCAATAAGACTTCGCCAACATCTGGATTCATAATATCCGAAATTACTTTTATTAATGTGGATTTCCCTGCTCCATTTGGTCCGATTAACCCTACACATTCCCCTGATTGCAGTTCCATCGAGAAAGTATTGACAGCAATTTTTCCTTTAAATGATTTTGTTACATTTTTAATCTCTAATTTCATAATTTCTCACCGTCCTTTCTCCCTATAACAAAGTACAGAATAGGTCCCAATACGTTAACAAAAAGAATAATTAGCGTCCATACAAGGACATTTTTTCTTGTATTTCTATGTCGGTATAAATCAATTAACGCAATAGAAACTAAAAGTGCTCCCACTGCAATAACCGGCAATATGATTGGGAGAAACGCCATAATATCCATGTCTTTAAGATCATTCCATCCATAATGTAGTTGCATTTTTATCATTCCTTCCTAAACTCATTATCATTATTGATAATAATAATGATAAATCAAGAGCAGATGTATTGCAAACATTATTCTCATTATTTATAATGAGAATAAATAATGAATAAGGTGATATAGTGAGTAATAAAGTTGAAATCTTAATGCATCCAGTAAGAATGAAGATTTGCCAAGTATTAATGAGAAATAAGGAAGATGGACTAACACCATTAGAAATGGTAAAAATCATTAAAAATGTGCCACAAGCAACACTATATAGACAGCTACAAACTATGGTTGATTCTGGTATCGTCCATGTAATTAAAGAAAAAAAGGTGAAATCTGTTTCTGAAAAATATTACGCAATCAATGAAGAAGATGCAAAAATTGAAGGAAGTGAGTGGAAAGGATTGTCTGATGATGAAAAGTTAAACTACATTTCTTATTATCAGTTATCACTTATGACACAATATCAAAGTTACCTTAAGAAATTAGAGGAACAAAACAATCAAGAAGATAGTGCTACTTTTTCTGTTGTGGACTTAAAGCTCGATGAAGAACACTTTATGAGCTTTCAAAACGAACTTAACGAATTAATGAATAAATACTACCATACCCAAAATAAAGGTGACGAAAAAGAGACCCCTGTTCGGACCGTCGCTATTACAATTATTCCAGAAACGTGAACTAACTCAATATACATAATACAAGCCGATGCTTCCTTACCATAGGAATCATCGGCTGTCTTCATTTCAGAAATTGTTTTGACTTCTAATCTATGGCTAGCGAAAAACTGAGTTAGAAATTCGAATGCGCTTAAAGATCCTGTCTTTCTTATATTAAATGAACTCTTTTCTTTCTTTTCTCATATTCGTCTCATACCATCCACACTCCCTCCAAACACTTTTTAAAAAGAAGCATGGGTAAACTAATAAATATAAATTAGGAATCCACCAAGAAATATCGAAATCTAAACGGATTGTCCAAAATGCTAGAGCTTGTAATCCTGAACAAAAAGTTAAAATTAATGATAAGAACGCAAAGTGGCTCCAAATTACAAAGCTGAATAATCATCGTTGGAGCTGCTTACTTCTGCTAAAAAGACACCCTTATACGAGTGTCTTTTCTACTCTCTTTAAAGAATTTATATCAACCTCATAAGTATTCCCATATGGTCTAAGTGATGGAATCTCTTCCTTTGGCCCATAAAATAATAGTTTCAAATCATCATCTTTATACTGAACTACGAAGAAGTCATCAAATTGGTCAAATGTGTTTTGATTTATCGTGATAAACCCTTTTTCTTGGGCAGTTGTTTTAACACTTATTCTTCTCCCTTCTTTGATAACATCATATCCATGCTGATTCGTCACTTTGGATAGCTCACCATTCGTGTAAAGGACACAAAAAAATTCACCTAGACGACCTATAAGATGCCTTAATTCAGTCGCCTTTCAACCAAGAACATTCATTTCAAATCGTAACATTTCAAAGTATGCCTCATATAACTTTTTGATTTGTGAGATTCCTATTTTATCCTTATCCTTATCCTTATAAAAAAGGAGTTTACCATTATCCCACTCACCTACAATAGATTCACAATCTGCCCCTTTAGGTTTATGAAAAACTAATCCTGTATAAGGATAATTTCCACCTACATATCTATAAGTTTTTTTATTTATATATATGAACAAATTTTTATTAAACACTCTCCCTTTGTTATAACGGTTATAGCAATAATCAGCAGGATTAATACTCCCAGGTTTCGTATTAAATTTTGTTATTAATCTGTCCTTTATCTCTGCAAACGTTACAGTATCGCCTATTCTCTCTTTAAGAGCCTCTATAAATTGCTCATAAATAGTCAATGTAATCCTCTCCTCATGCTTATCAATATTTTTAGCCATAGTACAACCTTTACTCTATAATTTGACTCGATTGTAGAATAACGTAATCGATGTTTTTATTTTTATATAACCATCTATATAAATTTTACATTTAATCACTTAAATTTCATAGCCTAATAGAGTAAAATATAAATTGGAGAATTTTATTAAAGGCTCAAAATAAAGATATTACTCCATTAAGAGCTCTTTTTATTTAGGAAACGCGTCTTTTTTGTATTAGCTTTTTAAATAAGGTAAACGTGAAGAAGCTTTATAAAAAAACAGGACAATAATATTATCGAAGGAGTTTAAGCTTTGCATGTATGACTATTTGGTTAAGCAATCGATATGTTGTGCTGAAACGTCAATATATAAAAAAGGATCTCTCTTGATAAAGAGAGATCCTTTTTTTTACTTCTTCTTCTTTTCTGTCGGTTGGCTTTGTTTAGCGAAATTAGATGAATCATCGAAATTCGGTTGTTTTTTACCAGCATTATTACTTCTACCTTTTCCCATATGTAATGCACCTCCTCTCGTCCTTACTATTCCCAATAAAAAAATCCTCTTGCATTCAAGAGGATTTTTTGTTGTGCTATTATTAATAATGCCCAACTGTTACCGCAGTACTTCCAACACGGTCCTATCCTAACTTTTAACCATGGTGTTGATCGTGGCCATCAAGCCTATGATTATCTATCCGTCTTGGCGTTTTCCTTTAAACATACCCTAGTCTTCGATTGCTTGATAGGCCGTAGTCCAGAAGTCTTGGATAAGATGCGATGGGGCCGGAGTGGACATCCCAACCTGGGTGAACAGAATTCCAATAAACTGTTTATCTGGATCAGCGTAAGCTGAAGTACCGGTTCCCCCATCCCAGCCGAATTGACCAATAGACGCGTAGTCTCCAAGATAGGTACGCACCGCCATCCCAAAGCCCCAGCCACCTTGGATCCCTTGTCCGAACGACAAATGGACGTTATTTTTGGCCAAATCGTCTCGGTATACTTGTTGTTCCGGAGTAAGACGGTTGGTGGTCATCAGCTGGACTGCGGGCCTAGACAGGATCCGTTTAGTACCGTGCATCCCTTTATTCAAAAGCATCTGCAAATACGCGTGATAATCGTCGACGGTTCCAAGCAGTCCACCACCGCCTGCTTGGAATGCTGGAGGTTTGCTATAACGTCCACCCGCCCCCTCATCCCACACGATGAATTCACCTGTCTGCGGATTGGGGTTGAAGGCTGGTGGAAGCCGATCAATCTTGAGCTGAGGTACGTAGAATCCAGTGTCCTTCATTCCTAGCGGATCGAATATGTGTTCGTGCAAGAACGACTCGAACGTCTGACCCGTGACCCTGGCAACAAGAACGCCGATTACTTCTATACTGATATGATACTGCCACCGCTCTCCGGGCTGATAGCTTAGCGGAAGTCCACCTAGGCGACGCATAAACTCATCTGGATCGGGCATATCCTGCCCTGGCGTGTCGAATATCCCACTCTCGAAGAACGCGTTCATGATTGGAGAGCCCATCAACGTGAGATCCACTCCGAGCCCGAATGTGGAGGTCAACAAGTCTCGTACAGTGATAGGACGCCGGGCTGGGACGGTCTCTTCTAGCGGGCCATCGGGCTGTTTCAATACTTGCCGGTCGGCGAGTTCCGGTAGCCATTTGTCTACTGGGTCGTCTAAATGCAGTTTGCACTCATCGAGCAGAACCATTACTGGTGAAACTGCGATTGGCTTGCTAGTGGACGCCAATCGAAAAATCGTGTCCCGACGCATTGGTGCACCACCATCATGCCTCATTGTTCCAAGCGCTTCGACATGCGTCTCGCCGTTTCGGCTGACTAAGGCGACGAGCCCAGGAATCTTTCCAGAATCGACATGCCGCGCCAATATATTGCGCATTTTGCGCAATCCTGTTTCAGAAAAGCCCTTATTGTTTTGTCCCATTTTGTTCTCCTTTAGTTTAGATTGAGATTTCTAATACATATTGACAATCAATTATTAGTTCTTCAAATAGAAAAATTCCCCTTTTTAATAATTTCGACAAAATGCTTTTATATACATGGAGACACCATGCATCACTATCAACCTAAGATAGGCTACATTTATGGGGATTTAATACAGGGGAATGCAATCATTAATAACATTGATACAGCCATAAAAAAATACGATTACAAGATTTGCGAATTGATTATGATACATCTAAAAACACCGATATTCTTTCAAACAAATAAAAAAGCGCCCTATAAACAGGGCGCTTTACTCCAACCTAATGACTAATAGTAGCAGTTGGGTATAATGTTGTTCCTCCAATTGAAACCTTTATTTCATTTGTTAATGGAACATTTTGTTCATTAATAATTGTTCTCCACCATTCCCATGCAAGACCTGTACATTCTCTTGCTACAATTTTTATATTTTTTGAATTTGGTGGAAGAGGGATAACTGTAGAGTAATGAGCCGTTTTGTCTTTGCCACTACCTTCCCATGTTTTATGTGTTAGTACTTCTTTCCCATTTTGATCAAATGTGAATTCATCCCAAGATACATCAAATTGAGCAACGTAAGCACCGTAATGATCAAGTGTCATTTTAGCACTTGAATATTCTGTAGTTGTCGTCTCGATATAATCTGTATTGTTATGAACAGCAGCTGTTGCATTATCTTTTAAGAAAGTGCTTGTATATGAAATTGGGTATGCTGGATTTTTAAAACTTAATTCAGCATTATCTTTAATGATGTTTCGGATTTCATTGAAATCTTTTGTAACAACCTTGTTATGCTCTTTCGCATCTCCGCCTAATACGACAGCCGTAAAGGTACTTTCTTCAAAAATATCTTTGTACTGTCCACTCGTTTCGACGCTGTTATTCTTAAGTAACGCTTTAAAAGCAGCTTGTACATCTTTACTCTTAGATGTTGTTTCTAATTTTACATAAACCGTTCTACCATAAGCTACATTTGAAACCATAACAGGTGGAGCTGAATTACTTACTCCTTTACGAGTTAACTCATCAAAAGTAACACTATTATCAAACAGATCGGATGGATTGTTAGGTAGCTCAGCACTTACGGTATAGAATATTTGCTTATATGCCGCTACCATCACTTTTTTCTCTCCATTTGCAACCGCATTAAAATCAATGTTTAGACTGTTATCAAGATATTTAGCATTAACATTAAGAGCACTTGCGATTTGTGATTTACTATAAACCATAGATTCTGTATACTGCATTCTTGCGGGTAACGTATGTGTTGTGGAATACTTTTCATTCCAAGTAGATACTAAATCGTCTACTGCTCCAGCCACATTACCATATGTCGGATTTTGGACAGTGATTGTATTTTCTTTTCTCATGCCAGGTAAGTCTATACTAATATTTAAAGGCTTTCTCTTAGCCACTAATAAACTCGGTTGATTGTCTGCAAATGCTTTATTGGCAAGTTGTACAGCTCCTGGATACGTGCGATTCACTACAGAATCAATAATCGAAATATCGACTGGTGACGTTGTAAGTGATTTTTTCTCGCGTTCCACTACTACAAATTTACCATTTGAATTGATACTTTCTTTCGGAACAAAACTCTCTACTTTATCACCATTTACAGCTAAAACCTCTTGATTATTATATTTAAGATTTGCTATGCCAGTATCAATGCTACTAGCATTTTTGCTTACATCGGTTGCATTACCGATTTGTGTTTCTGCAAAAGAAATAGATGAATAATTAAGAGTGCATAGACTAACTAATAAACATGCAAGGAACTTTCTTTTTCTATTTTTTTTCTTAATGTTCAGAAAAATCACCCCGTTCTTTTTTAGTAAGATATAATAATGATTGATACATGATAGCTAACTAATAAACTTACATAAACGCTTTTAAAAGTTCTTGAACTAACGGAATTACTCCACCTAAAAATTTTAAAAATGCCATTGCGATTTCCATATTACTTCCTCCTCTTTGCTGTATTAAGATGTGTTGTATATTTATGCTTTCATTATAATAAGCTTTTACATTTGCAGCAATTCATTTTTATATGCAATATTTCATATTGAGGAAAAGCAACTTTTTCTGTCAGGGTGATGGTGGTACTATTCTTATTGACAATATTTCAATCTCTATAAAAATATCAGAATTTTCTAATTATAAAAGGTTATGAACGAAACAACCTCGAATAATTGTAATAAATATACATAAGGAGGTTGATCTATTTTGTTTCGTTCTTTTACAAATGGTTGCGTCGCCTTAGTGCAACGTTTCTTGCCAGAGCCGTTTATTTTATCATGTTTATTAACTGTTTTTGTAATCTTCTTCGGCATGTTTGCAACTCATCAAACACCGGTGGAAATGATCACTCATTGGGGTGATGGAATTTGGGGGCTGCTCGCCTTTTCTATGCAAATGGCACTTGTACTCGTGACAGGATCTGCTTTAGCAAACGCACCTCTTATTAAAAAAGGATTAACAAAAGCGGCAAAACTACCAAAAACGAATGGACAAGGTATTATTGCCATTTCAATCGTAAGTTTACTAGGGGCATACATAAACTGGGGATTTGGTATTGTTGTATCTGTTTTATATGCAAAAGAAGTTGCACGGCAGCTGGAAGGATTAGATTATAGACTAGCCATTGCCTCTTCTTACTCTGGATTTCTCATTTGGCATGCGGGGCTTTCTGCTTCTATTCCTCTTACGTTAGCAACAGGCGGCGAAACGTTAATTAAAACGACAGCTGGCAGTATTAAAGAAGCGATCCCAATAACAGAAACGTTATTCTCACCATACGCACTTGTACCAGTTATTATTTTTCTCGTTACAATGCCTCTCATTAATAAAGCGATGCATCCGGATGAAAAACATACAATTACGGTAGACCCTAGCGTATTCCATGAAGAAGCTGCTGCCCAAGAAGTAGGAAACAATACGTTCGCTGAAAAAATGGAAAATAGCATCATTATTACACTTTGCGTTGGATTGTTAGGTCTCATTTATATTTTCAATTACTTTTATACGAAAGGCTTTAATCTTACACTCGATATCGTGATTTTTATGTTATTAATTGCTGGACTTATTTTCCATCGCACTCCGATTCAATATATTCGCGCCTTTTCAGATTCTACGAAAAGTGCTTCTGGCATTTTACTTCAATTTCCGTTTTATGCTGGAATTATGGGAATGATGATTGGAGCAAATAGTGAAGGACTTTCACTTGGAGGGGCTATTTCGAATTTCTTTATTAGTATTTCAAACGAAACGACTTTCCCGCTCTTTACTTTTTTAAGTGCTGGCATCGTTAATATTTTCGTTCCATCTGGTGGCGGTCAATGGGCTGTGCAAGCACCAATTATGATTCCAGCTGGCGCTGAACTTGGTGTACCTGCTGCAAAAACAGCAATGGCAATTGCGTGGGGCGATGCTTGGACGAATTTAATTCAACCTTTCTGGGCATTACCGGCATTAGCAATAGCTGGTTTAGGTGCTCGTGATATTATGGGATTTTGCGTTGTTAACTTACTATATGCAGGTTTTATCATTAGTCTATGTTTCTTATTTATCTAAACGAAAAGCTAGTTTTATACTAGCTTTTTTACATAATAAATTATTTATTTCCCATGCAATTTATCACGATCTTCCACTCTATCTCCGTAAGATGTAGTGCCTCAAATGCAAAAAAGTCTTCACATACTTTTTCGATTAGATGTGGATTTTTCTTAAGGAAATTCCACTGTAACGCTTTAGGACGAAAATGTATTTCATATTCCTTACTTCCCCGTACTACTTCATCAACTTCTCTTTCACAAATTCCCCTTATTAAATAATCATTTCTTAACTCTATTTGAATTTGCTGAAATGTTTTGCTACATTCCTTCAATTGAAGTAGACATGTAATATACTTTCGCAAAAGTTCGTTATCGTACCCACAACATTTTATAATACGATTGATTTCATTCATAATGTACGAGCCTTTTCTTCAATTTGTAATAACCACTTTTCCCGCTTCTCTCGTTTACTCGTTTTCACAGATTGAAAAACTGACCGTTTTATATCGCGAATTCCGCAAAAACGTAAAACACCTCTCTTCATCATAATCCAATCTGCTGATCGATATAATAGTGCGACGTACCATAACGGTGAGTCTAATGTATTAATTACCCACGCCTTCTTACCTTTCAATAATCCTTTCGGCAGGGCACCTTCATATTTATAAGCAAATCCAGCAACGAAAATACGATCAATAAATCCTTTTAAAATTGCAGGCATCCCCCACCACCATACTGGATATATAAAGAGAAGCGTATCTGCTTCTTCTACTAACGTTCTGTACCGAGCTGTTTCTTCTTCATTTACTAAATCACGTCTTTTCTTCTCCTCATTAAATACAAGGACTGGATCAAATTGTTCTTTATATAAATCAAGTACCGTAACTGAATGATCTGTTTCTTGTAAACCTTTTTGCACATGCTTTAAAATCGCTGCGTTAAAACTGGAAGGACTAGGATGAGCGTATACAATCAGTACATTCACTACAAAACAACTCCCTCTATAAGTTAAAGTTTCCCCTTCTTTAACATTCTCTCTACAATTTGCACGTTTTTCGAACTTTGTAATAAACGATTTAATACGGTAAGTAACTCTTTCTTGTCTAAATCTTTCAGTTTCTCTTTTACCGTACTCTCACCAGTGCCTTGAATATCATAAACAACTGCCGCCATATGTTTACAATAGTTTTCATATGGACATTCGCAGCTACTTTCCGAAAAATCCTCCAGTTCAATCACTACTTCATAATTCCCTGCATTACCAGTTACAAACGCAAATACTCTATTATTATGTATTTCAAGATCTTCTACATGTCCTTCTTCATAATATTCATAACCTCTATCAATAATGTGTTTCGGAATATAGCTATATAACTCTTTTAATAAATAAGCGTACATAAAAACACCTCTTCCTTTAATTCCCTTTTGACTTCTAGAGCCCCTGCATGTTATTCTAATAACTGTCAAATAGCAAGTCTATATGACAAAACAACTGACACCTATTCGGCGAAGGTGTCTCTTTTCATTTGCAGCCGATATGAAGTGCCTCTTTCAGGCACATTCAATCTTTGACACTACACACTCAACACCATTCCCTGTATCAGGCTGCTTAAGCAGTCTTTTACTCTACATACTTCAAAAAAAAGAGAGCTTAGCTCCCTTTTCCCGCCTTATAAAATACCCCTTTTTCCGTATAGAGATATTCATCAGCTAATGTAATTTTCCCATCCAGTTTCAGTTCATCTAATAGTCTTGATAAATAAAATTGATGTAACATCTTTTTCGTGAATTTTCCTTCATGATGCGAAACGATATGTTCTTGAATATCTAACAATGATATTGGCTTATCTTGCTCTATCATATATTCATAAACTGTACTACGCAGTTTTACGTATTTTTCGAGTGTCACAGTACTTCGCAACCCCTTTCTTCTTAATATAAATTTTTCGTAATCGGTTTTTTTGCAATAAAAAAACCTCTCCGATAAGAAGAAGTTACGTATATATCTTCGTCTTATCTCCCAGAACAAATTTGTTCTGCTGGAATTAGCACCTGCATCGCGGTTGCTGGGTTTCATCGGGCCAGTCCCTCCACCTCTCTGGATAAGAAAATATTCACTTAATTCTTACTATACGTAATTTCATTTTAATTGTCAAACAAATATAACAAATAATATTTTCACCTTTACTGTTCATACTATACATATATGAATATGCAAGGAGGATTATGAAATGCACGAAAATGCTCGCGGATATGTACAAGATTCATTTCAATCATTACAAGAAGCAAAACATTGTTTAGAAGCAGCGCTACAAACTGTTGAAAAAGATTTTAATCGCGCACGTATTGAACAATCCCTTTATGCGATCGAACAAGCTATTCAACGCTGTGATTACACCGTTCACATTTTAGAACAAGATTGAAAAAACTTCCCATCATAAGGTGGGAAGTTTTTTCAAATGGCATACTTCATAATTATTACCGTTATAATTAAAAAATATACAGAATTAACAATTTCTAAAACCCCTACTTTTATAATAGAAATCTTTTTACCGTACAACATAATTGCTCGAATGACACTCGGTATAAAAATAAGGGAGCACCACGGATTGATAGCAAATACGATGATTGTTAATAGAATATGGTAACCCCATGATATAAGGCGATACTTCGGATTATTTTTCTCACGTATCATCGTTTTCACATAAAATGTACTTCCTAAAAAATATAAAAATGAAATAAGCGCAATAAATAATGCAGTTTTATCTATCAGTTTCATTGAAAAATAATAACTAACTAAACCACCTATACAGAAAACAATAATTGCACTAACGTCATTTAATAATGCTCTTTCATTTTTTTGACGAGCGTAATACATATTTACTATAAATAATGGGATCATTATTGCTACGAATAAAAGAATGCACCATTCATATAATAGAGAAATCATCCCAAATACGAAAGCGATCATAAAATATACTATTGCAGCGTGTAAAAACTCTTTTTTTCGTCTTTGCTTTATGTACGTAAGAAATGGATACGTAGCTAAATAGATAAAGAACCAAGCTAAAAACAACGGAATATGATACATAGTAGGTTTCCCAAGTATGACACTTAATAGAAATGGTATAACGAGCATGGCCCATGCACCGTGTTGCTTCGGAATAACTAACTTCATTAACTATACACCTCCTCTTCGAAAACATTTCTCACCTACTATTATACAAATAATCTTATATAATAAAGGAAGTATATTGGATCAATTTTTTGACAATAAAAAATGCTCCTTACAATATGTAAGAAGCATGAAAGAGGCAAACGAATATGTAAGTCGCGACCCTACCTTATATGAGTATGCTTTTCTATGCCATGTTATGCTTATCTAATATGCCATATTTCTTTTTAAATCTCGTAAGAATCGTAATCCAAGACGTACTAAATAGTAGTAAGAAAATAACATTCGAAATGGCATGACTCAAATCGAAATAAAAACTTGCGATATAATACGAAACGATAGCTTCCCACGTTGCCTCACGTATAAACCCGAGAAGCCCCCATAAGTTCATAATCCAGCCAAATAAAAATCCAACAAATAATCCGTATAGAAGTCTTCCCCATAGCTTTTTCATTAAAAATGTATTACGTAATAATCCAGCTATAAAACCAATCATCCCCCACGAAAACATTTGCCACGGCGTCCACGGGCCTTGTCCTAAAAAAATGTTAGATACGATGGCCGCTGTTGCCCCGATCATAAAACCAGTTTCACTCCCAAACACAATTGCAGAAACGATAATGACAAAAGAAGTCGGTTGTACACTTGGTAAAAGAGAAAATGGTACGCGGCTAACTGCTGCAATTGCTGCTAACACAGCAACGAGCACAATTTCACGTGAAACAAACGCCTTTCTTTCAAAGCGAATATAAAACGGTAACATAATAACAACCAATAAAAACAAACTACTTAACATGTAATAACCATCCATGATAAGCGTCGTAAAGAGTAATGTACCTATTATTACTGCAAAAATGCATATTATGAATGCAACATATCGTTTGGACACGCTTCGTACACATCCTCCCACGTTAATGCATATGGCAATTCTTTTCGAATGAATCGATTGATAGATGTTGTATAAAAGAAGTTTCCACTAAAAAATTCTTTCGGTGCATCGTTCATAATGACTGCTCCGTCAAATAACATCATACATTGATCAACGTACTTCGCTGCAAACTCAATATCATGCGTTGCCATTACAATTGTTGTACCTTCTTTTTGCAACTTCCTAAATAGCTCTCCTACTCGTTCTTTTTTCCATGGATCTAATCCCTTTGTCGGTTCGTCGAGTAATAATAAAGTCGGCTTTGATAGTAACGTAGTACATAATGCTAGTAGTTGTTGCTCTCCTCCGCTACAATCATGCGGGTGGCGTTCTTTAAGCGAATATAACCAAAACTGTTTTAGCATATCTTCTGCTATTTCTTTTCCTCGTTCTCCGTATAATTCACGTGCACGTTCATACACCTCATCCCACACTGTATCAAATGTAAAATGATAATATGGATGCTGCGATACATACCCAATACTTTTAAAGCGTTCTTTCGAATCAATTTTATGTATCACTTTCCCATTCCACTTTACTTTCCCTCTTCTCGCTTTTTGTAATCCAGCTAAAAGCGTTAACAGTGTAGACTTCCCTGTACCATTTTTTCCAACGAGAGCTGCCCATTTTCCTTTTTCAATCGATACGGTTAAATCTCGTAAAATATGCGGACTATTTTTTTCATATTGGAACGAAATATGCTCTGCACTTAAAATGACTTCTCGCTTTTCACCTTGTACTATTGGCTTATTTACATATGATATCGCTGAAAAATCATTGATTTTCATTTGTGCTTCTCGCACTGTAAACGGAATATCTTTCGCGTTCCACTCTAAAAACAATCTTGGAATTTGCGGAATAAATGGACGGAATTTTTCTACTTCCCACATGTTTGCTATAACTGTTTTAGGATTTCCATCATACACGATTTGACCATTATTCATACAAATAACACGCGTAGCAAGTGGTATCACTTCATCTAAACGATGTTCACTTAAAACGATCGTAATGCCAAGTTCTTCGTTAATACGCTTTAACAATCCTAAAAACTCTTTTGCCGCAATTGGATCTAACTGCGCCGTCGGTTCATCTAATAATAATAATTTTGGCTGCATAACTAGTACCGCAGCTAAATTGACAAGCTGCTTTTGCCCACCAGATAACGTATGAACAGATTGGTGCAATAAATTTTGAAATCCTAAGAAGTTAATAAGCTCTGCTATTCGTTTTTGAATAATATGTGATGGTAATCCAACATTCTCTAAAGAAAATGCTAATTCTTGAATGACCGTATCCATAACGAGCTGATTTTCTGGATTTTGAAATACCATGCCAATTTCTTGAGCAGATAATAAATCCGGTACATTTTCTAATAAAGTACCATCATAATATGTATCCCCGGTAAGCTTACCGATTGGAAGTAATTCCTTTTTAAAATGTTTTAATAATGTCGTCTTGCCGGAGCCTGATCCGCCGGCAAGTACAATAAACTCTCCTTTTTGAATAGAAAGAGAAATATGCTGTAACGCATATTCGTTTTCATCAGTATATACAAATGATAAATTGTTTATTTCTGCATGCGCCACCATAGCCACTCCCTTCCTTCCATTATAATTGGTAGACTAATAAACATCGTAAGTACGATAAACATCGCTCCATCGTATTGCTGAAATAGAATAGATTCAACTCTCGGATAAATGATTAACTTTCCTCCTCCATACGTACTACATATAATAGCAATGATAAGTAGAATACTTAAATAACTGAGCGTATACCAATCTCGCCTTTCCATTCTATACCGAATATATGTCGTACGCTTCGTTACACCAAATCCACGCGCTTGCATAGAATCTGCTGTTTGCAGTGCATCTTCTAACGAACAAATTAATAATACTTGCAGCAATTGCATACCATTTTTCACCCGTTCCACTATGGAACCTGCATCTACTTGTACACCTTTTGTCTTTTGGACGAGTGTTATTTTCTGTAATCGCCTCATAAACAAAGGAACAAACCTCACCGTAATCATCGTTAACAATGCTACTTTCGGTGAAATTCTAGAAAACAAATATAAAAATTTATGACTTGAAATAATATCATTATACGAAGCAAACGTAAACATAACCGCAACTAGTAATAACCCCATTACTACTCCAAACATGATCGCCTCAAGCTTAATACGGCTATCACCTAACCAAAATAATGTAGTTCGACCTCTATGCGTTAATAACGAATTAAATAAAATGACCATCAAAAAGAAAACGATTGTGCTCGGTAACATCTTTCTAATCTTTTCGCTATTCCCTTGCATCACATTGATTATAACAATTAATAGTATTGCTCCAATTAAAAAAAGAGGATGAAGACACATCATACATAGTATCATCACCCCGATATAATAGAAAAAATTCACAAAAGGATGTAAAGAAGAAAAACTTATTTTCATAGTCCTTTACCGAATGCCTTTCTTATTTTAATACAAACACCCACTCGATTGTATCGCCTGGTTTTACTGTAACTACACCCGCACTATAGTTTGGAAACGCACCGTTCACACGATATTTCCATCCACTTGTAGCGGTAACATCTTTTTCATATAAATCATTAATCCCTTTTACATAAATATCACCTTTAGATCCACTCGCATCCACATCTAATCCTGTACGCTGCAATACTTTATAAACTGTATCGCCTTCTTGTACATCAACCTTTTTTGCTCCTAATAAATATCCTTCATTACCTTTTACTGAAATCGTAACTTGTTTTGCTTTAGGTACTGGTACTGGATCTGGTTTTGATGGTTCTGGCTTTGGAACAGTTGGAGTCGGTATCGTTTTCTCCTCTTTATTCGGATCAACCTTCTGCTCCTGCTTCGGTGTTTCTTTCGGCTGATTCACAACCTTCGCTTCTTCTTGTGCTTTCGGTTGTTGTTGCTGTTGTGGTTTCTCTTCTTGTGCTTTTTGCTGTTCTGGTTGCTTAGTAGCAGGCTGTTCCTGCGGTTTTTCTTCCTTCTTTACTTCCGGTTGTGCCTGTGGCTTTTCTTCTTTCGGCTTCTCTTCTACTTTTTGTTCTTGTTTCTCTTTCTGTTCGTCTTGCTTATTTTGCTCTTGTTCAGCTTGTTTTTCCTCCGGCTTTTCTTCCGGTTTCGCTTCATCTTTTTTCTCTTCTTGTTTTGCTACCTCTTCTTGCTTTGGTTCTACTTTTTTCTCAGGCTTTACAGCTGCCTCTTCACATCCGGCAAGTAGCCCAAGTGAAAGCATTAAAGAAATAAACCACTTCATCTTACTCATGTTGTCTCTCACCTTTCATATTAAAAATTAGGAGCAAATAATTGCTCCTAATTTTTGTTAAGCTGCTTTACGTCTCCATAATACATATGCAGAAGCAATACATAATACACCCATACCTACTTCTGTAGCTGCACTATGAGAAGATGCTCCTGTTTTTGGTAACGTGCTACCATTTCCGGATTTTTTGCTTTTAACTGGTTCGTTATCAACAACAACTTTTAGAGTGTCATCTTTCGTTTCTTGTTGTACTTGTTTTTGTTCTTCTGATTGTTCAGTAACTTCTTTTTCTACTACAACATTTTCTGGATCTACATTTGGTTTCGTATCGATTTCAGGAACAGATACATTTGACCAGTCATAAATCGATTTCCCAAGATCTTTAAACTGAAGTAAAGCTAATAATGCTTGCTCTGTAGCCATTCCGCTACCATTTTGATCACTTGGTAACCATTTAAATTCACCATTTGGAAGTTGGTATGACAGTAGATTTTGCACTGCCTTATGTAGACGGTTTTGATCTACATCTTTCACAAGTGATAATCCAATAATTGCTTGCGCAACACTATTAGAGTTTTCTTGTCCATCAGCAGAAAAACCACCATTGTCTAACTGTTCTTTATATAAATAAGCAACAGCTTTTTCTACAGCTGGCTTCACATCTGGTCGATCTTGATAAGGAGCTAATGCTGATAAAACCATACCTGTTACATCAACGCTACTAGCACTGTCTTTACTACTTGCGCTATCGTAAGTCCAGCCACCATCTGTATGCTGTGCGTTTAATAGCGCATCTACTAAAGCAACTCGATTCCATTTTGAATTCACTGGCACTTCATATTTCTTCGTATCAAATGCAAGTAAAGCAAATGTATAACCTGTCACAGAATTTACTTTATCTGATTCGTACAATTTTTGAACTAAATTATGTTCGCCAACCTTTGTAGGATCTGCTTGCATTGCATTCATCATAATAATCGTTCTAGCTAAATCTGTCGCTGAAAAACGGTTAATGCGCTTTTCTACTTTTTCAGTTGCAGACTTAATATAATTTAATTTCGCCTCAATTGGAACATTCTTTCCAGAACGAGAAAGGCCTAAAGCTACCCAATCACTTTCAATTCCATCTTGTAACATCTTTTCAGATGTCTTAGAGATTGCGTCATTTACTTGCGCTTCCGGAATTTGAATGTTCTCTTGCTTTGGTTGTTCTGGTTTTTCTTGTTTTGGATCATCTGTTTTTGGTTGTTCTGGTTTTTCTTGTTTCGGATCATCTGTTTTTGGTTCTTCTGGTTTTTCTTGTTTTGGATCATCCGTTTTTGGTTCTTCTGGTTTTTCTTGTTTTGGATCATCTGTCTTTGGTTCTTCTACAGTTTTACAAGTACCAAATTTATCTAATGTTTGCTGTAATGTTTCCTGGCTCATATTGCTCCAGTCTGAAACAAAGCGGAAAACAACAACATCACCAGAGTCTAATTTATAACTATCTGCCCCAACTTGTGCAGATGTATCATTTACATCGTACGTCCAACCACTTGTAGCCCCGGCCATTAAACCGTCGATGCCTTTTACATATGTTCCAAACGACATTGTTTCAGATTCTACTTTGTCCCCCATGACCTTTTGCAACAAACTTAAAGCTGTTTCCCCATCTTTAATTTGCTCTTCTTTTGGACATAACATAATGCCCTTTTGTGATTCCCCAATAATTGCAAGTTTTGCTGTATTTCCTTCAGCAAACGTAATATGTACTGTATTCGCAAAAGAAACAAATACGAGTGTAACTGCCATTAACGACGTAAGCAGCCATTTTTTCAACATTGCCATCCCAAAATTTCCTCCCTTACTACTATTTACACAAAAAAAGGCCCTTCAAGGGCGTGCAATTGACACTCTTTTTTTGTAAGTGTCGAACAAACTGCGCAACACCTCCGACCCGCATCATTCGCGGCTATATTTGTATAGGAAAAATAATTTTGTTTATGAACGTATCATTGTGATAACATTCACTTTTCTAGGCAAAACTGACTTCCATTCAATTTATCGTAAAACGATAAACCTATACATTCTGTTAATTATAAATTTCTGTATTATTTTACTATTGACAAAGAATTTTGTCCATGCTTTATCGGATTTATTTTCTAAGAATAGTAACTTACTAACCTTTAACGATGCAAACTCTTTTCACTAATAATGACGCCATCTTCATCCGCATATACATATTCATTCGGCTTCCATTCTACTTGTCCAAATTGCAATGAAATATTCCGCTCTCCTTTTCCTTCTTTTACACTTCTATTTGGCATCGTCCCTAACGCTAAAATACCAATATTAATATTCTTTAGTTCACTAGAATCACGAACATATCCATTTACAATAATCCCTGCCAGCTTTCTTTCCTCCGCAATAGTTGCCAAATTATCGCCCAGTAACGCACAATTTGTAGACGCGCCGCCATCAACAACTAATACCGTTCCTTCTGGCAATGTTTGCAATCCTTCTTTCACTAGTACATTATCATCCTTCACTTTCACCGTTGCAATTTTCCCGTAAAATTGTTCTTTCTTCCCAAAAGATCGAAAAGACTGGCGACATATTTGTAATTCCTTTTCAAACTCATCACATAGGTCCGTAGTTTTCCACATCTTTTCCCCTCTTTTCCTTATTCTTTCTATATAACATATTCTTGGATTCTTTTCGTTTCCCTGTCTAATGTTGCAAGAATTTGTATGCGTAAGAAAAGGATAGAAAAACTATTGCCTTAGGAAGCTACCTTTATTATAATCTATTTCACAGATAAATTTCAGAATATTAAAAATTAACTAGGTGAAAAAGGAGGTTTTTTATGCAATTACATACCGAGGTAAAAAAGCAGCCAAGTAAACGAAAGTTTAAAATGCCTGACGCGTACGTACTATTATTTTTTATTGCCTTACTTTGTGCCATTGCTACATATTTCGTTCCAGCTGGAGAGTTTAAAAGGGTTACAAACGGTACTGTTACGACGACAATACCAGGAAGTTATCATTCTGTTCCACAATCTCCGGTAGGGTTTGTTTCTTTTTTTACTGCTATTGAAAAAGGAATGACACTTGCTGCTCCTATCATCTTCTTAATTTTATTTACAGGCGGAGCCATTGCCATTCTTGAAAAAACAGGCGCTCTTGACGGTTTAATCTATCATGTTATTAATAAATTTCGTAATCAGCAATTACTTTTCATTTGTATTGTCGCCGCACTCTTTTCTATTCTCGGAACAACTGGCATTATCGTTAACTCAGTTATCGGCTTTATCCCCATCGGCATCATCGTTGCGCGCACATTAAAATGGGACGCTATCGTCGGCGTAGCAATTATATATTTAGGCACTTATGCTGGTTTTAATGCTACTATATTATCTCCCTCACCTTTAGGCATTTCACAAAAAATCGCAGAACTTCCGATGTTTTCAGGGATTGGTTTACGTACGGCAATCTATATCTCTTTTTTAATTGCCACCATTCTTTATATTAATTGGTATATACAACGTTTAAAAAAATCGAATAAAGGAAGCATACTCGGAGATAACTGGTTTCCAAGTAATGCTCTTTCAAGTGAGAAAGAAATAGAGAAAACTGAAGTTCCTTGGACAATACGTCACAAATTAATTTTACTCGTTTCAGCTTTATCCTTAATTGTATTTTTAATAGGCGCTTTCCGTCTACATTGGACAGACGCAGAAATGACCGCTACTTTTATTTTCATCGCAATTACAGCGGGAATAATAGGTGGTATGAAAGCAAACGATATCGCTTCTACTTTTCTAGCAGGCTGCCAAAATCTCATATACGGTGCCTTGATCGTCGGAATGGCTCGTTGTATTTCAGTCATTCTAGAACAAGGCAAATTACTTGATACAATTGTGAATCAGCTCGCACAGTCTCTCGAAGGACATAGCCCTGTATTTGGCGTTATCGGCATGTATGTAAGTAGTGCCGCATTACATTTCCTCATTTCATCCGGGACAGGAGAATCTGTTATTTTCATTCCGATATTAGCTCCACTTGCCGATTTCATGCACATTACACGCCAAGTTACAGTACAAGCTGTGATGCTTGGAGAAGGTGTAGTAAACTGCCTCAATCCAACTTCCGGTGTTTTAATGGGCGTCCTCGCAGCGAGCGGCATTTCTTACGGAAAATGGATTCGATTTATGGCTCCACTTGCATGCATTTGGTTTATTATTGGACTTATTTTTCTTATTGTTGGCGTGAATATTGAGTGGGGACCGTATTAAAAGACTCATATTATACTTAACTTGATAAAATATCTATTCTATTCTCCAAATCACTTATTCTAGTATAGATATAAACAGGGATTGACCATAGTGATCAATCCCTTCTCTCAAAGTAAAATACCTTTAAGTATTTTAGTTCCAAATTTTATTTACCCATTCCGGATGATCAATAAAAGGATTACGATTATGTTGATATTTCGCAAAAATCACTTCATTACGCTTTCGCTCTAAATCATCTACCGGGTCTTGTTCATTCCATTTTAGTAAAACGGATAGTTTGCCCATGTATGGATCTTTATTGTTATTCACCTTTTCATTTAATTCTAAGTCTATTTCGCCGTTGTCTCCTTCATAACGAACAGCCATGTAAAATAGCATTCTAGCGATATCTCCTTTTACACTATCACGAGGTTCCCAAGAATCACTATCGTATTTACATTCTGTCGCTTCCGAATGATTCACACCACCATTATCAAAATCCAGATTTCCACGTGAACTATTTACAGATACATCCGTCGCTCTTAAATGATGCAAATCTGTTCCAGCTCCTGCAGTCGTTCCAAAATCACCGTGAGATTTTGCCCAAACATGCTCTCGGTTCCAATTATCAACTCCTGAACCATTCGTAAGTTTCCCTTGCGAACGCCCAGTATATAAGAGTATCACATTGTTTTTATTATTTGGATCTTCATCCGTATCTCTTAGTGCTTCCCAAACCGCACTGTATGATAACTTTGTATGATCATCAATAATATTATGAAGTTCCTTCTTTAATTCTAAACCCGTTTTTCCTATTGCATTATTATAATATGTATCGTCATAGCTTTTCGCAGTAATCTCTTGTGGTGATGCAGAAGCTACTTCACCGTGTATGATATCTGTGAATGATAGAGATGCAGTACCTAAAATAAAAAATGAAGATAGTGTAACCATAGCAAGCTTTGTATTTCGAAACTTCATATACCCATTTCCCCTTTAAAATATAATTTGAAGCTATTAACTAATAAGTGCTTTCTAACCCCCAAAAACTCTTTAGAAACCCCATACCCCTTTTCTGTTTATTTAATACGAGACTCTATTGAGTCTGTATCACTTCTAAACTTTTTGTTTATTCACATTCCAAACAATTTCACTTTTAACAAGGAATATCCTTCTCTTATAAAGATTATTAAAATATTCTTTACAACTAAAAAGTAGTTTAATATTAACTTATAAATTTAAATTTATTTATGCAATAATGCATATTTAGTAAATACTTTAAAAAAACAGTTTGAATAAAAAGCATTCAAAGAAAACCGTGCAACAAAACAGATACAGTCTAAGACAGAAATAATAAAAATCAAGATGATAGCTCAACTTTTCCCTTTTCCATAACTGTCTTTATTTTTGTGTAAAACCTTTCTTTCTCTGAATAATACATACAAAAATAGATTGGATACCATGTAGGCACCAATCTATTTTAATTAAAGAAACTGTGTCAATTCTGAGTTTACAACACGTTGTGCAGTAATAATAACATTTTCAGCTGTTAGTCCATAAACACTATATAGTCCACCAGGTTGATTAGCAACAATTTGAACTTCATATTCAAATGCTTGTCCAAAAGCAGGGTGAACTAAACTTAGAGTCGCAAAAGTAGAAGCATTAGAATTTACATTGAAGTTTACCTGTTCAATTAATACTAATGAACCGTCAAGTCTAAAAACTCTAGCAACTCCAGTAAGTGGGCCCGCAGTACGGTTAAGGATCTTCACCCTAACTTTATTTGCATTAGCAGGTTGATTTCCTACGTTTTCAATTGGTCCTGTAGTAAGAGCCATATAACATCACCTCCATTATATCATTATGATATTCAGTAATGCACATTAATGTTATAATCTAATTATCAAATATATATCCAATTTTTAACATAATATTAAAAGCGGATATGCTTAATTGCATACCCACTTTTAAGAATAGTATACATTTCACCTATTCTACACTTTCTTCTTATTTATATACTTACCTTCGCTTCTCCAATATCCTGTTTTTTAATTAAATTTAAGTAAAAATGCGAGACAGTTGTATTGTAATAAGGAGAAATGAAAATAAATGATAGATTAAACGTAAACATCCCTATAAATGCAGCTAATAAAAACCAACCAATAAATGATAGCCAAAGAACAAATAATTTTAACTTTTGTCCTTTCATTATTCTTTTACTTTCTCTCAATGCTTCACTTGCTGTATAATCAGGATTCTCAACTAATATGTAATACGACATGGAATAAGAAAAATATTTAATAATACCTGGAACAATAAATAATAGGCTCCATAAAAAAAGAAAAATAGCTTGCATCAAACCTAACTTCATTGATTTAAACAAATTATTCTTTTTAAATCCTGAAAATACATCGTCTACCTTAGCTTCTTCTTGTTTCCCTAAGTGTAAAGTAAAAACAGAATATCCATAATGAAAGATACCTTGTATAACACTGTAAATTAGGAAACATACCACCCCTAAACCAATATAACTGAGAATAAGTACAGCAAGTGCTACTGGATCTACTTGTAGTTGCCCACCTATTGAATAAATAAATAATGCATCAGGGCCAATTATCCCGATAAACAGTACGAATATTAAATACATAAAAAAGGCGATTGCTGATGCACTTAAGGTTGGTACAAAATAGAATAAAGCTGATACTCCTATACCTACCCCCCATTTCCCATCTAACGAATTCAATGCTGCTTTCTTTAAATTTCCAATCATACTTGTGTCCCCTTCTTTTTTCTTATTTTCCTTTACTGAAAAAATAAAAGAACTTGTAGCAAGGCCTCGCTACAAGTTCTTTTAGCCAAACACTTTAACTCATCAAAAAATCATTTATTCTACACAATCGGGGGTAATGCCTAAAATATAGTTTGTTAACATCATTATATAACATAATTATGAATTTTTGTTGAAAAATTCTATATATTTAGACAAATACCTCCACTTTTTTACCTATTTTTTCATTTAGTATTATCTATTGAAAATTCGTAAAAAGCACCTATTACAATTATATGGTATCTCGCTCCATATAATTTTTTTTGGTATTTTGTTGTTTTTTTATACTCCCTGGGACGTCAGCATTCTGCAAAATAACCAAACGTGATTCGTACAATCCTTACGTTATTTGAATTACGAGTTAGATTTAGTTCTCGACATGATTCCTCTTTTAGTAATAACATAATTCTCTGGTAAGCAATTTATATCTGGATGATTTTCGCAACGTGAAAAAAGCTCTTTTAAATCTCGTTGAAAATCACTACGTGGACGCTTTGGTTCTGCAATTCCCCATTTATCCATGCACTCTAGAATCAAAGATTGAGCCTCCGGATATATCCTTACAGTTTCAAGAAGACAGCCTACTGCCACTGAGCGGGTAGGTTCCTCGTATATTTTCTTCAGTTTATCTACACAGCTTGTAGTCATGTGCCAAAGCCATACGTGATAAGTTTGATTACTATCAGGGATAGGTGTATCAAAGAATCCCCTGCGAATGCATGCCCATAAAGCTAGTATACTATTATTAGTGAGAGTAGACGATTCGTGGTTCTTAACATTGATGACAAGTGAATTTATATGATTGGATATATTAATGCCTCTTTCAGCCACTCTCCTCCATATACTGCAAATGAACTCTTCTGTTGGTATATCCGGTATATAATAATCCGATAACACCAGCTCTACTACTTCCAGTGGCAGAGAAACGTTTAAGGAAATTAATTCATCCAACATCACAGCTGCCCGATACTGAACATAGCGTTCAGAATTTAACGTGTCTCGTGCCTTCTTGTCAATATACAATAATCTTGCGATTTGCGTAACGTATGGTTGCAGATCAGCGTCCCTACTCAGACTTTCATAAGCCACTTCTAACAAATCAGCAATTAATTCAGGGTTGTTCATTTGAGTGTAAACACCCTTATCATGCTTGTCATGACATAAGCTCTCGATATAGCTAACTATCCAATTTGCAGCTTTCGACGTTTCACCAAATGACAGTATAAAATCAGCAAGGCTACTCTTCATACTTTGGCGTTGAATAGATTCCTCAGAAACAAATTGCTGCAGCTTATCCAAAATAATCTCATCTTTTAACATATCAAATGCAGATCCCCCTTCACTGACCAGTAAAATTAGGTTTTTCAGATACTAAACTTATCGCTAGTCTCTTCATCCCTATACACTTTACCTTATTTTAGTAATTATTGATGTAACAACTAAATAGTAACACATATTGAAACAGTTCTGCGAAACGCCCTCATAAAGTTTAGCACATCACCAATTTTAAATTAAGACACCCCCCTACCAGAAACCTTAGTGTTCAAAAATAATAAAAATGTTTAAAAAATAATATAGTTGTTTCTGTAGTGTTTAAAGAAATGTAAGTACTACAGAAACAACTATATTTTAATCCCGCCCTAAATTTAGAACGGGGTTATGCTTGTTTTTAGGTTTTTAAATTTAATAGCTTTAATGTCTTTTTACAGTTTGATCATCCTTTATTTAACTTCCAAAGTTTAGTATTTTGTTGTTTTTTCATACTCCCTGGGATACCGTCAGCATTTTCCAAAATAATCTATGCTATACGGAAAAATAAAATAAACTGCCCATGTGGACCATAGCCATCAACTTAAGGAAATGAATAAAATTTAACTAAATGGGTCATCCTTCCATGCATACCGCAAGGAAGGATGACCCATTTTATGTCTAAAATTAATGACGTTACACAAGAAGAGTTACGTTTACTAGGTGAAGAATTTAAAAGTAAATTTTCGATTCACCACTTACAACTACTAGCAGTTAAAACTGGAATGATTCGACGAAAACGAAAGTGTAGAGCACAAGACCTCGTTTCATTATGCGTGTTTCTCAGCCAGGAAATTGGGACAGAATCCCTAGTTAGTTTATGTGCGAAACTAACTAGAGCTACGGGAATCCAATTATCTAGTCAAGGTCTGAACGAACGATTTAATGCACAGACTGTACAATTCTTAAGGGAATTGTTTTTACAAGTATTTCGAAAGAAGTTTTCTCCAATGACTCCTTTATCTAACCGTTTTACACGTATCCGTATACTAGATTCAACAGCCTTTCAGCTTCCAGCTCAATATGCATCTTCTTACAAAGGGATAGGAGGTGGTGGTTCAGAAGCTGGTGTGAAAATTCAATTAGAGTATGAACTGATTTCTGGAGAATTTTTAGAAACAGCTGTAAGAGATGGAACAAGTAGCGATTGCCGTTATGGACAGGAACGTACGCAAACATTAGAGCCAGGGGAACTTTCTCTTCGTGATCTTGGTTATTTTTCTATTTATGATTTAGAAAAAATTGCGGATCGAAAAGCATTTTATGTGTCACGTATTCGCTGGAATACACAAGTCTATCAAAAAGAGAAAGATGGAAAATGGACTCTTCTTGATTTAGAAAAATTGACGAAAGATCTATCTGAAGGACAAATATTAGAATTACCAGAAATCTATATAGGACTTCGCCAAAAACATAAAACACGCCTTGTCATATACCGTCTAACACAAACTGAGTGGGAGAAACGTTTGGAACATCACAAGAAAGCAAAAAAGAGGATGCCGAAATATGCAAGTCGGATCAACCTTCTTATTACGAACGTA
>NZ_JBYTEA010000015.1:0-102465 GCF_058791995.1 Bacillus sp. EB106-04-02-XG92
CATCAGCTGTAAATTTAGCCATAGAAAAACTGCACCTCCAATTGTTAGACTGTGTCTAACAATTGGGGTGCAGTTCAGTTCCTAATTTTAAACACGCTCTTTTTGTTATTTTCCTTCCGTTACATACGCCCACTTAAAGCTATATTCTGGACTGATGTTATGTTTCACAATTCCTTTTACATTCGGTTTCATTACATATGCTCTTCCTGTTTGATATAAAGGAACTAACCCTGCATCTTCTTCAAGGAATAATTTTTCTGCTTTCCCTAACGTTTCCCAACGCTTCTTCGCATCACCCATTAATTCATTACCTGCTTTTTGTACCATATCGTCATATTTTGCATTTGAATAACTCATTTGGTTATATGGACTCTTCGATTCAAACATATCAATAAATGTCATTGGATCCGCATAGTCTGGACTCCAACCTGCATACGAAATTTCATAATCTTGTGCTGACTCTAATTTCAATTTTTGTTTAAATGGTTGAATTTTCGTATTAATCGTTACACCTTTTAAATTTTTCTCAATTTGATCTTTAACATAATCAGCAATCTTTTTAGCAGTTCCATCATCATAGCTTAGTAATTCAATTGTAACTTGATCTTTTCCAAGTTCTTTTTTCGCTTCTTCCCACGCTGCTGCACCTTTTTTCGGATCATATTTCAGGCCATTTTTAAATGTATCTTGGTAATCTTTACCGTCTGGTCCTGTCGCAAGTCCTTTTGGTACTAATTGATCTGTTGCTTTTGAACCATTATTTAAAATAACATTTGCTAAACCTTTTTTATCAACTGATAATGCGATTGCTTCACGAAGTTTTGTGCTCTTTAACGGCGTATCTTGTCCGTTACGCTTTTGATTTAAGCGTAAGAAGAATGTACTTGATTCTGCATACTCGCCATATTCTTCTTTGTTCGATTTATATTTATCTACAAACTCTCCTGATAGTAGTGTGAAATCAATTGATCCTGTATCATATAAGTTTACTTTCGTCGCAACTTCTTTTACTACACTGTAGTTAATTTCTTCTAATTTCACAGTCTTATTATCCCAGTACTTATCATTTTTCTTTAGCTGCCATCCTTGTTCATGTTTCCAGGAAGCCATCACAAACGGTCCATTATATAACGTTGTATCTGCTTCTAAACCGAACTTATCTCCTTTTTCTTTTACGAATTTCTCATTTAAAGGATAGTATGACGGGAATGCCATTAAATTCAAGAAATATGGTACTGGCTTTTCTAATTCTACTTCCAGTGTATAATCATCTACTGCTTTTGCCCCTAAATCTGTTAGAGGTTTTTCACCTTTATTAATTGCCTCTGCATTTTTAATATAGTAAGCAATAAACGCGTATTCTGCCGCTGTATTTTTGTCAAGTAAGCGCTGCCATGCGTATACGAAATCTTTCGCTGTTACAGGATCTCCATTCGACCATTTTGCATCTTTACGTAATTTAAATGTATATTTTTTGCCATCCTCGCTTTTCGTACTAGATTCTGCAGCAGCTGGGATTGGCTTATTATCTTTATCCAAACGATATAATCCTTCCATCGTGTTTCCTAAAATTTGTGACCCTAACGTATCAGTAGATTTAGACGTATCCATCGTCGGAATCTCTTGATTCTCTGTACGATTTAACACTTGTTTCGCTGCGTATTTAATTTCGGATTTGTTCTCTTCTCCACCACCGCTAGACGTCGTAGTTGATTTCTTCTCCCCACCAGATCCAGAACAAGCTGTCAACGCCATACTCATCGCTAAAACTGGCGCTACAACCGCCGTGAACTTTTTCATCTTTTTCTTCATTTTTGTACCCTCCCCAATTATATGTACGAAACTAATTTTGAGAGATTTTCTAATAACTAGTTATCAGAAAATTCTTATTAATTAATATTCTACTAATTTTCCCGATTTTGTAAAGTTATTTTTAAAATATTTAGAAAATTTATTTTACTTAACGATAGTAACATTCTATTTTCTATGACCATACTATACGTATCCTCCATCTACTACATTTCATTTCTTCTCCACTCTTTCATTTTCGCGTTCAATCGTACAATAAAAAAAGTACTTCAAGGCATGTAGACTGCTTTGAAGTACTTTTTCAACTCTATTATTTTTCAGTAACATATGCCCACTTATAGCTGTATTCTGGGCTAATATTATGCTTAACAACACCTTTTACATGCGGTTTCATAACATAAGATCTAGCACTTTGATATAAAGGTACAAGGGCAACATCTTCTTCAAGAAGTAATTCCTCTGCTTTTCCTAGCTCCTCCCAGCGTTTCTTCGCATCAGTCATTAATTCTCCACCAGCTTTTTTGATTATTTCATCATATTTCTGATCAGAGAAACTCATTTGGTTATGAGAGTGCTTACTTTCAAACATATCTAAATATGTCATTGGATCCGCATAATCTGGGCTCCATCCACCATATGAAATATCATAATCTTGATCTGATTCTAATTTAAGTTTTTGTTTAAACGGTTGTAGTTTAATATTTACTGTTACACCTTTTAAGTTTTTCTCAATTTGATCTTTTACGTATTCCCCAACTTTTTTCGCATTACCAGTATCATAGTTTAAAAACTCAATTGTAACTTGATCTTTTCCAAGTTCTTTTTTCGCTTCTTCCCATGCAGCAGCTGCTTTTTTCGCATCTGGTTTAATACCGTTTTTAAACGTTTCTTGGAAATCTTTTCCATCAGGGCCAGCTGCTAAGCCTTTCGGCACTAAATAATCTGCAGGTTTTGACCCATCATTTAAAATAACATTTGTTAAATTCTTTTTATCAATTGATAGTGCAATTGCTTCACGTAATTTTTTACTCTTTAATGGTGTATCTTGTCCACCACGTTTTTGGTTTAAACGTATAAAGAAAGTACTTGGTTCGTTATACACCCCATATTCCTCTTTATTATTTCTATATTTGTCAACAAATTCACCTGTTAATAAGGAGAAATCAATTTGACCACTATCATATAAATTCACATTAGTTGCTGGCTCTTTTACAACACTATAGTTAATTTCATCTAATTTTACAGTCTTTTTATCCCAATATTGATCATTCTTCTTCAGTTTCCAACCTTGCTCATGCTTCCAATCAGTAAGAACGAATGGTCCGTTATATACAGTTGTATCAGATTCTAAACCGTATTTATCCCCTTTTTCTTTTACGAATTTCTCATTTAATGGATAGTACGATGGGAATGCTACTAAGTTTAAGAAGTATGGTACTGCTTGTTCTAATTCAACTTCTAAAGTAAGGTCATCTACTGCCTTTACTCCTAGTTCAGTTACAGGTTTTTCTCCTTTATTAACTACTTCTGCATTTTTAATCGGGAATGCGATAAATGCATACTCAGCAGCTGTTTTTGGATCTAATAAACGTTGCCATGCAAATACGAAATCTTTCGCTGTTACAGGATCACCATTTGACCATTTTGCATCTTTACGTAATTTAAATGTATATTTTTTACCATCCTCACTCTTCGTACTTGATTCTGCCGCAGCTGGGATTGGTTTATTCTCTTTATCTAAACGGTATAAGCCTTCCATTGTATTCCCTAAAATTTGAGAACCCAAAGTATCTGTACTCTTTGAAGTATCCATTGTTGGAATTTCCTGATTTTCTGTTTTATTGAACACTTGTTTCGCTGCTAATTTTTCTTCTGATTTGCTATCTCCGCCAGAGCTAGAATTTGTGTTTGTCTTCTTATCTCCGCCTGATGTAGAACATGCTGTTAATGCCATACTCATTGCTAAAACTGGTGCTACAACCGCTGTTAGTTTTTTCATTTTTTTCTTTTTCACTTTCTGTACCCTCCCTAATTCTTAACGCTCTCATTTAAGAATTTTCTGATAATTCCGTTTTTCTTTATATATTTATCAGAAGATTCTTATTAACTATTATTCTACTAATTTTTTGAGTTTTGTAAAGTGTTATTATTGAAAATTTTTAAAAAATTATTTTTTTACAGTAATATTCATAAAAATTCCATATTCTTTAGAAACACTATACCTTATTGAATTCTATGTATTGATTTAATAGTCTTTATATACCTTCACTATAAAACACTTGTAAATTATTGTTAATAAATAATGTATATCGTAACAAACCTCTTTTCTACAAAAATAAAAAAGTCAGCTTTGCTGACTTTTTTATCCGACCATTTTCTCTCTTTTCATTTCCTCTATTACTCTCGTATACTTCTCTTCATCAAATTCATTTTCACTTTTTGCAACAACTACAGTCGCAATACCATTACCAATTAAATTGACGATAGCACGTGCTTCTGACATGAAACGATCTACACCAAGTAATAGTGCTAACCCTTCTAACGGGATAACATTCATTGCAGATAACGTAGATGCTAGTACAATAAAGCCTCCACCTGTTACTGCTGCTGCCCCTTTAGATGTAACTAATAAAATAGCTATTATAGTTAATTGTTGACCTAGTGAAAGATCGACGTGAAAGACTTGAGCTAAAAATATTGTAGCCATCGATAAGTAAATTGTCGTTCCATCTAAATTAAAAGAGTATCCTGTCGGAATAACTAAACCTACTACTGGCTTCGAACATCCGAAGTCTTCCATCTTTGTCATCATTCGTGGCAATACTGATTCTGATGATGATGTCCCGAGAACAATGAGTAATTCTTCTTTAATGTGAGCTAAATATTTCCACAAACTAAATTTGTACAATTTACAAATAAAATTTAAAACAATAAAAACAAATAATGCCATTGTTGCATATACACAAATCATTAATTTACCAAGTGGTATTAACGTACTTAAACCATATTTACCAATCGTAAACGCCATCCCACCGAATGCTCCAACCGGTGCTAACTTCATAACAATAGATAAAATATTAAAAAATACTTTCGATAATCTTTCAAAAAAGTCGATAACCGGCTGTCCATTTTTCCCGAGCATCGTTAACCCTGCACCAAATAAAATGGAGAAGAACAGCACTTGTAAAATATCACCTTTTGCAAATGCTTCAAACATGTTAGACGGCACAATATGTAAAAAGAAATCCATCCACTTCATTTCTTGTCCGCTTTGTACATATTGTGAAACATCTCCACCCTTTAGCTTTGAAGGATCTAATCCATCTCCGGGACGTACAACATTCGCTACGATGATACCAATAAGTAAAGCCGCTGTTGTAACAATTTCAAAATATAATAGTGCCTTACCACCAACACGACCTACCTTTTTCATACTTCCCATACTTGCAATACCAAGCACAATCGTTAAAAAGATTATCGGTGCAATGACCATTTTAATCATATTGATAAACGTTTCACCAATTGGCTTCATCTCTTGTCCAACACTCGGCCAAATTGCCCCTACTGCAATACCACATATAATGGCCACTATAACTTGGAATGTTAAATTCTTTACAAGTCTCATTTTTAATACTCCCCTGTTTTTCATTTCTCCCAAACTATTTTAATCAATGATATATATTCTATGTGATAGCCCCCTTGTTATTTAACTTAAACCACAACTTTATGTTACACTATTATCTTTAATTTGAAAATAGTATATAACATTGAAAAATAAATGACATACTATTATACATAATAAAAAGCAGACATTACGTCTGCTTTAATTCTCCTCAATCTGTTTTTGACTTAATCCTAGATGCGTTCTAAGCGTATTACTCAAACTCTGCAAATCTTTTTTATTAGGATTATAATAATATACACGTTGCCCATTTGGACCGTTAGGTAAATATAAATCATCACCAGCTAATTGTATTTTTTCAACTGAACCGTTTAAACCGTATTTATAAAAAGATAAAATATCATCCATTACTAAATTTGTTTTAAAATCCCCGTCAACCGCCTCAACTATTTTTTCTAGCTTCGTAATCGAGCCTACACTTTTTAATTTACTTAACATCGCTTCAATAACAAGTTGTTGGCGCTGACCTCTCATTGCATCACTATCAATATGACGCGTTCTTGCTAGCGCAAGCGCTTCTTCCCCTGTTAATTTTTGTAGTCCTTTTTTCAAATGAATCGCGTCAGGTTCATCTTTACTATTTTGCTCCGTAAATTCAACTGGGACATCTACTTCAATCCCATCTAATCCATCAACAATTTTAGTAAATGCATTAAAATTAAATTTCAAAAAATAATCAACAGGCACTTGTAACAATTTTTCTACCGCTTCCATTGAAGCTTGCGGCCCTCCATCTTTACCATTTTTAACGAAACCACTTCCATATGCATGCGTTATTTTATCTTTTTTCTTTTCAACTGGAACATATGTGTATGTATCACGTGGTATACTCGTTAATTTCACTGTCTTATCATCTTTATTAAAAGTAGCTAACAGTAGCGCATCTGTATGAAATGCACCATTATACTCCTTTTGTCGTTCTTGATTTTCATCAATACCCATAATTAAAAGTGAAACATTATTTGTAATCGGCTTTACAGCTTTCTCACGTAAATTTGATTTTTCACCGCGTGCTAAATTCAAACTAGATTTTTCTACGAGATTAGAAGTTTTCATATACACATAAGCACCATATCCAACTCCGCCAAATAATAATGCTGCTAACAATACACTTATTATCATTGTCTTCTTATATTTTCTTTTATTTTTCTTTTCTCTTGAAGAAGAGGTATTCTCCATATATTTCCCTCCGTTTTCTATTCATCTAATATGTTTTTCAATTTTTCATACTTAGCGCGATCCTTTTGAAATACATTCTCTTTCAATCCTTTATTTATTTGTATCCATTCAGTCGTAATCGAATATTGGATCATGCCTTCGTGGAAACTAAGGAACTTTAGCATGACCCCTGTATTTTTCTCTACAACCATTTCAAATTTCCCTCTTAAATCTTCAGATGTACTTACAGGCATTTCTATGTTTATTGTCCCTTCTATTTTGTAGCAATCCAGTCCAAGGTACTTCATTTCTTTATAGTTCCAATCTTTATATCGGATTAATAAATCAGTAAATTCTGATTGAATACTATACTTCGCGAAGCCTATATATTCATCATCATATCTTTTTTTCTCACCTGATTTTCTCAATAATCTTTCCGTAGGATTTAATTTTAATAGTTCATAGTTTCTTTCTTTCGGGCTCCATTTCGTCTCTTTATATGTATACTTCTCATCATCAAATTCTTTTTTCTTGCCCTCGTTATATATAATTGTTCGTTTTTTCGTTAGCTTATCTTCTTTCGAAGAGATACCACTTTGTTGCTCCGTATCAATCGCATATTTGTATGTTGTAGCAATTCTTGACGAACTAGAATATTCCTCAAATTGTCCTGAAATATTTTTAAAATGATCAATGGAATCCAGCATCTTTTCATGGATCTTTTCTTTATCTGGATAGTTTACGTTCGATTTTATTTCTTCTTCATTTTCATAATCAGAAAACGCCTTTTTCTTTACATATTCAAATACCCCACCATTTTGAGCAAAAATTTGATCAGAAAACTCCGACATAGACACAATTGAAAGTGTTAGAATCGCAGCACTTATAGCCATCATATGAACTCTGTAACCTTTCTTTTTTACCGGGAGATTATGTAGTGTACGATTAATCTTTTCATTTAACTCTGGCGGTACTATAACATTCTCTTGGTTTATTCTCTTTTTTAATTTCTCATCAAATAATTTTTCGTTATCCATCCTATCCCCCCCTATTCCATCTTTAATCGCTTTTGCAGCTGTTCCCTCGCGCGTGACAATCTCGATTTCACTGTTCCTTTTGGCACTTCTAAAAGCTTCGCTATACTTTCTTGATTCATATCTTCATAATAAAAAAGCACCGTAACAGCTCTTAACTCTTCATGTAATGATTGAATCGCATTACACAAATCTATATCTTCATACTGATCGCACGCACTCATATTGTAATCATTCTCTTCTGTCACAATTACATTTTTATACGCTCTAATAATATTATTACATTCATTCATTAAAATTCGAATTAACCAAGTTTGAAAAAATTCTTCCTTCTTTAATTTTTTTATATTTTCATAGGCTTTTAAAATTGTTGTTTGTATCGCATCCTCTATATTTGCCTCATCACGTAGCATAGCCTTTGCAATGCGATACATCTTCACTTTTTCTGTATGTATAAGCGTCATAAATGCTTCATGATCACCTTTTTTCGCTAAAGAAACATCCGTTTCTTCTTTTACAATCATTTTATATAAAGGGATTACTTTCACAATTGCTCCTCCTGTTTCATCCTCACTTCAAATTTAACTTTACATGTATTAGACGGATGAGCCTAGAAAAAGGTTCATTTTTTTGAATATTTTCATAAAAAAAGGTAAACATTTTTCATGTTTACCTTTACTCAGATGTAATTCTAAGGAAATACCCATCTGGATCCACAATTTTAAATCCTCTCATTTCCCATGGATACGTTTGAATTTCTTCTTGTATTGTGCACCGATTCTCTTTACAACGTTCATATACTTCTTCAATCCGATTGACAACAATAATTAGTTCAAAGCCATTCCCCTTCATTTCTTTTCGATTGTAAAAGTAGTGATTTTCATTCAATCTTGAATCACTAACTAATAATAAAGAAAACTGGTCATGATTAAAACGCGCTCCATGCATACTTCTTTTATACAACTTTAAACCAATTACTTCTTCATAGAACAATAATGACTTTTCGATATCATTTACATATAGCTGCACCCGAAACAAATGATTCATTCGTTTCCTCCTCATAAAAAAAAGCCCACTTTATCAGTGGACTTTCTACTTTACAACGGTAAATCCCTCTTTCTAAACACTACAATCGGGACGATGAAAATACAAAGTGCTCCAGCAGTTAAACCTATACTCACTGGCCATATATTATACGTTCCCTCAGCAATTTCTTTCGGACGAAATAGCGTAAATAATGATATATTTCTCATCCACTCTAACTTATCACTTAATTTACCTACCATATCCGTTACGAAAAACAAAATTGTTAAACTTGCTGAGTAGCTCAGTGCCTTTCTCTCGTCATTACATATACAAGAAAAGAAAAATGAATAAGCACTAACGACTAAAAATATGAGCCCTCCGACTACGTTTATCTTCAGGAATAATTCTTTATTTAAATTATTATCTTCTAAAAACCATTCTGCACCTACTATACCTGCTACATACGTAACAGCTACAATAATTAATAGTCCCAATATAAGAATAGACGCTTGCGTGATTGCAATTTGTACTCTAGATACAGGCGTTGCGAGCAAATATGCCATCGCTCCTTTATCTACATGACGAGCAATTAAATGCGTCGCAACTGTTACACAAAAAATTGTCAATATGATAATAAACAATAGACTATAATATTCGCCAGCTAAAAAATCCATTACATTTTGAATCGGGCTTTCCATGCCAACGATTTTTTTCACACTATCAGGCATAGCACTTATTAATTCATTTAACCCTTTCGCTGATACCATGGAAGGGAAGATCCAAATTAACAACCATAAATATAAGGCTGCACCAGTGGCATAACTCAAAATACTTTTTTGTGTTTCTTTCAAACTAGCTAAAAACAGTTGCTTATTCATGCTTTAGCCCTTCTTTCTTATCGTAATAATGCATAAATAAATGTTCTAAATCCATTGCTCTCGTTTGAAGTGCCGTTACATTATAGTTTGAAAGTATTTGTAAAACAGTTTGATAGTTTCCTTGTACGATAATCGATGCTTCTCTACCTTTCACCGCTTCAAATTGTAAATTACATTGTGTAAGAGATTCAATCTCTTCTTGCGACGATACGGTTACATCTATTACCTGTCGTCTCATGCTTTGTAAATCATGAATATTTTCAACTGTTACAAGGCGTCCATCTTTAATTATAGCCACTCTGTCGCAAGTTCTCTCAATCTCAGTAAAAATGTGCGATGACATAAGGATTGTTTTCCCTCTTTGCTTTTCCTCCAATATTAAATCTATAAATACTTGCTGCATAAGTGGATCGAGTCCTGAAGTCGGTTCATCTAAAATTAACACTTCTGGATCATGCATAAAAGCAGCAACAATGCCTAACTTTTGCTTCATTCCTTTAGACATTTTTCGAATCGGTGTTTTCACATCAAATTGTAGACGTTCTATTAATTCATCTCGCTTTTTCGTATCCTTTAAGCCACGCATTCCTTGCATTAACTTTAAAAATTCTAATCCATTCATTCCTTCAATAAAAGAAATTTCGCCTGGTAAATAACCAACTTCCCTTTGAATTTTCGCTGCTTCATCCCAGCAATCTAATCCAAAAATTGTCGCTTTACCAGCTGTCGGTTTTATAAATCCCATTAAATTACGAATTGTTGTGGATTTCCCAGCACCATTTGGTCCTAAGTAACCAAATACTTCTCCTTCTTTTACATCAAATGTAATATGAAACAAACCTTTTCCATTTGAAAACTGTTTTGTGACATTTTGAACTGAAATCATAATTCCACCTCATTTTTTGAAATATTTAATATGTGATATTTCAAAATCATTGTACTCCTCATCTTTCATATTCGCAACAAATTTTTGAAATATTTATATGTTCATATTTCAAAAATATTGTTTTCCATTATTTTTTCTTGTATATTTTAATTGAGGTGATTGCATTGAACGGCTTTGAAAAAGTGAAAGAAAAGAAAAAACGTGCCATAAAAGAGGCAGCCTTCTTATTATTTTCAGAACGTGGATTTAATGAAGTAAAAATAGAACATATTGCAAAAGAAGCAAATGTTTCTCAAGTTACTATTTATAATCATTTCGGAAGTAAAGACGCGTTATTTAGAGAACTTATACAAGAATTTATAATATCTGAATTTCAATATTATAAAAAACTTGCGGAGGAAAAATTACCTTTTCATGATATGATGCAAAAAATGATTGTACGAAAAATGGACACTGGTGGTTTATTTCAGCCCGATATGTTACTGCAAATGATGCAAAGAGATGAAGAGCTCCGAGAGTTTATTTATAGTTATCAAAATGAAAAAATCCTGCCTTGGTATTTAGAAATATTAGAACAAGCACAGCAAAAAAATGAAATCAACCCTCATCTTACTAAAGAAATGATGTTGCTATACATTCAAATGTTTACTAAATTAGGTGATGAGTTCGGAGCACAGCTTCTTGAAGGAGATCGCGAAAAACATATACAAGATATCGTTACGATGTTCTTTTATGGACTGTCCGTCCCAGAAAAGTAAAAAAGACACGAAATTCGTGTCTTTTTTACTTTATTGTGATAACTCTACCTGTCTCACTACTTTCAATTGCTAATTGAATAAGCCTGATAACTTCTAATCCTTCTTCTGCTGTCACAGGTGGTTTCTCGCCATTTACAATGCTGTCTCTTACACCTTTATAATACATGTCATAACAGCCAACTTCTGTCGGAATACGTACTAATTCTTCTTCTGTTTCTAGAGTAGCAAAATTCTCTTCAACGTCTACTCCATAACCGGTATCGCCTGGCTTCATTCCATTTTTTAATTGTTCTTCCTGTGAATCCATACCGTATTTCACGATAGAACCTTTATCTCCATGCAGTGTAAAGTGTGGACCTGCTTGCTTTACGTAACTGCTACTATGTAAAGCGATACGCTTCACACCGTAGTGAAGTATAACATGGAAATAATCATCAATTTCTGCACCTGGTCGTTGTTTAATTACATCTGCACTTATCGCATCTGGTTTCCCAAATAATGATAATGCTTGGTCAATTAAATGCGAGCCTAAATCATATAATATTCCTGATCCTGGTAAATTCTTTTCTCTCCAGCGGTCGCGTACATGTGGACGAAAACGATCAAAATGCGCTTCATATGCATATACATTCCCTATTCTATTTTCTTCTAACAATTTCTTTATCGTTAAGAAATCATTATCAAAACGACGATTATGATATACGCTTAACACCACATTATGCTTCTGTGCTAATGAAATAAGCTCTTTTCCTTCTTCAATTGAAACAACAAATGGTTTTTCTACAACAACATGCTTACCATTTAATATTGCTTCTTTTACATATGGAAAATGAGTTGTATTCGGTGAAGTAATGACCACTAAGTCAATATCAGCTCGCTTCACTAATTCATCAATTGTACTAACGACATTAGCATTTGGTAACGCTTCTTTTACTACCTCTTCTTTTGAAGATAATACGGCACGAATATCGTATTCCTCTATCGTTTGTAATAATGGGATGTGAAATGTTGTACTAGAAAATCCAAATCCTACAATCCCTACACCTATTTTTTTCATGTTGCCCCTCCATCTGTCCCGCTTTAACGGGCAGTAAAATTCCTACCTCAAAATTCTGCGAAAGCAAAGAAATTAAGTAAGAAATCAACTGCCCGTTAAAGTCCGATTGGTTCAACTCATAATCAGTGTGGATAAAGAAAATCCCCACTGATTAAAGTTTCATTTTATGAGAACGATTTCATGCAATTATTATAACAAGATTATTATTATGTACATAATAATTTGCCTAGAAAAAAGCACCTTGCTATTATTCATAACAAGATGCCTTTCTTTACTCCGGTCGTTTTTTTGTCCACGTTTCAATAACTTCACCAGTATCATTAACATCTAGTACTAAACTACCGTTACTATACCGGTCTTTATTTCGATACGCTTTCGGATCAATTTCTTCTACGATATGTTTCTCTGTCTTCATGTAAACTAGTTCATCATCTCGAACGATTTCAATACCGACAATACGGTATGGATTACGTTTTAACTCTTTGAAAATAACAAGTCCTCGCTTCGCCCTCGTTGATTTCTCAATTTCTGATGCTTTTAGACGTTTCACAGCACCGCGCTGCGTTACGAGAATAAGTTGATCTTTTTCACCATTTAACGGTTTACCAGAGGCGACATAGTCATCTTCTTTTAAATTAATTGCTTTTACACCAGCAGCTCTTACACCAACTGGACTTACTTCATCTTCATGGAAAATAAGTGCATATGCACCATGCGTTGCAAGAACGATATCACTCGTTCCATCTGTCGCAAATATATCTACTACTTCATCATCTTTTTTCAAGTTTACAGCAACAAACGCCCTCGAATAGCGCTGTACTTTATACAGATTTAATTCCGTCTTCTTAATCATACCATTCTTTGTTACAAATACGATAAATCGCTTTTCTTCCTCAAAATTCGGTACGACAGTTGCCCAAATAATGGTTTCATCCCGGTCGAGTGAAACGATATTAGCAACGTGCTGACCTAAATCTTTCCAACGAATATCTGGCATTTCGTATACTGGCAGATATATATAGTTTCCTTTATTCGTAAATAAGAGGACTGTCTCTGTCGTATTCGTATCGAATCGTTCAAGTAAGATGTCACCCTCTTTCATACCGAAGTCTTTGCCATTTGAGGCATTATGCGAGCGCCATCCAGTACGTTTCACATATCCTTCTTTCGTTACAGTAACGATGACATCTTCTTGCGGGATCATTACTTCCACATCTATTTTAATTTCTTCGATTTGGTCTTCAATAATCGCACGTCGATCATCACTATATGTTTTCTTAACTCTCTTTAAATCTGTTTTAATTACTTGAAGTAATCTTTTTTCACTCTGTAAAATTGCCTGTAATTCCGCAATTTTTTTATTCAATTCATCTGCTTCTTTTTCTAATGCCGTAATATCTGTATTTGTTAAACGATATAATTGCAACGAAACAATCGCTTCTGATTGTGCTTCTGTAAAACCAAATTTTGTACTTAAATTATCTTTCGCATTACGCTTATCTTTAGAAGCTCTAATCGTTTCGATTACTTGATCTAAAATTGATAATGCTTTCTTTAAACCTTCAACGATATGTTGACGATTTTCTGCTTTTCTCAACTCATACTGAGAACGCTTTGTTACAACTTCTTTTTGGTGCCCAATATATGCATCCAAAATTTTTGGTAATGTCATAAGTGTAGGACGACGATTATTTATCGCTACCATATTGAAGTTATATGGAATTTGTAAATCTGTATTTTTATATAAATAATTTAAAATACCTTCAGAATTTGCTTCTTTTTTTAATTCTACGACAATACGAAGCCCTGTACGGTCAGTCTCATCACGTACTTCAGCAATACCGTCTAATTTTTTATCTAGACGTAGTTCATCCATTTTTTTAACAAGGTTCGCTTTATTCACTTCGTAAGGAATTTCAGTAATTACGATTTGTTGTTTTCCACCACGAATCGTTTCAACTTCTGCTTTTCCGCGAATAATAATTTTACCTTTACCTGTTTCATATGCCTTTTTAATACCATCAATCCCTTGAATAATACCACCAGTTGGGAAATCAGGTCCTTTAATAACTGTTAATAAATCATCGACCGTACTATTTGGTTTATCAATACGCATCATCGTTGCATCGATTACTTCACCTAGATGATGAGGCGGAATTTCCGTCGCATAACCAGCTGAAATCCCTGTAGATCCGTTCACTAATAAGTTAGGGAACATTGCTGGAAGTACAACAGGCTCTTCACTCGTATCATCAAAGTTTGACACAAATTCCACTGTTTCTTTATCAAGATCACGTAATAACTCAGATGCAATCGGTGATAAACGGGCTTCTGTGTAACGCATTGCCGCTGCTGGATCACCATCAACGCTACCGTTATTACCGTGCATTTCAACTAAAACATTACGTACTTTCCAAGTTTGACTTAAACGTACCATCGCTTCATATACAGAGGAATCACCGTGCGGATGATAATTACCAATAACGTTACCGACTGTTTTAGCTGATTTCCGGAACGCTTTATCATGTACGTTTCCTTCGACATACATAGAATATAAAATACGCCTTTGTACTGGTTTTAAGCCGTCACGCGCATCTGGAAGAGCGCGATCTTGAATAATATATTTACTATAACGTGCAAAGCGATCACCTAACACGTCTTCAAGCGGGAGGTCATGAAACTTCTCTGCTTGCATGTTATTCCACCTCCGTCTCCATAATCATTTCATTTTCTAAAATATTTCCTTCTTCTTGCATACCAAACTGTACATTACGCTCAATCCATTTACGGCGCGGTTCTACTTTATCGCCCATTAATGTTGTTACGCGGCGCTCTGCTCTTGCTGCATCATCAATTTTCACGCGAATTAATGTACGCGTTTCAGGATTCATCGTTGTTTCCCATAATTGATCTGCATTCATTTCACCAAGTCCCTTATAACGCTGTAACATATAGCCTTTTCCGACCTTCTTCGTTACACCGTCTAATTCTTCATCTGACCAAGCGTATTCAATTACTTCACTCTTACCTTTCCCTTTACTTACTTTGTATAAAGGAGGAAGTGCGATAAACACTTTACCAGCTTCGATAAGTGGTTTCATATATCTGTAGAAGAACGTTAATAACAACACTTGAATATGCGCTCCATCTGTATCGGCATCGGTCATAATTACGATTTTATCGTAATTAATATCTTCCACATCAAATTCATTTCCTACGCCACCACCGATAGCATAAATGATTGTATTTATCTCTTCATTTTTAAATATATCAGCAAGCTTTGCTTTTTCTGTATTAATTACTTTACCACGTAATGGTAATACCGCTTGGAAACGTCGGTCTCGACCTTGTTTCGCAGAACCACCGGCAGAGTCACCCTCTACTAGGTACAGTTCATTTTTCTGTGGGTTACGTGATTGTGCAGGTGTTAACTTACCACTTAATGTACCTTCTGATTTCTTTTTCTTTTTACCAGTACGTGCTTCCTCTCTCGCTTTACGAGCGGCTTCACGCGCTTGCGCTGCTTTAATTGCTTTTCTCACAAGAAGTGTAGCTACGTCCGGATTTTCTTCTAAAAAGTAAGCTAAATGCTCTGATACAATAGCATCAATTGAAGAACGAGCTTCACTTGTACCTAGTTTCCCCTTCGTTTGTCCTTCAAACTGAAGTACTTCTTCTGGTACACGTACAGAAACGATAGCTGCTACACCTTCACGAATATCTGTACCTTCTAAGTTTTTATCTTTTTCTTTTAATAATGAAACTTTACGAGCATACTCATTAAACACACGAGTCATGGCTGTTTTAAATCCAGCTTCATGTGTTCCACCGTCTTTTGTACGTACATTATTTACGAATGACAAAATATTTTCTGAGTAGCCATCGTTAAATTGGAATGCTAGCTCTGCTTCAATTCCATTTTGTTCACCAGTGAAATATACAACCGGGTGGATTGAATCTTTTTCTTCGTTTAAATATGAAACGAAAGCTTCAATTCCTGTTTCATAATGAAACACATCTTCTAAATCATTTCTCTCATCTTTTATTGAGATTTTCATCCCTTTTAATAAAAATGCAGATTCACGTAATCTTTCACATAATGTTTCATAGTTATAATTTGTCGTGCTGAAAATCGTTGTATCTGGTTTGAAATGCATTGTCGTACCAGATTCTTTCGTCTTTCCGATTTTCTCAAGCGTCGTTACAGGAACACCACCATTTTCAAAGCGTTGTTCATAAATATTTCCGTCACGCTTAATCGTTACGACTAACCATTCTGATAAAGCATTTACAACCGATGCCCCAACACCGTGTAAACCACCACTCGTTTTGTAACCACCTTGACCAAATTTACCACCAGCATGAAGTACAGTTAAAATAACTTCAGGTGTAGGTTTCCCAAGTTTATGCATTCCCGTAGGCATTCCTCGCCCTTTATCTATAACGCTAATACTATTATCTTTATGTATTACGACAGAAATTTCGTCGCCAAATCCCGCTAACGCTTCGTCAACGGAGTTATCTACTATTTCGTATACTAAATGATGCAATCCACGGCTGTCCGTGCTCCCGATATACATACCCGGGCGTTTTCGAACGGCTTCAAGTCCTTCTAACACTTGAATCGCATCTTCATTATATTGGAACTGATGCTTCGCCAAACTCCTTGCCCCTTTCCTAATCAAAAATCAGAACATATGTTTCTATTATAGAATAACGCCTCGACTATAGTTTTGGCAAGTTATCTTATCTCTTTTATATACCATTTTCAATAGAAAAATCCTTGTTTTTTCACAAGGATTCCTCTAGGCTACTATTTCAGAAAAATAATCGTTTGTCAACGAGAAATGGATATGTATGCCAAGATTACACATTCCAAACCTTTATTATGATCCAAATGATCAAGATCCAAAACGGGATTACAAGTAACAATCCCCAAAAACAGCCTTTAAAAAATCTCATGATGAACACCTCGTTCATCGGCCCTACTTACCTATAACGAGGGCTGAAGCAATCTTTCTAACTTTACAATCTATACTATTTTGTCATTGCATGTTCTACTTTTATACAACGATCCATAATAACAGTATAGTCTTTTTCTTTTAAAAGTTTATATGTATCTTCATCTTGTACTCCTAATTGTGCCCAAAAAATATCTGCATCAATCTCAACAAACTCTTTTGCAACATCCATTAAAAACTCTGAGCGACGAAATACATTTACAATGTCAACATGTTCCTTAATATCCTTTAGTGAAGCAACTGCTTTTTCTCCAAGCACTTCATCGACTGTTGGGTTTACTGGAATAATGCGATACCCAGCATCTTGCATTGCTTTTGACACCATATAAGATGTACGTTCTGGCTTATCCGATAATCCAACAACTGCAATCGTTTTGCTTTTCTTTAATACTTCACCAATTTCCGTACGAGTTGGGTTTTCAATCATCATAATCAATCCCTCCTATTCCTTTAGTATAGCCGATAAAGAAAGTCTCTTTCAACATGAAAGAGACTTTCTTTTATTCCGATTATTGATTCTTTGTAGCTGAGTTATCTGCTAAAGTAGCTGTTTTCGTCATTTTTTGACCGTTACGATAGAATGTAACTTCTACTTTCTCGCCTACTTTTTTCTTTTCATATAAATATTTACGGAATTGAAGTGAGTTTTCTACTTTTTGATTATCTAATGCTACTACAATATCATATTGCTCTAAACCAGCTTTTTCTGCAGGTGATATTGGGTAAATTTTACCTAATACAACGCCATTTGTTACTTCTTTTGGCACTTTCAATTGATTTACTGCATAAGCTTGCACATCTTCTAATGAAACGACACCTACTCCAAGAGCTGGACGTTTCACTACGCCGTCTTTTTCAAGTGATTCAATAACTGGCTTTGCGATATTAATTGGAATAGCAAATCCAATTCCTTCAACTTCTTGTTGTGCAATTTTACTTGAATTAATCCCAATTATTTCACCGTTTTGGTTAAATAACGCACCACCACTATTACCTGGGTTAATTGCTGCATCTGTTTGAATAACTTGAGCATTCCAATCCGCACGTTTATCGCCATCGATATCTACTGGAATCTCACGTTCTTTACTACTAATAATACCTTCTGTTACACTTCCATCGAACCCTAGTGGGTTACCGATTGCAATTGCTTTTTCACCCGCACGGAGTTTACTTGAATCACCTAAAGTAGCAACTTTATTTACGTTAGATCCGTCAATTTCAACAACAGCTAAATCTAACCAAGGGTCTTTCCCTACAAGCTTTGCATCTACTTTTTTGCCGTCACTTAATTTTACAGCAAGTTTATTCGCCCCATCTACTACATGGTTGTTTGTTACAATATATGCTTTATTTCCTGCTTTTTTATAAATAACACCTGATCCTGAACCAGCTTGTTGTTCTTGACCTGTCGGTTGCATTGCAAATGGATCAATACTTTGTTGCATATTAATAACGCCTACAACAACATCTTTCGCGCCTTCAATCATACCAGGTAAATCCGTTTCATTTTTTGCTTTATTGACAACAGGAACTACAGTACCTTCAACTTTTGAATCCGAACTGAATGATGATACAGCCGCTCCATTATTTTGAGCCCATGGCATATATGGTGCCGCAAAACTAATTGTGACAGCCCCAACTACAGCTCCGACTAAACCTGTGAAAAAATAACCTTTTTTACTACCTGATTTTCTCACTTCTCTCGTTTCACTATGCTCTTCATTTAAATTTGGTCCGTCGTAATATCCCATGTTTACTTCCCCTCTCTGGTGAATTCGTATTTTCAGTATAGTCACGTTTTGTGTCCTTCTTGTGAACTCATCGTGAAATCCAATTAAAAAAATACTCTTATCTAACATTGTAGACAAAAAATGTATTTTTTGTACATTCTACCTGCCAAAGAGGATATAAAATCGTCATTTCCCTATGTTAAAGTACACAATTCGTTACAATTATTCTTCAAATTTATAACCAACTCGAATAACAGTACCGATATGCTTCGCTTTATCCCCTAGCTTATTTCGTAATTTTTTAATATGAGTATCCACCGTTCGGTCATCACCATAATAGTCATATCCCCATAACTGATCTAATAAATGCTGACGTGACAACACAATTCCTTTGTTCTCCATTAAATAAACAAGAAGTTCAAACTCCTTATGTGTCAATATAATTTCTTCTCCATCTACTAAAACAGTTCTAGATAGACGATTCACTTCTATTCCAGCTAGAGACATAGCATTTTCTTCTGCTACTCCTACGACGCCATCCGCACGTTTTAATAACGTCTTCGCGCGAGCTACTAACACTTTCGGGCTGAAAGGTTTCGTTACGTACTCATCTGCACCTAACTCGAACCCTAGTAATGTATCATCCTCATCTGAACGCGCTGTTAACATAATGATAGGTACCGCTGATTCTTTTCTAATTCGTCTACAAACAGACCAGCCATCTATTTCTGGTAACATAATATCTAACATAATTAAATCAATTTCATGCTCTGCAAATAATTCTAACGCTTTTTTTCCGTCTTCTGCTTCGATTACTTCAAAGCCTTCATTGCGAAAATAATCACTAACGATTTCACGTAATCTTCTTTCATCTTCAACAAGTAATACTGTTTTATTCATATCATCTATCCCGCCTTTTTACTCTTTCAATCGAATAATACGTTGATTGGAGCTTCCGCGAAATGGAAGTGTTAAATCTTTTTTCTCGATTTCAAATCTTCCATCGACTAAAACATCCCCATAATGTAACAACTCTATCATATCATTATTTTGAGAACTCTGTATCTCTTCTAATGTATAACCTGTATACATCCATAGATTTTTTTTCAAATCTTTCACTGCTTTTGCTACTTTTTTCACTTCAGCAGCTTGAAAAAATGGATCTCCACCTGAAAATGTTACATCAGTTAATGGATTACTTGCAATCTCTTTCACAATTTCTGCTACTGCCATTTCAGTTCCATTACAAATATTCCACGATTTCGGATTATGGCAACCGAAACAACGATGCGGACAGCCCGCAAAAAACACGACTGTCCGCAACCCTTCTCCGTCTACTACACTATCATGAATGATGTTCATCACTTTCATTTATGCTTCACCCGATCCATCTCTTCACTACGTTTTGCACTATTCCACTTTGACATATCTCCTACAAGATATCCTGTTATACGGCGAATTCTTTCTATATTAGCCTCGTCTCCATTTCTGCAACTTGGACATTCATTTTCAATGACTCCGTGATAACTGCAACACTTACAACGGTCAACAGGATGGTTAATTGAACCGTACCCAACGCCATGATCTGCCATCGCTTGTACAATTTGTTTTAACGCCAGTTTGTTATGCATAGCTGCTCCGTCTAGTTCAATATACGTAATATGTCCCCCGTTACATAAGGCATGGAAAGGTCCTTCTAAACGAATTTTATTTATCGCTTGCATGTTATAGTAAACTGGGATATGGAATGAATTCGTATAATAATTATGGTTCGTTATACCGCTAATCACGCCAAATTCTTCCTTATCTTTTTTCACAAACTTTCCTGATAACCCTTCTGCAGGAGTTGCAATGACTGAGAAATTCAGTTCATATTCTTCTGTCGCTTTATCCATTCTATCTCTCATAAAGGAAATGATTTCATAACCGAGTTTCCATGATTCTTCATCTTCTCCATGATGTTTTCCTGTTAAAGCTACTAAACACTCCGCAAGACCGATAAAACCAAGACTTAACGTCCCTTGTTTTAAAATCGATGCTACAGAATCTTCAGGCTGTAACTTTTCGCCACCGCGCCATACACCTTGTGAATATAAAAATCGAAAGTCTCTTGCTCGCTTCGTACATTGATACTCAAATCTCTCTAATAATTGCTTAATTCCTAGATCTAAGTAATAATTTAACGCTTCAAAAAAAGCTTCCTTTGAACCACTAATGAGCGCTAGTTTCACTAAGTTAATAGACGTAAATGATAAATTTCCTCTTCCAATCGCTGTTTCTTCTCCGTGTATGTTAGACATAACACGGGTACGACATCCCATGTAACACACTTCACTTTCCGGTCGTCCATCATAATGCACTGCATTAAATGGCGCATCTAAAAATGAAAAGTTAGGGAATAATCGTTCCGCCGTTGTCTCTAACGCTAATTCAAATAAATCATAGTTCGGATCGCATTCTTCAAAGTTCACACCCTTTTTCATTTTAAAAATTTGAATAGGAAAAATTGGTGTTTCCCCTTTACCAAGGCCAGCTTGTGTTGCTTTTAAAAGCTGTCTAACTAATAATCGTCCCTCTTTTGTTGTGTCTGTTCCATAATTAATAGAAATAAACGGGACTTGTCCTCCGCCCCTACTGTGCATACTATTTGAATTATGAATGAAAGCTTCACACGCCTGATACGTATCATTCTCTGTTTCTTTCCATGCAAATTCTTCTATTTGTTCTATCGTAAGCGGATATGACTGCAATCGTTTTTTATGTCTCGCTACTGTTTTTCTCACATACGGAGCTAAATCAATATCAAAGAGTGCAAACGATTGACCACCGTGCTGCATATTTTGATTCGCTTGAAAAATAATAGATGAAAGGGCCAATGCACTTTTAATGTCTTGCGGTTGTCTCATATGCCCATGTCCGGTATGAAAACCGTTCGCAAGCATTTGCGCTAACGGAATTTGCGAACAAGTCGTCGTTCCCGTCGCATAAAAGTCTAAGTCATGTGGATATAATATATTTTGATTTATCGCTTTTTTCACTTCATCTGACAATAAATTTTCAACAGCGTAATATTTCGCACTCTCAGATGCGAACGTTCCCATTACTCCCATCGGAGAGCGGCCATCTACATTTGCATTTTCTTGCATTAAATCTTGTTCATTGCCGTGGACAATCGCTTCAAACACTCTCATTAATTCTTCTCCACGTGTATTTTTTTGTAACATTTATAACCCTCCACCAATATGTTGTTGTCTTTTGATTAAAATGTTACTACATATAGTCTGATTGTTTCTGTGAGAAATGTAACATTCCTGTGAAATTTTTTTCACGAAATAATGAATTTTTCATTTACAAAAAAGAAATGTGCTCTTTACAAATGTATGGTACAATATACGGGAAAAACTCTTTTTACCCTTTATCAACACATTTGAATAAAGGAGACTGAACTTATGGTTACTACATATCTTTTATTTATCGTTGCCTACTTACTTGGCTCGATTCCATTTGCACTAGTCGTTGGAAAGATTGGTTATGGAATTGACATTCGTGAGCACGGAAGCGGTAATCTAGGCGGAACAAATACATTCCGCACACTAGGGAAAAAAGCAGGTTTTATCGTTACAATTGCTGACATTTTAAAAGGTACATTAGCAACAAGTCTACCGATTATTTTCGGATTAGATGTTCACCCACTATGGTTCGGATTAGCAGCTGTTCTTGGACATGTGTATCCGATTTTCGCGAAATTCCGTGGTGGTAAAGCAGTTGCAACTTCTGCTGGCGTACTCTTATGCTACTCACCAGTTGTTTTTGCAATATTAGCTGTTGTCTTTTTCAGCCTTTTATTTACAACAAGATACGTATCACTTTCTTCTATGGTAACAGCTGTCGTTGCCGTTATCGCATCAATTGTTAGCGGGGATAAAATCTTCATTATTGCGATGTGTTTATTAGCAGGTATGGTTATTTATAAACACCGTGCAAATATTGGACGAATTATAAATAAAACTGAACCGAAAGCAAACTTTTCAAAAAAGCAAAAATAAGATCGTAACCCACATAACGCAAAAAGAAAACGTGAAGCATATTAATAGCGTCTTTTTGCGTTATTTTTTATACTAAAGAAAAAGCAACATAATTTGGAGGAACTATACATGAATCTTTCCGTAACAAAAGAAGCAGCACAATGGTATAAAAACGAATTAAACTTACAATCGGGTGAAACACTACGCCTTTTCGTACAATACGGCGGTTGCAGTACAGTGCAAAAGGGACTTTCTTTAGGTATTCGTAAAGATGATCCTGCACATCCTGCTGTTCAAACTCAAGAAGAAGGTATTAACTTCTTTATTGAAGGCGATGATGAGTGGTTCTTCGATGGACATAATTTATCTGTTACATTTAACGACGGTGATGATTTCCCTCAATTTAATTATGAAAAATAAAAAAACGTGGCATCTGCCACGCTTTTTTATTTTTTCTTAATTTCCTCATATTTCGCATACCACTCAGGATAGAACTTTTTAAATGAAACGGGCCTGAATCCTTCTTTTTTCGCACAAATATTCGTCGTACTCGCAGTAATACAAAGGTCTCCATCGCCATTATAAATTTCATATCCATATACAACACGAAGCGGGCTCACAGTGTCCACCCACGTTTTCACAATTGCCTTTTCACCGTAACGCATCGCTTTACGATATGAAATTTGCAAGTCTAACACAGGAGAAATAATGCCCTCTTTCTCCATTTCAACATATGAAAACCCTAAATCTTGTATAAGTTTCGTACGGCCTAATTCAAGCCACACTAAATAGTTTGAATGGTAAACAACACCCATTTGATCTGTTTCCGCATAACGGATTTCAACTTCATGTTCTGCTACAAACATATGTATTCGCCTTCTTTCACTTCTGCTACCTTGCATACATTTAATCATAATACAGCGGAATCAAAAATAAAATAAAAACAGTGAATCTTTTACCGAAAGGAGCAAGCATATGATTCAAATTGTAACGGTTCGTAGTGGCGATAGCGTATATAGCTTGGCATCAAAATATGGATCAACACCTGACGAAATAGTAAAAGACAATGGACTAAATCCATCTGAAACACTCGTCGTTGGTCAGGCTCTGATCGTGAATACGAAAGGGAATAATTATTATGTACAGCCTGGCGATAGCCTATATCGAATCTCTCAAACATATAACGTTCCTCTCGCTAGTTTAGCTAAAGTGAATAACTTATCTTTAAAATCCATTCTCCACGTTGGACAGCAATTATATATACCGAAAGGGACGAAACGAGCGGTAGAATCCATCGCTTATTTACAACCTTCCACTATACCCATTAAAGAAAGTTTAGTTAATGCTACACGTGCCATTAATCCATTTTTAACATACTTAGCTTACTTCAGTTTTGAGGCAAAAAGAGATGGTACATTAAAAGAACCAACCGAAACAGCTAAAATCGCTAATATTGCAACGCAAGGTAACACCATCCCTATGCTCGTTATTACAAATATTGAAAACGGAAATTTTAGTGCCGATCTGACATCAGTTATTTTACGCGATGCAACAATCCAAAACAAATTTATTACAAACATTTTGCAAACTGCTGAGAAGTACGGTATGCGAGATATTCATTTTGATTTCGAGAGTGTTGCACCCGAAGATCGCGAAGCGTATAATCGTTTTTTACGAAATGTGAAAACACGCTTACCTAACGGATACACGTTGAGTACAACGCTTGTACCGAAAACAAGTTCTAATCAAAAGGGAAAATTTTTCGAAGCTCACGATTATAAAGCACAAGGACAAATTGTTGATTTCGTCGTCATTATGACATATGACTGGGGATGGCAGGGTGGACCACCGATGGCGATTTCTCCTATCGGTCCTGTAAAAGAAGTACTTCAATACGCAAAATCTCAAATGCCTCCACAAAAAATTATGATGGGGCAAAATTTATACGGATTCGATTGGAAACTTCCGTTCAAACAAGGAAACCCACCTGCAAAAGCAGTTAGCTCTGTTGCAGCTGTTGCACTTGCTCGTAAATACAATGTTCCTATCCGCTATGATTTCACAGCTCAAGCTCCACATTTCAATTACTTTGACGAAAACGGTGTACAACACGAAGTTTGGTTTGAAGATGCGAGATCTATTCAAAGTAAATTCAATTTAATGAAAGAACAAGGCATTGGCGGTATTAGTTATTGGAAGATCGGCTTGCCATTTCCACAAAATTGGCGTTTACTCGTTGAAAACTTTACAATTACGAAAAAGGGCTGACAAAAGTCAGCCCTTTTTGTACATTCTGTTAAGATTCATCTTTGATTTCACTTTTTAATGAGTCAATACTTTCTAAACGTCTTTGATTTTTTGCTTCAATAGCAGAACGGTCTTTTTCATTAGAAAGCTCCGCTGTTTCTTTTGCTTCATTAAAGTTATCAATTGTATTTTGCACCATTTCTTGTAACTTTTCAGCGTTATCACTTCGATTATCTGGATTTGGCATGTACTTTCCTCCTAACATTGTATATACACATCATCTTAAATTACCTATCTTCCCTCAAATTTATACATAAAAAAGGAGAATACAATATTCTCCTTTTCTTTAACCGTTATCAACAATCGGTTGTTTGCCCGTTTGGTCTTGCATTTGCTTTCCTTTATTGCCACCAGCTTTTTTTGATTGTGTTCCAATATGATTCGGTGCAAAGTCTTTTGAATTCTTTTTCGGATTACCCATTACTATCGCCTCCTTAACACTAGTATCGTACTAGTGTTAAGAATTATTCAGCTTGCTTAAAAAGTTTCATTTCATAACGTTTTTCAATACGCTCTTCAATACGATCGATTGCATCGCGATCGCTTAATAATTGTTGTTTATTTTCTTTCACAAGTTCGTCAAATGATTTACGGCGACTTCTTCTCACGCTGTTCACCCTCTCTCTTTCGCATTCTTACTATACATAGTATGAGCAAAGGAAAAACTCTTTAATCAGATTTGCAAGAAAATTTTATGTTTTAGTACTCCTAAAAAAACTCCGTGTACGTTTTATTGTACACGGAGTTTTTTATACCATAATATTTAAATACTCTTTTAACTTTTCATCTGCATTCATTTCACTTTGTTTATAATCATGCAGCGCTTGCAATACGAAATCATACTGTTCTAAAATATAACTTTCTAATTTCAGGACGTCCTCTAAGCTAGTAAGCATAATTCTCGTATTACCAACTTCACTTTTTAACGCCGGTTCACATTTTAAACTCGTACATATTTCTTTCACATCATCTTCTAATATCTCTGTTAATATGTATTTCTTTCGTCCTTTTACTTTTACTCTCATAACTGGATAAAATGCTTTTATATCTAAATAGCTTCCTACGCTCATACAACGAACCCATTCGATATCACGTTTATTTCGTACAAGTACCCCTTTTACTGCTTCATATACTATTGTTTCATCAAGTACTTCTGTATTCGATTTCCTTTTCGCCTCTTCTTCAATAAAGGCACATTTTTGATAAACTGCTGCACAAGTAATACAATCATCAAATGCATTATGAGAACTTAAACGAATGCCAAGCATTCGCTTTAACGTTTCAAGTTTATGATTCGGCGCGTGCTTCATATATTTCTTTGCTAGAAACACAGTATCAATCACTTTATTTTGCGGTTCCGGTAATCCAAGCATATTCACATTACTTTTCAAAAAGCGCATATCAAAAGATGCATTATGAGCGACAATTACATTTGTATGTAAAAATGCTAAAAATAAAGGTAACACTTCTTCAATCGTCGGTGCGTCCGAAACACGATAATTTGTAATACCTGTTAAACTCGTTATTCGGTCCGGAATTGAACGCTCTGGATTCACATAGGAAACAAATTGATCTACTAGTTCATGATTGCAATATTTTACTGCTGCGACTTGAATAATTTTATCATTATAAGGGTTAAATCCTGTTGTTTCAAAATCAATTACAACATAATCTAACGGTAAGGATATATTCCCCACTCCAAACACTCCTTTACCTCTAAACGTTTATATTTCTTTTATCATAACATGCTGCTATCACTACGTGAAAAAGAAAAGGCAGAAATGATAACTTTCCACCTCTACCTTTTCACCATTATTTTAATTTAGCAATCCGTTTCTCCATCTCTTTTTGCGTCATCGGCCCAATAAACTTATCTTGAATGACACCTTTCGTATCTATAAAGTACGAAGTTGGGATCGTAATGACTTTATAAGCTGTTGTCACATCAATATTCTTGTCCAATAAGATAGGAAAAGTAATTCCTTTTTCCTTAGCAAATTTACTTACCTTTTCTACTCCCCCACCTTTTTCTGAAGGCGTATAATTTATTGCTAAAATTTCTACGTTCTCTTTATGTTCTTTATAAAAAGCTTCCATATCCGGCATTTCTTGCTGGCAAGGCCCACACCACGTTGCCCAAAAGTTTACAATCACTTTCTTTCCTTTTAAATCTGATAACTTTACATTTGTTCCATCTAACTTCGTTAATGTAAAGTCTGGTGCACTCTTCCCTATTTCAATACCATTACTTGCAATCATCTCTTTCATAGCAGCTTCACTTTTTTCTTGCTCTCCTTGTACCGCCTGATCGTTTTTACCAAACTGTTCATAAGCTGCATATCCCGCTAAACTAAGTAACACTACAATAATCGTAAGCTTCCGCCACATTTTATATCACCCTAACGTGTTTATCTTCTAATAGCTTAATCACTCAAATACTCTATACCTTATTTTAGCTTATACGGACAAGCTTGGAAATATTCACAGTCGAAATAATCTAAATATTCGTAACTAAGATGAAATATTTTCCTTTTTACCATATAATTAGAAATATATACGAAACCTGTGAGGTGATATGTATTTTACAATTGCTAATCAACCCATTCACTTTCGTTTTTTTCACTTTACCATTACTATGTATTTGTTTGAGCAGTTTGCTATACAAATTTAAATTGGCTGCTATTATTATTTCTTTTACTGCCCCTTTTATATTTTTCATTATCGTCTCTGAATTTGACATACACCTAGCTTTACAAAGCTTTGATGCTTGGATCGTTTTTAGTGTTGCTTATTCTGTACTTTCCTACATAACGGCAGCATTAATAAGAAGAAAACGGCACATATAGAAATGTCAAAAAGGAGGGTATTTTTATGAATTTATTTGAAAAAATACTATTATATATTCTTAGTTTTATATTTTCTCCAATCGGCATTATCACTTGGATCATCTCGCTCTTCAGTAAAGATCCTGAAAAAAGGCAAGTGGGACGTATTTGCCTCTATATTGCTTTAATCTCACTTATCCTATTAGCCGGCCTTGGTGTTCTTACTTTCTTCACTACTACTACTATACAGTAGTTATAGAAAGGATGATTATTTTGGGAGAACATCCTATAAGTAAAGAACTTCGTTATATACGAATATGTTTAGTTATTTTAGTAATTGTTCTTTTATTTTTCAATGGTAAAAAAGTCGTTGAAATTTCTACAAATCATGATTCTATAGAAAATGTTTCGACCGGTAATATGACACAGATTGCTGAAAACACATTCGCTATTCAAGAATATAACCCATCTCTAAGCAGCGAACATACGGTCAAAATTTTTAAATATAATCCAGATACAAACCAACTTACTCTGATGAAAGAGTTTGATGCTAGCAATACTGAGTCTTATACGTATCAACTTAATACGATTGAATAAAGATAAGAGCACTATGTCGCTCTTATCTTTTTATTAACATCTTTTTGAAAAATGACTTATATGTTAATAATTCTCTAGGATCCCTATATTCCACAATAATTCCATTATTCATGACAACAACTCGATCCGCTATCATCGCCCTCTCTACATCATGTGTTGCCACAATTCTCGTTACTTCGCTTCCTAATCCTTCTATCATATTCCAAATAGTTTCTTGATTGTTCGAATCTAATCCCGCAGTCGGTTCATCTAACATAATAAGATTCGGATTTGAACCTATTGCTCGCAATAATGCCAGACGTTTTCTTTCCCCTCCCGAAAACTCTTCACCGCTTTTATGTAATACAGTTTGAATTCCTTCTGATAAATCTATAATAATCGGTTTCACATTAACAAGTTCCATATTTTTTTCTAACTGGTTTTCTAAATACACTTCCCCGAAATACATATTCTCTTTTACTGTCGTTCGGAAAAAGCGAGGTTCTTGCCACACTGTCGTCATACGAGCCTCATTACCATGATAAACAATGCTACCGTTTGATGGTTTATACAACCCTGCCATTAATTTTAAAAGCGTTGTTTTTCCTGCCCCACTTTCTCCTATAATAATAACGAGTTCGCCAGGATTAATTTGCAAATCAATATTCTTAATTCTGCATTTCTCTGCACCATTCTCCTGAAATGAAGCATTTGTTACCGTCATCCCCATCGCTATTTCTTGATTACTATTTGCCACTCGTTTATCTAAAAAAGAAAAAACTCTATTTGCCGAAGCGATTGCAACTTGTGTCATCATTAATAAATCGCCCACGTAACGGACTGGAAAAAAGAGCATTTCAATTGTCGCTAACACTACTACAAGTGAACCAACTTCCATTTCCCCTTTCATTATTTTTTGCATGCCTATAATGAGAACAACGATATATGCTCCTGTTTCAATCACTGTTCCAACTACTCCAATGCAATGTTGCATCATCGTCTTCTTTACTTCTGTTTTATAAGATTGTGCTGTTACTCCTTTAAATAAGCGAATGGCCCACTTTTCTTTTTGCAAACTACGTAAATCTTGAGCTCCTTTTACAAACTGTGACACCATCTCTACAACACTTGACTGATTCTCTTGAGCAATGCTTGCAATATTTCTTACCTTTTTCCCCATCAGTACCGGAACCGTTGCACTTAAAAACAAAAACGGAGTTACCCACAATATGAACTTTATATCTATATGTTGTAGTGCTATGAACGCGCCTATAAATTGCGCAATGGCGTGTATATATTCTATTAATATAGAACCATATAATCTGACCCAATTCGGAATATCAGACACAACTAACGTCTCTAACTCTCCTTGTTTAATTTTCTCACTTCCTTCAAACGGTAATAAGAAAAAATGAAGTAATACATCTATACGCTTCTCTCGTAATATTCGCTGACTTGCTTTGGAGCTTACATAATCAAATGAAAGATTGTTTATCCACATCAACAATCGACTAGCTGCAAACAAAGTAACATAAAGGTACGCTCCCTTCAGCTCTCGTTGAATAAGGTTATCTACAATTAGCCCCATGAATAGTGGACGGGATAAGTTTAAAATAGCAGCAAAAATCCCGCTGCATACAGCTGCTATTACTAACATTTTTTCTTTCTGTAACGGTAACAATATTCTTTTATATTCTTTCATGATGTCCCCTCCATTTTTATAGTAAAAAGAAAGGGATGAAACCAAATGGTTTCATCCCTTTCCATAAAATAAGGAAGCTAACAGTTGTTAGCTTCCTTATCGTTCATTTCAATTATTTAGTTCGACACTTTAGATTCTTCAATTTTCTCACGAAGAACCATTTGTAAGATACCACCGTGACGGTAGTAGTCAATTTCAACTTCACTATCGAAACGAGCTACTACTTCAAATTGTTTTTCGTTACCATCTGCATCAGTTGCAACTACTTTTACAAGATCGCGTGGTCTAACTGTTTTGTCAATTTGAATTTCAAATGACTCGTTACCAACAAGACCCAACGTTTCAGCGCTTTCGCCATCTTTAAATTGAAGTGGTAACACACCCATTAATACTAAGTTACTACGGTGAATACGCTCGAAGCTTTCTGCGATTACTGCTTTAATACCTAATAAGTTTGTACCTTTCGCAGCCCAGTCACGAGAACTTCCCATACCGTAATCTTTACCAGCAACAACTAGAAGGCCTGTGCCATCTTCTTTATATTTCATAGCAGCATCATAGATAGATGTTACTTCACCAGTTGGCCAATATGTTGTATATCCGCCTTCTGTTCCTGGTGCGATTTGGTTTTTAATACGAATGTTCGCGAATGTACCACGCATCATAACTTCATGGTTACCACGACGAGAACCGTAAGAGTTGAAGTCAACTGGTTGTACGCCATTTTCTAATAAGTAGCGTCCAGCTGGTGTGTGCTTACCGATTGAACCTGCTGGTGAAATGTGGTCTGTCGTTACAGAGTCACCAAATTTACCAACTACGCGCAAGCCTGATAACGTTTCAACTTCACCTGGTTCTTTAGATAATCCTTCAAAGAATGGTGGGTTTTGAATGTATGTTGAATCATTATCCCAAGTATATAAAGCTTCATTTGAAGTTTGAATTTCATTCCAACGCTCATTGCTATTAAATACTTGTGCATATTCTTTCTTGAACAGTTCAGATGTAACAACGCTTTGAACTACATCTTCAATTTCTTTAGCTGATGGCCAAATATCGTTGAAGTAAACGGCATTGCCATTTGCATCTTTACCGATTTCATCATTTTTCAGGTCAATATCAACAGTACCTGCAAGTGCATATGCCACAACAAGTGGTGGTGATGCTAAGTAGTTTGCCTTTACAAGCGGGTGAATACGACCTTCAAAGTTACGGTTACCAGATAAAACAGATGTTACTAGTAAGTCATTTGCTGCGATTGCTTCTTCTAATTCTGGCGCTAATGGGCCAGAGTTACCGATACAAGTCGTACAACCGTAACCAACTGTTTGGAAACCTAATTGATCTAAATATGTTGTTAAACCTGATTTATCTAAGTATTCAGTAACAACTTTAGATCCTGGTGCTAATGATGTTTTTACGTACTCAGGTACTACAAGCCCTTTTTCAATTGCTTTCTTCGCAACTAAACCTGCCCCGATTAATACGTATGGGTTTGATGTATTTGTACAGCTTGTAATTGCAGCGATTGCAATTGCACCTGTTTTCATCGTTACTTCTTTATCTTCTAATGTAACCTTCACTTCTTTATCGAACTCTTGCTCATTAAATCCAAGTCCTTGTGTTCCAACTGGCGCTAAAACAGCTTTGTGGAACGCATCTTTCATATCTGAAAGTGGAATTAAATCTTGTGGGCGTTTCGGTCCAGAAAGGTTAGATTCAATTGTATTTAAATCAATTTCAACAAGATCAGTGTAAATTGGATCTTTGCTGTCTGCTGTATAGAATAAGCCGTTCGCTTTACAGTATTCTTCAACAACGCGAATTTGCTCTTCATCTCTACCTGTTAAACGTAAGTATTCTAATGAAATATCGTCGATTGGGAAGAATCCACAAGTTGCGCCGTATTCTGGTGCCATGTTTGAAATTGTTGCACGGTCAGCTAAAGGCATGCTCTTTAGTCCATTACCGAAGAACTCAACGAATTTACCAACTACACCTTTTTGACGTAATACTTGCGTTACTTTTAATGCAACGTCAGTTGCTGTAGTACCACTTGGAAGTGTACCAGTTAATTTCACACCGATTACTTCAGGTACTGGGAAGTATGAAGGCTGTCCAAGCATTCCTGCTTCTGCTTCAATACCACCAACGCCCCATCCAAGAACACCGATACCATTGATCATTGTTGTATGTGAGTCTGTTCCAACTAATGAATCTGGGTATGCAACTAAGTCACCTTCAGCATTTTTCACAGCGTGAACAACTGGTGCTAAATATTCAAGGTTTACTTGGTGTACAATACCTGTAGCTGGTGGAACTGCACGATAGTTATCAAATGATTTTTGTGCCCAGCTTAAAAATTTATAACGTTCTTCATTACGTTTAAACTCTAAGTCCATGTTGAATGCAAGCGCGTCTGCCGTACCCGCTCTATCAACCTGTACAGAGTGATCAATTACAAGGTCTACAGTAATTTCCGGATTGATTTTATCAGGATCTCCACCCATGTCTGCCATTGCTTTACGAAGCGAAGCCAAATCAACAACAGCCGGAACACCAGTGAAATCTTGTAAAATTACACGAGATGGTTTAAATGGAACATCGATATCTCGCACATCTTTCGTTCCCCATTTCGCTAAATTTGTAACATGCTCTTCTGTGATTACACGTCCGTCTACTTGACGAAGTACTGATTCAAGTAAAACTTTCACGGAATATGGTAATTGAGATACGTTGCCAACCCCTGCGTTTTCAAGCGCTTTCAAATCATAATAATGATACGTTTTTCCATCTACTTCAAAAGTTGCACGTGATTGAAATGGATTATGTTTGACCATTATGTTTCCCCCCTGTTAAACGTGACTAAGTTGTCTGAATATAAAATGTAGACAAACTTTTCAATACCTTACGATAATATCTTATTACAACTTTCTAAATAAGTAAATAATAAGAAACTTATAGATTATCATAAGTTTTCTTTATGTTTCTAAATTTGAATAGTGTTCCTGCTCCTTATGAATACTATTACCATAAAGTAAAGTGCTCTATTAGCGCTTTACTTACAGTTCATACGCACTATGAACTGCTCATCATTCAACTTACAAAAAAAGTTATAGAGGTGAAATAAAATGGGTAAAAGAAAAGCAAATCATACTATTTCAGGAATGAATGCGGCATCTGCACAAGGACAAGGAACTGGTTATAACGAAGAGTTTGCAAGTGAAAACTTAACTGCTGCAGAACGACAAAATAATAAGAAACGCAAAAAGAACCAGTAACGAAAAATCCCAAAAGGAACATTCACCTTTTGGGATTTTTTCTAATGTTTATAACGTAACAATTCCGAAACCGTTACAAATCGATAGCCCTGCTTTTTCAGTTCAGGTAAAATTTTTGCTAGTGCTGCTACTGTTTGACTACGATCATTTCCTCCATCATGTAACAATACGATATCTCCACTTTTAGCATGTTTCACTACATGATTTACGATAAATTCAACCCCTGGATTTGCCCAATCACGTGGATCTTGATGCCACGACCATAGTACAGTTTGATACCCCGCTTCTTTCGCGGTTTTAAATACAGCATCGTTAATATATCCGCCAGGAGGACGGAATAGCAAAGGTTCTTTCACCCATTTTTTAAAATATTTCTTTCCATCTAAAATATCATTTTCCAATTTTTCATCTGATGAATTACTCGCATACAAATGATTCATCGTATGATTTCCAACTTCATGTCCCTCTTTTAACACTTGTTTCACCAAATATGGATTACGCTGCACTCGAAATCCAATCATAAAAAATGTCGATTCTGCTTTATATTGACGTAATAAATTTAAAATTTGTGGTGTATAAGTTGGATCTGGTCCATCATCGAATGTAATGGCAATAATCTTTTCATTATTAGGTACTTCCCACGTTACATAGCCAGTTGGTTCTAGCTCTTTTCTGAGCAACATTTTCGCTTCCACTTTTTCAACTTGAAATATATGTACTGCGCATAATAAAGAAAAAACGAATAGAAAAATTTTCTGTTTTCGCATAATTTTTATTAAAGTAAAAGGTTGTCGAATACACAACAACCTCATTTACTTTTCTAATCGATCTACATGTTGCATAATATTTTGGAGATTATTTTCGTATTGCTCAAGTTGTGGGCGTTGTGTTTCCGAAGCTACTTCTAACGCATTTTGAATCTGTTCATACGCCTCCTGAACCTCTTGGCGCAACCCTTTTAAATCGTGACCGTAGTTTGGATCATTTTTTACAATGTTGTTATATGCATGTTCTGCTTGTGTAACTCCTTGCTGCGCTGCTTGAAAAGCTTGTTGTTTATCTTTATGATATGGCATTATATAATCCCCTTTCCATAATAGTTAGTCCCAATTATCTTTACCCTTTTTTCTAAAAACATTCTCGTATAAATTTGCAAACTTCTCTCATTCTAAAGAGAAAGAGGAGGTGTCACATACAATGGGAAAAAACAATCGTGAAACAAAAGAAAAAAAGGGACAACCTGAACCATTAAGCGGATCTCATAAAGTAAAAAACCGTAACCATTCACGCCAAAAAAATCATGCACATCATGATATGTAAAACAAAAGGCTCACACTAGCTACCTTTATCACATACAATGTTTATATTTTTACATTTATTCTTCACCCTTACTTCATTCATGCATAACATAGTATGAATTGAGATTTCACGGAGGGTGTCTTACATGGGCAAGAAAAAGAAGGATTGTCTTTTTCATGTTGATGGTTTTGAAGAATGGATGGATCAGTTTTGTTCTGACTCTTGTAGTAACTTTAGTTTCCCAAATCAAATTCATATTGACCTTTGCGAAACTGAACAAGAATACATTTTGGAAACAGATGTACCAAATGTATCCGAACAAAATGTAGTCATTGAAAAGATGAAGACAGGCCTAAATATTTGCATACTTCATAATAATAGTTCTTTACAGCGGATCATTCCTTTACCCGCTACTATCATTTATAAGAAGATGTTAGCCTGCTTAGAGAATGGATATTTAGCCATTCATATCTCCAAAAATGAAGTTGCTAATAAACATGAAGAAAAAGTTCTTTTTCAAATTGAGAATTAAAATAAATACAAAAATAAGCCCCAGCCGTCTGCTGGGGCTTATTTTACCCCGCGTTAACGGACAGTAAAACTCCCACCTCAAAATGCAGTTGGAGCAAAGAAGTTAGGTGGGAGTCGGGCTGTCCGTAAACGTCCGATTTGTGAGGGCTGATAATCAGTGGGGGATGAACTCCCCCACTGATTAAAGTTTCACTTTATTTCGCATGTAGTTCTAAATTACAATTTCTATCATCCCTTTTTTTCAATAAACCTTTTGTAACTAAAAGTACAGGAAATGCTACAGTTGCAAATATAGCTAGCGCTGAAAAAACAATAAATCCATTTTGGTACCCGTAATAATCGAGAAGTACTCCCCCGAACCACGGACCAATTACTGCTCCAATTCCTGAAAATCCCATTGCTCCAAAATATGTACCTTTTAAATGCGAAACAGCTATATCATCTATAAATACGTCCGTCATTGAAAACATGAGAACTTCTCCAATTGTAAAAATAATTGTGCACATAGCAGCACCTAGCATAGATTCTACTATTCCAAATCCAAACAATCCTCCGCTCACAAATAAAGTTCCCACCATAATGGATACTAACGGTGTATACTTTTTACAAACTTGAATAATAGGGTATTGGATTACGACTACAACAATCGCATTTAAAGCTAACATATATGAAAATAATTTCACTCCATCCTGAAATATATGTGCATTTGCAAAATATTGAGATACTGTCGTCGTTAAATGAGAAAAACCACAATTACTCAAAATAATACCAACTAGTGCAACTAAAAAAACGACATCCTTTCGCAAAATGCGAAGTGCATTTAACATCGTGACAGGCTTTTCTATCTTTACTTTCTTTTTTTCAATCGGATACTTCTTAAATTGGAACGCTAATATAGCTGTATATAGAATGTATACTCCAGCTGCTACTAAAAACGGAATTGTTGATTTTGCGCTTCCAATCTGTAATCCGACAAGTGGGCCAATCGCCACTCCAACATTGATTGCACCGTAACGCAAATTATATACGAGTAAACGATACTCAGGTTTCGTTAAATCTGATAATAACGCTCTTGACGTCGGTTCAAAAAAGGACCTACATAATCCATTCAAAGCATTTAATAAAAAGAAACTTAAAACATGATCTGCAAGTGAAAAACCAATGAATACAAAGACCCAAACAATCATGGACCATATTATAATCATATTTCGACCGAATCGATCTGATAAATTCCCTCCGATAAAACTAGCAAACACTCCAACAAGTGCACTCGTTCCGATAATAGCACCCGTCATTCCAGCTGATACACCTTTCACAGTCGTTAAATAAATTGCTAAAAAAGGAATACTCATTGACGTGGCGAACCTCGCAAATAAAGTCCCTATTATAATTGTCATTCCTAACGGATGAATATTTTGCAACTTCCCCTTCATCTTAAAAACCTACTCTCCCTGTTCTTACATAAAAAAAGAAAGCAAAGGATCTGCTTTCTTTTCCCTTTTTATACTTGCGCTGTTGATACCCGCGCTGTTCTCGTTATATCCATATCTATGCCATATGTAAACTGTAATTCTTTACAAACATCTTTAATTAAAATTGTGACATTATACTTCTCATTAAATTGTAAAACGATGTTTTCTACTTCTTCATATGTATACTTATATTCCCCTGTAATGACACTTTTCAGATCAAAACATTCATTTATACAAAGTTGTACAAGCAGCTCGTCATATTTCTCTATTACATCTTCTTTTTTCCACAGTACCTCTTTTACATATAACCGATCAAATTTCACACTTTCTCGATTACAGTCCGTTAAAATCCGGGTCATTTCATTTAATTCTCGATACAATTCAGAAATATTTTTGCTTAAACTAAGTAGTTTATCTACGCCGTTTTCATATAACATATTCATTCCACCCCCGCATTTTCTTTTTCTTATTATAGCAAGAAAATTCTAAAAATAGTTTCTTTCTTCTGAAATATTAGGAAACTAATTTCAATTGCTTTACAATGAAACTATTGAACACGAAAGGGGAAAGAAAATTGGAGAAAAAATTATATTACACTGACGCTTATAAGCAAGACTTTACTACTACAATTATAAAGCAAGATTATGATAAAGACGGTAACTTATACGTTGTTTTAAACGAAACGGCATTTTATCCGACAGGTGGCGGACAACCATTTGATACTGGTACACTAAATGAAATCGATGTAATCAATGTAGAAGAGGTAAATGGAGAAATTCGTCACTTCATTGTAGAACAATTACATACAGAAGAAGTTGAAGGGAAAATCAATTGGGAGCGCCGTTTTGATCATATGCAACAACATGCGGCTCAGCACATTTTATCTGCTGCTTTTTGGGATCATTTTAACGTACCTACGATTGGATTCCATCTTGGTAAAGAGACGGTAACAATTGATTTAGAAACAGAAAATCTGCATGCAGAAACAGTTGAAAAAGCAGTACAAATTGCAAACAAAATTGTTTTTGAAAACCATCCCATCCGCATCCAGTGGATGAACTTAGAAGAAGCGAAAACATTGCCCCTTCGTAAAGAACCGACTATGACAGAAAATATACGCGTTGTTATTATCGAAAATTATGACTACAATGGCTGTGGCGGAACACATCCGAAACGTACTGGTGAAGTAGGTCCTATTCAAGTACTAGGATGGGAGCGTAATAAAGGCGGGATAAGATTAACGTTTATAGCTGGCTGGCGTACACTAAATCTTATGGAGCAACAGCAACAAATTATAAAGGATGTTTCTAAACAATTAAACAGTAGCGAGATTGATATTCCAGCAAAAGTAGCACAACTGCTTACTTCTCAAAAAGAAAACGAAAAAGCAATACAAACGATGAATGAAAAATTATTATATGCCGAGGCAAATGAACTACTGCAACAGCCTGCCGAAATACATGCTGGCATACTTATTTCTCAAGTATTTACAAATCGTTCTATGCAAGAAATCGCAAAACTTTCTGCTATTATTATAGAACAACAAGAGCATGCCATTACATATTTCGTTATCGAAAATGAGGACAAATTACAATGCATCCTCGCTTGCGGAAAAACAGTCACACTTGATATGAACGCACTTTTAAAAGATGCTCTTCCTACAATTGAAGGCAAAGGTGGCGGAAATAAAAAAAGTGCGCGCGGCGGCGGAAAAGCGATTATGACCGGGGAAGAGTTTTTAAATCAACTTGTTTCTTCTTTAGAGTCAGCAGTGTAAAACATGTCTATGAAGGATAGCTAACTGCTATCCTTCAACTATATTTACAGGCCTATATGTTGTTTCAACCCTTGATAACTCCCTGCATTTGCAAAACCGCCACTTATAAGAGTGATAAAAATTTTCGAAAAACCATACTGACTTAAATCTTTAATCGGTACCATTTGCACATCATGAATCGGATTATGATCAAACTCATTAGAAGGTAGCGTAATTTCACCCTCAATCCTTTCAAGCAGAAACGTAATATGTAATAAAGATGGGCTAGCATCCGGTTTATCGCAAACATAGAGTAGCTTCTTAATTTTAACTTCTAACCCTGTTTCTTCTCTCATTTCTCGAATCATTGCTTCTTCTAACGTTTCACCGTTCTCTACTCTTCCTCCAGGTAAAGACCAATTCCGATTAGCAACTTTTTGCTTTACTAGTAATACCTTTTCATCTTCAATTAAAATTCCCGTAACTCGAACTTGCATTACATTTTCCATATGCAATCTCCTCTTCCCGTTATATTTACAAATTAATCCTTCCACAAAAAGAACGTATGTTTTATAATTAAAGAAAATTATGGAAGAAAGAAGTTGTTACATCTATGCGTCCACCTTTAACAAAGTCTATATCACTTGAAGATTTCCAAAACTTTTATTGGTTAAAAGCAGAACTCCAAACATTTTGTCGTGAGCATGGTTTGCCAGCTAGTGGCTCTAAGATTGAAATAACCGAGCGTATCTCACATTATTTACATACTGGTAAAATATTAAAAAACAGCTCTGGTCAAAAGGTGAGTAAAGCTTCCCTCTCTTATAAAGAATTTTCTCTTCAAACGATTATTACTAACAATCACCGCTGTAGCGAAGATGTTCGTGCTTTTTTCAAAGAAAAAATCGGAGCAAACTTCCGTTTTACAGTAGCTCTCCAAAAATTTTTTAAAGAGAATGTTGGAAAAACATATGAAGACGCGATAACGTTTTGGTATGAAGAAAACGAACGAAAAAAAGATCCTACATACAAAACAACTATTAGCGCGCAGTTTGAATACAATCGCTTTACTCGCGACTTTTTCGAAGATCCAAATAACAAAGGCAGATCAAAAGCTGATGCTATCGCTGCTTGGAATGAAATAAAAGCAAAACCTGGTAGCAATGCCTATGTTCCTCAAAAAGTAGAAAACTAGTTCTTTTCTAGTCTTCTACTTTTTCAAATAATAGTGCTAACCCTATTCCACCACCAATTCCTAACGTCGCAATTCCATATTTCATATACTCCCTTTGTGCCTGATAAAACAAACGTGTTACAAGCATAGCACCAGATGCACCGTACGGGTGACCGAGCGCAATTGCTCCACCATTTACATTTAATTTTTCAAAAGGAATTTGTAACTCCTTTGCACAAGCAATAACCTTTGAAGCAAATGCTTCATTAATTTCAAAATAATCGATGTCCTCTACTTCCATATTCATTTCGTTTAATAATTTGTTCACCGCAAATATCGGACCAGTCCCCGGAAGATTTGGATCCACTCCAACTACAGCACTACGAACGAAACGAAGTACAGGCTTGTATCCTAATTTTCGGGCTTGCCCCTCTTCCATTACAAGAACAGCACATGCTCCGTCATTTACACCGCACGAATTACCTGCCGTTACTGTACCATTTTGTAAAAATGCAGGCTTAGTTCTTTTAATCATTCTTTCATAATTCATTTCTCGTTTTATAGCTTCGTCAAAAGAGCCATTAAACGGAATTATTTCATCTTGTAAATATCCATTTTCTACTGCTTGCAGTGTCCGCTTATAACTAAGACAAGCGTATTCATCTTGCATTTCTCGCGTTATATTATAACGCTCTGCAACATATTCAGCCGCCACTCCCATATTAGGATCACCAATTATTTCCGGTGAAAATCGCGCTCTATTTTGAAAAGGTGATGTACTTGTACTCTCTACTCCTCCTGCAATATAACAATTACCTGCCCCGCCTTGAATGAAATGACATGCGGTGCGAATCGCCTCCAATCCAGCACCACATTGCCGATCAATTGTTACACCAGGAATATGATAGCCAAGTCCTGCCTCTAAAGCAGATAATCTCGCAACATTCCCTCCTGGTCCAACAACATTCCCTAATATAACATCGTCTATTTCTCTCTCAATTCCTTTACTTAAAAACGTGAGAAGCGGCGTTACTAATTGCTGAACTTCATAATCTTTCAACATCCCATTTTTCTTACCAATAGGTGTCCTTTTCGCTTCTACAATAACCGCTCTATTCATATATCTTCTCCCGGTTTTCAATCATATTTTTCGCTGCAATACGAGCGATTTTACCGCTGTCTGTATACGGTATTTCATCTACAAAATGCCATTCTTTCGGTATTTTAAACGAGGATAATCGTTGTAAGCAAAAACTTTTTAATTGTTGCTTCGTAGCACTTCCTTTTACGATGGCGACAGGCTTTTCACCCCAATAACTATCATTCACACCAACTACAACTATTTCATCTACAGCTGGATGTTCATGTAATACACTTTCTATTGCTTCTGGGAAAATATTAATTCCTCCAAATAAAATCATATTCTTCTCTCTACCGACAATATAAATAAACCCTTCTTCATCTTCATACCCTACATCCCGTACCGTCATCCAGCCATCCGTACTCATCTCTGGAACTAAAATCCCATTTAATATGTATCCCATAAAAAACTGATCACTTTTCACATAAACAGTTCCTATCTCACCTTTCTGTACTTCTTCTCCTGCTTCATTACATATTCGAACTTGCACATTGTGACAAGGTTTCCCTACTGAATTTGGCCTTCTATCGCTTTCTTCATCAATTAGCGCTGTTACAAAACTTAGTTCCGACGCACCGTAAAATTCATATTTTTGCGCATAAGGAAATATACTCTTAATTTTTTCTTTCGCTTCAGCTACCCATTTCGCTCCTGACGAAATAATTTTCATTTTATTTTCTATTACTCTATTTTCTTTATATAAAGATTCCAGCATTGTCGGCACTGTATACATGACCGAAATATGTTCTATTTCTAACCTATCCAGCACTTGATCTGAAATAAACTTTCTCATAATATGCACCGTTTGTCCTATATGTAATGCACTTATTGCACCGTATAAAAAAAGAGAATGAACGAGCGTCCCAGCTATTAAAATAGAATCTTCTTTTTTCATATGAAAATCATGTATATTGCAATCAAAACTATGAACCCATGATTGTTGTGCACGTAAAAACGCTTTTGCTTTTCCAGTTGATCCTGATGTAAATCCCATATAAAACGGAGCATTTTGTACATTTTCTACAGGCTGATATGTAGGAAGATAGTGCTCTATCATTCTTTTCCACTCATCAATTTCTATTACTCTTCCTTCTTCATCCGGTAGATCATTTACCTTATATCGCTCTGTCACAATCACATCCGGATTACTGATTGCAATTCTTTCTTTAAGCTCATCCTGTTTCCACCTTATATCTAATGGTACACAAACCCATCCTGCCATAGCAGCACCTGCAAATAGTTGTAAAAACTCTATACGATTTTCTAATACAATTGCTATCGTTTTATTCTTCGATTCTTTTTCACTCAACCAGTTTGTTACTTTACATACTGACTCAAACCAATCTTTATATGTTAAAACTCGATTATTTTCCTTTATTGCTATTTTATTTGGTTGTAACGAGGCATGCTCTTTATATTCTTTTGTAATCCCCATTTGAGACGTCCTTCCCTTACAAAATAATAAAAAGAAACACGCAATGAACGTGTTTCTTCTCTTTCTTATCCTGCATTTGTATATTTCCCACTCTTTAGGGCAGGCGTAATAATATGTTTCAATGAACGATGTAATTTCGTTACGAGAATTGCTCCTATAATCGCTTTTATGCAATCCCCTGGTAAAAATATAACACTTACTTTCATCGTCTGCCATATAGAAATATCCATTACGAAAGCTTGTACAATAATACCAAATACATAAACTACGAAAATACCACCAATTATATTAATACATAATACCTTTATTATAGAAACTTCACGTAAACGCTCAATTAAATAACCGATGACAAACGCTCCAACGATATAACCGAGTAAATATCCTGCACTTGGTCCAACAAATACACCTGGACCACCGCGGCCACCAGCAAGTAATGGTGCACCTACTCCTACAATAAGTAAGAAAATCAGCTGACTTAATGCACCTAGTCGTGACCCTAACAACCCACCAGCAAGCATAACACCAAGTGATTGTAATGTAATAGGAACTGGTGTTATAGCAAGAGCAATTGGAGGTATTAACCCTAACACTCCCATAATAGAACTAAATAAAGCGACGAAAACTAAGTTTTTTGTATTCATATTTGCTTCTCCTATTTGTAAACTTGAAATGTTTTTCAGGTAACATATTATAGGAGTTATATTATCTTTCTATTTAGCTTTTGTCAACTTGTTTTCTTTATCGGTTTACAAACATAATTTTTATTATTTTTCTTTATGCAAATGCTCAAGTTCTTTCCGAAGCGCCTGCTTTAAAAACTTCCCAACAGATGTTTTCGGTATTTCTTCCATAAATACAATATCGTCTGGTAACCACCATTTCGCAAACTGTGGTTTTAAAAATTCATATATTTCTTCTTTCGTTACCGTACTATTTTTCTTTTGAACGACGCAGGCAACTGGGCGCTCTTGCCACTGCGGATGAGGAACGGCAACGACAGCTGCTTCAAATATAGCATCATGTGCCATTAAAGCATTTTCAAGGTCAACTGAAGAAATCCACTCGCCCCCGCTTTTAATGACATCTTTCGTACGGTCAACGATTTTCACGCAGCCTTCCTCGTCAACTGTTACAACATCACCAGTATATAACCATCCATCGCGAAAACCTTCAACAGTACGCTCATCGTTATAATAGCTTTCAGCGATCCATGGCGCTCGTAAACATAGTTCTCCCATCTCCGTACTATCCCACTTCACTTCACCATTTGTGCCAACTACTTTCATCTCTACACCAGGGACAAGATACCCTTGTTTTGATCTAATTTCTAATTGCTCTTCATATGATAATTCTGTTTCATAACTTTTTAAACGTGCAAGTGTTACGAGTGGGCTTGTTTCGGTCATACCATATGCATGGATGAACGGAACATTATATTTCTGTTCAAATGCTTTAATAACACTTTTCGGTGCAGCTGCACCACCGCATAGTATTCTCGTCATACTAGATAAATCGTAACTATTATTTTCTAACTCTTGTAATACACCGAGCCAAATTGTTGGCACACCAGCAGCTAACGTCACTTTTTCAGATTGGATCATTTCTAATAAAATTTTTGGCGTAAACATCGGTCCTGGAAGAACTTGTTTTGATCCAAACCAAGTAGCAGCGAAAGGGAGTCCCCAAGCATTCACATGGAACATCGGTACAATCGCCATTGCTGCATCACTTTCCGATAAAGCAGCTGTATCCGCTAAACCGAGTGCCATGCAATGCAGTACAGTACTACGATGCGTATATACAACACCTTTTGGATTTCCTGTAGTCGCTGACGTATAACACATACCAGCAGGTGTATTTTCATCAATATCTTTTACAAATTGGAAATTTGGATCGCCTTCTTCTAATAGCTTTTCATAATGATATACAGGTTCTAGCGTAGTATTTGGTAGTTCATCTTTATCAGTCATAATAATGTAGGCTTGTACTGTTGATAGTTGTGATTGAATATTTTCAACGAGTGGTACGAGATCTTCATCTATAAGTAGAATGCGATCTTCTGCGTGCTGAATAATATATGAAATATGTTGAGGAGATAAACGAATATTAATTGTGTGTAAAACGGAAGCAATACCAGGAATAGCAAAATATGCTTCCACATGTCGATGATGATTCCACGCTAACGTTCCTATACGCTCGCCTTCTTTAATTCCTAACTTTTTTAACGCACTGGAAAGTCTTCTCGTCCTTTCACCTAACTGCTTATACGTTAAAGTCGTAATTGTATCATGTGTCCGTGAAACAATTTCTTTCTTTGAAAACAGTTTTTCTGCTCTTTCCATCATAGAACTAATTGTTAGCGGTACATTCATCATCATATTGGTTATATCCTCCTTTAAAGCGTTTTCATTTTTTGTTTATTATAACAGACTTCTACAAATAACTACTATATTTTTCTGTATTTTCTGAATTATTTCTTTGGAAATAATTCAGAGCAAGAAAAAACATGTTTTGATACGTTGATTCGAAACATGTTTTTTATTTTTTATAAACTATCTACCTTTTCCCTTACATTCTTCTATACATTTTTGTATGTCATATAGCGACAGTATATGTTGTCATCTCTTTATATAAGGCGTATTCATATATATGTAAAATATTACTCCTATTAACTTCTCTAATAAAACCACTTTTCAATAATCATAACGGCTTCTGCTTAAACTTTTCATAATGTCGTACTTTTAATAAAAGGACATTCCCGCAATCTGTACAAATATAAGCATCTACTGGTGAAGATGTGAACATCGTCTCCTTTTTCCGTATTTGTGCATAACCGACAAACTCACCTTCTCCTATATTTTGAGAACCACAATTAGAGCATGTCTGCACGTCTTTCTGTTTCATGAGAGCACCACCTTTAATCTGTTTCTACTCCCTTCGACAGTTTACTTCCATTTCCCTTCCAAAAAACCTCTTATTCTCTTACATTTCAACAGGAATCTTAGAACACACATCGTATATGTACTATGAAATATATTTATTGACGGAGGAATTTTATGACTACGATTATGACGCTTAATACAGCTCAAGAAATTGAAAACGCAGAAATACATATGCTTTCTTCTAGATTAACGCTATTGCAAGCAATAAGCGGAAATCCAATGCAAATACAAATGAAAAAGTTCGGGAGTGCCACTGCTTTTTCATCAAAAGTAATTGCTGGTCCGGCTTTTAATACGGTAAAAGGTATTACATTTACAAATACAGATACGGTAGATGAAATTATCTCTTATTATCAATCACTACAAATCCCTTGTCGTTTTGAAATTACACCCGCTCAAGGTACAGCTGAACTATTTCATTACTTATCTGAAAAAGGTTTTTATCAATCTAGCTTCCATACTGCTTTATATAGTATACCGAGAGAAGATTCATCCCTTCTTCCTTCTAACATTTTAGTACGCCAACTAAAAGAAAATGAATTTCATATTTTTGCAGACATATATGTACGTGGATTTAACATGCCATCCTTTACAAAAGATGGAGTTCGCCAAAATAACGAAATTCTTTACGATAAACCAGGATGGCATTTTTTCATAGCAGAAATTCAAAATACTCCTGCAGGCATTGGTGTCCTGTACATAAATAATGGGATTGCTTCATTAGCTGCTTCTGCTACTTTGCCAGAATTTCAACGTAAAGGCTGTCATACTGCATTAATTCAAAAACGAATAGAAAAAGCTATAGCGACAAACTGTCATTTAATAGTTGGACAAGCCCGCTTTGGTAGCAGCAGTCAAAACAATATGGAACGTGCCCATATGAAAATTGCTTATACAAAATCAATATGGACTGCAAAAGACATATAATTAACATTCCTTCTCCTTGCATTACAATCTTATACATTTTATGACAATTCTTTTTCTATACCATTAATCATTTGAATATTCAAACTAGATTTATTACGCTATTACTAGATACATCATTCAACTTGCAATATGAAAAGAGAATTCTAATCAAACTACAAGGAGGAGAAATGTATGACTAAACATGATCATGGTTTAAAAGAAAAAGTAGAAGGTGCTATTGATAAAGTAAAAGGCGAAGTAAAAGAAGTTGTCGGGAAAGTAACTGACAATAAAAAATTACAAGCTGAAGGAAAATGGGATAAAGTAAAAGGCACTGCTAAAGATACGGTTGGTAATGTGAAAGAAAAAGTACATGAATACAAAGAGCATAAAGAGAATAAATAAAAAAGAACGAAGATGTATAGTTGTTTGCCCATAAAATCATTTTAAAACGACAAAAAGATGCCCGAAGGCATCTTTTTGTCTATAAACAACTATTTTACATCTTACTTTGTGAAATTTGGTTTTAGGTCACCTGTATACGGTTCGTGCTCAACAAAGATTTTTATATCTTTTCCATTCGCATCTTTCCCTAGTCTTGTATACGTAAATTTCTTTTTATTTAACTCTGTAAGTTCAAGAACCGCACCATATTTATTATTCCCTAACGAAGCGTGAGCCCTTATTTTATTACCATGTACAACATCAAAGAAACCATAGTCTCCACGACTTTCTCCTGTATTCACATTGAAAAACTCATATTTATTTGTATTTTTATCGTATTTTGCTAGACTAATAAAGTTTGAGTTGTATTTTGTTACATCATTACCTTGTTCGTCTAATACTACCGTTCCATTCCATAGTGTACTAGATAAAATTTTATCTCCATCAACGTCCGTAACTATTTTCCCCGTCGAGCTTTCTAAACTTTTATCAGGTCGCGTGAAAGAAAGTTCTTTTTCATGATAAGGAACATGTTCAACAAACACTTCTACATCGTTTCCTTTTGCATCTTTCCCCATTCTTTTATATGTAAATTTCTCCTTATCTAATTGCGTTAATTCAACAACCGCCTGATAATTTTTCGTTTCAGAAATCAACACTCTTTTCTTTCCATCATTCGTTATAAAAAAGGTACCGCTATCATTACGACTATCTCCTGTATTTGCATGAAAAAATTCATACCTTGCAGTTTTAGCATCATATTTTGCAAGCCCGATGAAATTTTGATTTTCTTTCGTTACATCATTATGATCTTTGTCATAGACTTTTGTCCCTTGCCAATTCGTTTCACTGAGTATACTAGCCAGTATTTGCCCTTTCGTTTGTTTAGTTCGCTCAGTTTCTTGTATTGCATTGTATAAAAATTGTGCGTACTGTTCACGTGTCACATCCATACTTGGAGCAAAATTCCCTCCTCCTACTCCTTTTGCAATATTATTTGTTTGAACAGCACTAATTGCATTTCTTGCCCATGAGTTCGGTGAAACATCAGTAAAAGTGTGATCACTCTTTGCCTGTAAATGAAAAGCATTTGTAAGAACCTGAGCCATTTCTGCACGTGTTAAGGATGCCTTCGGTCTAAAGTTCCCATTCTCGTCACCCGTAAAAACACCCATTTCTGTTAAAGACAAGATTTCCTTTATATAGCTTGTCGAATCTTCACTTATATCCCCATATGGGTTCTCATAACTTTTGTTTTCTACTATATTAAAATAACGATACATTAACGCTGCAACTTGCTCACGTGTTACATTATCTCCAAAACCAAATCTTCCATCATCATAGCCAAAAATGATTTTCTCACCTGTTAATTGCTGAATCGCCTCATATGCCCAGTGCCCCTTTGGAACATCTTTGAATACACCAGTATGATTCGTTTGTGGTGTAGCCGCTTCTGCTCTCACCTCTCCATTCGTTTCACTTAATAAACTTCCACCTAAAACTGCTGATATGATACATGTTTTTAAAATTGTTTTATTCATAGCTTCCCAATCCCTTCCTTCATTTAACAAAGAATTACATCACTTATCTTTCAAAAGAAAATTCTATGTGAGCAATTCATGTTTTAAATTTTGATTACAGCTAATTGGATACAAAGTGTTACACCGCCAAAGTTCTTTCTCGTAATATTCATAGCTACTATATATAGGAATTATAAATAGCAACTATAAATTGCCCATAAATAAATTATAAAAAAAAGATAAAATTAACATAATATATTTTTAATCTCACTCTGTAAAAAAACGTTATTCTTTCTCATCTAGCTTGTTAAGAAAGAATAACGTTTTTTAATTCTAGGATCCCGGCAAAAAAGAGGTTTTATTTTATATGTCCAAAAACAATTTCACGGCCCTTACCAAATAAAATATCGGAAAGAAGCCGTGGCAAATACTTATTTCATAATTGGCGAAAGTTTACTTCCCTTCACTCTTCTCTAACACATACAAATCTTCTTCAATATTAGATAGTTTCTCTGTTACAAGCTTTCTAGCATCTCCAATTGCTTGATTGTATGCAAATGGTCCTACTAATTTAATCATTTCTTCTATTAAACGCTCTGCTTGGAAGCGCCCAATTTCATCTAAATCTTCTTCAACGAAAAATTGCTGAATTTGTGCTACTAGCTCTTCTTTTTTATCATTTGGTATTTTTATATTCATCATCATATATTACTCCTCTATATGTAAGATAGTACGTTTCTTAACTCTACCATAGAAAAACGCTTTCCAGGACAACTTTTTGTAACGCCTTCTAGCTCCCTGTGACCGAGTATACTTTCTTTCTTTATAGCAAACTGTTTCATAAACATTTTACATAAAGAATATAATGCATTCATTTGTGCGGTAGTTGGATCATATTTATCAAAATTACCCGTCATACATATTCCAATTGTATCTCTATTATTATCTTTCGCATGTGCTCCAATATGTAAACCGCGTCCTTCGATTACAGTTCCATCTTCTTCAATAAAATAATTGTAACCGATTCCGCTCCATCCTCTTACTTTTTGATGAAATTCATGTGTTTTATACACATCCCATCCATCTTCGGATGTATGGTGGATAATCAGTTTGTTTACTTTTTCTAAAGGAACTAATTCATCTTGAAATGTTAAATTAACACATTTGATTTCCATTTGAATATCCCCCTTAAAAATCAATCATCATAATTGTTTTATCATCTGGTCGTATTCTCTTTTCCACTTCTAGCTCTTCAATAATTGCTACATATTCATTTATACTATTCGCTCTTATATATGCAACAGTTTGTTCGAGTGGCCAATCTGGGTGGAATAATCCGTCTGAACAAATAAAAATCCCACTCACTTCATCTATATGTAATTCCCCATGCTGCAAATAATGAATCGCTTCTTTCATTCCATTCGCAACGGAATACCCATCCTTTACATTTGCAAGATAACGATTATATTTTAACTGTTCTCGCACATCTTGAAAAACATGTTCTTCTGGTACAGATAATCCCTTTTTACGATCTTCTTCTCTTTTCTTTTTTGCTCGTTTACTAATTCCTTCAACTGTGTCTTTCGTTAATACTTGCATCGTTCCATTTTGAAGTATTGCGACAATCATACAGTCCCCTAACTGTACGTATTCAATTTTCTCACCATCTATTTGAACGGCCGCAATACATGTACACCACAAATGCTCTTTTTTTCTCGTGTCTACTTCATATTCTAGCATTTTTCTTTGCAATGCTTCATTTGCTTTTGCAACTGCAACTTGTAAACTATGATTTTCACGTAATGAAGCAAAATAACTTGCAAATAAATGCGAAGCGATGTATGCTCCATTATGTCCCTTTTCATCACGAAACGGCACAAGCGGTGTTGCTCCATCGCATACACCATACATCTTTTTTTCTTCATTACAAAAATAAGAATCCTCACATTCTCGCTTCAACGGGCTTTTCTGTTGATATCTTTTTATCTTCACAACTGTATCCCCTTTCAAATGATAAAACACTCGAATTATTTTGATTAATCTAATTTTCCAAAATAAACTGTTTTTACCCAAAACTTTCAATATCATATATAATCTTGAAATAATATGAATTTTTTAGTGAAGGACGGGAAAGAGATGGTCAGATTTCTTGGTGTTATTATTGGTTCTATTATTATTGCGATTGCCTTTAATCTTTTCCTTATCCCCCACAAAATTTTAAGTAGTGGAATTGGCGGAATTGCTATTATTTTAGGGATTGTAACTCCTGTAAACACAGGTATTATTAACTTTGTATTAAACTTACCTATCCTTATTTTAGGATACATAGGGCTTGGAAAAAAAGTAATTTTTAACACTGTTATCTCTGTTATTGTATTATCTGTTGCATTATACTATGTTCCAGTGAAAGTCGTAGCAACAGATCCACTTTTATCATCTATCTTTGGTGGTGTTATTGCCGGAGCTGGTATCGGTCTTGTCTTTAACTGCAATGGCTCAACTGGTGGATTTGATATTATCGGTATGTTGTTATCTCGCAAACGAGACATTAAACTTGGCGGATTCCTTATTATTTTAAATGCAGTCGTTGTAATCATTGCAGGATTCTTCTTCACTTGGGATGTTGCTCTTACAAGCTTACTTTCCATTTATGTAACTGGTAAAGTGATCGATGCTATTCATACGAAACATCGAAAGGTTACACTTATGATTGTAACAAATGAAGCAGAAAAAATGAAAAAACAACTTCTTTCAACTGTTGTACGTGGAATTACATTACTCGATGGCGAAGGTGCTTATTCTAGCGAAAAGAAACGCGTACTTATGACAGTCGTTTCTCGTGAAGAATTAGCAAGTATGAAATTAACAATTTCTGAAATCGACCCTCATGCATTCGTTAACATTACTGAAACGGTTGAAGTATTAGGATTGTTTAGAAAAGGTTAAAAAACTAGGTGGAAATCCACCTAGTTTTTATTTTCCATAAATTCAATTCGATTTCCGAACGGATCTGATACATAGAATCTAATTACATCTGGACGTGCATGATCATCTATTACTTCAATACCTTGCTTTATTAACTCTTGTTTAAATTCATCTATTCTTAAAACATAAAAAGCTGGATGCGCCTTTTTAGCTGGATTGAAGTTTTGCTCAACTCCGATATGAATTTCTTGATTTCCACACTTAAACCAACATCCACCACGCTTCTTTAATTCCTTTGGTTTCGGTATTTCCTCCATACCAATTTTTTCACCATAAAACGCTCGTGCTTCTTCTTCACACCCTACAGGCGCAGCTACTTGCACATGATCAATCCCTTGAATATAATTTCTCATTTTCTTTCCCCCTCTTTTATCCTAATATTATAAGGAAAACCTACTCCTGTAACTTACAAATGATTTATAAAACAATATAAGCTCCCCTTATTACGACCTTATACGCACTTTTCCAAAATAAAGAAAACAAAAATTATTATATAACTTCCATTTTTTATAGAAATACACATTACATCTATATTATAGTTATGAATAGACAAATCTTTTTAGATGCTATTTGTACGGAGGAACTATTATGAGTCGTAAAAAATATTCATCAACTCAAAGAAAACGTCATCCGAACATTTCTAGACGTTTGCGAAACCATATACAAGATCGTTCATTAACAGAAATGTACGCATCTCTGTTCGAACACAATCCTGATAGTATTATTTCATTAAATTTGGAGGGCATTATTTTACATATAAATCCTTCTGCCGAAAAAATATTAGGTTACTCTTCTTTAGAATTAGAACAGAAAAATATTATCTCTATTTTAGAAGCCCATATTTCTGAGCAAGTATTACAAAATATAAAGAATACGGAAGCGGATAATCAACAAGAATATATTTTATCTATTTATCATAAAAATGGATTCTTATTAGATGTCGTAACAAAACTAGTACCTATTTTTGTCCAAAATCGTCTAACTGGCGTATATGCCATTATGAAACCTCTTGAAAAATCAGAAAGAATTGAGAATATGCTAAAAGAAAGTGAGAAGAGATTACGTACATTAGTGAACTCCATGCCTGCGTTTGTTATATTTAAGGATCATGAAGGACGCTGGCTTGAAGCAAATGACTATGCACTTTCTTGTTTCAATTTCCACCATGTACCTTATCACGGGAAAAAAGATAGTGAACTCATTCAATATAACGAAGCCTACCGAGAAGCTTTTTTACATTGTGAAGAAGTCGACGAACTAGCATGGCAACAAAGACAAATTCTTCATGGTGAGGAATTCATTATTCATAGAGATGATTCCGACCTAATCTTAAGTATATCGAAAGTTCCACTTTATCATCCTGACGGCTCGCGAAAAGGTCTTATCGTAATGGGAAGAGACGTTACCGAACTAAAAGAAACGGAAAAGTTATTACGAAAATCAGAAAAGCTCGCGGTAGTCGGACAACTGACAGCTGGAATCGCCCATGAAATTCGAAATCCACTCACTTCTCTAAAAGGTTTTCTAACATTGCTACTCCCTGAAATAAATGAGGAGCAAAAATGGTATATCGATGTTATGTTAAGTGAGATTTCACAGATGGAATCTATCACTAGTCAATTTATGGCGATGTCTAAACCACAAGTATTATCTATCCAAACTTGTAACATACAAACTTTAATTGAAGAGGTAGTTACATTTATTTTACCAACTGCTGTTATGCATAGTGTTCATATCATTATGGATCATTTTGATTACAAACATGATATTCAGTGTGATGGTAACCAACTAAAACAAGTTTTCATAAATATATTAAAAAATGCGATAGAAGCGATGCCAAATGGCGGAAATATTTACATCCAAACAAAACCATTTGATGATGCTTTCATTTTAATACGGATTATTGACGAAGGTTGCGGTATCCCAGAAGACCGTATCTCTCGTCTAGGGGAACCGTTTTATAGTTTAAAAGAAAAAGGAACTGGACTAGGATTAATGATGTGTTACAAAATAATTGAAGAACATCATGGTAAATTATACATTTCAAGCGAATTAAATAAAGGTACGATCGTTGATATTCAATTGCCACTTTCTTCATCTCATCTTACGATTCAGTCATAAATAAAAAAAGAAACATCTGCTAATTGTTAGCAGATGCTTCTTTTTTAAAATACTTTATCATACCATTCTTTTGCTTTTTCTACTTCATCCATTGTTAATTGATGACCTCTATTTTCCCAGTGCATTGTTACGTTTGCAGTTGCACTTTCTAATAGCACCTTCAATTCCTCTGACTCTGCTGATGAACAAATCGGGTCATTTGTCCCAGCAGCGATAAACACGGATTTCCCTGCTAAATTAGGCAATTGCGTTCCTCTTCGCGGTACCATTGGGTGATGGAGCACAGCACCTTTCAACGCATTTTCGTAATGGAATAATAAACTTGCAGCAATGTTTGCCCCATTTGAATAACCGATAGCTACAATGTTATTTCTATCAAATTCATATGTTTTTGCAGCTTCATCTAAAAACTCATTTAATTCCTTCGTACGGAAAATCAAATCTTCTTCATCAAAAATGCCTTCTGCCAATCTACGGAAGAAACGTGGCATGCCATTTTCTAATACATTTCCTCTAACACTTAATACAGATGCTTCTGGGTCAATTATTTCTGCGAGTGGTAATAAATCTAATTCATTACCTCCTGTACCATGAAGTAATAACAACACTGGTTTTGACGTATCTTTTCCTTTTTGAAAAACATGTTTCATCATAATCCTTTTCCCCTTTCAATCACTTTAATCTAAATTTCTCACTTCAAATGGTAGAAGTGTTTGTTCAATTTGGTTTCTATGTGATTCATATTGCTCCGGTAACTTTAATTCCTCACCCATCGTCTCTAACGATTCGTCATGAGCGAAACCAGGAGGGTCTGTTGCAATTTCAAATAAGATTTCCCCGTGTTCTCTAAAATAAATTGCGTTAAAATAATTGCGATCTTGTACAGGAGTTACGTGATATCCAAAACGAGACACATGCTCTTTCCAGTCTAGTTGATCATCATCATCACTCGCTCTCCAAGCAATATGATGAACTGTACCAACACCCATTTGGCCACGCCCGATTGTTGATAATCTCAAGTCGATAATATTTCCAATGTCAGCAGAAGAACGGAATCGAACGAATTCACCTTCTTCTCCAATTTTCTCAAGACCCATAACATGCTCTAACAATTCAGCAGTTTTTTGAGGTTGTGCCGATAAAAGAACAGCACCGCCAAATCCTTTAATTGCTACTTCTGGCGTAACTTCTCCAAAAGTCCAATTATTTAATTCGCCCTCTTCTCTTTCTACTAATTCTATATGCAAACCATGTGGATCATCAAATTCTAAATACTGCTCTCCAAATCGAGTCATTTTTGTATATGCAACATCGAATTTTTCTAATCTATGTTCCCAAAACTCCATTGCACCTTTTGGTACGACATAAGACGTAATGCCTACTTGCCCATCTCCAATAACGCCTTGACGAGCACCAGCCCATGGGAAAAACGTAATAATTGTTCCAGGTTTTCCTCCTTCATTCCCAAAATAAAGATGGTACGTGCCCGGATCATCAAAATTCACAGTTTGTTTCACTAAACGTAACCCTAATACACCAGCATAAAAATCTACATTTTCTTGTGGATGCCCTACGATTGCTGTAATATGATGAATCCCCATTGTTTTCTTTTCCATTTCGTTCACTCCTTTTAGTCCCTTATAAAATTTTTATACATTAAAATTCATTATTCATTTTGTCCATACTGCATAGTAAAATCCGTCATGATAATTTTATCTCGAATTCGAGATTTTAATTATAAAATCACACTTTAACTTCCAACTCATCAAAATCATCTCAAATTCGAGATAATACTCAAAAAAATATTTACTGCATTTGAAATCTTTATTCAAAGTACAAATTACCTTAAACTTAAACTTATTATAAGTTACTTACTTTTAGTTGTCAATAAGTTCCTTATTTTCATTTTAAATAAAAAGAGAGTAAACGCCAGTTTACTCTCTTCGTTAATTATTTCGTTTCCTCTTCAAGCACTGCTTCCATCTCATTAAATTCACGATGAATTGCTTTCACAGGTTCTTTTGTTACTAAACTTACAATAATAACAGCTAATAAGCTACAGAAGAATCCAGGTACCATTTCATACATAGTCGCTTTTAAACTTGGAATTTGTACCCAAGTAATTACAACTACTGCACCTACAATCATCCCTGCAAGAACGCCCCATTTGTTCGTTCTTTTCCAATATAAACTTAATAAAATTGCAGGTCCGAATGCTGAACCAAATCCTGCCCAAGCATAACCGACAAGTGTTAAAATTGTATCACTTGGATGATAAGCTAAAACAACTGCGATCATAGCTACTACTAATACTGACAGTCTACCGATAAATACAAGTTCTTTATCACTTGCGTTACGACGGAAAAATGTTTTATAGAAATCTTCCGTTACAGCACTTGAAATAACGAGTAATTGCGAGGAAATACTACTCATAATCGAAGCCAAAATAGCTGATAGTAAAAACCCAGTGATGTACGGATGGAATAAGATATTTGAGAATGTTACAAAGACCATTTCTGGATCTTGTAATGTCGTATTATTTTTAGCGTAATAAGCAATACCAATTAAACCAGTAAGCATTGCACCTATAATGGAAATCGTCATCCAACCGATACCGATTCTACGAGAAGTTTTTAAATCTTTAATTGAGGTAATTGCCATAAAACGGACAATAATATGCGGTTGACCAAAATACCCAAGACCCCATGCTAAAAATGAAATAATCCCAAGAATTGTAGTCCCTTTAAGCATATCTAAACGCGATGCATCAACTTGCTTAATTGTATTGAATGTTTCTGTTACACCGCCCACATCTGTAAAAGCAACAATTGGTACTAATACAAGAGCAATAAACATAATACACCCTTGCACAAAGTCAGTCCAACTTACTGCTAAAAAGCCACCGAATAGTGTATAAGCAACTACGACACCGACAGTTACAAATAAACCAACTTTATAATCTAGGTTGAAAGAGTTCTCAAACAAACGTCCACCTGATACTAAACCAGCCGACGCATAAAATGTGAAAAATACTAAAATGACGATAGCGGAGACAAAACGAAGTATTTTTGTACGATCTTTAAAACGATTCTCTAAAAAGTCTGGAATCGTAATTGAATCATTTGCCACTTCTGTATACGTTCGCAAACGGGGGGCAAGAATTAAATAGTTTGCATAAGCACCTATTAATAAACCTATTGCAATCCATATACTTGATAATCCTGTCGCATACATCGCACCAGGTAATCCCATTAGCATCCAACCACTCATGTCAGAAGCACCAGCTGATAAAGCTGTAACTGCTGGACCGAGTCCCCTTCCGCCTAACATATAATCTGATAAATCGGATGTCTTCTTATAAGACCAATAACCGATATACAACATACCTGCCATATAAATAGCAAGCGAAACCATAATCTCAATCTTCACCAAATCTCTCCCTTAGTTACATAAGCCATTCAAAATTTCGAAAAATGACTTTTTCTATTTTCTTGTTTTCGCTTATGGTTCCCTACCTTACCAAACATTTTTTGTTCTTTCAAGTGAACAAGCCCTTTTCACTACATGTGAAAACCTTTATAAACGCCTTTATCCCAGTGGATTACCCGGCTTTCAAAAGAAATTAAAATAAAAATATTCAGAAATTAAAAGACGCCTATTTTTCAAATAAAAAAGCCATACAAATGTATGACTTTTAATTTATTTAACATAGCTTATTTTCTATTCATAAGTAGGAAACAATTGTGAAAGAGGAACGATCCGTCCCATCTCATCTTTAAACACAATATGCTCTCTCGTTAAATGACGCGGACTCTTTACTCCCGCTGCTGCTGCAAGTGAGAATAAACTGTATCTCATACTAACAACGTAATTCATTACGCGCCATTTTTTCTCATACGGATCTAGCGCTTTTTGATAGTGCGGATTCGTCGTGGCAACCCCAGATGGACATTGTCCGGAATTACATTGAAGCGCCATGATACAGCCACTTGCCATCATAAATCCGCGTGCTGAATTTACGGCATCTGCTCCAATTGCTAAAGCAATTGCCACTTTATCTGGTGTAATTAATTTCCCTGAGGCAAACACTTTGAATTTATCCCGAACACCATAATGACTCGCTGTATCAATACAAGTTAATAATGCTGGAATAAGCGGCATCCCCATACTATCTGCCATCGATTTATACGTTGCTCCTGATCCACCTTCTGAACCATCAATTGTAATGAAATCTGGATAGATGTTTAACTCTTTCATCGTTTTGAATAAGTCTTCTAGCGGCTCTTGTTGTCCAATTACAATTTTCATACCGACAGGTTTACCGCCATTTTCTTGCAAACGCTGAATAAAATACAGTGTATCTGCTGCATTATTTAAAAATGAAAATCGATTTGGTGAATTAATTGTCTCGCCTTCTCGTACATTCCGAACAGAAGCAATCTTTGCATTTACTTTTTGCCCTTCTAAATGACCACCACGTATTTTCGCACCTTGCCCAAATTTCAATTCGAATGCTTTAATATTACTTTCTTTCGCTTTCTCCATAAATTTCTCCATTGAAAAATTACCATCCTCATCACGATACCCGAATAAACCTGGACCAATTTGTGCAACAATATTTGCACCTGTATGTAAATGTTCTGGTATTACACCACCTTCTCCCGTATTAATCCACGAACCGCCAGCCATCTTCGCACCAAAACCACTCGCTAAAATATAATTTTCGCCAATCGCACCGTAAGAAGTTGCTGATGCACCAAACATACCATACAGTTTCCATGGATATTTACGATTTTCACCGACGATAATTGCATCGTCTTCTTCATATAGCCAAAGATTAGTTGTATCCGCTGTCAATTTTTCTCTTCGTGAAAATAACCCTTCTTTATGAATCACATACTTTTTCCCTTCACGTTCTTGCGTTACATTCACACTTAATTCATCTGTTAATATCGGAAATAATGTATTAGTGATATAATAGCCAGATGCATCAAAATCTCGTTTCGATCCAAATCCGAGTATTTCAGAACGATACTTTGCGAGAAACATTACACTTTGAAAATCATAACGCGAAAAAGGCTTTCCATCCGTATCATGATCAAACCAATATTGCCGAAATTCCGGTCCGATTTTTTCAAGTAAATAGCGCATTCTCCCTAAGTATGGATGCAGCTTTAATATAGAATGATGCGTCCGTTTTTTAATGAAAAATGTAATAATAAAAAAAATGATTAATAATAGCATCAATAAGAGCAATATACTAATAATAACGAGTAGCGTTTCACTCATCCCGCTTCCTCCTATGAAATCCATAATAAAAGGAGAACACCTGATGTGTTCTCCTTTTATCTTTATTCAAATTAATGTAGCAAGATGCTCTTTCGCATCATATTCAACTAAACTTTCAGCATTTTTAATTCGATGAACAAAATCTGGATTAGCAATTAAAGGTCTTCCGAATGCCGCTACATCAATTGTTCCTTCTTGCAACGCTTTTTCAGCTTCTTTCGGATTTAAATTTCCTACTCCTATGATCGTACCATCCCAATATTTTCTTACTAATTGATGAAAATTCTTTCCGTCAGCAATAACTGCCGTATAATTCATCGTTGAAGGGTGAATCATCGTTAACCCAACTTCTTTGAACATATTTACAAACGTTTCAATTGCAAACTCAGGATTTTCCCACATATAAGTAGGATTATCACCTTTAAAAGCAGAGAAGCGAAGAAGTGTTTTATCAGCTCCAACAGCTTCTATTACAGCCTCAGTTACTTCTTTCATAAACGTTAATCTTTCCTTTAAGTCACCGCCGTATTTATCAGTACGCTTATTTGCAAACTCATAAGTAAATTGATCAATTAAATATCCGTGTGCGCCGTGAATTTCTACTCCATCAAATCCAGCTTCAATCGCATTCTTCGCAGCTTGTGCGTAATGACCAATCACTTCTTGTATTTCTTCTAACGTCATTGCTTCTGGCGTATCAAACGGTTTACGAAAACGTGGAACATTTCCTTCTGCAGCAATAGCAGACGGTGCTTGTGGCATTTGCCCACCAATTATTTCGTGATGACTCATACGTCCAACATGCCATATTTGAGCAATAATCGTTCCACCTTCTTTATGTACTGCCTCTGTAACAGGCTTCCAAGAATCGATTTGTTCTTGTGTATAAATCCCTGGTACTCCCGGATTCCCTTTTGCTCTTGGGCTAATGACGATTCCCTCTGTAATAATGAATCCAACTCCATCAGCTGCACGCTTTCTATAATACTCAACTACATCAGTGCCAACGACTCCCGTTTCATGATTCGCGAAACATCTCGTCATCGGTGCCATTGCTATACGATTACGAAGAGACCAAGATCCAATTTGAATCGGATTAAACAACTTCGTTTCTTCAATATTTTCAAAAGATCCCCAAGCGTTTATATTTGTTCCTTCATAAATACTTGCTGCTTTATTATTTGAATTTGTCATTTTTCTTCCTCCTAAAAATATTCTTACTATAATCGCATCATACTTACTTTTAGATAGTAACGTCAATTTATACGCTTTAACCACAAAACATTCGAATATCAAACAAATAGAATGCTATAAATAAACTAAAAAAGGTTTCCTTAGTAGGAAACCTTTTTTAGTTGACCATATATGGTTATCAATTTCTTTATCTCTTTTCTATAAAGAATTATTATCTTTTCACTTATAAAAAATCCCTTATCAATAGAAGTGGAAATGGTTCAGTATTCTTCTAAAAATAATAACTTATAAACCTAAAACAATGAAAGCCCTACCTCTCTTTCATCCTTACGGCTCCTCGTCCGTGCCAGTGTGAATCAGGATTGCAAAAATCAAGTAACTATTCTATCGAAGTGTTTAATTAAACTTCGAACATTCGTAAAGAATTAAAAAATAAAAATGGATTTGATTGTAGTAATAACAAACGAGGTTAATGCTCTAAAAGTGGTTTGAAAAAGTTGAATGTCTTTGAAATGATTAATTTTCTATAATTATGTTCCCAAAAAATTCAAAATCTTTTTTTGGGATGTAATACATTATTTGTAATGAATCTTAACAAAAGCTTTTTATTTGACTTTCTGTGATACCTTCAATTAATCCCAGTTCACTAATCAAAAATTCGTGTGCGTTATCTAACATTTTCTTTTCGCTTGCATTAAGTGCTTTTTCTTTCTGCATACGTAATAAATCACGTACAACTTCAGCACCTTCTTGTATTTTACCCGTCTTTATTTTATCAGTGTTCAATTTATACCTTTGTTTCCATGTAAGTAATCTATCAGATTCTCCATGTTGAAAAACATCCAATATGTGTGCTATTGCCGTTATATCCGTGACTGGTCGTATATTTGAGCTCAATATTCTCTCTGCCGGAATCATTACTTCCATATTACTACCCGACATTTTTATAACATAATACTGTTGTTTTTCTCCTGCGATTTCCTTCTCTTCTACGGCTTTAATTATACCTGCTCCGTGCATTGGATAAACAATGTTATCGCCAATTTGAAACAAATAATCCACCTCCATATATGGTAACCTTCTCAATCTTAACACACAATCACTTTTTTAGCAAAATTTTTATTTTATCACAAAATTATTTTTTATGTCAATTCTTTCTAACTAAGAAAATAAATTCGTAAAACATCACTAAAAACCTGTAATCTCATTAACTTTTCCACACATATATACATTCTAATTTCACCTTCTCTTTTTACATAAAAACACATTACTACTCATATGAGTAGTAATGTGTTTTTTATACGGAATCGGTAAAAATTCTCTATTAACTTCACGCCTATATACTAACCTGCTTACGGACTGTTTCCCTCGCTAAAAGAAAACTCATAATCACTTGCGCAGCTACTCGACTCGTCATATCTCTGAAATCGAGGGTTGGATCGATTTCTACAATATCCATACCTTGCACAAGCGGTTCTTTACCAAGGAATTCAATCGCATCAAGTAAAGTCATACTATCCATTCCGCCAGGGCCAATTGCTGGACAACCTGGTGCGAATGCTTGATCTAGTACGTCCATATCAAGAGAAATGTAAATAGAAGTCACGCCTTGCTTTCTTAATACTTCAATACTTTCCGTCATAATATCTTTTATTTCTCGCTTTCGTACATCTTTCATTGTATACACTGTCACCCCATGTTCTTTTGCATATTCATGGTATGCTCGTGCATTTGAAAAATTACGAATACCGATTTGAATGAGTTGTTTTCCTGTAATGACACCATTTTCTAGTAAACTACGGAAAGGGGTACCATTTGACGGACCACCATCATCTAAATTACGTAAATCATGATGGGCATCAAATTGAATAATACCAATCTTTCCTTTACTGTTTGCAAATCCTGTTATACTCGGAAAACTAATCGAATGATCCCCGCCAAGAACGATTGGTATCATATTCGGATTTACTTTCGTTACATGACCAACTGTTTTCACAATTCGGTTATGACTCTCTTTTATATCCGTCACATGCATCGTAATATCGCCGCAATCATATAAGACACTTTCTTTCATATCATGTTCTTCTGTAATTGCGTACGTGCTATATGCATCTAACATCGCACGAATTGTTTTTGGTGCAAAACTTGCTCCTGAATGACTAATAGATGGTTTAGAAAGGGGTGCTCCAATTAAGGCAGCACCGAATATTTCTACGTCTTCCTCCCAATCTTTAATCATTTCACTCCATTTCGTCACTTCACGATCGATAAACTTTGCATTCTTCTTTAAATAGTGGCCGTGCTCCACGATTGTTCACCTCTTGTATATGCGATATTACCATTCTTCCATACTGTATTTACATGACTTACGCCGTAATGATACGGTACGTAAGCATAATTGTAAGCATCCCATAAAACTAAATCTGCCTTACGACCAACTCTAATTTTCCCAGCTACATCGCCTCGATTAATAGCATAAGAAGAGTTAACTGTTACCGCGTTCCAAACTTCTTCTGGTGTCATTTTCAGCTTCAGCATTGCGATGCTCATAATAAGCTGAATGTTTTCAGTTGGACAGCTACCCGGGTTAAAGTCTGTAGCTAGTGCAACAGCAACACCTTCATCGATCATTTTACGACCGCGGGCAAAGCTTTCTTTATTTAAATAGAAAGTTGTTCCCGGTAATAAAGTGGCTACTGTATTAGAGTTTGCAAGCATTTCAATTCCTTTATCAGAAGCGCCAACTAAATGGTCGGCTGATGCTGCACCAATTTCAGCCGCTGCCTCCGCACCACCAAGAGGGTCGATTTCATCTGCATGAATTTTCACATCAAAGCCAAGCTCTTTCGCTTTTAATAAAAACTCTTTTGACTCTTCGACAGAGAACACGCCTGTTTCGCAGAAAATATCAACAAATTCCGCTAATTGCTTCTCTTTCATTTCTGGCAGTAAGTCTAACATCCATTGTAAAAATTCTTTCGATCTACCTTTATACTCTTTCGGAACTGCGTGAGCACCTAAAAATGTAGAAACTAAATCAATTGGATGCTCTTTTTGTAACTGTGCCGTTGCCTCTAATTGTTTCCATTCCGTCTCATCATCCAATCCGTAACCACTCTTCGCTTCTACAGTTGTAACTCCGAAAGATAGCATACGGTCTAAATGGAATTTCGCTTTTTGAACAAGTTCTTCTTTCGACGCTTGCTTCGTTGCATTTACAGTTGAAAGAATACCTCCGCCTTGTTCTAAAATTTCTAAGTACGGCACTCCTTGTAGTTTAAGTGCAATTTCGTTTTCACGAGACCCACCAAATACAAGGTGAGTATGCGGATCAACAAGACCAGGAGAAACCATTTTCCCGCCGCAATCAATAACTTCTTTCGCTTGTAATCCTTTCGCTTCTTCCGCTGTTCCAACGAAAGTAATTACGCCATTTTCAATTCCAACCACACCGTTTTCGATAACAGGAAGCGTGTTCATCGCTTCCCGTCTTAACAAGCCATCTTCTTGATTCATTGTTAGTAATTGACCGATATTTATTAGTAAAGTGTCCAGCATGTTTTCTCCTCCTTATTTCATCATTGGAATGTTAACGCCTTTTTCTTTCGCAGTTTCTACAGCTAAGTCATATCCTGCATCAACGTGACGAACAACACCCATACCAGGGTCAGAAGTTAATACGCGCTCAATTCGTTTTGCTGCTGCTTCTGTTCCATCTGCAACGATAACCATTCCAGCGTGAAGTGAATAACCCATACCAACGCCGCCACCGTGGTGAACAGATACCCAACTTGCACCGTTTACACTGTTAATTAATGCATTTAAAATTGGCCAGTCTGCTACTGCATCACTACCGTCTTTCATCGCTTCTGTTTCACGATTTGGAGATGCTACTGATCCGCAATCTAAATGGTCACGGCCGATAACGATCGGTGCTGATAATTCACCATTTTCCACCATTTCATTAATGATGCGACCAAATTTCGCGCGCTCACCGTAACCAAGCCAACAAATACGTGACGGAAGACCTTGGAACTCAACTTGCTGACGTGCCATACGAATCCAGTTACATAAATGTTCATTATCAGCAAACTCACGTAAAATTACTTCGTCTGTTTTATAAATATCTTCTGGATCACCAGAAAGTGCTACCCAGCGGAATGGTCCTTTTCCTTCGCAGAATAATGGACGGATAAATGCTGGAACGAATCCTGGGAAATCGAATGCATTTTTCAAACCTTCATCGAAAGCAACTTGGCGAATGTTATTTCCATAATCAAATGTAATTGCACCTTTTGCTTGCATAGCAAGCATTGCTTCTACATGTTTTGTCATGCTTTCTTTTGATAATTGTACGTAGCGCTCCGGATCTTCTTCACGAAGTTTTGCTGCTTCTTCTAATGTGTAACCTACTGGAATATAACCGTTTAATGGATCATGAGCAGATGTTTGATCTGTAACTAAATCTGGCGTAATATTACGCTTCACTAGTTCTGGTAAAATCTCTGCCGCATTTCCTAATAAGCCAATAGAAATTGGTTCTTTCTTCTCTTTATACTCGTTTGCAACCGTTAATGCTTCTTCTAATGATTCTGTATACATATCACAGTATCTCTTTTCAATACGACGATCGATACTGCGCTTATCAACATCAATAGCGATAACAACACCGCCATTCATTGTTACAGCAAGAGGTTGTGCACCACCCATACCACCTAAACCAGCGGTAAGTGTTAATGTACCTTTTAATGAACCACCGAAATGTTGACGTGCCGCTTCACCAAACGTTTCATATGTTCCTTGTAAAATACCTTGTGTTCCAATGTAAATCCAGCTACCTGCTGTCATTTGTCCATACATCATAAGACCTTTTTTCTCTAGTTCACGGAAGTGATCCCAGTTCGCCCACTTCGGTACTAAGTTTGAGTTCGCTAAAAGAACGCGTGGTGCATCTTCATGTGATTTAAAGATAGCAACCGGTTTTCCTGATTGAACAAGTAATGTTTCATCACTTTCTAACGTTTTTAATGAATCTATAATTGCATTGTAGCTTTCCCAGTTACGAGCTGCACGGCCAATTCCGCCATATACAACTAATTCTTCTGGCTTTTCAGCAACTTCCGGATCTAAATTGTTCATTAACATACGAAGTGCAGCTTCTTGAACCCATCCTTTCGTTTGTAACTCAGTACCTCTTGGCGCACGAATTGTTTGTTTTACTTTTTCCATTTCAATCTCTCCCTTTTCTCATTTTATAGTGCTGCGTTTACATCTAATCTTTCTTTTATCGAATAATTCATTTTTAACCAATACGCAATATTTTCAATATCCGTTGAGAATATGCGGTCATTTGTAATAGAAGGCACTTGCTGACGACCTTGATGGTAGAAACTTTTCGTCACTGTACTCATGTTTTCAATACCGCGATATTCTGCTGCTTGCATCGCACAAATCATTTCAATTGAAAGAACGCGTCTTACATTTTGAATAATTTGATGTGCATGACGTGAAGCGATTGTTCCCATACTTACGTGATCTTCTTGGTTAGCTGATGACGGGATTGAATCCACACTCGCCGGATGTGCTAACGTTTTATTTTCAGAAACTAATGACGCTGCAGCATATTGCATAATCATTGCACCAGACTGAAGTCCTGGTTCTGGACTTAAAAATGGAGGTAAATCATTTAATTGCGGATTTACTAAACGCTCAATTCGACGCTCTGAAATATTTGCAAGTTCCGCCATTCCTACTTTTAAGAAGTCCATCGCAAACGCAATCGGTTGACCGTGGAAATTACCACCCGAAATTACTTTTTCTCCGCCATCAAAGATTAGCGGATTATCTGTTGCTGCATTCATTTCAATTTCTAATTTTTCTTTCACATAATTTAAAACTTGCCAAGAAGCACCGTGTACTTGCGGGATACAACGAAGTGAATATGCATCCTGTACACGTAGTTCTCCTTGTTTTGTTGTTAACTTACTGTCGTGAAGGATGTCACGAATTCTGCTCGCTACTTCCACTTGCTCTTTATAACCACGTGCTTGATGAACATTTTCATCAAATGCATCAATAATGCCTTGTAACCCTTCAATTGTCATCGAAGCAATGAATTCAGCTTGATATGCCGTTGCTTCTGCTTCTATATAAGAAAGAACTCCTTGCGCTGTCATCGCCTGCGTGCCATTAATTAATGCAAGACCTTCTTTCGCCTCAAGTTCAATCGGCTCAAGACCTTCTTCTGTAAGAGCCACCATCGCATGAACACGTTTCCCTTTATAGAACACTTCCCCTTCGCCTAATAATACGAGCGCAAGATGAGATAAAGGCGCTAAATCGCCACTCGCACCAAGTGAACCTTGTTGCGGAACGACTGGGTGAATTTTGCGATTTACAAACTCAAGAAGCATATTTACAACAAGCGGTCTAACGCCAGATACTCCTTTAAGCATCGTGTTCGCTCGTAAAATTAACATACCGCGTGATACTTCCTCAGGAAATGGATCACCTATCCCGCATGCATGTGACTGAATTAAATTGTGTTGAAGTGCCTTTACATCATCTTTTTGAATAAGCACGTCACTGAACTTTCCAAATCCAGTTGTAATACCGTAAACGACTTTCCCGTCCTCTACAATTTTCTCAACTACTTCGCGGCACTCCGCTACCTTTTGCATACTATTTGGACAAGCTGTTACACCTTCTCCTTCAAGTAACAACCTCTTCATTTCTTCAATTGTCAATGTGTGTCCTGTTAACGTAATCATTCTTTTTTCCTCCTTAAAAAGGCAAAAGGGGACCTTATCTTTTTAAGACAGACTTCTGTCTTAAAAAAGTAAGGCCCCCTTCTAACTAATAGACTATGGGCAAATCATATGTGATTAATTCCTAAACCAATCGCCTCATGCTCAGATCCTTTTACAGGTGCACCAATCGTTCCATATAATGCAACAGCAACCCATTCGCCTTCTTTTTTTCCGTCGTATGGTGTACCGCGCACAATCGCAAAGCGAAGTCCTACTGTACGAAGAACGTCTGCTAACTGAATTTGACCTCTCGTCACTCCGTACAAAGCTTCCATAATTGCGTGATAAAGTGCATGTGTTTCTCTGTAAACATCTGTTTCAATAACTTGGTTGCTTTTAGCCGCTGTTTCCATTGCTGCTACAACCTTTTGCGAATTCATCGAACCCACTTTCCCCGTACAATACTTCCAACCTTTTGGGATAGATAATACAGGGCTTTCATTCTCATCCGCAAGTGCCAACAGCATGGCCATACGACCAATTCGATGTGTTCCTTGAAGAAGCATGTGACTCTCTCATTTCTTTTAATTATTTGAATATTTCTTAATTTAAGAATATATGAAAACGGTTAAATCGTCAATAGTTTAAACTCACATTCAAACATTTTTTTCATCTTCTCCATTTGTGTACACAAATGATTTACACAAATTTTCCAGGCATGCTATAGTCTCAATAACAGATGCAAAGGGGCGAGATTTCATTGACAAAGCGAAAAGATATTCATTTTCGAATTGAAGAAAAATTACTTGAAAGGTTTGAATCTGCACTTCATTACGAAGGTTTAAAGAAAACCGACGTATTAACGCACGCAATTCAGCAATTTTGCACGAAGGTGGAATGCGAAAAGATGAATGATGTAAAACGCCAATACAACGTAAGCAACCATTTACAAACACGTATCGATACGCATAAACATTATGAAGAAAAACATGTGAATTTAGATGAAGTCGTCATGGATCATTTACAACTTCAAGGAGATGAAAAAATATTAGAGGTTGGGTGCGCTAACGGGAGTTTTCTTTCCCTTTTACAAACTAACGGTCATACAGGACATTTAACAGGTTTGGATCAATCGAAAACGATGCTTTCTGAAGCCACAATAAAAAATAGCATAATTGAATGGAGGCTAGGTGACGCTGGTAAACTTCCTTTCGAAGCTAATTGCTACGACTGGATCGTCGCAAGACATATGTTATACCACATGAAAGACGTCGAAAAAACAGTCCAAGGATTCCATAAAGTAATACGTCCTGGTGGCTCACTTTTAGCTACAACAAATTCTGACGTTACATTACCTCGTATAGTTGAAATGTGTAACCGCATGTTAGACGCATTTGATTTACCGAAAACAACATCTTCAGTCACGCCATTTTGTTTGGAAAATGGTAAAGAGATATTACAGTCTGTTTTTCCAACTGTTGAAGAAGCAGTTATTCATAATGCTCTCATTTTTCATCATGCTACTCCAATTGTAAACTATATTTCTAGCATGTTTCCATCACTAAATATACCTGATAATACACATCTTCACGCCGAAATGAAGAAATGGCTAAAAGAAGAAGTAGAAAATGAATTGTCACTTCATAACGGTATATGGCGCGATCCGAAAACGTTAGCCATTTATCGATGTCAAAAAGAAAAAGCTAGCATTAGCTAGCTTTTATACATTCTCAGGCAAAAGCTCCTCCATCATCACATTCCCCTTACCACTGTAAAAATTTATATTATGTTCGTTTGTTACCCCAAAATAAGAGGCAATCGCTATTCCAAATGGTACAAATGCATGCCCCTGTGCTGTAATAATATTTGAGTGCTGCACAACTTCTTCATACACAAAATTTTCTACCGGAAAACAATCCAATTTTCGGTAGTCCATAGTTACCGTATACGAGATTGCTCTGAATAAGCCTGCTTTTGCTATCGCATACGGTCCAGCACAAATAGCAGCTACTAATTTTTCTTGTTCGTGAAATTGACAGATGACTGAGAAGAGTCCTTCTGCCTCCTTCATTTGTATTGCATCTCCACCTGGAATGATAATCCCCTCATATTCTTCTACACGCACTTCACTTAATTCTATATGTGATTGCACTTGCAAACCTGTTTCACTTATAATCAATTCTTTTGTTACACTCGCTGTAATGATTTCAAATTTATTTTTCAGCTATGCTGTAGCTACCGTTATTTCAAACTCCGCAAATGTTGGGTACACAAATAAAAGTATTTTTTTCATAACCCTCTCTCCTTTAACCAATTCATAAAATATACCTCTAAACCTTCCACTGTTAATCTGTTCGTGTCCACATAAGTTACAGGAAATTGTTTATACCAGTCTTTTTCCGTTTCTACTAATTTAAATTGCTCCTCAAATGTACTTCGTTTTCTTGTCCTATCGTTATTTTTTCTATCATATACATTCTTTTCCGTCACATCTAAATAAAAAATAGCATCTGAGCGACATTCTCTTAATTTATATAATTCATCTTTCAATTCTGTTTCTATGTCCCACCCTTTTTCTATAATCATTGGATAAAAAAGTGTGTAAAATTCAATATCTTCAGGTCCACGATCAAAAATAACGAATGAATCTTTCACATTTTGAAACTCCTTTATTTTTGCTTCCATAAACATTTTTTGATTTATAATAAATCCTTCTTTTGAATTCATATTCAAATTTAATTGCTTTCGCTTTTCTACAATTGGATAAGGATTTTCATATATAACCGAAAGCCCACATCGCTCTAACCTCTTAGCTAATGTTGTTTTCCCACTTGCCATCGGTCCTTGTAGTGAAATTACATACCCCATCCCTCTCAGTCCTTTGCACTTTAGTACACCTATAATATACAGAATTTTGAAAACCATCAACAAAATATATATCATCTTGTTTCTTATTCTTATCTAACTTATAATAAAAATAGAGATTATGACGGACGCATCGATAATGTAAGCTTGGAAATCCAAGCTTACATTATTTTTTGCTTTCCCTTTTCTAATAAAAAGAGTATACTAGTTTAGAACGTATGTTCTTAATGATTACATACAGTAAGGAGATAGAACAATGGTATACGATACAAAAGCAATTTCTTGGAATGAGTCTTTAAAACAACTTCAACGCCGCTATACAAACAAACAAGTTGACCGAAAAGAATTTGAGGATATTGAACTGATGGAATTCTTCCGCGATAACGACTACATTTCTTTACCTACACATATAAGCGGCCTATCAACAGCACGTTTTACTTCTTACTCTATTTTCACAACTGAAGATAAAGATCGTAAAGTTGGCACATTAATCATTGAATATGTAGAAGATGATAATAATAATTTATGTGTGGAACAACTATACTTTGTTTAAATGATAACGCTTGGTCAAAATGACCAAGCGTTCTTGCTTTCTATGAATCTCACTGTTTATAATATGAATAATAGAAAACCGCAATCATTAAGGGGGGATATACTTGCTCGAAGGATGGTTCAGTTGGTTTATTGTGCTATGGACTGTTATTTTATTAGGACTCATGTCTATCGGTGGATACTTTATGTTCAGAAAATTTTTAAAACGATTACCAAAAGAAGATGGTATGTCTATTTTAGATTGGGAAGAGCACTATATTAATAAAACTAGGCATTTATGGAATGACGAACAAAAACAATTGTTAGAAGAGCTCGTAAGTCCTGTTCCGGAACTATTTCGCGATGTTGCTAAATCAAAAATTGCGGGCAAAATTGGAGAACTGGCATTACAAGAAAAGGCCTCTATAATTACACAAGATTTAATTATTAAAGGATATATTATTGCTACACCAAAACGCGACCATAAATTTTTAGTGAAAAAACTACAAGAAAAAGAGATTGATTATTCTCATTATGAATCTTTACTAACAAAATCCTCCTCATAAAAAAAGATTGCTAGATTATAGCAATCTTTTTTAACTTACAGTTACAGATTTTACGGCTGTTAATCTAGCTTCTGCCAAGTCTATTTGTAATCCGACCGCACTCGTATAAATTGTATCGCCTGTCCCTGTAATGTTGACTTGTGTGGATGTCGTATTTGGTGCAATAGAACCTGTTGCATTTACATTTGTAATATCAAACTCAGCTCTCGCATTTGCATTTGTAGTTATTCCAGAAAAATTACGATTTGCAAAACTACCAATTGTATTTAAATTCCCATTAATATCATTTACTTGCCCTCTAAAAAAGTTTCCTATTGGATTATTCGGTCCTGTTAATGTCACAGAGTTCAATTGAAAATTATCACCTGTAAAGTTCGGATCACCATTCACCCCATTACAAAAGCTCTTGCTGTCACCGTCCTACTACAATTACTCCTGTAAACGTTGGGACTATTAATCCGATAAAAACCGCTGATAAATCCATCGTTTCAGTAGGTGATACGATTACATTTACTATCACATTCCAAAATGAAGGTACGATTCCTGTCACTGACATTTCTGTTACAGACTCACTTCCTGTCGGCACATCATTCATTCCAAATAGTGTCACAATTAATAACATTCCCGTTCCAAACGCAAATCCATCCACAGGCATCCCAGTCGGAACTCTTAATCCAACACAGAATCAGTAACTATTTCATTCCAAGTACAGGTTATTACACTTCCAGCTAATAGAATGATTACAAATATCGCTTCCATTACGTATACTTCTCAACCTGATCCGACTAGACCACCTATCACAACAACGACAACAACACCACCAATTACGATAGAAGTAAACCCTAATGAGCCAAACACATTTATTAAGACCGCAAATGTAAATCGTGTAGAACTCGGTGAATTCAACACATATACACTTATCTTTAATAACAATGGCGCTACTCCTGCAAATAATGTACTCATTACTGATTCACTGCCTCCCGAAGTTACTTTCTATCCAAATTCAGTAACAGTAAACGGCGTTTCACGTCCTGGAAGTAATCCGACAATTGGTATTCTTATTGAAACTGTTAATCCAGGTGAATCCGTTGTTGTCCGTTTTATCGTTCAAGTAACAGCAGAGCCGCGAAACGGTCTCATTCAAAATACCGCCCGCATTCGCTATACACTTAGACCTGATCCTACTAAGCCACCGATTCCTGTTGATGAGACTACAGAGCCAAATATTATTCCATTTATCGGTCCGTTTGTATCACCAAATTTAAATTGTTTCTTTAATGGGGAACGTTTTATACGGCGCGGCTGGGACAGAAGATGTTAACAATATAAAATAAAAAGACAGCGTCAAAAAACGCTGTCTTTTTATTTTATACATATACAGTTTTTAAGTTAATTTCATATCTTTTTCATTATAAAAACCATCTTCTTTTTCCATTTCCTTCTGTAATTTCGTAAAGGAACGGTACATCGCAATTCTCCATGACACAATCATCGCGAACGCCAGTAAGAAGAACATACCACTAAGTTGTCCTAAATCAAGAGATTGGCTTAAGTATGTTTTAAATACAATTCGCACGACAAGTAATCCAATTAATATAAAAACAAAGGCTTTTGAACGCTTCAAATAAATTTCTTGTCCTCTAATTTCAAATTTAGATGTTTTAATAAGAAAAATAGAGAAGATCAAACCGACACCAATTGCTTCTAACATTTCTGCTGGAGTTAATCGAAATTCAGGAAAAACATACATCAATGCGCCCGTACTCATAAAAAATGGTGGAAGTATAATTTTTTTCAATGTTGCAGGTTTCTTAGCTGCTTTTAAACGAATAAACATCGCACCGACAGCCATACAAACAGCAACGATACTGGATAAAACAACTATGTTCATATTTTCTCATCCTTTTTTGTGGCTATATGCAAAATATACTTTCATTATATGCTTTTCCGTTAGTATTTCCAACATTTTCACAGAATAATACTAAAAACCAGTAAAACCACCAAATAAACTTGAGAAATATACGATAATTTTCGTCATCCAGTTAAAGTATAGGAAGATACCCATGATAATCATAACGTATCCCCCGATTTTCATGAATTTCATACTATTTCTTTTAATCCAAGACATTTTTGTAATAAAGAATGATAGCACGAAAAATGGGATAGCAAATCCAAGTATGTATGCAATCATATAAATCATTGCTGATTCTGGGTTCGTTGCTGCTAATCCAATGACAGATACTAAAATCGGTCCTGTACAAGGTGTCCACCCTGCTGCAAATGCCAATCCAATTAGAACAGATCCAAAATAGCCACTCGGACGATTTTTAAACGTAAATTTACGGTCTTGCATTAAGAATTGCGGTTTAAACACACCGACAATAATAAGACCGAACACGATGATAAATATACCACCTAACTGTCTAATTAAATCTTTATAATCTGTAAAGATTCCTCCGATAAAACTTGTACCAAATCCAATTGCAATAAATATAATTGAAAATCCAAGTAAGAAAAACGCTGTATGTATCATACTTCTTTTGCGAAGCATTGCATTTTCTTCTTTCAACTCAGAAACCGACATACCTGTTATGTACGATAAAAATGCCGGATAAAGCGGTAAGCAACATGGGGAAATAAATGATAAAAACCCTGCACCAAACGCTAAAAAAATACTAATATCTTGCATTACCTCACTCCTCTCCTTACATATTGTAGCAAAAACATATAAAAATACTATGAACAATTCGTGAAATCACTTTTCCAACGTGATAATAAGAAAAACTACTCTTTCACACAATTTCTAAAAAAACGTTTTCATTTCCTTCTATTATATAGAAAAATCTCAATTGGACTACGAAACTTCTCTAATTGTTATTAACATAACAAAGGTAACATAGTTTCTCAAATGATTAGCATGTTACGAGTACGTCTATCTACATATTAATTAAAAAAATTTTTTTCAAATGCTGTCTTTATACAATACAAACCTGATTTTATAATACTTCTATTATTACTAATTTCAAGATTATGCATAAATATCATACTTTTATTATTATTCTATAAAATTTCACACTTTTCTTTTATTTGACCCTTCATTTTTAATTTTGTATACTCCCTCTAGTTATATATGTCCGTTACGGAACAATTTCATATAGATGGGAGGAATTTTTCATGCTTCGTTATTCTCTTTTAGTTTTATTAGGAGCGTGTAGTTATGGGATTTTAGCTATTTTCGTTAAACTTGCATATGCGGAAGGGTTTTCACTTGGAGAGGTAATCGGCAGCCAGTATTTGTTCGGTTGGATTATTTTGCTTGCCATTACACTTCTATTTTCTAGACATCGTGTTCCATTAAAACAAGCGTTAATTTTATTCGTTGCAGGTACATCTGCAAGTTTCACTGGAATTTTTTATTATGCTTCATTAAAAACTGTACCAGCATCCATTGCAATTATACTTTTATTCCAATTCGTTTGGGTCGGAATTATTATTGAAGCAGTCGCAACAAAAACATTGCCTTCAAGAGAAAAGGTAATTTCCGTTATTATCTTACTTGCAGGTACATTTTTATCAAGTGGTTTACTAGAAAAATCAGCAGGTGATTTCGATACGACTGGAATCATATTAGGTTTATTATCTGCTGTTACATTTGCAACATACATTTTTGTGAGCGGAAAAGTTGCTGTTGAAGTACCTTCATTGCCGCGCGGTGTTCTCTTAATGGCAGGCGCTTTAACTTTAGTAATGATTGTATTCCCGCCAACATTTATTTTGAATGGTGCAATTTCTGAAGGACTTTGGAAATATGGTTTAGGTTTAGGAACATTTAGTATCGTTATTCCTTCTATCGCCTTTACAATTGGTATTCCAAAAATCGGTTCTGGCTTAGCAACTATTCTTGGTGCAGCAGAACTACCAGTTACAACACTTATGTCTGTCTTCGTTTTAAAAGAAGCTGTGCTATCTTCACAATGGTTCGGTGTATCCCTTATTTTAATCGGTATTGCAATCCCGCAAATTGCCTATGCAATGCGTGGACGTTATCGTAAACATCATACACACAAAAAATTGGCAGCATAAAGTGAAACTTTAATCAGTGGAGGGGCTTCATCCCCCACTGATTATTAGTTGAACCAATCGGACTTTTATGGGCAGTAAGACCCCCACCTAAATTCTTTGCTTTCGCTGAATTTTGAGGTGGGGGTCTTACTGCCCATTAAAGCGGGATAAAACGGGAGAGGATTTTCATTTGAGAATCCTCTCCTTTCTTATTGTATACTTAATGTAAATACTTCATTTAAGAAAGAGGGCATTATAAGTGGCAGCAAATCGAGAGCAATTAACTGAGACGCTAATTTCTATTCGTCGAAATTTACATGAGCATCCAGAATTATCATACGAAGAATTTGAAACGACGAAAGCTATAAAAAATTGGTTAGAAGAAAAAAATATTACGATTATAAATTCTAATTTAGAAACAGGCGTTATTGCTGAAATTTCAGGGAATAATAGCGGACCACTTATAGCAATCCGCGCTGATATTGATGCTCTTCCTATTCAAGAAGAAACAAATTTGCCGTACGCTTCAAAAATTGACGGCAGGATGCATGCTTGTGGACATGATTTTCATACAGCTGCTATTATAGGTGCCGCTTATTTATTAAAGGAAAAGGAATTTTCTCTTAGTGGAACGGTACGCTTTATATTCCAGCCAGCTGAAGAGAGTAGTAATGGTGCTTGCAAAGTCATTGAAGCCGGACATTTACATGGCGTTCAAGCTATTTTCGGTATGCATAATAAACCTGATTTGCCAGTAGGTACAATCGGTATTAAAGATGGTCCACTGATGGCCGGAGTTGATCGATTCGAAATTGAAATTCACGGAGTTGGTACACATGCAGCTGTACCAGATGCTGGGGTAGACCCTATTGTCGCGTCTTCTCAAATTGTGATGGCACTACAAACAATTGTAAGCCGAAATATAAATTCTTCACATAATGCCGTCGTCAGTGTCACAAACATCCATTCAGGAAATACGTGGAACGTTATTCCTGAAAAAGCTACGCTGGAAGGAACTGTACGTACATTCCAAACGGAAACACGCGAAAAGATTCCAACACTCATGAAACGTATTATCCAAGGGGTTTCTGATGCATTAGGTGTAAAAACAGAATTTCGTTTTTATGCAGGTCCTCCTGCTGTTCATAACGATACATCTCTAACAAACTTATCGACTCAAGTTGCCGAAAATATGAATTTAAATATCATCACTCCTACCCCGTCAATGGCCGGAGAAGATTTTTCTTTTTATCAACAAGAAATACCTGGTTCATTCGTCTTTATGGGAACGAGTGGTACACATGAATGGCATCATCCCGCTTTTACAGTAGACGAGCGGGCATTACCTATAAGTGCAGAATACTTCGCTTTGTTAGCTGAAAAAGCACTTAAGCAATTCGCATAAAAAAGAGCCGTTAAGAAATACTTAACGGCTCTTTAATTAAGTTAAATCACGTTTTAAAAATGCGGTATAGGAAATGCTTAAAAATACAAATAAATATAGTAATAACATACATGAAGCAAACGAGAACGTTACTCCATCAATAAAACTGCCATTCTTTGAAATACTGTATAAATCTGTGTTTGCTGGCAATAAATATTTCGCCCAATCATATCTAGTTGCTGCTAGTAATGCGATGTTTCCAGATAAAGCAAGAAATAGTGAAATACCAATCGCACCTCCGCTAGATCTTGTTAACACAGAAATCATAAATGCAAACGCTGCATACACAATCGTCGGCAACCAAGATAAAATATAATACTTGCTAGCTTCTACAAAAATATTTTGTTTTATTATATTTCCATCTTGGAAAATAAACTCGCTCCATGCAGGCTGCTGGAATTTATAAATAACAAGTCCACTTAAAGTGGAGAAAATCATATTAAATATAAACAATAACGCTGCAAATATTACAATTGCTAAAAATTTGGCTGTCAAAATTTTAAAGCGACTTGCTGGTCGTATCGTTAAAAATTTATATGTTCCCCAGCTATATTCATTCGCAAAAATTGTACTTGCATACACGAGGATAAACGGGAGTAATATTGGAAATACGATAAAACCTGTATCTCTCATGAAAGAAAGTGGAGAACTGCTTGCTGGTGCTGTATCTGTGTCTAAGTACTTCATCTTAAGCTGATATTCCTTTACAAGCTCGTCCCCAGATCGTTCTGCTAAAATAGCTTCTTTTTTCATGCCTAGCTTTTTCTCAATTTCTACAGTTCGTTCTGTATAATCCGCTTTCCATCCTTTTGTTTCCGGTTCCAAATACTTTACCGTAACCCATCCTAATCCGATTACTAATACTGCAATAACCGCAAATGGAATAATCGTTCGCTTTCGCTTAAATATTTTATACAGTTCGTTATACACTAAATTAAACAATATCTTTTCCCCCTGTTAATTCTAAAAATTGCTCTTCTAACGTTTTTCTTTCTTCATATACACGATACACTTGAATGTTTTTCTCAAGCAATATACGAATAACATTTGGGATTTCTTCATCTTTTACATGAATAAGGAGATCATTACCTTTTATTAAAACATCTTGTTCTAACATTTCTGCTGCTTTATTCGCATCATCTACACGTATACGGATTGTCTCCATCTCTTCACTTTGATTATGCTGAATATTTTGCGTCGCCACGTATTCTCCGTGTTGAATAATGATAACTCTGTCACACATTAATTCAACTTCTGAAAGTAAGTGACTAGATACAAGTACCGCTTTCCCTTGTTCATGCGCAATTTTCTTTATGTACATTCTCATCTCATGTATTCCACTAGGGTCTAATCCATTCGTTGGTTCATCTAATATCAATACATCTGGATCGTGAATAAGCGCTTGAGCAATTCCTAAACGTTGTCTCATGCCGAGTGAATATGCTTTTACTTTGCGGTCAATTACTTGTCCCATTCCTAACAATTTCACTACTTCATCAATACGTTCTTCTGTCACGTTCCCATTCATTCGTCCGAAATATGTTAAATTTTCATAGCCACTCAAGAAAGGATAAAATTCCGGTGTCTCAATTACTGCTCCAATTTTCGAAGCAGTACTTTCAAATTGCTGTTTTACAGATTGACCATCAATCCAAACTTCGCCCTCTGTCATACGAATCATACCGACCATCATTCTCATTAAAGTCGTTTTTCCAGCACCATTTGGCCCGAGCAGGCCAACTACTTCACCTTTTTTAACTTCGAAACTAATATTTTCTACAAGTGTCCTTGAACCGATTCGCTTCGTTAACCGCTCAACCTTTACAATTGATTGTTCATTTGTCATTCTATACAACCTTTCCTTCCCATTCTTTGTCAGGCCTTTACACTGTAACATGATTATTTTTCTGTGTAAAATAGAAAAAGGCATGATTTCTCATGCCTTTTCCTTGAAATGAAACGAATTTTTATCTTGTAAACTTTGAACAAATCGAAAACATTGCATCATCGATAATAGGAAGATAACAACCATAATTATACTAACAACTACTATTGCATACATTGTAATCGGTGCACTATTTACCCCTTGTATTCCTACTATTTTCATAAAGATAATCGTAAATAATTTCAAAAATAACATCCCATTAACTAATCCAAAAACAAACGCTGCGCCATAAATGAATAATTGCTCCTGGCATAATACACATAGTACGTTCCTATTCTTTGCTACATAAGATTTAAATTCCTCTTTCCTCACTTGCAGAAGAGAAAACATTATTTTATATGTAGTAAAAATACATATAACAATGAATATAAGAAACAGCGTGTAAAAACACATTTGAAATAAAAGTGTAGTCCCTAATTCCCCAATAGCCCCTTTATTAAATTGGAGCGATATCATAAAAAACAAAACCATAGTACTCATAGCAATCCACATAAATTGCTTCATCCTTTTGGCAGCAAATGTTGTTATATTTTTTCTCACTAACTGACATAAAGACATATGTTCTTCCCCTACCTTACTTCATAACAAACTCATTCTATACTACTAGTGTATAAAAATATGACATTTTAAACATCGCACTACAATCTGAATTGTTTCTAAGTCTTTAGTCCTAGAAAACAAAAATGGCAAAAAAATCATATTAAGAATATATTTGTAAAAAAAAGAGGGGGGATTGCATGCGTATAAGATTACTATCAATCTTGTGTTTATTATTTCTCACTAGTTGTAGCCCACTAAAAGAAAATGAAGTAGCCTCTGTTAAACCATATAAGTTAACAAAAGAACAATCTGATATTCTACAAATGACTCCTATAGGAGAAGGAAATAGAATGTTTTATAACGTTACACTAAAAAATGAAAAAGATGAAATACATGCTACGATTGATTATTATCAAAATGGTAAAAAAACAAACGAAATTGCGAATATAGCTGCCTCACATTTTCCAAAAAAGAAAGTAAAACTTTCTTTTTTGCCACCTCAATCCCAACTCGATAAAGATGTACAAACGCAAAAACATTGGTATGTTAATATTGAAGGTAGTTCCATGCTCGTTCCTGAAGAAACACCACCGATCGTAACTAGCTCTACATCTACTACTATTCAATCTGCTATTAACTTAACATACAATCAAAAAACGACTTTAGCCGCTATTATAAAAACGAATAATGAAACCGTAAGAGTGCTAATGCTTGAGGAAAAAAACTCTATTGACCAACTATTACAAGAAAACGAACATGTTTACCTCTTTAGCATAGAACTAAAAAGAACACTAAAGCGGAAATGCAATAGTATTGCATTTCCGCTTTAGTGTTTAATAAGGTGTACTTTTTAATAAATTAATTAATCTCATCCTCAACTTCAATTCTTTTCTTCTCTCTTGCAATTTTTAAAAACTCTAAAAGTTCTGGATTAGTATTCATTTTTTTGTAAGCTACTGACATTTCCGCAACAAAATTCGAATCACATAATTCTTTATATACGACTTCTGTTTTATACAATTTATTTGCTGATACAGGTATTACCGTAATTCCGATTCCTGCCGCCACAAGTCCCATAACTGTTTGATATTCTGTTGCCTCTTGTACGATACGTGGACTAAACCCAACTTCACGGCAAAGTGATAAAATTGTATCATATAATGCTGGCCATACTGGTCTCGTAATAAATACGAACGGTTCATCTCTTAAATCTTCAATATGTATTTCATCCTTTTCAGCAAGTGGATGTGCCTTCGGTAAACATAACGTACAAGAAAGCTTTTGAATTGGTTCTAACTCTAGCAATTGTGTTGGAATTGGCGGACGTAAAAAACCAATATCAATACGGTTATCGTGAAGTGCATGCACCTGATCTGGTGTTGACAGTTCATGTAGGGCAACAGACACTCTCGGAAATTTCTTTCTATACTCCCTTACGATAGATGGTAAAATATCATATATCGCCGCACCTACAAAACCAATTGAAAGTGAGCCCACTTCTCCCCTTTGAGCACTTTGTGCAATCTCTACTGCTTTTTCAATTTGTTCGAACGCTTTTTTCACTTCTTTTAAAAACATTTCTCCAGCTTCTGTTAATTCAACCTTTCTCTTCGTTCTTGAAAATAACATAACTCCCATTTCTTTTTCTAATTGCTGAATTTGTTGACTAAGCGGTGGTTGTGTCATTTGTAAACGAGCGGCTGCTCGTCCAAAGTGTAACTCCTCTGCCACTACAACAAAATATTGCAAATGCCGTAATTCCATTTTGGACACCCTTTTCACTTTCGATTAATACATCTAATATATTAATAACATATAATTTATATATTAGACAAACTTTTTGAATGAACGTATAGTAGAAATTGTTAATTCTTTTTTACAATTTTTATGTAAAAAAAGAAAGAGGTGGTTACTGTATGAAATGGTGGAAGTTAAGCGGACAAATTTTATTATTATTTTGTTTCGCTTGGACAGGTGAATGGATTGCAAAACAGGCACACCTCCCAGTTCCAGGAAGTATAATCGGTATTTTTCTATTGTTAATTTCATTAAAATTTAACCTAGTGAAAAAAGAGTGGATACAAGACGGAGCAGACTTTTTATTAAAAGAACTTATTTTATTTTTCATTCCTTCTGCAGTCGCTGTCATACGCTACAAAGATACACTATCACAATATGGAATCGATCTTATTTTAATTATTATGATTAGTACACTTTGTGTCACTCTCGTTACAGGACTCTTAACAGAATTGCTACTAAAGCGGAAAGGATCCGTGCAATGATCGGCTTTCTTTGTTTATTATTAACACTATTCACATATTGGATATCGAAGAAAATGTATCAACGCTGGAATTGGAGCTTACTTTCTCCTCTTCTCGTTTGCCCTATTATTTTAATTGCTTTATTACTCGGACTAGATACACCTTATGAAACATACGAAACAGGTGGTCAATGGTTAACAGAATTATTAAAACCTGCAACAGTTGCTTTTGCATGGCCAATCTATAAATATTTTGATTTACTTAAGAAACATGGAATAGCTATTTTACTCAATGTCATTGTCGGTTCATTTTTATCAGTTATTACTTCAGCACTACTAGCAAATTATTTTCAAATTGATTCATCATTAGAACATAGTTTAGCACCTCATATTGTAACGACACCAATTGCAATGGCCATTTCAGAAATGATCGGTGGTATGTCACAATTAACAGCCGTATTTGTTGTTTTAACTGCGTTAACAGGGGCATTGCTCGGTCCTTCTCTCATACGTATATGTCGTATTAAAACAGCGCTCGCAAAAGGCATTATGTTAGGCACGAGCGCAAATGGAACCGGTACCTCAAAAGCATTCGAAATTGGCCCTGTAGAAGGAACAATTGCAAGTTTATCTATGCTTTTAACAGCAGGAGCTAGTTTAGTTATTGTTCCGCTTTTCTTATCATGGATACATTAAAAAGCAAGTGTCTAGACACTCGCTTTTTCATTTATATATGTATTTAAAATCTCATAATCCTCCGGGAAAGATAGCGTTAATTCCTTTATTTCATCTATCCTCTTCCAAGCAATTTCATATATTAATTCATCAGGATCTTGGATTTTCATACTACCACCTATTGTTTTAACGACATAATAATGGACGTATACAGGAACCCCGTATGTAATACCTTCTTTTTCATATATTTTACTTACAACTTCCACATTGTAACCTGTTTCTTCCCAAACTTCTCGAATACAACATTCTTCTAGTGTCTCTCCCTTTTCAAGCCCGCCACTTGGAACAGACCACCTTTTTTCTTCACCCTTTTGTCCTTGTAACACCATTAGAATTTCATTTCTTTCGTTTACACATACTGCTGCACAACCTATCCATCTTTCCATATACATCCCTCCCCTACTACTATTCGTCTTCTTTTTTATTTTCTCCTTGAAAAAAAGAGGAAAATAGTAAAACAATGACGAAAGATTACATCAACTTCAAAGGCAATCCCTTCTTAGAAATGAAAAACGGAAGGATGAAAATATGATTTCTAAATATGTTGTGGAATGTGTCTTTTGTGAAGAAAATCGAAAACCTCGCCAAGCTATCGTAACCGTTCCCGCCACTACTCAGCTACTAGCCATTGAAAAAGTGCGTGCGGAATGTAAACGTCGTTTCGGAAAAGCTTTATTATTGCAAACGGAAATTAAAGAAGAAATAACTTTTGAACAAAAAGAAAGCCGACCATAAATTGGTCAGCTTTCTTATCCGATCATATTTTCACATGAAGATTAGGGGCATCCTCTTTAAGGATCGGGATTTTTCCATTATGTACGTTCCATAATGGTCATCGAACAATATATTTCTATGCAATTAATTATTGAATAGAATAGGGCAAAACTTGTTCGCATTTTTAGAAAAGGGATAGGGATATAATTCAAGTAGTACTTCGAATACTCGAACTTTACACTCATTATATTAAAGCAAATCCTTTTATATGGGAAATATGAATTACTTACATAATTCATTCGTAAAACATATTAGTTTGCTATATTATTTTTATTCCATCAATAACATACATAATTGGTGAACACTTCAAAGCCATACAAATAAAAAGCACCCTGGGCGGATGCTTTTCATACTTTTCTAAATCGATACTATGTACTTAGTCTTGATTAATCAAAATTACCGCAGGACCAGCGACTACTACTCCAGCTACTTCTATCTTTTCAAATTCTTTTACTGTAATAGATATAACCCCTTCTCTTTCCATCAATTCTTTACTCAGGGCTTCAGTCGGTATAGCTTTCACCGTCTTACCTCCTTTTCATTTATACAATATGATACAGTAAAAATTTAATCAGTAGAGCTTCAGTCCACTCTGCATTGATAACAATTGAGCTACCCGTTTATGCACGATAAAAATAACCCAATGCATCTATATATATGCATCACCTCCGCTTTCATTCCTTATTCCACTCAATATCCTTCCTTACCTTCCGTAACATATTGAAAAATAAAAAGAAGCTATAATATATAGCTTCTCTACGGTTCTTTAATCTCTTTGCACCTTATATTCCATAACTTTACCATCTCTATCAAATTGTAAAACAAGATGTTCACTATCTATAGGAATAAAGCCTCGTTCAGTTCCCAAATAGTACGAAGTGATAACCCCGTCTTCTTAATTCATTATATAATTCATTCGATTAATAGTTTCTCGAAGCTTTTCTAACTCTTTCTCTGTATATATTACTTTCCCTGTTAAGATCTCATTTCTGAAGAACGTTACAATTTGCTCTCTATCTTTTAATCTCGGCGTTTTTTCTTCAGAAAGATCTAGCACTTCTTTCCCGCTCTCATTATAAAAATATACAATCGGTTTTACGTTTTCCTTTACAATATCAACTTGCTTTTCTTTCAAACAATTGTATAGAATATGCGATAGTTTCTTCGCTCTATATACTGGATTCCCTTCATTTTTCACTTGTATCGTTAATGAATCTTCACCTGTAATGTATGCAAACGTCTCTTCTTTCTCCATCTCTTGTTGATACTTGCCAATTTCCTCAATCATAAATGAATATATACTAGCATTTTCTTTCGTTATGCCATGAATTAATTGCCCTGTCCATTCTTTCGTCTCAAGTACATATATACCCGTCTTGCTTAAGACGAGATGATGAATTCGAAGATCATTTCCTCCATGCTGATTTGTAATAAAAACATTCGGCATAATATGAAATTCATTATGTAGTATTATGCCTTGCTCTACGAAACCACGCTTCATATATTGTAATGTTTCGTGTGTGCTCACTTCAGCTCCATTTTTCGTATACTCTCGCAAATCTGCAATTAACTTTTGAAACATATGTATTTCGTTACTATGTTTTTCTTGCATTTCACTGCGTTCTTTACTATGTTGCACAGCTAATTGATTTTTCATCATCCGCATATTTTCAAGTTCTCTAGCTGCACTTATTTGTAAATCATTGTATTTTTTCTGCTCCATATTTTTCAATGTATTTTGTTGCTCTTTATACTCTGTAACCGTAGCTGCAATTTCATTTTCGTACGTTTCAATTGCTTGTTTCTTTTCAAATTCTACTTGCTGGCTTTCTGATTCTAGCTGTTTATTTTTATAAAACAGTACGAATACTGCAGCTAATAATAATAAAATTACACCCATTAGCACATAATCCATATATTTTTCTCCTTCATTTCATTCCCTACTATTTTCCATACATATTTCTACTCCATTATACTATGTTATCCTTATATTTTTTGTAAAAATTTCATGCGCAGTCAAAAGACCTTGTAATTCTACAAGGCCTTTTGTAAACTTCCTTTATTTTGTAGTAAATACATATTATAATACAACCCTTGTTTACTCAGTAATTCTTGATGTGTTCCTCTTTCTACTATCTCTCCATCATGCATAACAAAAATTTGATCTGCATCTTGAATTGTAGATAATCTGTGGGCAATTGCTATAGTCGTTCTCCCTTTTCGCATTTGCTGTAATGCTGTTTGGATTGCATCTTCTGTTTCTGTATCAATATTAGCTGTTGCTTCATCCAATACTAATACTTTCGGATTCGTTGCTATCGTTCTAGCGAAGGCAATTAATTGTCGTTGACCACTAGAAAAAGCGGCTCCTCTTTCTACTACTTCCGTTTCATACTGCTCTGGTAATTTCTCAATAAACGTATTCGCTTGCACAAATTGCGCTGCTTCTTTTACTTCTTCATCCGTAATCTCTTCATTATACATACGTATATTTTGTTTTACATTTCCCGCAAATAAAAATGCATCTTGCAACACGAGTCCTATTTTTTTTCTAATTTCTTGTTCTGTAAATTTCTCTAAATCTACACCATCTATTACAATATTTCCGGAATTAATATTATAAAATCGCATTAACAAATTCATAATGGTACTTTTTCCACTACCAGTGTGTCCAACGAAAGCAACCGTTTGCCCTTGTTTCACGTGAAAAGATACATTTTTTAAAACATCTCGTTTACCATCATATGAAAAAGTAACATTTTTAAATTCAATATCTCCATTAACGACTTGAGGATTTCCCTCCCCTTTCTGAACTGGCGCTAAATCTTTTTCATCCATTAAATGAAATACACGTGATGATGAAACAAGTGCCTGTTGGAAAAATGATAATTTCATCATCATCTCATTTACAGGCTGGAAGAAACGGTGTATATAGTTAACAAAGGCATATAGAACTCCTACTTCAACAGGGCTCTTTAAAGCATCAATTCCAAATAAACCAAGGACTAACGCAATAGCTACAATATGAACTAAATCCGTTGCTGGGCGTAAAAGTAACGCATCTAACTTTAACGTACGTCGCCCTGCACTATAATGTTTATCATTCACTTCTTCAAACTCTTTTCTCATGCGCTTTTCTTGTCTGAACACTTGAACAATATTCATTCCTTGAATGGACTCATTTAACTTTGCATTTAGCACGCTAAGTTGATTACGTACTTCTAAATAAAAAACTGCACTTTTCCGGCGATATAGCACCATAATTGCAAACATGATCGGAATTAATACGAGAGAAAATAGAGCTAATTTTACATTTAATAAAAACATTGCTACTACAATACCTATTAAAAAGACTACATTTTTGACAAATGTGGACAATACACTTACATAAAAATCTTTAATTGCTTCCGTATCATTCGTTATGCGCGATACGAGCGTACCAATCGGCGTACGATCAAAGAAACTTAATGACAACTTTTGAACATGATCATATACTTCCACACGCATATCTTGAACAATTTTAAAAGCGATATTTTGAAAATATAATAAGTCTAAATACGTAAATAATACTTTTAATAAATGAGCAATAAGATACACTACAAATAATGTAACAAGTGCTGATTGATCAAAGTTACGTGGTACTAAATGTTCATCAAGAAATTGTTTAATTAAAAAAGGCCCCATCATTTCGGTTACAGTTGCACCAACTAAAAAGATAAATGCTAAAGATAGCAATCCTTTATATGGCTTCATATAAGAAAGTAACCTACTTAAATCACTCTGCTTCTTCTTAGTCATCATACGCCTCCTTTCTCGACTAATGCTTCTAACTGCTGGCTCTCATACATTTCTTTATACCAACCGTTTTCTTCCATTAATTGCTCATGTGTACCTCGTTGCACAATTCGCCCATCATCCACAACAAGTATAAGATTGGCATGTTGAATTGCACTTAAACGATGAGCAGTAATAATCGTTGTTTTCCCTGCTCTTTCCCTCTTTAATGCGCTTAAAATCGTTTCTTCTGTTTTTGCATCTACTGCTGATAAACAATCATCCATAATTAAAATTTCAGCATCTGTTAATAAGGCACGCGCAATAGAAATTCTCTGTTTTTGACCTCCAGATAACGAAACTCCTCTTTCTCCTACTACTGTTTCATACCCTTCTGAAAATTGGAGGATGTCATTATGAATACAAGCGATCTCTGCAGCACGGGTAATTTCATTATATGTAGCATCCGCCTTTCCAAAGGCAATATTTTCTCCAATACTCGCTGAAAATAAAAAATGATCTTGCGGCACATATGAAATGGCAGAACGAACACCGTAAAGTGTTACATCACGAATATCCCGCTCCCCAACTTTTAATTCACCATTAAAATGATCATACTCACGGATTAAACATTTTAATAACGTCGTTTTCCCCGCACCTGTACGGCCGACAACGCCTAGTGTTTCACCTTTCTTCAAATCAAAGTGAACATCTATTAGCTGCAACAATTCATTTTTCTTATATGAAAATGAATCAACCGCAAATGTCACATCACCGCTTGCTACTTTATGTACAGCATCTTCTCTATTTACGACATCTGATTTTTGAGAGAGTATTTTCTCTACACGATCATACGAAGCACGCCCACGCTCCATAATATTAAACAACCATCCAAACGCTAACATTGGCCAAACGAGGGTACCTAAATACGTTGTAAATGTAACAAGATTACCTACAGTTAATTCGCCTCTCACAACTAATACCGACCCGTAACATACTGCAATTAAAAAAGAAAATCCAACGATAAGTGAGATTGTCGGATCAAACAACGAATCAATACGTGCGACTAACATATTTTTATGTACAACATCTTCTGACTTTTTTCGGAATGCTTGTAAATCTTCTTGCTCTTGTCCAAGGGACCGGATTACCTTCATCCCACTCATACTCTCTTGCACTTTATCATTGATTTCCGAAAACGATTGCTGCGCTTTATGAAACCTTTTATGTAATAACGTTCCATAATAGTTTGTCGAAATCGCTACAATCGGCATTGGAATTAAGCTTAACAATGTTAACTTCCAACTAATTGTAAAACCCATCGCTACGAGTACACATCCCCCAACTGCTAATGAGTCAACCAGTGTTAAAACGCCCGATCCAGCAGTTTGTTGAATCGCCTGAATATCATTAGTCGCATGCGCCATCAAATCACCCGTACGACGTGATTGATAAAAAGATGGACTCATCTTCGTAAAATGTTCGTATAAATTCTTCCGTAATTGACGAGCTAGTTTTAACGAAGATCCAAAAATCATAATACGCCATAAATAACGTAATATGTACATAGTAATCCCTACAACTACTAACAGAATAACCCACTTCAACAATTTTTCAGATGTTAATGTTCCATTACTAATTTCATCTACTACAATACCTAGTACTTTCGGGGCTACAAGTTCAAGAAGCGCGACACCAAATAACATAATAATTCCGATTATGTACGCTCGTTTTTCCTGTTTAAAAAACCACGCTAAATTAATAAATACCTTCATTCTTCTCCTCCTCCCTTAAAATGAGCGATGTTTTCAGTTTACCAAAGATACAGAATTTTTAAAAGTTTTAAACTCTATAACTAACAAAAAGAAAAGACACTCTTAGCGAGTGTCTTTTAGCGCTTATTTTGTTTGTTGCTTGCTCATTGCGCTCATCATTTGATTGATTTTCTTTTGGGAAGGTTTTTGTCCCATTTGCATCATCATCATTTTTAACATTTGTTCATTAATTGGTGGATTTTTTTCTAAGTAGTTCATCATGTATTTGCGGGCAATGAAAAATCCTAACGCCACGCCTGCTACTAGTGCTACTACGCCCACTAGAATACCTAACCAAATTGGCATATATTTTCCTCCTTCATGTTGTCTACCTTACAGTGTACTAAAACCTTTTCAATAAGACAAGATACAATTCGACATTTTTTACACATATGTTCGTACTTGTTTTAGAGGATTCAGCCATCCGTACTTTGTATTTTCATAATCCATAGCTAAAAATGTTAATTCACACTTCCTTAACACCTCAAAGAAAGTCGTTTCCATAGAGACATTTCCAGAGGTATTCATACGAATATAGTGTGGCTTCACCATTATTTCGCCGTATTCCGCTCCTGTATAAAGTGTATGTGTATGATGTGTTCGATCATATTTACCAAGAACGCGCAAAGCTTGTTCTAATTTATGATGAATTTTCATTACTTGTAATGGCATCGTTATATACATCATTTGTTTATATAACACTTTTCTCTCCGAAAGGGACCCAGATTCTGAAAATCGAGCAAATAAATCAAAAAACAAATATTCACGACCAAAGTAAGCCTTCGCAATATCCTCTTGAATTAAATACAATTCATACGTTTTCATCTTTCGCCTCCCAATCTGGACAACCTTTTCTCTTCATTATATAGAAGAAATTTTGCAATGATTGTCTGACTGCGGAGAGATAAAAAACTTTTTCTGTCGAAAAAACTCATTTACATAGAAAAACCTCTCCATGCTGGAGAGATTTTTCTAAAATCATTAAAGCATTTCTTTTACTTTACGAACAACGTTCTCTACAGTAAATCCATACTCTTCCATAATCTTCTCACCAGGAGCAGAAGCACCGAATGTATCGATACCTAACACATCTCCTTCAAGACCTACGTAACGGTGCCATCCGAATGTTGCACCCATTTCGATTGCGAAACGTTTTGTTACTGCTTTTGGTAATACAGATTCTTTGTACTCAGCAGTTTGAGCTTCAAAGCGATCCATAGATGGCATGCTGACAACAGATGCGTCAACGCCGTCTGCTGCTAGAGCTTTTTGTGCTTCAACAGCTAGACTTACTTCAGATCCAGTTGCAAGTAAGATTACATCAGCTGTTTCTTTTTTGCTTGCAGAAACTACATATGCACCTTTTGCTACTTTTTCATACGTATCGTCTTTTGCACCTTCTAATGTTGGAAGGTCTTGACGAGTTAATACTAAAGCAGTTGGTTTGTTTGTAGATTCTAGAGCTAGTCTCCAAGCTGCAACAGATTCGTTGCCATCAGCTGGACGAATAACAGATACATTTGGCATTGCACGTAGCGCTGCTAATTGCTCGATTGGTTCATGTGTTGGACCATCTTCACCAACAGCGATACTGTCGTGTGTGAATACATACGTTACTGGCAATTGCATTAATGCTGCAAGACGAATTGCTGGACGTAAGTAATCAGAGAATACGAAGAACGTACCACCGTAAGTTTTTAAACCGCCATGTAGTGCAATACCGTTCATTGCTGCACCCATTGCGAACTCACGTACACCGTACCAAATATTTTTTCCGCTGTAATCATCTCTTGTAAAGTCTTTTTCGTTATTCATATATGTTTTGTTAGAACCAGCAAGGTCAGCAGATCCACCGAAGAATGATGGTACAGACTCTGCAATTGCATTAATTACAGCACCTGAAGAATTACGAGTCGCTGCTTTTGATCCTAATTCATAAGTTGGTAAGTTTTGCTCCCAACCTTCTGGAAGAAGACCATTCATTGCTGATTGCAGTTCGTTTGCTAATTCTGGGTATTCTTGTGCATATTCACCTAGCATCGTATTCCACTCTGCTTGCGCAGTTTCACCAACATCTTGTACTGTTTTACGGAAGTTGTCATATACTTCTTCTGCTACATGGAAATCTTGCTCAGCTGTCCAAGCATATGCTTCTTTCGTTAACTTTGTTTCTTCTACACCAAGTGGAGAACCATGTGAAGCTGATTTTCCTGATTTGTTTGGAGAACCGAAACCAATTGTCGTTCTTACTTCAATTAGCGTTGGGCGTTTTTCGTCAGCTTTCGCGTCTTCGATTGCTTTCGCGATAGCTTCAATATCGTTTCCATCCTCAACACGGATTACTTGCCATCCGTATGCTTTGTAACGATCTTCTACGCTTTCAGAGAATGAACGATTTAAATCGCCATCTAATGAAATATCATTTGAATCGTAAAGCACAACAAGACGACCTAATTGTAAATGAGCAGCTAATGAAGATGCTTCAGCAGAAACGCCTTCCATTAAATCTCCATCACCACAAATAGCGTATGTATAATGATCTACTACATTATACGCATCACGGTTATATTTAGCAGCTAAATGTCTTTCAGCCATTGCCATACCTACAGCAGTTGAAATACCTTGTCCAAGTGGACCAGTAGTTGCATCTACACCAGCTGTATGACCGTACTCAGGATGTCCTGGAGTTTTGCTTCCCCATTGACGGAAGTTCTTTAAGTCATCCATTGTTACATCATAACCAGATAGGTGAAGTAGGCTGTATAATAACATTGAACCATGACCTGCAGATAATACGAAACGATCACGGTTAAACCACGTTGGGTTATTTGGATTGTGTTTCATAAATTGAGTCCATAATGTATAAGCCATTGGTGCTGCACCCATTGGCATTCCTGGGTGACCAGAGTTTGCTTTTTCAATCGCATCGATGGATAATGTGCGAATCGTGTTGATAGAAAGTTGTTCGATTGAATGTGACATGCTATTCTTCCCTTCGCTTATATTAGTAAACGTTTTATACATTTATATGATAGCTTCCCACGCAAGATTATACAACATGTATCGACAAATATGTTGATATTTTTTTGGTTTTTTATAAAAAAATCAATGATTTCAGGAATGTATGGGCATTCAATATGACATACTTTTTCATTGTTTTTATTTTAAAAAGAAAGGGAATTATCTGTATATTTATTCATCAATTTTAAATTCCATAATGCAAAATATATCCTTCCCCATTTTTCACTCTACGAAGCAAAAAAAATAAACGACCGTAAGTCTTGGCATAATTTATCTCGATTAAATACGTATCTTTCATATTCTCCATCCGTATTATTATCATTTTCCCATTGAAACTGTCCTGTCAATTCGATTATTTCTGGCGCTAAAGAAAACATGCTAACGAGCGAACAAAATAACTGTTCTGCTATCACTGCCCCTCGCTGTTCTATTTTTGTAATACCATAATAATGAATTCCAAATCCTTCTGCTCTTTTCGCTGGATAATAGGTCGGAATCCAATGAATGAAATCTAATAGATATACGATTAGCTCATCACTTAATACAACACACTCATCTATCGTTGCCTCTTCTTTATATAACAAACAAAGTTCAATCCAATCTATACCTTTAAAATCTAATCCTTTTTTTTCATTTGAAACAAATACAAAATCATGTTGTAAAGCCAAAATATCCCCCCTGTTTTTCCATAATGTCTACATTCATTATTCTTAATTATATAAAAAAAAGCACCTTTTGTAGGTGCTTCTAAAATAACTTATACGATTTTCTTTCGTATCGAACTTGAAATATAATCAATGATAATTACCATTAAAATGATACCCAATAAAATAATTCCCACACGAGACCAATTGCGTGAACTCAGTGCAAAAATGAGAGGCGTACCAATCCCCCCTGCTCCAATAACACCTAAAATAGCAGCGGATCGTACATTAATTTCGAACCTGTATAACGTATACGATAGAAAATCGGGTAATACTTGCGGTAATACTGCATACCAAAGTATTTGAAAGCGATTCGCGCCTGTTGCTATTAACGCTTCCGTCGGTCCCTTGTCTATATTTTCAATTCCTTCTGAATATAGTTTTCCTAACATCCCAATAGAGTGTAACCCTAAAGCTAGAACTCCGGCAAAAGAGCCTGGTCCAACAGCTTTTATAAATAAAAGAGCCATAACTAATTCAGGGAATGTACGAACAAAACTAAGTACAAATTTTCCAGTTCCTGAAGTTAATTTCCCAATGCTTATATTCGTTGCTGCCCAAAAAGCGAATGGAACAGATAAAAAGGCAGAAATAAATGTACCTAATATCGCAATTGCCAACGTATCAATTAAACCATGTACTAAATCTTCACCATCTGGCAAAGATACATACGACCAATCCGGATTCAATACACCTGTCATAATTGCTTTTGTAATTTCTCCCGCCGTATCTTTGATTCCTTCTAACGGTACTCCTGAAAAAGCCCATACATATACAAATGTAAGTGCTATAAAAATAATCCAGCGATACATACTCGGTTTCTTCGGTTTTGGTACGATTAACGTCGTTTTACTCATTATAATTTCTCCCGCAACAATGTACTTACATAATCAATTAACAATACAACAACAAGAGTATAGATAATAATAGAGGCAGTTTGTTCATATTGTAAAAATCCAAGTGTACGATCATAATATAATCCAATACCGCCAGCCCCTACTAAACCTAAAACAGCTGCTGCACGTACGTTCACCTCAAATGTATAAAGAACATAGGAGACAAAATGTGCTTTCACTTGCGGAATTACCCCATACATAATCCATTGTACTTTATTTGCTCCTACTGCTGTCATCGCTTCTAATGGACCTGGATCAATTGATTCAATTGACTCGTACAATAATTTTGCCACAAGCCCAATTGAGAAAAAAGTAAGAGCCAAAATACCCGGAAGTGGTCCTATTCCAAAAGTAGCTACGAAAATTGCCGCTAATAATAAATCTGGTATCGTTCGGATAAAATTTAAAACCAATCGAGCTGGACCGTACAAGAATGTACTAGTAAACACATTACTTGCCGCAAATAGTGCCAGTGGAATAGCTAAAATCGCTCCTAAAGTTGTCCCAATAATCGCCATACGTATTGTATCTAACATCGCTGTTGTAATAACTTGAAAATAACTCCAATCTGGCGGCACCATCTCTTTTAATAAATCCATCATATTAGGAAAACCAATTACTAGTTTTGAAAATGATGCGTCAACCTGTACACTACTTCCCCACAACAGTAAAATGACTAGAAGAAACGTTAACATATGTTTCAACTTACTCGGCGGCTTCGGTATCGATTTCGAATATATCGTTACGTCACTCATTTAACTGCCACCTCTAACAATTCACTTTGCTGCGTTACGTCTCCATAAATTTCAGCAAATTTTTCATCCGTTGCCTCTTCTACTGAACCATCAAAAACAATTTCTCCTGCATGTAATCCAATAATGCGTGTCGCATATTGCCTAGCTAAATCAATAGAATGCAAGTTTACAATTGTTGTAATTCCAAAATCTTCATTGATTTTTTTCAAATCATCTAATACTTGCTTTGTTGTTAGCGGATCTAACGATGCAACAGGTTCATCTGCCAATATGATTTTTGCTTCTTGCGCTAATGCTCTAGCAATCGATACCCGTTGCTGTTGTCCTCCTGATAATTCATCAGCTCTCGCATATGCTTTTTCTAAAATATTCACCCTTTTTAACGATTGAAAAGCAAGCTCCAAATCTTCTTTTGGAAATAGACCTAACGTTGTACGCAGTGTTGAATGATACCCAACACGGCCAGCTAATACATTTTTCAATACCGTTGATCGCTTTACAAGGTTAAAACTTTGAAAAATCATACCAATATCTCGGCGCATGCGTCGTAAGCCTTTTCCTTTCGCTGCAGTAATAGACTCCCCTTCAATCATAATTTCGCCTTCTGTAATCTCATGAAGTCGATTTACCGATCTGAGAAGTGTAGACTTTCCAGCCCCTGACAGCCCTACCATTACAACAAATTCATCTTTTTGAATATTCAAATTTATATTATTTAATCCTTTTGTACCATTCGGATACACTTTGGAGACATTTCGAAACGATATCACACATCTTACCTACCTTCTATGTATTCAAAACGGCAAACTAACTGAAAACATATCATTCCAGTTAGCTACCATTTCCATATGTATTATTGCGTTTTTACTTTCTTTCCATATTCACGAACGATATCAAATTTACTATCATCAGATTTAACATATCCTTCATGTGAATATACTTCTTTTATGATTTTGTGACCTTCCTCATTCTTTCCTATTTCAATGAAAGCGTCCTGTAATTTCTTACTCCACTCTGCATCTAAATCAGAACGTACTGAAATCGTATCGTTCGGAATCTTCTCTGTAAATTTCACTATTTTTGTTTGATCGAATATATTCGGATAATCTTTTTTTACAATATTACGAGCATCTTGGAATACAACAGCTGCATCTACATCACCATTTAAAAGAGCAATAAGCGACTGATCGTGACCTTTTAATGTAACAGGTTTCACATCCTTTAGCGGATCAATTCCCTCTTTTAACAATACAGCCGCAGGCCATACATATCCCGCTGATGATGTTACATCTTGATAACCAATTTTTTTACCTTTTAAATCTTTTACACTATTAATGTTTGAATCTTTCTTAACTACAAACTCAGATTTATAAAAGTCTACTAAATCCTTTGTAGGTGCTCCTGTTTCATCATCTACTCCAAAACGTTGCGCTTGTAAAATTACGTTTGCAGCCTTTTTCTCATGTGCTAGCACATACGCTGTTGGAGGTAAAAAACCTACATCTACTTGCTTAGATGCCATCGCTTCTACAATTGTATTGTAATTCGTTGAAATACTAACTTTTACCGGTATATTTAATTTATCACTTAATAGCTTCTCAAGTGGTTTTGCCTTCGCCTCTAACGTATCTGCATTTTGAGAAGGAACAAATTGAACATTTAAAGTCTTTGGTACATAACCTTTTTTCGTATCTTCATTTTTACTTGCACTTGATTCTTTCGTTCCACAACCACTTAATAATCCCACCGCTAGTACAACTGCCGTACTCATTGCAAAAACTTTTTTAAACATATTAACGCCTCCATTTCTATTGTTATAAATTACCTTTCTTAAACATGAAGAAATATATCACACATTTTTATTAATAATTGCTTATTTACAGAATCTTTACACATTCTATACACTCTCACTAAAATTCTCTTCATATATTTGATATGCTTAACTAGTAGATAATAATAGAAAAGGTGAATGATATTGAATCAAAATCAAATTGTAACTTTAAACATCTTATTAACAAGTGATATACACGGTACTGTTTATCCAATTCACTACCAAGATAACTCAAAAGCTGAAATTGGTTTAGCTAAAATTTCTACTCTTATAAAAAAAGAACGTTCCCAAAATAGAAACGTCCTATTAATTGATAACGGTGACTTCATACAAGGAACACCCTTTACTTATCATTACGCTACATATGAAAAAGATAAGAAAAATCCAATGTCTTTATTGGCGAACTATTTACGTTATGATGCTGCAGTGATTGGAAATCATGAATTTAATTACGGAATTGATGTCTTAAATAATGCTATTTCTACTGCAAACTTCCCGTATTTATCAGCAAATATTTTAGATAAAAACAGTAAAAAACCTTATTTCGGGAAACCATATGTAATAAAACATATTGAATCAAATATAAAAATTGCTACTTTAGGGGTAACAACGCATTATATTCCAAATTGGGAACAACCCCATCACATTAAAGACTTACAATTTGAAGATGCATTAGAAACAACACAAAATTGGGTTTCTTACATTCGTGAACACGAGAAACCAGATTTATTAGTCGTAGCGTATCATGGGGGATTTGAACGGGATTTACAAACCGGAGTACCGACTGAAGTTTTAACAGGTGAAAACCAAGGGTATGCTATGTGTCATGAAATTGAAGGAATAGATATTTTGCTAACAGGCCACCAACACCGAGAAATCGCTGATACCGTAATAAACGGTGTAACAATTTTACAGACCGGATGCAATGGACACTCCGTTGGAAAAATAACAGTAACATTTGAAAAAACAGAACAAAAATGGGTGAAAAAAGAGAGTTATTCACAATTATTGCCCGTGCAAGAAATTGCGGCGGACCAACATATTCTTTCCTTAGTTGCCGATTATGAAGAGAAAACACAAAATTGGCTCGATCAACCTATTGGAACCATCCACGGTGACATGCAAATTTCAGATGCTATGCAAACTCGTTTGCAAGACCATCCTTTTATTGAATTTATAAATAACATACAGATGGAGATAGCTAATGTTTCTATTTCTTGTACAAGCTTATTTCATAATACATCTCCAGGTTTTCCTAATCATGTAACAATGCGTGACATCGTTTCTAATTATATTTATCCAAATACATTACAAGTAATTAGAATAACTGGAGCAGATATAAAAGATGCCCTTGAACTCTCTGCTTCTTATTTCACATTACATACAGATGGAGATATTATCGTAAACCCTACCTTCATAGAACCAAAGCCGCAACACTATAATTACGATATGTGGGAAGGGATTTCGTACGTATTAAACATTTCCAAACCTATTGGCGAGAGAGTAGAATCTTTACAATGCAAAGGCATCCCCCTTAATATGGATGAAGAATATGACGTCGTTATGAATAATTATCGCGCTAGCGGCGGAGGAAACTTCTTTATGTTCCAAAATAAGCCCGTAATAAAAGACATACCAACAGATATGTCTGAACTGATCGCTAATTATATTTTGAAACACAAAAAGATAGAGGCAACAGTTAATAACAACTGGAAAGTTATTAAATAAAGAATGTAATAAATAAAAAAGATGGGCTTCGCCCATCTTTTAGTTTAATTTTGCATTATCTTGCTTTTTTAAAGCTTTTAATTTCGCCGGTGTAACGTCTGTACCTTGTTCGTTAACGACTTTAATTCCTTTAAGTTCGTTTAACATATTTTGACGAAATCCTTTTAAATATTGTTCACGTAGCGATTGACGCTCACGTTGTTCTTCTTCAGTTAAACCTTCAGCTTTTGCTTTTTTCGCTAAGAAGTTAATGCGTTCAACGAGTTCGTGACTAAGCATCTCGAATCCCCCTTCTAATCAAAACTGATTATTATCATACAATAGTTACTCTTCTTTATCAAGCAATTGCTTCGTATACTCTACATATCTACGATGTACCGTCGCTTTTGAAACGTTATGCCCAAAGCCGCGAAGCGTCGCTGCAATTTCCTCGAAAGTAAGTTCACTCTTGCGCAAACGTACAATTTCCTCAATCGGTACTTCTTTCTTCTCTCGCCCTACACTTAAATGACGATTCTTTAAATTATTTTCTGGACGATAGCCTTTTTCTACTGCTCGTTGCATACCACGTTTAATTTTCAAGTTATGAATCTTCCTTTGGTACTCTTCAACAATACCGATAATATCTAATACCATCGAATCAGAATCCGACAATTGTAATTCTCCATTATGCGTATGCGTGTATACTTTTATTCCCTCTTTATGTAAACAGTGCATTAATGCAATTTTTGCATTCCCTCTACCAAGGCGCGTTTCATCTTGTATGAGTAACACATCAATTTGTTCATCTCGAATTGTATCAAGCACTTCTAATATGCCGTCACGTTCAATTGTATAGCCACTCGCCTGCTCTTCAATCACCTTAGTAACATTCATTTGATAGCGCTCAGCTAAATGCAATAATTCGTCTTTTTGACGTAATAATGACGTTTCTTGCGCTTCTTTCGTTGTACTCACACGCGCATAAATAATTGCATTCATTATGAACCCCTCTTTCTCACTATTATTTCCCTCCAGTGTAACATAAATTCGCCTTTTGTTCGAACTTATGTTTGTAGAATGTTTTTTCGCATGTTATACTTATTAATAAGAAAAATGAAAGAAAACGAGGTGTTAGAAAACATGGAAAAGTTAACGAAACGCCAGCAAGACATTCTCGACTTTATTAAGCTAAAAGTACAAGAAAAAGGATATCCACCTTCCGTACGTGAAATTGGTCAAGCAGTCGGCCTCGCTTCTAGTTCTACAGTGCACGGACATTTATCACGACTAGAAGAAAAAGGATATATTCGACGCGACCCAACAAAACCACGAGCAATTGAAATTTTAAGTGACGATCGAATGGATGCAGAAACACAATCTGTTATTCAAGTTCCAATTGTCGGAAAAGTTACTGCTGGATTACCGATTACAGCAGTTGAAAGTGTAGAAGATCACTTCCCACTTCCAGCTAGCATTGTCGCTGGAGCAGACCAAGTGTTTATGTTACGTATTTCTGGAGATAGTATGATTGAGGCTGGTATTTTCGATGGAGATTTAGTTGTCGTTCGCCAACAACAGTCTGCATATAATGGTGAAATTGTAGTCGCTTTAACAGAAGATAACGAAGCAACTGTTAAACGTTTCTATAAAGAAAAAGACCATTTCCGTCTACAACCGGAAAACTCTTCATTAGAACCTATCATTTTAAAACAGGTGTCAGTTATCGGTAAAGTAATTGGCGTATATCGTGATTTACATTAAGAATATAAAAGAAGATAATTACCTTATTTACATACGGTAATTATCTTCTTTTTTTGTATTTTGATAGATTTTCATACATTCTATTTCTTATGAACGCGTTTCAATCGTCACATCGCCCGCAGCTGTTTTACCGCTAATCTTTTTACTACCCTTGCCAATCGTTATATTTTTATTTTCTTCATTAAAAATCATTACTTCGCCAGCAGCGCTTTGCCCAGTTATAACTGCATCTTGTGGTTTTTCTAATAAAGTAATATCCACATCCCCAGCGGTCGAACTTGCCTCTACATCATATTTAGGATCATGATCCATAATATGCACTTCTCCACTAGCCGTTTTCGCTGTTACTTTCCCTATTACCTTTTTAAAGTTTACCTCACCAGCTTTTGAAGATCCTTCCACACTTTTTGCTGTAACATGTTTCAAAGCTACTTCTCCGGCGAGTGCCCCAGCAGTTACATGATCACTGTTTACATCACTTATTTCTATTTGTCCAGCAGATGAATTTACTTTTATCTCTTCGTAAGAGCGTTCAGGCACAAGGAGAGTCACTGTAGACGTTTGAAACCTAAAATCGTAAAACGAAAAATTAAATGAAGCACCTTTTTCTCTTTCCCCAATAATTTTTAATGTGTCACCATCTTCAGCAATACGAATCTCTTGTTTACGTGCATCTCCTGATTGCTTTACATAAAAAAAAGAATCAGGAGATTTTTGGACGACAATATCCCCAGCATCTAACTTAACTTCTATATTTTTTAATGTTTCGTTTTTAATAACATCTTCCTTGTTTCCTTTTTCCGCAGTTTGTACTGCTTTTTCATATGTTTGTGAAATCCCGATTACTCCAATAATGATACAAGCGATTGCTGCTAACAATATTTTTTTCATCATCTACTCCCCTTTTATCATTTTGAAGTTCCATATTACATAACGTACACATAACCTTTTAAACCACATCGTACTATAATAAGCGACAATACATAACAACAAACCTATCCCAACAAACGTTATACTTACGAATACATCTAACCATATAAATGTACCCATAAATACTTTTCCAATAACAAAAAATGGTGTCACTACACTAGCAATCCCACCAACCCAAAAGGAAAATATAAAAGCGATAATTGCGACTAACGGACCTAATACAATAATGAAATTAAACAAACTAAGTCCAATCGCTGCCATGACAGCTCTTGTTATATTCGAAGTAGATGGGTCCTTTTTCATTTCATCAAAGCGATACAAAGCAAGTAAATCTTTCGCAATTACTTTTGGCGAGCCAAGACCCTTTATTATTTCCGATTCAGTTTTCCCCTCTTCTTTACCAAACTGAAAATGCTCTTCATAATCTAATAAAATATCTTTCCTCTCTTCTTCCGGTAACTTTCTAAGATGACTTGATAATTCTTTAAGAAACTGTTCTTTACTCATCCCATTCCACCCCTTCAATAATTTCTTGTACGCCTTTTGCAAAATCACGCCACTCTGTTACTAACAAATTCAGTTGCGTTTCCCCTTGCTCAGTTAGTTGATAATATTTACGAGGTGGCCCCTCCGTAGATTCTTTTAAATACGTTTGAAAATACCCTTCTTTCGTTAAACGACGTAACAAAGGATACACTGACCCTTCCGATATTAAAAATTTATTTGAGATTTGCTGAACTAGTTCATAACCGTAACAATCCTTACGTTTCACAAGTGCAAGTACACATAGTTCTAACACACCTTTTTTAAACTGAACGTTCAAGGACAATCCCCCTTTCTCATTTCAGTACTGTTCAATACACGGTACCTTACTTATCCATAATATACCACTTGGTATTATTTATTGCAAGGTACTCAACTATATATATTCCTTAGATTTAGAAAATGAATAAACGAACTCTTGAATAAGAACGTATTATCACTAAACATCATTCCAGGTTTCATTTCATTTACATTAATATTGAAATTCATTCACTCTTTCCTCTTGAAGAATCAACCATAACCGTATTCACTATAGATTAATGAAAAAAGCCCCAATACTTAGCGGTATTAGGGCTTTTTTTCATTTATCTATAGTAGTCGAATTTTTACTGGGAAACCTGCATACGCGACAAATAATTTAATATTATATTTTATTTCTCATCCCCGTTTCCCAAGATTTTTTGTTTAACATCTGATAAATCCTTCGATAACGAACTAAATGCTTTTGCTTGTTCTTCAATGACCTGCTGATTTTTTTCAATAACTTTTTGATATTGTTCTTCACGCTGTTCATTCTTTTTTTGCGTAGTAAACAGCATCCACACAAATAAAGCTGCGAATGCTCCTTGTTGAATCATTGAATTTAAGATCTGTTCTTCTATTATTCTCACTCCTTTTCTAATCTAAATAATTACTCATTCGAGTGACTCTAATCTTTTATCATCTTTTAACACCAATATGTCCTTATCGCTCTCTCTGTCTTATAATTCTTACTAAAGCTATCTTTTATGTCATAACTTTATAAAATACAAAAACAGTTACTACTGGAGTTTTTATCGAATATCTACAATGTCAAAGTGTTTCTCTGGTGCCCAACTATTCCCACCAATATCAATCCAGCCTTCTTTACGGAAGAATACTGTGAGAGGTTTTTTTGAGTTAATACTGCCTTTGTATGCGCCATCAATTCCATCACAATAGCTTACTTCATATCCTTCTGGGAATTTTGATATTGCTTTGAAGGGTCTCCAATAATAATGCTCTGCCTTTACCCAACGACTTCTACCTAAATCTAACCAAACATCATTATCTTCTCCCCAGTACGCATCCCAATATAATACTTCTGCTGCTGTTGTGAAGTCCCCCAGATATTTACCGTGTGGTCTATCATGATAGTTAATGCCATAGCCTTCCCAGTATATTGATCTTGCCATTCCAATCCCCTCTGGTTGTGGTGTACCAACAGCGCCACCCTTACCTGTAAACCATTCAAGAGATTTTTCACCGTTTAAATAATTTAAATCTACATTACCAGTTACGCCTGCAAGATTACCAGTTTCTGTATACTGCCATAAATCACAACTATATGCTGGTTTATTTCCATAACGTGGAATCCAAAGGAAATCCGCATTCACAGTATTTAGTCCATAGCTTGTATACATGTGGTGTGATACATATAGTCCCACTTTCCAGCCTGCTGCACGGCACGTATCAATAAATGCCTGAGAAGCTTTTGCTAAGTTAGCCGCTCCACAACTTGCTAAAGTATCATCTTCTACATCTAATACTAAAAATTTTGCCTCTTTATCAGCGCGCGCCATAAAATCATTTGCTTCTACAATAGCATCCTGAACACTTACATAACATCCATAAGCATAGTGTCCAAATGGAACACCATAGTCTTTACAACCTTGCACATACTCTTTATAACGTTTATCAATTGTCCTTGACCCATATTGTACACGTATAATAGCAAGGTCTAGCTCCTTACTAGCTGCAGCCCAATTTATTGAATTGTTGTGATGAGATAAATCTGCAATTTTCTTCATTTCCATTTTCCTTCTTTCCCCTATAAAAATTTAAGAATAAAAAAACAACTCCTAACAGAGTTGTTTTTATCGAATATCTACAATGTCAAAGTGTTTCTCTGGTGTCCAACGATTCCCACCAATATCAATCCAGCCTTCTTTACGGAAGAATACTGTGAGAGGTTCCTTTGAGTTAATACTGCCTTTGTATGCGCCATCAATTCCATCACAATAGCTTACTTCATATCCTTCTGGGAATTTTGA